>NZ_JACVED010000019.1:0-24466 GCF_015355715.1 Nocardia sp. XZ_19_369 | reverse complement strand
GGCCGAGGTTGTCGCGGCGCATGCCGAGACCGCGCGCCTGGACGCCGAGCTCGCTGCCGCCCGGGCGCGCCGCCGTGACGCCGCGCACAAGCTCGTCGCGCGCGGGTACAAGCCGTCGTGGATCGCTCGTGAGCTGGGTGTCAGTCCGCAGGCGGTGGACAGCTTCCTGAACTACCACAAGAACAAGCCCGCCAAGCCCGTCAAGGGTGACCCCGCCACGTGAGATATGTTGCGCCGCACCATATCCCGGATCAGCCATGCTGCCGCGGGCGCGGGCGATCATCTGTCACCGGGCCCCGTCACGGCGGCGGCCCGGCACCGATCTCGAGGATTTCGAGGAGTACGACCATGAACGACGCACACTATGTCCCCGGCGTCCCGGAGAGCTTTCTCGCCCCGGGTATGTCCCCGGTGCTGAGCGGGCCGGTGCTGGCCTACGATCGGGCCTGGCTCGATCGCACCCCCGATCCGCAGGTGCGCCCGGGCACGACCTTCCGCGACCTGCTGCGCCTGGACGAGGGATTGGGCATCTATGACCTGCTCGACCACCACATCGTCACCGACCTGCTCGGCTACATCGATGCCGACAACGACGACGGCGGACACGACGGTATGGCGGTGACCGGCTGGCAGCCCGCGCCCGGAGTCACCGTGTCATTCCACGCGACCTACGGCCGCCGCGACAACCACAGCGACGGCGCTGATGGGCTGATGTTTCATGCCGTGATCCCGGATGGACCGATCCTGGCCGACCGCGTCGGCGCCACCGCCGTGCATCGCGCCGGTGCGCGGGGGGAGGCCGCGCTGGAGCTGCTGCTGACCAGTGTGGCTCACGCGATGAACGCCACCGCACGCGTGCACCGCGAGTTCGCCTGACACCGCCCGCCGAGTGCCGGTCCGTGCCGCCTGCGGGGCCGCGCGATCGTTGCGCCGCCTCTCGGGCTAGCGGACGCCAGCGAACGGAAGGGTGCGGGCGAACGGAAGTGTCTCGGGGTCGTCGCCGGTGCGGTAGTTCTCGACCGCATCGATATGGGCGAACCAGTGCTCGATGCTGCCCGGTTGCCATACTCCCGCGTCCCATGAGTGCCCGGTCATCATCAGCGAGAAGTCGCTCTCGGCCAATATCAGCGAGCTCAGGACGAACACTTGCAGTGTCGTGAACGGTTCGAGGTCGTCGTCGGCGGCCGGCACGGATTCGGACGGCGGGTAGATCCATGCCAAGGTGAATTGGTCGGACCGTGCGCTGTCGAATACCCAGCCACGTTGAGACATTCGGTCGGAGAACGCTTCGGCGGAGGCGACGAACGCGCGTTCGTTGGTCTCGAAGCCGTCGAGCTCTCGGTAGCCTCCCAGCAGGTATTCGCGCACATCGGTCGTGGGAGACGGACTCACCGGCACACCACACGGACCGAGGCTGGCCTCCCAGCGAGCCTGATCGCGCTCGACGCGGTCCCATTCCTGCTCGGTCAATGTCAGCGAACCGGTGTACGCGGCCGATGCCCGAACCGGCTGCACGTAGTGGCCGGTGTCCTCGCTGCGCGGAGCCTTGGCCTTGCGTGCTGCACGACGCGCCTGCTTCTTCGCAGTCAGTTTGCTCACCGTGTCGTTGTATCAGGGGCGGCTTGGATTACAGCGCTATGACGCGCTCACAAATTGTCGCAACGATCGGCGGGCCGCCGATGTGGCCGCGGTAGTCGTCGCGGGTTCCCGCGTGGGCCCGGGGCGGCGCGGCTGTGAGCGCCGGAGGATGCGGCACGAACGCCGTTTGGTGCCGCGGGCGCGACGGGAGTGAGTGTGTATTTGTACATCGTCGGCTCCCGCGGTCTCGTGTCAATGTTGGTGAGTGCCACAGCAACCCGCCGCTGATCGGAGATTTCTGACCATGACCACCCCGAGCTCTCTCATGTTCGCGGTCATCGCCGAGAAGGCTGGTGGGCTCGATCGCAGCGCCACCGCGCAGTTCGCTGATATCGGGCGTGCCGACGTCTACGCGGCGAGCTTGATCGAGTCCGGCGACTACGGCCCACACGCGGTGGAGGTCACTGTCGCGCCGCCGCCCGGGCCGGGACCGTGGACCGAGGTCACCGCCACAACCCATGCGGGCAGTATCGATCGGGCGGCGACCGCCCGGTTCGTCAGCGAGAACCGCGCCGCGGACTACGCCCACAGCCTGGACGAGTCCGGCGACTACGCACCCGGCGATGTGCGGGTGACACTGCTGTATCACCCTGCTCAGAAGGCCGCCGTCGATCCGGGTGCGCTGGGCACTGCCACGCTGGGCACTTCCACCTCCGCCCGCACCCGCGACACCTCCCGTGCCACACCGGTCGAGCCCCTCGGCGCCCGCGATGTGTCCGGGCCCGCCACAGCCTCTGGCGCTGAAGCCGGACCGTAGTGCTGGGGTGGTCGGCGGCTGCGCGTAGGTCAGTCGATTGCCATGAGGTAAAAGACCACTCGCGAAATTGGAACAATATGTTCCAAACCCTGACATGCCAATCCATCCATGGAACAATATGTTCCATGACGAACTTGTTGGTGACGCCGGTCGACACCGCCACGCCCACTACCCTGTACTGCCGCTACAGCACCGAGCAGGCCCCGCAGCCCTGCCACGTGAGCCTCGACCTCGAGAGCGGCAACCTGACCGCCGACTACAACTCCGAGCCCGGTTCGGCGTTGCCTGAGTCGGTGTACCACCAGCGCACGTTGTGGTGGTCGATTCCCTGTTTGACCGCCGATGGCGCCAACGAGCTGCTCGACGCGCTGGCGCCGCTGGCCGCGCGGGTACTCGCGGGGGCGTCGGTCGAGTGGAATGGAAACAACAATGTCGGTCGTTTCGACGCCGACGCCGACGCCGCGCAGGCCGAGATCGCCGCGGCATGCAGCGGCATCGGGGACGCGGACTACCCGCGTGTCCTGGAATGGGACGCCGACGACTGGTTCGCCGAGGGCGAGCCCCCGGTCGTCGGGGCGGAGCTCACCGACGCCGAACTCGGGCTCCTCGGTGAATCGCTGGCCGCCGAAGCGCTCGAGATGAGCACGAGCCCGCGACCCGATGACGTGAACGTCATAGCGCGGTTGAACGAATGGCTCGGCCAAGCACGTGACGCAGCCCGTAGCCATGTCGAGCGAGATCTCGTCGAGACAGCGGAGGCCATCGATGAACTTGAGACGCGGCGAGACGAGCTGGTCACTCGCGTGAGTGGATGGCTGTCCTACCGCGCGGTCGGCGAACTCGCCCGGCTCAGCCACACTCACGCTCGCCGGATTGCTACAGCCGAGCCCTCGGACCTCTGAGCTCCACCGCCGTTTACGGCCCCTCAGGGAATGTCTTACGTAGGCGGCGCCGACCGCGCCCCCTTCTCCGGATACGGCGGGAGCGGTTGGGCGCGGTGGTGTTGCCCGTGCCTGGTTGCTACCGCGTTGGGGTGTCGGTGGATGTGTGGGGCTGGGCGCATGGTCATCGGCGCTGGCATGTGATCGAACCGGTGGCTTCTTCGCGCGCGGCGCCACCGTCGTGCACCGCGCCACTGCGCGCGGGCAGGGCGAGTTCGCCTGACATCGCTTCACAGGGTTGGGCTGGTATCGGATTCGGTTGCGGGCGCGGTGGACTCGGGTGCGGGTGCGGGTGCGGCGGCGTGCGGGGTGCGACCGGCTGGCGTGAGCGGGGGTGTGGCTGCGGTGGCGGCGTGCAGGTCGGGGGTGGGTCCGGTGGTGGGTTGGGCGGTGGTGATCTGGTGCTGGAATTGGGTGCTGGCGTGGGCGATGGTGGCGGGGTTGCCGGTGGTGGCGAAGGTGGGGTGGTGGGGTCGGTCGCGGTCGCCGATGGTGGCGCGCAGGGTTTGGTCGTGATGGTGCTGGCCGGTGGTCATGTGGGTGTGGATCCAGTGCGCGGCGTGGGCGGGGGTGGGGTGCAGGCTGTAGGTGTTGAGTTGCCAGCCGGGTCCGGGCAGGGCGGTGTGGATTTCGGCGCGGTATCGGGTCTGTGCGGTGGCCTGGTGGAGTATGTGACCGATCTCGGCCGAGGTCAGGCCGGCGGCCGCGGCGGTGGTGCTGGCTTGGCGTAGCGCGTGGATGGCCTCATCGGGTGTGGGCGCCTTCTCGGGTGTCGGTATGGGGGTGTATTCGGTTGCGCTGGAGCGTATTCCGGTCACGGTGGTGAGGTCATCGGTGTATTGGATGCCGTGGCGGCGGGCGTTGTCGACGAGTTCGGCGGCGTGGGGGTCGAGGTGGCGCAGTGTGTGGGTGGTGGTGCGGGCGGTGTCGATGACGTGGGCCATGGCGGAGTAGGTGAGGTCGTCACCGAGGTAGCTCGGAGCGCTGTCGAGGCGGGCCAGGGCGGTTTCCAGGCGGGCCAGCACGGTGGCGGTGGAGTCGAGGGCGGCGGCGACTTCGGGGCGGTAGGCGCGTTCGTAGAGCCAGGCGTCGTAGGCGTCGGGGTCGAGGATCAGGCGGGGCAGACCACGGGGGCCGGGGTCGATGGTTTCGGGGCGGGTGAGCGCGGCGGTGAGGACCTCGAGACGCGCCACGGCCGCCGGGGTGAGCCCGGGCGGTGGTGGCTGGCGGCGCGCGGTGGCGATGATGTCGTCGGCCAGCACGCCGGTGTCGGTGGTGAGCGGGGTGGGCTGGTCGGGGTCGAGCAGCTGGTGCAGCCAGGTGAGTGCGCCCAGCACCGCGGCCCGGTCACGCAGCCCGCCCCCGGGGGCGGGCGCGGTGAGCACGCGGGGACGCAGTCCGGTGGTGCGCGGGTCGGTGAACGCGGCGAGAGTGGTCGCCGACGGCTCGGAGTCGGCGCCGGTAGGGGTGTGATCGGTTGTGGCCGAACGGGTCTGGTCGGGTCCGGCCATGTCGGTGCCTCCACGGGGTGGGCTCGGCGGAACAACGCCGCCCGAGCGTAGGCGCGCGATCCCGCCGCGGCGGGGCTGTTCCCCCTCCCGGGTGGGCACACTCGGGAGGGGCAACAGCCCCCGGCGCCGGTGCCGGGCAGGGCCGGGCTCGTGGTGACCGACGCGGTCGGGCGAGGGCCGGGCAGCTGCGCCGCGCCGCTGCGCTCTCGGTGGGGTAATCGGTTGTGCTGGAGTGTGTTTCAGCTGATGTGGCCGTCGTTCGAGGGTGGCGTGGCCGGTGGCGGTCAGGCGTTGTGCGCTGGCGGTGCGGCGTAGACGCCAGACGTGGAAGCGTTGCCAGTGGTCTCGTCCTGCGGGGGTGGGGATGCCGGCGTGGTTGAGGGTGGTGGCGATGGCGGGGTCGGTCATGCCGCGGGTGTGCATGTCCATGACGGCGGCCAGGACATCGGCCGGGCACAGCATCGGGCGCCCGACCCGGGTGCGGGAGGTGGCGGTCACCGGCGTCGGCCCGTGCGATGCCGCAGCGTGGTGAGCAGCTCGCGCAGTACCAGGCGGGCGCGTTCGCCGCGTGCGGGCCCGGCGAACAACGCGACCAGGGTGGCAATGATGATCAGGGTCAGGAGCACGGCCAGTGTCGCGGCGGCCACGACGACGGCGGTCAGGGGTGGATGGACGGGGGCGGCCAGCACGGCCAGCAGGTAGAGATACACGCTGAAACTCCCGGTGAGGGTGCGGGACAGCGTGCGGGCCTGGTTTCAGGCGCGCGCGGGTCCCACGAGTCGAGTGGAGATCGAGGTCGGCTCGTGGGTGTTGGGGCCGCGGGTCAGGTGCCCGCGGGCGGTGAGCAGTTGTCCGGGTGGTTCGGTGCAGGGCCGATAGCGGTGGCGCAGAACGGCTTTGCGTTGCTCGCTGGTGTGGATCAGCGCGGCCAGGCGGCGATGCCGGTCGCGGGGCAGCGTGTCGGCCCGGACGGTTACGCGGGCGCGCAGGGTCCGCAGCAGGTCGCGTGGCAGCCACCAGCGGCGGTTGCCGCGTCGGCGTTCGAGGGCGGCGGCGAAGGTCGCGGCAATGCGGCGGTGCAGGTCGGAGTTGAGGATCGCGGCGTGCAGACCGTGGTGTGCGGCGCGGGTGTGGGGGTTGTCCCAGATCACCTGCGCGGCGGCATCGCTCACGCTGGTGCACAGCGGGGGGACCTGCACGGAGTCGGTGAGGTGGGCGAGCGTGTCCTGGTCGAACAGCTCGGACAGGTCGGGCGGCGGGATCGCCGCGGCCGCGTGCGCGGCGGCGGCCATCATTGTCTGCTGCAGCTCACGCCATTGCGGGGTGTCGGTGATCCGGTCGGCGATCTGGTCGGCGAGTTCGCGCACGACATCGTCTGTCGTGGGTGCGAATCCGGCCGGGGCTGACATGGTCGTCAGCGTAGGCCAGCACGGGAAGTGTTCGCTATTTCCTTCCGCGCCCGGATCTGTCGTGGTTGAGGCGGTGCGCGCGAACGCGGGGAAGTAGCCGGACCGCCCGGGTGGCCCCGCGTGGTCGGGATGCCGAGAGCGGTTCATATGGCATGAGGCTGGGCGCTATCGTGCGTCGGCCACCGGCGACGCGCATTCCTCGAGGAAAGCGGCTCGGACGAAGTCCAGCGTGATCTCTTGGGCTTCCAGTGCCGTGGCTGCGCGCAGCGCGAGCTCTTGTTGCCAGGGTTCGGGCCGGATCTGGCGCTGTTCGGTGTGGGCCGGGGTAGCGGTGACCTCGATCCACACGCGATTGCGGTGCCGGCGCACCGTCACCACGCGCCCCTGTGTGTCCGGCGGGCACTGCGGGCCGGGCGTCTCGGCGGCGTGCACGGGCACTTCGGCCGACCGCAGCACTCCTACAACACGGTCATAGAACTCGCGCAGGGCGAACGCGTCGAATCCTGCCTGTCGGGCCAGGCCGGATTCCTCGATGATCAGGTTGCGTGACCATCCCTTGGTCTTGGCCTCCGGATCTGCGTCCGCCTCCCACATCGCACCGATCAAATCGGACATGGCCTGACGCTCCTTGGCCCGCAATTCGAACCGGCGCGCGCCGAGCTGCGAAACACGTTGCAGCGCGCCGGAAATAGGAACATTCCTCTTGAGTTTCCTGCTCATGAAGCAAGTCTAGTACTAGACCACTGGCCCGGTCTAGTACTAGACCGGACGACGGCGTCGACGAGCTCGCGCACGCCCGTTTGAAGCACGAATGCTCTTTGCGGGCAACGACACTCGCGGCGTTCCACGCAGTGCGTATTCAGGACTCGATGAGGGCGACGAGTGCGCGCAGGTGACGGCCCGCGTCGTGGCTGCCCGATCAGTGGTGCAGCGGTGAGGGCGGGTGGTCCGGGGTCGCTGGCTGTTGTGCGCGGGCGTGAGAAACGATGGCGCGCAGGGTTATTGCGGTGAAGGCGGTGGCGGTGTGGGCGGCGAGGTGGCCGTGGGTCATCGCGTGCAGGGCGGGGGCGTGGCGGGTGTCGATGCTCCAGCAGTCTGCGGGTTCGAGGGTGTCGGGGACCTCGCGGGGCAGGGTGGGGCGGGCGGTGATGACCTCGTCGGCGCTGAGGTCGATGGCTACCCAGGGCCATGCTGTGCTGGTGGGGCTGTCGTCGCCGATGCCGGTGTAGGCGTGCAGGTCGGCGAGCTCGGCGGTGATGGTGGCGGCTTGCTCGGTGAGGGTGGGCCCGGCGGGTGTGGGGATGGCGGCGGGGCCGTTGATGTCGGTCCATATCTGGGTCCAGGACCGCTGTTCGATGGCTTCCAGCCGCAGCAGCACCTCGATGACCGTGGTGTCGCGTTCGGCGAGTAACTCGGTGATCTGGCGGTTCACCAGGCCGTTGACGACACCGGTGGGCAGCGGCGGCACCTCGTCCTCGGGGTCGGCGGGGATGGCGGGCAGCCACACCGGCGTGCCGTCCACGGTCTTGGCCCAGCCTGTCTCGGGGTGGGGGGTCCAGCCGGTGCGGCGCAGGTAGGTGCCGATGCGGTGGGGGACTTGGGTGTTCGCGTTCATCAGGTCGGTCACGGAGTACCAGTAGTGGTAGCGCGGCGTCATGGCTGTTCGGCCTTCGATGTCGGGGAGTTCGGTGCGGGCGGGTCGAGGCGGGCCAGGGTGTTGTCGAGGTGGGTGCGCAGGGTGTCGAGTTTGGCGGCGAGGGTGTCGAGGTCGGCGCGCAGGGTGCGCAGTTCGGTGGTGGGGTCGGCGACGCGGGCGCGGGTGCCGTGGCGGCGGGTGATCAGGTGTTCGGCGTCGAGCAGCTCGAGGGCGTTCAGGATGGTGCGGTTGGCGACACCGTGGATGGTGGTGAGCTCACGCACGGTCGGCAGCAGCGCGCCGGGGCCCAGTCGCCCGGAGGTGATCTCGGCGGCGAGGTCGTCGGCGATCTCGCGGGGGGTGCGGGCGGCCCGGCGTCTGTTGTCGGTCACACCCTGAGTGTAAGGGCGGGGTGTGACATCACGGAGGGGTGTTTTGCGGTGCGGGAGAACATTTTTCGCGTGTATTGCCTGCGGCTGCGGCACCGCATTAGGGTGGGAAACATCATCGGATGATGAAACCGGTCGCGCGCGAAAGGGTTTCACGCCCCGCGTGCGCGCAGGGCTTCCCGATGGCGTGCCGTCTGCCCTCCGCGGGGTGGCCGGAGCGCCGGGACGTGGGGGAGTGGACCGGCGAACCTCACAGTCCAGGAAATCCGAAGCGAGACAAAAGAAGAACCCGCCCTCTCCCGCGCTGCCAACGTTTGAGAGGACGGGCCGAAAACCCAGCTGGGTGCCCGCGCAGTGATGGTGAATCACTGTGCGGCTGCGCACAACGATAGCGGATCGGTCTGACATGTCGATGCCTCGGACCGGGCGCGAGGGTGGCGTGCGCGCCCGGCTCTGACCCGAGAAGAGGACAGAGTGAGCAACCTCCATACCGCGTTGGTCGACCGGGTGCATCTGGTCGACATCGAGTCGACCAAATGGGGGGCGTGCAAGGCGGTGCTGCGGGCGATCGCCAACCACGCCAACGAGGCCGAAGCCGATATGGCGTGGCCGGGGGTGGAGTTGATGATGCTCGAGACCGGGCTCTCGGAGTCGGTGATCGTGCGCACCACCGGGCTGCTCGCGCGCACCGGCTGGATCCGCAAGTGGCGCCGGTTCGCGAGGTCGAACATGTACCGGCTCAACATGTCCAAGCTGCGCAGCCACCAGGTCGCCCGCCCGTCACCGCGGGTGGTGCACATGGGCGAGCATCTGCCCGCGCTGCTGTTCCCCGGCGAAGACATCACCGAACTGCTGCCTGCTGGGCAGCCCGCACCCGCCGCGCCGCCGCGCTTCTGCGTCCCGGGCCGCAGCACCGCCCGCGCCCGTGCCGCCAAAGCCGCTGCGGCAGGGACGGGAAACCCGCAGCCCGCCCCGGGTTACGCCCGATCGGCGTCTGCGGGCCGGGCCGATCCCGCGCCCGGACCGGTTACGCCGGATCGACGTGAGAGCACACGCCGGATCGACGGGAAGGTTCACGCCGATTCGACGACCGAACAGTTAGACAACGATCAACCAACAGTCAGTCACCCCGGGACCGGGGGCCGCGGCCCCGCCGCAGAAAGCGCCCCGGGGTGTCTGACTGCTGAGGTCGTGCCCGCACACACCAGCGGCGACCCGGCGCCGGGCACGCCGGCGCGCGCCGCGCGGCTGCTGGCGGGGCTGTCGTTGCCGTGGCCGGTGCCGCCCAGCGTGATCCGGCTCGTCACCCCCGTGCTGGAGCAGCGCCTGGCCCAGGGCGGATGGACCGAGCCCTCACTCGCCGCCTGGATCGAGACCCACGTTCCCGCGGCGATCCTGCGCTCGCGCGAACCGATCAAGCATCCCCCGGGATGGCTGGTCAGTGTCCTGCGCGAGATCCCCGCCACCGCGCCCTCGGTCCGCGCCGACGGCCGCCCCGGCACCCGGGATGCCCGCCCGCCGTGGTGCGGCCGCTGCGAGTCGCCCCAGTGCCGGATGATCACCTTCACCGACGGCCACGACGAGATGCGCCGCCGCTGCCCGGACTGCCACCCCAGCGCCCGCACGCTGGCTGCCGTATGAAAACCATTGCCCACCAACCACTTACGGGTACGCCTGTGCTCAAGTGTCCGTGCCCTGCGATGGCCCAGCGCGGCGGGCGAGGCCACATCCGCCGGTCCGATGACCGCCGCTGCGATCGGCGTGGACAACACCACCGATGCCCCCCGGGCGCCGGTACCGAGCCGGTCACCGACCTCGGTCCCTGCGGCTAGCCTGAGCCCGGGACTCGACAGAAGGTGAACGAGATGGAATCGCTGTGGGAGAAGCACCGCCGCCGCCGCGACGAGGAACTGCTGCGCCACGCCCTGCTACTCGGTTCCGGCCCGAATCTCCCAGAGGAGATCGTGCAAGCCCTGTGGGCCGCGGTGGCGCGCACTCCGCGCTGGCGTGCGGCGCGGGTGACACCGGACAACGCCGCCGCCCGACTCGAGGAGTCACGCAACGGGATCCGCTACACCAGCCAGGGCCGACGGGTGATCGGCGACCGCCGGACCCGGCGCCGGTTCGGAGAATACCTGCGTCGAGCGCGCGAGTCCGGCGACAGCGCCGACGCCGACAAACTCTCCGAGCTCCTCGAGCACGGTAGACGCCCCCCGCCGGACTGGGAGGACAGCGGCCGCTGGTATTCCGCGCACTTCTAGAGATCCCCGGAAGTTCCTGCTCGCGCGGGCTGGTCGGTTCGCTCTCACCCGCGGGCGGTGAGCGCCAGGCGCCGCAGCAAGGGGACGGGGGAGAGGGAGGCCTTGCCGCCGGGTGGAGCGAAAGTGGTTGCTGGCGTGGAGGTTCCGGATGGCACCGGCGGTGGTGTGCTGGAGTGCGTGCCGGGGGCCGGGCCGCAGTCGCGGGCGAGCGCGGCGTCGATGAGTTCGTCGTGGGCGTCACGCGGTCCCGGCCGCGCGGGGCGCCGCCGCGTGCCGGGGGCGAGTCGGCCCCTGCCCGGCAAGGGGGCAGGGGGCCGCGGCAGTCGTTGCACGGTTCCCTCGGGTGCCGCAGTGCCTGCTCCGGGCTCGTCGAACGCTGCAGAAGGAGTGAGGGTTACGGGCCTGGCTCTGCCTGGCTGCCCAGTAGATATTGGCGAGATCATGAACGAGGCTGCGTGAGGTGGTGTGTCTGGGCGTCGAAGACGCCGTCGTCGTCGGAAAGGGTTTTGACCTCTATCCAGGAGCGGCCCAGCTTTCCCACATAGCAGGTCTGGTGCATATTCGGTGCTCGGGTGAGCCGAAGAGCCGATACCCACGCGTCGATTTCGTTGGCCTGGTTGCTGGTGAACCCTGAGAACTCGGGGTGGTCGGCATCGCCCACGTGGCGGTAGTGATAGTTCCAGTTCAGGCGCGGAAGCTCGAACTCGGTGACCAGGCGGGCATAGGCGTTCACCACGTCGTCGAGAGCGTCCTGCGCGACTCTGAGCAGACGGAATTCCGCATTCAGTTCGATCCGTAGTTCCGCGCGAAGTTTCTGTGCCACAGTCGACCTTTCGTCACTCGGATTCATCTGCCTGTTCGAACCGTGCGAGGGCTCTGGGGAGACGGTAGGCGCGGTCGTGTCGATGTGCCCGGATTTCCGAGGCGTGCCGAAGGGTGTGGGCGTTCATGTTCGATCCCATGTCGTCGGCGGCCGCCTGCGCCCGTCCCGGGAGCCCAGCGTGGGGGAGGGCGCGGCGCCACGCCTGGGTGGGGTGAATCCGGTTGCGGCAGTGGGGGATCCGGGGCAGATGACGGTGGAATTATCGGTGCTGGGCTGGTAGGCGGGGCCGAGGCGGCCGTGCAGCCGCAGCATCTGGGCCATGGTCGCGGTGACCGGCAGGGCGTGCCAGTCCTGCTCTCAGCGTGGATGCGGGCACCGATCCGCTGCTGGGGTGGGGGTGTGTTCGCAGGCGAGCTGGGCGTCGATGAGTTCGTCGATCGCGTCACGCGGGCCCGGGCGTTGCGCGCGCCGGCGCGGACGGGCCAGCGCGGTCACGGCGGTGAGAAACTCCAGCATGGGCACCTCGCGAGGGATGGGTGGTGAGTCTGCGGGCGAGGGTAAGACGGCGGGAGGCGGTGCCGGGGCGGGGTTCACCTCGGTGGTGGATACACCGGGCGTGGGTCGCCGCGGCGCCGAACGTGTCTGCGGCGAGGCTAAGGCGCGAGGTGGCCGCCGGGGTCGTTCTGCCCACCCGGTTGGGGCACACCGGGTGGGGGCAGTGGCGGGGCGGGCCGGGCCGGATCACCCGGCGGAGTTGATCTTGATAGGGGAGTTGATCTTGATCGGTGCGGGGTCAGTCCTGCGGTGTGGCGTCGCGGGTGAGGCGGGTGCGGATCTCGGCGGTGCGCGCGGCCAATTCGTGTGTGGCGGCGTCGATCTGGGTCATCGCGTCGCGGGCGAGGCCGGTCAGCGGTGAGCTCGTGGTGCGCGCCAGGGCCCAGAAGGTGCCGTTGTCGTCGGGGCCGGTGGCCCGTCCGGCCTTGACCAGGGCTTCGAGGGCGGCGCGGGCGGTTTTGTGGGCGACGTGGTGCGCGGCGACGAGTTCGCCGATCGTGGGCAGCGCGGCGGCGGGGGCGGGATCGCCGGCGTCCAGGCGCGCGGCCAGTGCCGTGGCCAGGGCGTGCACGCGGGGGGAGTGCGAATAGGTCGTGGGCTGTGGTCCGCGCTGGGTGGCGACGCCGCGCTCACGGGCGAGCTTGCGCACCGCGTCGGGGTAGGGGAAGCTGCCCAGCCCCTGGACCTCGGCGACGCCGAGCTTCTCCCGCAGGCCCTGTTCGGCCAGCTCGTCGCGCAGGTTTTTGACCTGCTTGTCGAGGGCGGCGAGGAGCTCGACGAGCTCTCCGGCGTCGCGCAGCAGGGTCTGGGTGTCGGGCACCGCACCATCATACAAAGTTTCGCAAACAATTGTGAAACACTGGCGCATACGGTTCATGAGTGATAGTTTCGCAATAGTTCGTGAAACAATCACTCATTGGCGTCATGGAGGACTCATGAACCACCGGCCCCACCACCCGTCCCCAGCCCCAAGCGCATCCCGCACCCGCCGTGCCCGCCTCGAGCGCGCGCTCTCGCTGGCGCTGCTCTCGCTGGCGCTGGGACTGTTCGTGATGGCGGCGGTCCTGCCGGTGCTGGTGCTGACCAGCCATCGCGCACCGGCGGCCCAGCCCGGCACTCTGACCGCGTCCCAGGTCAGCGAGGACGGCTGCGTCATGTTCTGCACCGCCGCCGAAAAGCCCACCCTGGCAAAGCATTCGGCATACCCCGGCGGCGACGCCGCAGCCTCCTACCCGGGCTCGGCCGCGTCGGCGGCGGTGTCGCCGGGGTGCTGGACGGGGCTGTTCTGCACGTCACCGCCGCCGATCGCCATCGAGCTCGGCGGCGGATCCGGCAGCGGGGGATGGCAGCTGGACCTGTAGCCCCGGCGCTGCCCGGTCCGGCCCGTTCACCCACCGCACGCCACAGTCCTGCGCCGAGAACCGAAAACCCCTGCCGGGCACCGGCGTTCCCGTGCCCGTTCACCGCCGCGCGCTGACTGCGCCGCGGACACCCGAGGAAAGGACCCCCATCATGGCCTACTTCTGCGAGCTCGTCGTCGATGACGACCCCGAGTCGGGATTCGAGCACCCCGCACAGGCATTCGAGCGTGCCCGTCAGCTGGCTATCGCCGAAGCCCTCCACGACAACGACGAGGGCGAGGACGAGGTCGAGGAGTTCGACGAAAGCGCTTGGCTGGCAGGCAACTACGACTGCGGCACCATCGCGGCCAAGGCCGCTTATGTGGTCGTGCGCGGCGCCGAGGACCCGGCCGACCTGCCCACCGCTCAGCGGCTGGCCGCCGAGCTCGCCGACACCCACCCCCAGATCAGCGACGAGACCGGCCCCGCCGGAGCCATCGCCGTCCTCAAGGGCGACGGCACTCGCGGCTGGCTGTATTTCGGCAACGCCACCACCTGACCCCACCAGCCCGCGTCCCACCGTGGCGGGACGCGGGCACCCGGACTCGCCCGCGCCACCGCAGCACCTTTCACTCACCGGAAAAGGGCTCTCATGAACACGACCCACCCCGAACTCGCCGAGGCCGCCGAGGCCCTGCGCCAGGCGCTGACCCACCACGTGCGCGCCGCCGTCGACGCCGCCTCCGCTGATATCAGCCCGGACTACGCCGCGGGCTACAGCGACGGCATCACCAGGGTCCTCGACGCCCTGCACAGCCACGGCCCGCTCGCACGCCGGTTCCTCGAGGCCCTCGACGCCGTCTCGCCCGCCGCCAGCGCCGAACCCGCCGAACCTGCCGAACCTGCCGAACCTGCTGGTGCCGAACCCGCTGCCGCTGAACGGATTACCCCCGACTCCGGCACGCACGTGCCCGCGCGGGAGGGCCAGACCATCGTCTACCCCGACATCAACGGGTTCGTCACCTACCGGGTCACCACGACCCGCGACCTCACCTGCCCCGACGTCGACGGCGAGCTCGGCGGCTACGGGTTCACCATCAGCTTCCGCACCGCTGAGGGCACCGACCACCTCAGCACCGCAGCCGGCGGGTTCCGCACCGTGGCGGCCGCGGCCGAGGAGTCCAAAATGCGTCTGTCGAGCTCGGTTCCGGCGGTGTTCCTGTGGCCCGAGCGCTACCCGGCACCGCGTCCGGCCCGCAGCGCTCCCGCGAGCCGAGAAGAGATCCGGGCCGCCGTCGCGGTCCTGTGGTCAGAGCAGGGCACCCGTCAACCCGAGGCCGCTGAGGACGGCACCCGGGCGCGGGTGCTGGCCGAGCTGACGCTGCGCATCATCGAGAAGGCCGGATGGCGGCCGGGGGTCTAGATCACCCGCGCACCGGGTCCGCGCTCGTCGCGGCCCCGGTGGGTGTAAGCCTGCCCGGCTGCGAGGGATGGGACGCGGTCGTTCGGTGAATGATGCACTCGCACAACCGCATTCGGTGATCAAGCGTCCAAGATCGACACTCATTTTCATGAACTACAGTTTCGCAAAAATGTTGGAAACTATGGCTTAGCACGCTATGCTGGTAGTAGAACAAGCCCTTGGATCGGAGCCGAAGATGACCCTCGCGACCACCGAAACCGCCACGAGAATCGACCTCTCGCCGCTGGGGATCGTGATCCTCGGGTCCGTGCTCCTGGCGATCTGGGGCGTCGTCGAGTTCATCTCGTTCCAGGGCCGCCTGCAGCACCGCCGCAAGGTCAAGAAAGCCGCCGTGCGCCGCCGCGCCGAGAAGGCCCTCCAGCGCCGCCACCGTAAGGAGACCGCGGGTGCCGCCACCTGCTTCGGCGCCGAGATCGGCCCGGTCAGCGCACTTCCACTGAACCTCTACACCGCCGCCACCTCCCAGGAGGTCAACCAAACCGCCTTGGCCGTCCTGGACCGACTGGAAGCCGAAGGCCTCGCCGTGGTGAGCCTGCGCATCGGCGTCCTGGGCAAGGACGGCAAGACCTTCGCCCGCAACCTCAAAGCCGTCGAGGCGCCGATCGCGCAGCAGCGCAAACGGATCCAGAGCCGCCAGAATCGCGAGCGCAGCCTCGACGCCAAGCGCGCCCAGGGCAAGGCCGCCGCCCGCGAGGAACGCGCCGCCACCTCTCGCCAGCGCTTCACACGCTGACTGCCCCACGTCTGCTCGGCCTCCCGATTCCGGGACCGCCCGGTCCAGCGGCTCACCGTGCCGAAAACCCCCTCGAGGACAAGCGCATACAGGGCCATGACTCACGGACATATCGACGTTCCGGCGCACTTGGACGCGCGCCCCACCCAACCCCACGACATTAAGGAGACCCTCGATGGGCTGGTCTATCGGATTCGACACGACCTGGCAGCGCCACATCGGCTACGAGGTACCCGCCCAGTGCGATCACCCCGGCTGCAGCGCCGAGATCGACCGCGGCCTGGGCCACGTGTGCGGCAGCGAGCCCTACGGCGGCGAGGAAGGCTGTGGCCTGTATTTCTGTGGCAGCCATCTGGGATACGGCGAAACCGACGCCCGGCTGTGCCAGCAGTGCCAGCAGTGCAGCGAGCCATTCACCCCCACACCCGATCTTGCGTGCTGGATCAGCTGGAAGCTCACCGACCCGAGCTGGCAGCGGTGGCGCACCGACAACCCCGACCAAGTCCGCCAACTCCACGCCGCCTCAGCGCCCTCTCCGCGCGGCGCGAGACGCCCGTGATGCCGGACTGACCCGCAACATCGACCGCGTACGCGAGCGGTAGCGGCACACGACCAGAAGCCCCGGCGCGCAGGCCCGCCGCCGGGCGAACGCGGCCACGCCTCATTGAAGCCCGCCCAGCCGGACCAGACACGACACGGCACGACCGAATCAGAAACCACAGCAGCACAGGAGGATCCGATGGCCACCATGCACGCCGACGCCAGCTTCACCCACACCCCGCGATGCCTCGGGGGCCCGAGCTGCACGGGTGCGGTGTTCTACCTGCGGGCCACCTACACGCAATTGACCCACGCACTCGGCGAGACCGACACGATCGAGCACGCCGAACCCTCCTGGGTGGTGCTGGTGCGCGCCGCCGACAACCAGCGCGCCGAGCGAGTCGCCATCCACCACACCAGCACTCGCCCGCGCACCGAACCCGACGAGCCCACGCTCTGGTACGTCACCGCCTACCACGACGGACTCTGGGCCGCCGAGCGTCTGAGCGCGGCACTGGGCGAGATCGTCGAGTTCACCACCGGCCCGCGCCTGAACCTCGGCGCCTGAGCCCGAACAATCCCCATCAGGCAAGGAGAGACAGCATGAGGGGCACCAGTACCCGCCACCATCGCCCTCGCGCGCAGGCGACTCAGCTCGATCTGTTCGGTGAGGTGCTCGCCGCCGAACGCACACGCTCGATCGAAGCGCTGACCTGTCTGCGCGACGCGGTCCCCGAGGCCCTCGAAATCATTGCCACACTGCGGTACCGGTCCCCGAGCGACACCCGCTCGCCGCGCTCGAGCGGGCAGTGGGCCTACTGCGTGTGCCGTGGGGGACTGTGCTTCGAGAACGCCGACGACTGGTGGGCGGGGTCGCGTGCTCGCGGCGAGGTCTGGGGGTGGGCCCGCACCCCCGCGCACCTGATCACCTGGGACCAACTGGCCGCGCTGGTGCAACACGATCCGCGCCGCGCCGAGATCTGCGCGTGGACAGAAAGCCTCCTGTCCCCGCGGGGGCGGCTGGTGACGCGCCCGTTCGAGCTGTGGCCCAACCCTGACCAGTGGAACCCCGGCTACCTGGACTCCGATCGCGCGGACCCGCTGTGGCCGCAGCGCCGCAAGGCCTGGCAGCTCGTACTCGACCTGCTCACCGACGCCATCGCCGCCGCGTCCACCGGCCAACCGGGACGGGGGAGGTGAGTCCTGGTGAGCAGCAGCGACCCCCGTACGCGTCGGGTGATCACACGGGCCTGGCAGATCCCGACCTGCGAGGGCTGGATCTGGAGCATCGAGCCCGACCCCGAGACCGGCCTCGGCGGAGCCGGGCACGCGTGTAAGGCCCGCGCCAGCCACCACATCGCGGCGGTCCGCTACACCGGCGGCGCGCACACTCCCGCCGACCGTGACGTGTGCCGCGCCCACCTCGCCGCGGAACTGGACCACCTGCGCCGCGAGCACGCCTGGACATGGCGGCTCCAACGGGTGGCGATGCCGGCCCCGACCATCACCGCCCTGACCCTGACCGTCGACGTGCGCGGCTGGGCGCACGGCCACAAACGCTGGCACCTCACCGAAACCGACGCCACCACCACGGTGATCGCCCTCGAACTGTTCAGCACCTCACCACCGATCCCGACCCCGCCACCACGCCGCGACCGCACCGCGCGCCCCGGTGCGCCAGCACCCCAACTCGCCCTGTTCACCCTTTGAACCCGGCGCCGCGACCATCCGAATCATGGTGCGGCGGCCCAACACCGATGGAGACACGATGAGCCGCGACTACGCCCGCATCGCCGACGACTACACCCGCAACACCCACACCGCCGCCGGGACGGTCTTCGCCGTGCTCGCGGTGGCCCAGCAGCTCGAACGCATCGCAAGCGCCCTCGAACAAGTCAACCTCAACGCCCCCAGGAAGGCCCGGCCGTCAAAGGCGTGAGGTGATCCAACATCCCCGTCAGCACGGCGGCCGCCCCGGGCTGCACGCCAGCACGAAAGCGGCCGGACCACGTGGGGGAGCGACCCACGGACACGATGATGTGCCCGCAGCCGGAATAACGGCGACCCTGGTTCGCCGCCGACGTCGAATTTCGTCAGCGCCCACCGCTACACCGAACTCTGGACCCTGGACGAGCCACAACGCCGTGCCGACAACGCCGCCGTCTTGACCCAGCGCTCTCGCCGAGGACCGCGCGCGATAGCCGTAGCCCGCCCGGATCGCCTCGATAGTCCTGCTTCGTGGAGATGGTGCAAAAGGTGTGCCATTGGATCCTGTGTGAATCCTGAGTGATTTTCGAGGGTGAGAGCTCGTCGTGAACGGCGTTGCGGCAGTGCGATTCACCGGTCCGGTGACGGTGAGCGAGCATGGTCGCCCGGTGCTCACACAGGAGACCGCGAGCAACCACCCACCCCCGCCGAGCAAGAGGGTTGCACCCCCTCGGCCCGCCACCAGCACCAGGTTGCACCCCCCGCACGGCAACCCCTCGATCCGGTTGCAACCCCCATCCACCCGGGGTGGCACCTGGTTGCATCCCATTGGCCCACCCTGGTGCAACCAGATGCCACCTCAACCCCTGGTGGTGATGCCCCCGCGTGCAATCCGGTGCATCCCCCCGCGGCAATGAAGGGGAAGCCTGCGGCAACCGGGACCGCCCCGCCGGCACAGAGGTTGCCGCCGCCGCATGCAACCGCATGCCCTGCTCCGGCAACCCCATGCCCGGCGCAAGCCACCACTTGCCACTGCTACGGCCACCCGATTGCCACCCCGGTTGCTCGGCGACACCACGCCCAGGCCTGGTCGGCAAGCCGCGTGGAGAGGGAGTTGGTACCGGCGCCGCAGTGGAGGCGTAGTCGATCATGCGTGCACTTGTTAGCACGATATGATGCGAACATGCTAACAATCGTGGGTGTGGTGCCTGCCTGGCCTTGTACCCCTCCCGCCGCGGCCGCGCACCACCGCGAGCACTGAGGGACCCGGGACCACAACCCATGAAGCTCAAGCGCCACCTCAACATCGAATCGGCCGTCGCGTTCACCGCCATGTGCCTGCTCGGCGGCGGAGGGTTCCTCGCCGTCGTCATGTTCCGCAAGCACCTCACCGCTCTGCTCGGACCCAACCTCGCCAGCGCCGTCATGGTGACCGTCCTCGTGACCGTCATCGCCGGATTCCTCGGTGAACGCTTCCGGCGCTCCTACAACGACCGCCGCACCCAGGCCCTGCACCGCGCCGAGCAAGCCGCACAAGACGCCTTCGTCCACCACGCCGCGGCCGCGATCGACGACCAGGAAGCACGCAACGCCGTCGAGCTCTTCTGCGACCGCCAGCAGGCCCCCTACATCTGGAGCGCCCACGGGCTCGGAGTGCTGCCCACCCTCGACAACCCCGCCGGCGTGGCACCCACCCTCTACGCCACCGACACCCACCCCGGCATCGAACCCATCGACGCAGGGGCCCGCATCCGCCTGCAGATGCCGCCCAGCCACACCAACCTCACCACCTACCTGAACAAACTCCCCGACATCGCCGACGAGGTCGGCGCCGCCGAACTCGACTTCGTCGGCCTGCTCGACAACCACCGCCACGTCCTGGTCCTCGACGTCATCACCCGCAACCCCCTCACCGCGCCCGCCTGGCAGCAGTGGCTGAACAACTACCACCCCCGCTTGCACCACGCGCTCGGACAGCTGGCCGAGCCCCGTGCGGCACGACGGATGTGGAAGCGCCTGGGCATCGGCTACGACGCGGACCCGCGCACCGGCGAACCCGGCGCCTACCCGGCGCTGCTGCCCGGCGAACACAACGGCCGACCCGACCACGGCGTGCGCAAGGTTCCCGTCGGCGCCCGAGTACGCCTGTCGATCCCGACCGGCTCACGCAAGGCCTTCGACGCCAAGCTGCCCGATGTCCTCTCGGCGCTGAATGTGCCGGACGGACGAGTCGTCGACGTCGACGGCAGCGAGATCACCCTGGAACTGCGTGTGGTCGACCCGATCGCCGGACTGATCTGGTCCCCGCTGATCTCGGTACACGAAGTGATCGGCCAGGACGGCCTGGTGCGGACGGAATTCCGCCCGACTGTGCGGCCCGGGTCGTTGAGCTGCCACGACGACATCTTCTTGGGCATCAACGAGCACGGCGACCCGATGACCCACAACTTCGCCAAGGACGGCCACATCGTCCTGGGCGGCGGCACCCGCACCGGCAAGTCCATCACCCTCAACAACATCATCGCCCAGGCGATGCTGATGCGGGACACCAAAGTCGTCGTCATCGACCCCAACGGCGCCGCCACACCACCGTGGTATCAGCTTCTGCACCTGGTATGCGAGGACAACGACGGCGATGCCGCCTCCAAGGTTCTGCAGGAAGTCCTCGACGAGATCGGACGCCGCAAACCGCTGTTCCACCGCCTGCGCGACGACAAGCTCACCGACTTCTCCGAGGAACTGCCCCTGTGGGTGGTCGTCATCGACGAGGCCGCCAACTTCCGCAAGCACGCCGGTTTCAACGACCTGCTCGCCAAGGTCTCGGCCCAGGCCCTGAAGTTCGGCATCATCCTGGTGCTTTCACTACAGCAGGTCTCGGAATACAACCTGCCCACCGCCGTGCGCACCAACCTCACCAACCGGCTCACCCACCGCGTCAACGACGCCCAGGACTACCGGATGCTGTTCCCCACAGCACCCGAATACACCGACCAGGTCACCAAACGCGCCACCATGCCCCAAGGCATGGCCATAGCCAGCCTCGCCTGCCACCCCGACCCCACCCGCATGCGCAGCGCGTTCCTGCCGACCCGCGCCTGCTTCGACATCGCCGACGCGATTGCGGCCGTCCGCGACTTCGTCCGCGAGCTGCCCTACCCCATCGACGACTCCGCCTACCTCGACAAACCCACCAGCACACCACCGAGCTCCCGCCCTGCCCCGGCGCAACCGAAACACCTCAACCAGCAGCACACCGAGGGCGGCGTGCTGCTGCTCGACGACTACCGCGGCGTCCGCATCTGCGACGCACCCGACTGCGACAACCCGGTCCCCAAGCAGCAGACCGGCCGCCCCGGCCGCTTCTGCTCGAAACCATGCCGCCAGATCTGGCACCGCACCGAGCGCAAACGCAAACGCGAACTACAAGACGCCGAGGACGAATGAACGCATAGCCGCCCTCGAATTACCTTCCCCACCAACAGAAGACGCAATCGACAAGTACGTCGGAACGGCCTGCCGATGCCACTGCCCCCGGCTTCCCCACCCCTAGCCGGAGCCCGCACCCACCCCATTCCAGACACCCCCGAAAACTACTCCTACCTGCCATATCCGCCACTCCTGTCATACGCTCACCGAAAGGACCCAAGAACTTGGTAACCGCAGCCGAAAGGGGGAGGAGCTCGATGCTGATCTCGCGCGACGAGCGGGAGCAGCTCGCGAAGTTCATCCGCCGGCTGCACGAGCTGCCCACCGACGCATCGCGGCACGGCGCGGCGCTGAATGAACTCAAACGGCTCTACAACAGACGAAAGCCCGACGGCGAGAAGTACTCTGACGACGTCAACCGCAAAGTCGTCATCGCCTACCGCAACGCCATCCGCGACGAGTTCGGCGAGAACGCGCCCGTGTTGAAAGCGCTGCGCTACTCCAAGGCCCGCACCGACGAATACAACGCGCGCCTGGTCGCGTTCCGCACCTACAAGCACAACAACATGCGCCCAGTCAAAGCCAGCGAATACATCGCCGCAGGCGTCGAACTCATCACCGACACGATGACCCGCAGGTGGAGCAACATGAACGCGATCGCCGCGGTATGCGGGCTCACCGGCCGCCGACCATTCGAAGTCGCCTGCACCGGCAACTTCGCCCCGGACCCGGCCCGGCCCCACTTCGTCCTGTTCTCCGGGCAAGCCAAGACCCGCGACGACGAGCGCGCCCACGCGACCTACAGCTTCCCGGTCCTGGGCGCGCGAGACCACATCCTGACCGCGGTGGCCGAGCTGCGCAAAAAAATCGACCCGAACATGGACAACGACACCTTCAACAACGAGTACGCCTCCAACATCGGCAAGAAAGTCAAAAAGGTATTCCACGACGCGCACGGCAAGCCGATCAAACCCCGCGACCTGCGCGACGCCTACGCCGCGATCGCTGTGCGGCGGTTCGCGCCCAGCGACATCTCCGACGTGCAATACATGAATACAATCCTCGGGCACAAATCCGGATCCCTCGACACCACAACCTATTACATTGCGTTCACGGCCATTTAGGCTGCAACACAACGACATCCACAACCCAGAAAACCCACTCCCCCCAGGCGAGACGAAACCGCACAGGTTTCGTCTCACCCCGCGATACGAAACCCGGCCACGGCGATACGAAACAGCCGGTCCATCATGCAACCCCCTCGACCAGCTGCCCGTTTCGTCTCCCGCTCCTACCCGCCCTCAACCCCCTCTGTCACATGCACACTGCCACCGTCACCTTCGTGGATGCGGTCATGGGCGAGCATCCAATTGAGGGTCTGGATCGCCGGCCGGGGCGGGGTGAGATCGCCGGTGAACCTCCACTCACGGTTGTCGGTACGGGTCACACCACCAACCCGAACGCGACGCAGCAAATCAGCGACAGCGCTCGGAAACGGCTCCCAATCCTCAGCTACTGACGCATCGGCATCCGGCGCCTCATCGAGGCCGGCATCCTCAGCCGCAACCGCATCCACACTGGCCACCACGGAAGGCTCACTGCCGGTGAGCTCACGGTAGTAGTCCACGCCGCCGCCGACCAGCTGCACCGCCGCAAACTCGTCGTCCTCGGACCAGCCTCCGACCCATTTGCGCTTCAGCAGCGAGTCCAAGGTCTTGACCGGCCCATTAACGACCGGCTCCCCATCAGCGAACCAGAGGCCCTTCACAACGTCGCGAATGAACTGCGTTCGGCCCGAACCAATCCGCAGGATCATGTCCCGCTGCGATGGACTGGTCCGCTTGCCAGCCGCAGCACCTCGCCGCGACCCGAGCCGATCCAGCGCCGACTCCACCACCTCTTGCAATTCACCCCGTCGTGCTGCTGCCAGTTGCTCACTGAGTTCCTCAGCCCGCCCCTCCGCATGCCGCTGGGCCAGCTCCGCGGCGGCAACAGCCGCCGAGGAATCCTCCAATTCGCGGCGCGCAGCGGCGGCCTGCTTCTCCGCATCGACATACCGCCGCTTGAGTTCGGCCCGTTCCCGGGCCACCGCCGCCGCCAACACACTGAACCTCGCCTCCGCGCGAGTCACCCGCGCCGCGGAGTCGTCAGCCAGACGCCGAGCCGCCGCCAACTCGCCCCGTACGGCCTCGAGCGCATCAACCGCTGACACCTCCGCCACCTCGACCACCGACGGCTCCACGGGGCTCTCAGCCGTGTCTCGGGGGGCCTCCTCCTCAACGACAGCATCATCGAGCTCCGGCACCAAGACCAGCCCCCGCGCCGGAGCGGAGTTCGACCGAACCGCCTCCGTCTTCAACCGCGCATTGTGCGTCTTCAACAGCTTCTTGCGCGCATCGCCGACCTTCTTCGAGACGTGCGCCTGCCCTTGTCCATCCAGCGTCCGCTCGCAGCAAGTCAGCGCCGGTCCAGTACCCGTACGTTGCAAAATCTCATACCCACACAGCTGCGGCACCAGCACCACCGCACCCTGCGGCAGCGGCACATCACTGCCGTAGGTATCCCACAACTCCCGGTTCGCCCACTGAAGCTCCTGCAAGGGCCGATTCGGTGGCCACAGCCCCACAGTCCCGCACCGAGGGCATGCGACTCCTCTGAGTGCTTGCAGGCCTGGATCGGGGTCGTCCGTCAGCGCGTCAATACGATGCTCACTGCGACAGGCCAGGCATCGAATGGGAAACGCCTTCGCAGCGACCGAGACGAGAGTGTCTTGGTCCCAGGCGATCTCGACTTGATCGCTCAGCCCGAGTGGCCACCGGCACCAGGCGACTACCTCACCCACCGGCACCCGAGGACCCTTCGCTCTCGTCGCCGCCTCCTCTACCCACTCCGGCAACGTCACTGGGGACATGGGGACTTCCTCTCCGAACTCCGGGACGCGGCCCCGACGAGGCCCTTACAACTACTACCCCCAGTATATCACGGGGGTAGTCACCTCCCCCAGAAGGGGTAGAAGGGAAAATTGGGGGGGAGAGGGATAGATATTGGGGGGAGAAGGGTGTAGAATTGAGGCATGAGCAAGGGGAAGCACGAAAATCGAGGTATAACACCAGAATTCAGAGCCGCTGATGAGGCAACACGCCCCTCCACCCCCTTTAGGGAACGCCCTTAATCCCCCAAAGTCACCCTTCACCCCCTTAAAATCCTCTCTACCCCCTTCGGGGGGAGACGAAACGCGAGTTACCAAGTTCTCTAGAGAACTTGGTAACTCGCGTTTCGTCTCCCCCCGAAGGGGGTAGAGAGGATTTTAAGGGGGT
>NZ_JACVED010000018.1:0-28305 GCF_015355715.1 Nocardia sp. XZ_19_369 | reverse complement strand
CAACATCCGCCGAGTTGGGTAACGACCGTGACGGCAGCACCTGTAACCGTCGGTCGTCCCATGTCTACTGCGGCCCAAGCAATTTCAAGATCAGAAGCGCAAACGCGCCCTCACCAGTGTGCTGGCGACCTCATACCTACTCCGGGTGACCACCCGCCGCATGCAGCGCTTGGTCGATCACTCTGCGTTACAACGCTTTCCGAATCACAAGTCTCATGGCCGCCGAGCTCGACGCTCGCCCCGGGGCGTTCCACACCCGCCCGCTCGACGGTGCCCAGTAGCGGGTCCTTGGTTGGGAACGCTGACAGTCGAGTGGATTCCCGGCGCGTGTGTCGGTGCACAACCGGCGAGCGGTGTGACCCGCAAGTGCAGGGCCGCTGTGGATTCCACGTTTCAGAGGTTGTTTTATACGTTTGCGTGTCGGCACCGAATACCGCGTGCGTCGCGGTATTCGGTGTGGAGGTGTTGATGGATGGCGTTGGCGTGTGGGCTATTTGGTAGTGAAACAGACGGCAGGCCACGACAACTAGCAATTGATAATGGGCCGACGTAGACTCGCCCCATGGCGAAGGGCACGTCGCGGCGCCTGTGCGCTATCCGGTCGGCGCGACGCCTAACTGTATCGCTGACGCTCGTGTTTGGGTCCGCACTGTTGGTGGCAGCCCAGCCCGACCGGTTCTCGTGGTGGTGGCTGCCGCTCGTATGGGCGGCGCAGACGCTCGGCATCACCGGCATCTCCAGCGCCGCACATGAGGCCGTACACAGCCACCTGTTCTACAAGCCAGGGCTGGAGCGGTTGTTCGGCCGGATCACCCACGGCATCATGCTCCTCAACCACGACGTGCATCGGCGCTACCACCTTGTCCACCACGCCAACACGGGCACCGACAAGGACTCCGAAGGGGTGTTCGACTTCAACGACCTCCACTCGTTAAGGGCGTATCTGCGGTACCTGACCAGGTGGGCCGTGCCGCCGAGCCCGCTGCACATGCTGAACTGGCGTACGGGCGTTGCGGCTGTGCGGGGGCGGCCCACCGCACTTGGCCACATCCCGCACCGGCAGGCGATGGCTGGCTTCGTCGTGCCAGTGCTGATGCTGGCCACGCTGACGTGCTGGCTGGTCGCCGAGCCAGTCGCGGCGCTGCTGGCTGGCGTTCTGCCACTGTGCTGCATGGCCCCTGTCTACGGCTACCTCACAGCGGTGCCCGAGCATTTCGGGCTCGCCGACCACGACTTCCGCGATCGCACCCGCAACATCCACACTTGGCCGCTGGTGCAATACCTGGTCTGGAACTTCAACCTGCACGCCGTGCACCACCGCAACCCACACCTGCACTTCAGCTTGCTGCCCGGTTCAACCGAACGGTTCTCGGCACCAACGGCCAGCGGCTATCTACGGTTCCATCTCGATCTTCTCCGCAATATCCTCCGCACCCGGCACGGCTGGCCCCTAGCCGCGGTGCTGCCCGAGCGACTTGGAGTACGCACGAGCTTGCGGTCCTGAGCGGCTGAGCGCGAAACGGGGATGCGATGACCACGCAACGAGTGGCTGAATGGGCTGAGCAGTTCGGTCGGAACGGCTACGTCATGCTTTCGGGTGTATTGAGCCCGGACGAAACGGAAGAGCTTCGTCAGGGTGTCGAAGAAGCACACCGGCATCCCTGTCCCACCGGCAATCCGACCCAGTTCCACCGGCACCAGATGTTCCGGCGCGGCCCGGCCTTCGAAGGGATGCTCGACCGTGAGCCGGCCGTCGACGTCGCCGAGACAGTACTGGGCGACAACTGTCACATCATCGCGAACAACACGATCCTTACGCGGCCCAACAGTGGCATCGACCGATGGCACGTCGACGAAACCGTCATCGTGCCGGTGCCCGAGGGCGTCACGCTTGACCCACGCATGAACATGCCGTGCTATGTGATGACCGCGCTGTACTACCTCAACGACGTGCCGATGGAGGTCGGGCCGACGCAGATCGTGCCCGGCAGCCACCGTAGCGGCCGGTTTCCACCGGAGCACGAGAAGGACCTGGCCTGGGAAGGGCGCAGCTACGTCAGTATGGTCGCGAAGGTCGGAGACTGCCTGCTCCTCAACGGGCAGACCTGGCACCGAGGCGCGACAAACCTCTCCGACGCGTGCCGGTATGTGCTGCAGGTTACGTACGGGCGACGGTTCATCTCGCAGCGGTTCCACCCGTACATCAATGTGCAGATCCCGACCCAGATCTTCGAGAGGGCCAGCCCGCGTCGCCGCCGGCTGCTCGGCATGCACCCGCACGGCCCGTATGGCTAATGGTCGCCCTTGGTGTGGGCCAGCGCGACGGGTATCAAGTCGACGAGCCGGCGTTGCCAGAGCGACAAGAGCTCGCCCTCGACAGTCGACCGGTCGGCCACGGCGACGCATTCGCGGATCTGACGCTGACCGGCAGAGTCGGTGATAGCGGCGGCAGTCGCGGCCGATACCGGTGCGGTGCGGGCGATATCGGTCGGGTGTGACCATTCGTGCAGTTCCCATTCGACCGGACCGCGCGACGTGCGCCGCACCCGCATAGCCGCCGTCGGTGCCAGCACCGGGACGAGAGTGGATGGGTCGAGCGCGGTGGCGGCCCGAGCGAGGAGGTAGGGGCCGATCGCGAGCCGGTCGAGACCAGTCGTGAGGAAGCAGCGCACCGCGTCAGCGGCCGAATTGACGATCGGCTCGGTGTTGTTGTTGAACGACGTGTTGAGCACCACCGGTGTACCGGTCCGCGCCCCAAACCGGTCGATGAGGCGCCAGAACAGCTTGTTGACATCGCGCCGGACGACTTGAACGCGCGCCGATCCGTCGACGTGGGTCACGGCGCCCAGCAATTCGCGATACTGCGGGCGCACCGGAAGCGCGAAGGTCATGAAGTCCGGTTCCGTGCCGGCGAGCTCAAAGTACTCGTCGGCGCGCTCGGCGAGCACCGCGGGTGCGAACGGCCGGAAGGACTCCCGCTGCTTGATCATCCGGTTGATGCGGTCACGATTCGCCGCCGGTCGCGGATCGGCGACGATGCTGCGATGGCCCAGCGCCCGCGGGCCGAACTCGGCCCTGCCCTGCGCCCAGCCGACCACAAGGTCGGCAGCAAGTTCGCCGGCGACGGCGTCGGCGATGTCGGCGGGCCGTTGCACTGTCAGATGGTCGCGCCATGCGGCGATCAGCTCGCCGATCGCGGCCTCCGATCCGAGATCCGTGCCGAGATCCGTACGCCGGCGACGAATCTTCGGCATGCCGGGCGTGCGCTCGACGGCCGCCCCGAGCGCAGCTCCCCCGTCATGTGAGGCCGGATGTACGAAGACGTCAGAGAACCGGCCGGATGCCGCGATGCGGCCGTTCATCGTGCAGTTCTGCGCAACACCGCCGGACAGGCACAGGCGCTGCTCGCCGCTGCGTGCTACGAGGGTTGCGGCGACGTGCTCGACGATCGTCTCCAGCATTTCTTGGAGTGCCGCGGCAAAGTCGTGGTGATCGGCGCTCATCGGCTCACCCCGGCGCCGTGGGCGGATGCCGGCCCGCAAGAGGTCGTCGTCCATCCGGTCGGCGTCGAATCGGTAGCTGCCGTCCGGCCCTAGCTCGTACAGGTCGCGCAGCACATTGCGATAGCGCGCCGGGTCGCCGTACGGCGCCAAGCCCATCACCTTGTACTCGTCGAACAATTTGAAGCCGAGGAACCGGGTGCCGCGGAAGTACAATTGGCCGAGCGACGCTGCTGTCGGCGCCGTAAATTCCAGAGTCAACTCGCCGCCGGCGGCGCGGAAGGCCGATACCGACTCGGTTTCGCCGCTGCTGTCCATCACCAGGACGAGTGCTTGGTCGAAGCCGGAGTCACGGTAGGTCGCCGCGGCGTGCGCGAGGTGGTGGGGCACGAAGTGGATGCGCTCAGGATCGACGGCGCCGTCGAGAAGCTGAGTGATGCGTTCCCGGGCGCACACATCGGGTAAGTCCGGGTGCTGCAACCGGAACGTCGACAGCCCGTGGTCGAGGAAGGTCTCGTCGAAGAAGAATGCGACTTCGTCGATGTCGCGCAGCGCGACTCCACAGTGGTCGAGACTGGCCCGGATCGCCCGCAATGGGAAGGCGTGGGTGTGCTTGACTCGGCTGAAGCGTTCCTCTTCAGCGGCGAACAGCACGCTTCGGTCATTGACGATCGCCGCCGCGGAGTCGTGGAAGAAGCCGCGTGGCAGGCCTGGGATCCACTGTTCGTCCTCAGTGTTGAAGCTGCCACTGATACCCAGCACCAACATCGTGTCGCGACCTCTCTCGAGGCAGGTGCGCGCCACCGACTGAACGGATGCCATCGCAGTAAGCGTCGGGATATAGTCGAGCGGCACAACAGCTGCTGGATCCGGGGAATCCGTTGACAACTATATCGCCGCGAGTCTCCATCGTCGTGCCGACCTACAACACGGCAGGGTTGCTGCGGACCTGCCTCAACCTCTTGCTCGACAGCGTCTCCCATCGTGACGACGTGGAGATCGTGGTCTCTGACGACGGGTCGATCGATGACACCTCCCAGGTGATCGCCGAGTTCAGTGCCGCCGCAACGAGTGTGCGATCGTCCTACAACCGCGGCTTCGCGTCGGCATGCAACGCGGGCGCTGCAGCCGCGCGTGGCAGCTCGTTCGTGTTCTACAACACGGATCTGGAGCCAGCACCTCGATGGCTTGACGAGCTCCTCGACTATGCCGACGCCCACCCAGAGGCCGCCGTCATCGGCTGTAAATTACTGTTCCCGGACGGCCGAATCCAGCACGCCGGTTGTGTGCTGTGCGCTGACGGTTATCCACGGCACGCGTATGCCGGATTCCCTGCCGATCATGAGGTGGTGAACCGATCCGGTCCGGTCGGCATCGTCACCGGTGCGTGCATGTACCTGCCCCGGCGGTGGTATGAGCAGATGGATGGCTTCGATACCTGGTACACCAATGGCTATGAAGACGTAGACCTGTGCTTTCGTGTCGGCGAGGTCGGTGGCGAGGTGCACTATTGCCACCTGTCGACGTTGACCCATCTGGTCTCGGCGACGCGCGAGGGCCGCACGGCGGAGTTCGCAGAGTCGGAGCGCAGGTTCGTTGAGCGATGGGGTCACCGTCGGCCCGACGACTTCGACAGGTACCTGCGCGACGGCATGATCGAGGTCGTGTACGGCAAATACTTCCCTTTCCGCCTCCGGGTGTCACCCGAGGTCGCCGTGATCGCGGGCAGCGGCGAGGACAAGTACGCGGCGCTGGTGGCCCAATTGCACGACGTCCGCCGGGCCAACGCGGCCCTGCGGCGGGATGCGTCTGCGGTTCAGGGCGGGGGTTCCGAAGAGCAGTCTTTCCCTCTAAATTGAATTAGTGTGACGACGTGGGCGGTTGATCGACAACAGTTCCTCGACACCGGACTCACGACGGTGACGTTGCCGGACCGGTGCGGACCGACGTTTGATGCGATCCTCAACTCGCTGAAGGACGCCTATCCTGACGAGGATCACGAAGTCGACGGTGTTCGATACTTCACCGACCGCATCATGGATGTCTGGCAGATCAACGAACACGTGCGCGAGCTTGCAGTGGTGCCAGAAGTGCTCGACCTGCTCTCCTACCTGTTCGGTCGCCGTCCTTTGCCCTTCCAGACCCTCAATTTCCGCCACGGCACTCAACAGCACCTGCACTCCGACGCACTGCACAACAACTCCGACCCTGCGGGATTCCTGGCCTCGGTATGGGTGGCATTGGAGGACATCACCATGGACAACGGCCCGGTCGTGTATTACCCGGGCAGCCACCGACTGGCAGAGATCTCCGTAGGCGACGTCACGCAGCCCCGCGGCCCACACTCCAACGACGCGATCAGGAGCACGCTCGCTGCGGCTGGCATCGTGCCCCATCACGGGCTCATACGCCGCGGTCAGGCCATGGTTTGGGTCGGCGATCTGATACATGGCGGCGCACCGGTTCTGTACCCGGGAGCGACGCGGCACAGTCAGATCACGCACTATTTCTTCGAGGGGTGTCGGTACTGGGTGCCTAAGTCGTCCACTGCCGGAAACGTGATATGGCGGCACCCGCGATGGATCGCGTGAGCCGGCCCTTGCGTGTTCTCTGTACAACTCAACCTGGAGTGAGTCATCTCTTGCCAATGGTGCCAGTGCTACGGGCACTGCGGCGCCGCGGCCATGAGGTTCTGGTCGCCTCCGCGCCAAGGTTAGCGCCGCAGATCACCAAGACGGGGCTGCGCGCGGTGCCGATGGGCGTCGACTTCATCATCGGCCAGGAGCACACCTTCGTGCCAGCGTTGGCCGCCGCCCGGGCCCGACGCGACGTCTCGTTCGCGTACACGCGCACCGTCCTTGTCGACGCACTTGCGTCGGCAGCGGTGACCGACCTCCGCAGCCTCGTCCGTGCGTGGCGCCCCGACATCGTCGTGCGCGACCCGGTGGAGTTCGGCGGCTTCGCCATCGCCGAGGCGCTGGGCGTGCCACACGTGACGGGCCGGGAAAACCGGTTCCTCTCCACTGCGGCCTGGGCGTCCGAACTGGGCGAATCGTTGACCCCCCTTGCCCGTCTAGCCGGCGTTGACGCGTTGGACGCCGGCCAGCTGTACCGCTACCTCGGTCTCGCGCCGACGCTGCCAAGCCTCATCGCGGCGACGCCAAAACTGCCCAACGCGCGAGAGTTCGACCGGCACGTCGGCCCGACACTCCGGTTCGTCCGGCCCGAGTCATACTGCGGCGACGCGCAAAGCGGCCGCGCGAACGGCGCCCATCGCGGTGGACCACGTGTTCTGGTCACCTTCGGCACGGTGTTCCATGACCAGCCCGACCTAATGCGCCGCATGTTAGTGGCTGCCTCATCGTTGCCAGCCCGCTTCACTGTCATCACCGGCCCGGGCATCGATCCAGCGGGTTTTCACCCAGCCCCAGCAAACGTATTTCTCACTGACTTCGCGCCGCTCGGCGCGGTGCTGCCCGGATGCGCGGCGGTCGTCACAGTCGGCGGTCTCGGTACTGTGCTGGCCGCGATCGAGCACGGCGTACCGATGGTGGTGATGCCGATCAACGCCGACCAGCCGACCAACGCGGCCCGCTGCGAGCACCTCGGCATCGGAATCACCGTTCCGGTGGCCACCGCCACACCAGCCACGATCGCCGCCGCCATCATCCGTGTGCTCACCGACGACGTGGTACGGGCACGAGTCGCCCAATTAGCCGCCGAGCTGCGTTCGCTGCCGAGCGCGGACGAAGCGGCTGAGCTCGTGGAGACCGTGGCGCGCACGGGAGAGTCCGTGCCGGACCTTGTCGAGAGCACGGCGCGATGACGGTGCCTCCGATCTCTGGCACTGCCGACGACATCTTTGCTCGGCTCTTCCTCACAGGAGACTTCGTCGAAGACCCGTATCCGGACTACGAAGAGCTTCGCTTACTTAGCCGCGCGCACCGGCTCGGCGGTGGCGCCCTGGTGGTAACGGCGTACGGCGACTGTGCCGCAGTGCTTCGGGACCCCCGGTTCGGCAACGATATGGAGGCTATCGGCCAAGCCAAGGGCGGTGCCTCCTGGCGTGACCACGCCTCACTGGCGATGCTCTCGCGGATGATGCTCATCGCCAACCCACCCCGCCATGGCAGCCTGCACCGCCGGGTCGGCACCGAGTTCACCCCGGCCCGCATCCGGGCCATCGAGCCGGTTATCGCGCGCGCCGCCGGAGAGCTGTTCGCTGGCTTGTGTGAACGCGGCGGTGGCGATTTCATCAGCATGTACGCTGACGTCCTGCCGTTGCTGACGATCCATGCCGTGCTCGGCATCCCGGACAGTCACCGCATCGAGCTGCGTCGGCAGACGCTGGCCTTCAACGCGCTGTTCGAGCGGGGGCTCACCGCCCCCCACATCGCCGCCGCAGACGACGCGGTCGACGAGATCACGCTCTATCTGACCGATCTGATCGCGTACCGCCGGGGCCAGCCGGCTGACGACCTGGTGTCGGCCCTCGTCGCAGCGGCCAACCGCGGCGCCGTCGCCGAAGACGAGCTCGTCCCGTTGGTGTTCCAGGTGTACAACGCGGCATACCAGACGACGATGAGCCTGCTCGGCAACGGCCTCCGGCAGCTGCTGCTACATCCGGCAGAGCTGGCGCGGCTGCGCGGCGATCCCTTGCTGCTTAGCCCGGCGTGCGATGAGCTGGCCCGGATCGACCCACCAGTACAAAGTACGGGCCGACATGCATTCGTTGACCTCGACCTCGACGGGATCCCGGTACGCGCCGGTGACATGGTCATCGCGATCATCGCGGCGGCGAACCGTGATCCCGCCCGGTTCCACGACCCGGAACGGCTCGACGTCGGGCGTGTCGGCCCTACCGGGCTGAGCTACGGGTACGGACCGCACTACTGCCTCGGGGCCGCTCTCGCGGCCGAGCAGCTGCGAGCGACACTCCGCCTACTCACCGCTTCCGGGGTTCTAATCGAGGCGAACGGCCCGATGGTGCGCCTCGCGAGCGCAAACATGCGGGGGTTCGCTCACCTGCCGGTCACTATTCACCACCGAGCCAAGCGGGTCGATCGATGATCATCCTAGGGATTTCAGGGGGCCTGGGCCACGACGCCTCGGCCGCACTTGTCCAAGGCGGCGAGGTCATCGCCGTCGCCGAGGAGGAGCGGTTCACCCGCCGCAGGCACGCGTATGGCGCCGCACCGACGTCGGCGACGATGTACTGCCTTGCACAGGCTGGTCTGACGCTCAGCGACGTCGATGTGCTCGCCCTGTCCTGGGCACCGGACCGACCGCACGCTGGCACGGCGCTGTCGGTGCACGAAACGCTTCTAGCCCATCCGGCCCTGGCCGGACATCGCCGACCAAAGATCCACATCGTCGACCACGCGACGTCCCACGCCGCCGCGGCATTCTACTGCTCCGGGTTCTCGTCGGCGGCGATCGTAACCGCCGACGGACAGGGCGACGGCATCGCCACCACAATCGCACGCGGCGCGGGCACGACGATCACTAACCTTGCCTCACTCGGCATCACCGAGTCCCTCGGGTTCTTCTACCTCGCACTGACCAACCACCTGGGCTTCGAGCTCGGTGAGGAGGGCAAGGTGATGGGGTTGGCTGCTCGCGCCCATCCCGCTCCTGCGCCTCCGGCGTTCACACTCACTGGCAGCGGATACCGCGCGAACATCGACATTGAGGACTCAGGCGGCGACGTGGCAACCTTCCGGGCCACCGTCGCTGCGTGGCGCCGCTGGCTGGAGTCGAACTTCGGCCCTCCGGTACCGGTCAGCTACTCGATGGATTGGCTCCGGGGCCGAATTCGCACCACGATCGAGTTGGACGACCACCATGCGAAGGTGGCCGCCGCCGGCCAGGCCGAGCTCGAGCGGGTCATGCTGCATCTGGTACGCCTTGCTGTGGAGCAGACTGGCGAACGCCGACTCGTGCTCGGTGGCGGGGTCGCGCTCAACTGCACGGCAAACGGCGTCATCGAACGATCCGGGCTCGTCGACGAGTTGTACGTCTTTCCAGCCAGCGGCGACGCCGGCACCGGGCTCGGCGCAGCACTCGCGGTCGCCGCCGCGCACGGCGAACGGCCGGCGGGCATGATCGACCAGGCCGGCCTCGGGCCGGCCTTTTCCGACGCCGACATCGGCGACCTGCTGCGCCAGCTCGACCTGTCGGCAGTGCGCTCCGACGACATAGCTACGAAGGTCGTGCATCTTCTCGACGCCGGCAAGGTGGTCGGCTGGTTCCAGGGCCGGATGGAAATTGGGCCGCGGGCGTTGGGCCACCGGTCGATCCTGGCCGACCCGCGGCGGCGCGTGAGCCACACCCGAGTCAACGACATCAAGGGCCGCGAGCAGTGGCGTCCGCTTGCGCCCTCGCTACGTGCCACCGACGGTCACCGGTACGTCCAGACGTCCGGATCGGCGCCGTTCATGCTGACGGCCTCCCCCGTCGTCGACGAGATGCGCGCGGTGATCCCGGCGGTCGTGCATACAGACGGCTCGTGCCGCCCGCAATTCGTGACCGCCGAGCGGAACGCGCCGTTCGCGGCGTTGCTCGACAGGTTCGACGCGACCTGCGGGGTGCCGGTGGTGCTGAACACGTCCTTCAACCTGGCCGGAGAGCCGATCGTGTGTACGCCTTACGACGCGGTACGCACGTTCTTCTCGTCCACCATGGACGCACTCGTCATCGGCTCGTTCGTTGTGAGCAAATGACGCGTCAGCCAATAGGCGCCTTGACCAGGAAGCAGCAGCACGAGATCACCCGCTCTCTGGATGAATAAGCCCACAAGGTCGGTGAACTCGCCCCCAGGTCGACCGTGCGTACGCTAACTGTGTGTCGCTTGCAGCGGTTGATCCGCAGCGTTTTACTCTTGAAACCTGCTTCGTGTTGCCCAGCACCGGCGACAGTCGTCGGTTGGGGCTGCGGGAGCCCGAGCTGCCGCCGTCGTTCGCGACGATGTCCGCGAGCGCCCTCGCGGCCGAGGCGGCGGGTTTCACCTCGGTGCTCGTCACCGTCGGACACACCAATAATCACTTCGACCAGCGCGTCGGATACCCGGACAGCATTGTCATGGCGTCTGCGTTGGCGCCGGTCACCACCGCCGTGAAACTGCTGGTTGCGATCCGTCCGGGCAGCGTCGACGCGGCGGCTGGCGCAAGGATCGGAGCGACACTCGATCAGGTGAGCGGCGGACGATTCATGATCAACGTAGTGGCCGGCGCGGTGTCCGCGCGGCAGTACGGGGAACGGCTCGACGATGTGGACAGGTATCACCGGGCAGGCGAGTTCGCCGACGTGCTGAAGGCATTGTGGACGGGATCGGACGCCTCTTACGACGGCACGTTCTACCGGCTGCACAACGCCAACTGCTGGCCCAGGCCGTTGCAGCGGCCGCATCCGCCGATCTACTTTGCCGGTTCGTCGGAGGCCACTATGAACATTTCGGTACGACACGGTGATGCGCTGCTGGTGCCCGGCGCACCGCTCGGCGCGGCCGCAACGAAGGCGGCCCTCGTGCGTGAGCGTGCCCTCGCGGCGGGACGGCGGGTTCGGCTAGGCATCCATTTCTATGTCGTCGCAAGGAAATCGGCCCCGGCGGCACTCGATGCTGCGGCTGATCTGGTGGGGCACGCCGATCCCGCAGTGCGGCACTTTCTTGGCGGATCCGACGACCCGCACCCGGTCACCGAGGACGATGGCATCGTGTATTGGAACGGGCTGCGCCGGTTGTGGCGACGAGCAAGTGTCGCGCTCGTCGGGTCGTACATCGATGTCACCGACGCCCTGCGGCGCTACTCAGACGTCGGCTACGACACCTTCGTCGTCAGCGCGTTCCCCGCCGCACACGAGGCCGAACGACTAGGACACGAGATCATCCCGCGATTGAAGGGCATTCCCCCACGGTGACCCCAGGCACACACTGACGCTGCGGCTCGCGCCCGCCTCGCCGTTGGACGCACCCGTGTAGGCAGGACGATCATCAGCAGTACAGAAGTTGCCCTGGGTTCGTTCGGGCTCCACTCCACCGCCATCTACCCTGATCAGCGGGAACTGTTGTCCACCACCTGAATGCGGTCAACTCGACGGAACTTCATGCCCGGTGAAGCAATTTCAGTCAAACTTGCCTGCAACGATCTCCTTGATGTTTTCCAACATCACCTAAGCCCTTTCTGGGCTCTTCTGGCTCCATCTCGAGCCGCCAGGAGAGACATCCCTCCCTGAGATAATTATTGACGGGCGTCAATCTTTGTCAATGAACTCGCGTCCAGTACCTACAGCCGTAAGTTGAAGTGCCCCCGCGTGTTCAGGCTGTTGAGGGCGGCGGCCGAGGCATCATTCGGCGTTTGTGAAGACAACTGATCTGCTGCGGCCACCGCGGCTATCAGAGTAGACCGGGATCGATGGAGAGCAGGCTTCGATGCGGTGATCTCGTTGATCGCCCCACGGTTCAAACGGCGAGAAACCCTCGCCAACGCCGAAGCGTTAATGGAGGGTTTGATTCTGCAACCTAGGACGGAAGAACTGCTGGACCCTGGCCGAACTCGCTGGGCACCACAGCCCGGATCGGTTGCAGTACTTGCTATCTCGCGCACAATGGGACACCGACGGAGTCGGTGAGGATCTACGCTCGTATGTGATCGGCCACCTCGGTGACCGGGAAGCGATCCTCGTCGCCGACGAAACCAGTGACCTCCAAAAGGGCCACCAGACTGTCGGAGTGCAACGCCGATACACCGGCACCGCAGGACGGATCGAAAACTCGCAAGTAGCAGTGCATTTGGCATACGCGACCACAATCGGCCACACCCTGATCGACGGCCGCCTATACCGGCCGTAATCCTGGACCACCCGACCCCTGCCGGCGCGCGCAGGCCGGGATCCCCGCAGACATCGGGTTCTCCACCAAACCTGCACTAGCCGCAGCGATGTTCACCACCGCTGTGGCCGAGGGCAATCCAGCCTACGGGGAATCGGAGTTGGCCGTCCGCGGGGAATTTTCGCCGACCGCTGTCAGGGGCGTCGAACTCAAGGCACAGTGTTCACAACTTGCCAGGATATGGCCTCGGGTTCGGCCTGACTCGTCTTCAGATCCGCTGAACCCGCGGCGGTCAGTCAAGGTTGGCTGGACTCGGTAATCCGGGCCCCCGTTCTCAGCCGATAGCCGCGATCGCGTCGCCGGTGACCTGTGCGAGCAGCGCAACCTGTTCAGGTGACCGGTCGCCTATGTACAGACGGAGAAACGGTGGCCCGCCTTCGGCCATGCTCGCCGCCGCCGACACTCGTGGGGTGTTGTACCCAAAGCTGACGCCTTTGGTCAGGTGCAGACCGGTCCGGCGGGCGCGTTCAAGGATGTGCTCGATCAACGCCTCGAGTTGGTCGCGATGGTTAGCGCCGGCCTCGTGCAGCGTGAATGTGACGCACCCACCCGCGTACGGCAGGCTGCGGGCGATAGCGTCGTCGGGATGCGCGCCGCTGGACGGGTGCACGACGTCGGCGACCGCACAGACCTCCGCGCGGGTGCGTAGGCTGCGGGCGACCGTTGCCGCATTGCCACAGATGCGATGCATCCTGCGCTGAAAGAACACTCGGTCATAACGTGGAAACAGCTGGGCGTTGTGCCGGTAGAGGATGCTGCCGGTGTTGCGGCGCAACCGGTCCAGCGCCGGCCGTAGGTTTGCTTTGCTGGCGACCACTCCCGCCATGCCCATGTCCATACCCAGCTGGAGGTATTTCGAACAGCTCTCGTAGTAGAGCACCTCCACGGGCTCCTGCGCGTCCAACAACGTGCACGACAACGCGGCGGGGGCCATCGTGCCGTCGACAACCAGCGTGATCGGATCGGTGACGACAGCCTCGAGCGTGCGGACAAGGCTAGGCAGGTCCACCATGCGCTGTTCGGCCGTGTTGGCGATCGGGTCGACGAAGACGCACCGAGGTCGCTCTCGCAGCACCGTGTCAACAAGACCCTCGACTGAGTAGGAGAGCGCGGTGACCGTGCGCACCGAGGGCAGCGAGCAGATCTGCTCGACAGTTTCGAAGTAGACGTACGGCGCGAGCAGCACGGTGTCGCCCGCTCGCAACCGGTACCGCAGTAGGAATGCCTCGATGAGGGCATACGCGGCCATGCCCGATGAGGTCGCTGTGGCCACCTGGGTCTCCGGATCGAGCCCGAAGACCTCGGCGAGCTGGGCCTCGACCCGAGCGGTGGCGACGCTGTCGTATCGCTCGTAGTTGGCAGTCGGAGAGTCCTGGGCGCCCACGTCGAAGAACTGATTCGCCTTGGCTTGCGCGTGCGACGGCGCGCACCAGTCGAACGCGGCCTGTGCGGAGGCAACCGTATTCGCTGCATGGCGCACCACCATCTCGACCCGTGCGGCATCTTCAGGGCGATCGCCATCGCCCCGGATACCAAGCACCTCGACGAGCCGCTGGCCAGCCCGCTCACAATCGGCGCGGACCTGCCCAACAAGGCCCGAATCGACGAGCACATCGGCTTCAGCGCAGTAGTTGACATACTCTTCGAGTTCGGCGAGCACGTCCGAGAGCCGGTGCAGCCAGGACCGGACCTGCTCGTCCTGACTGCTCCGTGCATCGGTCTCAGCGGTGGCTCCATCGTCCGCGGCGGCCCGTTCGCCGACGTCCGGTTCGATTCGCAAGGCACGGCTGATGGGTAGTTCGTCAATAGTGCGACCGCGCAGATCCAGCAGTCGCACCAGTTCCTTGTCCGCATAGGGGTAGCGCTGAATGCGAGTGAGCGTAGTGTGATGCAGATTTCCGCCGCACAACGGCAGCACGACCGGTCCGGTCAGCGCACCGGCGTCGGCGAGTCGCAGACATGCGACGATCGCGGCGGCGCCAGCCGGCTCCACCAACAAGCTCTCGTGCACCAGCAATGCGAGCGTCGCGGCGGCCAGATCCTCCTCGCTCAACGTGATGATCGACTCGACGCGATCGCGCACCAGCGGGTAGGTGATCGAATCCGGGTCGAGGTTGACCGCCAAGCCGTCGGCGAGCGTCGGCTGATGGACAACACGTGCAACGCCCTGCGCATCGAGACTGGCTGACATGGATCGGTAACGTTCCGGTTCGCAGCCGAAAATGCGCACCGAAGTATCTCTCGTTGCGGCGCCGAGAGCGAGGCCAGAAATCAGGCCACCCCCGCCGATTGGCGCGATCATAGCGGCCACATCGTCGATCTCGTCCAACACTTCTAACGCAACCGTTGCAGCGCCTGCAATCACATGGGGGTTGTTGTACGGCGAGATGTAGTACAGGCCCTGCCGTTCCGCGATCTCGCGCGCGTACGTCGTCGCCTGCTCGAGGGAGTTGCCGTGCTCGAGCAGACCAACTCCAGTGGCCAGAATTCGCTCACGCTTAAGCCTGCTTGCCATGACCGGAATGCAGATGTTGGCCGGCCGTCGCAGCCTGCGCGCAACATCGGCGACCGCGAGTCCATGATTGCCTGCCGACGCCGCGATAATCGGCCGTTGCGGGCCTGCCAGCGCCGCGTTGAGCGCGCCACGGAACTTGAACGAGCCGGTGTGCTGCTGCACCTCGAGCTTGGCGTAGACGGGGACGCCAACCAGGCGCTCCAGCCATGGCAGCCGGCGTATCGGCGTGCGCATCACCTGCCCAGTAAGGCGCTGCTCCGCGGCTGGCACGTCGATGTTGTCGGACTCGATGTCCGACATGGCGTTGGGCCGGCCTCCCTCGGCCAACGTTCTACCGATTCGTATTCCTCTTTGCCGCTCAGGCCCGGTCATAGGATTCCGACGCCTCGAGGGTGCTGGGTATGGCTTTCATGTTTCCGTCGGTGATGGTCCAGGGGAATGGCCGCCGGACGCTCGGCGACGACCTGGCCACCGGTTGGGATGCGCGAACAGCTCGCTGCGGAAGGACATGGCGGCGTGGTCGCCTGCTGGAACCATGAACCAGACGACGCACCGCACAGTGGCACATGTGCTCGCCGTCTGAACAAGCTTCGATAGGGGCGATTTCCGCCATAGCTGCATGGTGATCGACGCTGGGGGCAGGCGGACCATGTTCTGCGACAGCAGTATCCAGCGATCTACTCACAGCACCACCGCAGCCCTGGCACGTTCACGACCACGCGCCCCAACTGCTCAACAAGCTTCTCTGGAATCCGACAACCGGCGCTGTCTTGCTGCCGTGCAGCGCCGGTTGTCGGACCACCCCACCCAGTCTGGGCACGAAGCGCGGCGTCGCCGCGACGTATCGCAGGTACTGCAGGCCGAGCCGCTCGTGAAGCGATCGCTCCTCAACCTGTACCCGCAGCATATTGCTAATCGCGGTCGCTGCTCCCATCGCTACTGCAGCGCTTATCGAACCTGCGCTCAGCGCTGGTCCGGCATTGATACCGAACAGTGCTACGTAGGACGGGTGACGGACCTGGGAGTACGGCCCGCGGGTGCAGACTTGCTGGTCGGGCAGGATATGCACGTGGCCGGTGAACCGCGCACCAAGAGTCCTGATAGCGACGACACGCAGCCCCCCGCCCACGGCCACCAGCGCGGCACCCGCAAGAACGTGCGCCCGCCGGTTTGGGCGTGATGCCAGCAGGACCGGCGTCCACCAGGCCAACAGGTGGGTGCCGACCATGCCGTACCGGGTACCGCAGTCCTCGGAACTCCGCACGGCCGCGGCGTTCGCCGCGTCATCCTCGGCAGCCACCTCGGCGACCGTCCACGCGCTCAACATCGCCAGAGGCACGATGACTCCTGGCCGACGGCTCACGGGTCTGGCCAGCGCGACGACCAACGGAGGCAGCGCGCGCCAAGTCAGCAGGGCCGCCGCGCGCGCCGCCTTGGCCTTGGCCTTGGGCCAGTCAAGGCCCCATTGCCGATCAGGCACCGAATTCCCCCTTGTCGATGACGAAATCGCCGAGATACAGCTGGTCGAGACCGGACACAGCGAAGCAGCGCAGCGCGTCATCCGGCGTACACACGATCGGCTCGTCGCGAACGTTGAACGACGTGTTGAGGACCATCGGAACCCCGGTGAGGCGGTCGAAGTGCTCGATGAGTGCGCGGAACCGCTGCGCTGGCCAGGACTTCGGCACAGTCTGAGGCCGTGCCGTGCCGTCCACGTGGACCACGGCCGGCACCATGGCCCGCGCTTGCGGGGTCACTGCCACGATCTCGCCCATCCGCCTGCTGTGCTCGGTGGCGAAGTAGCGGCTGCTGTGCTCCTCGAGTACTGACGGCGCAAACGGACGGTAACTCTCCCGTCGCTTGACCGAAGCGTTGATCAGGTCACGCGTCTCCGGCTTGCGTGGATCGCCGAGGATGCTGCGCGCGCCAAGCGCCCGCTCGCCGAACTCCATCCGGCCGTCAAACCAGCCGACGAGTCGACCGGCAGCGATCGCAGCGGCAGCCTCGGCCGGACCGTCCACATGACGAAACGGCAGCTTGCTCGCTACCAACGCCGCCCGTAGTTCCGACGGCTCGAAACCCGGCCCCAAGAATGGATCGTTCAGCTCCTCCGGCGAGGGCACCGGCAAGCCGATCCGATTCAGCGTGGCCAGCGCGGCGCCGACGCTGGCGCCAGCGTCGGTCGGCGCCAGCGGTACGTGCAACTCGGCCACGATGCCGGCGGCGCGGGCGCGGCCCACCGCCGCAGCGTTCATCGCCACCCCGCCGACCAGCACCACCTTGGTCGCGCCGGTGCGGGCTACCAGCCGACGTAGCAAGCCGAGCAATGCCCGCTCGAGCGCTTCCTGCGCGGCGTAGGCAAAATCGTAGGCGTCCTCTGTGAACGAGCCGTCCGCGTTGCGGAATCGGCCGGTGAGCCGGCGTCGCGCCGAAGGCGTCAGCCAAGGCAGTTCCGACCCCGAACAGTTTTCCGGTCGCAGCGAAGGAACATGCACTTGTGGTCGGCCGCCCGGCCCGGTCTTCATCAGCGACTCGATTCGCTGCACCCATCGATCCCGCCGTTGCCCGTACGAGGCAAGGCCCATGACCTTGTACTCGTCGGCTAAGGCGCGGTAGCCAAGCAGTTGGGTGACGGCGCCGTAAAAGACGCCGAGCGAATCGGGGAACGGGATAGCTTCCACCAGTCGCGGTGGTAGATCGGGTCCGCCGCGCAGGTCATACAGGGATGTCGAATGAACCTCGCCTCGCCCGTCGACGACCAGCGCGGCATCAGCTTCGAAGGGCGCCGACAACCACGCGGCCAGGAGGTGCGCCTCATGGTGGTCGACGAAGTCCACCGGCGGTTGCCGCACGCCATCGAGCAGCGGACGCAACCCGTCGGCTACCATGCCTGGCGCAGCAAGGCCGCGCAGCCGCTGGCGAATCATCCTGGCGAAGCCCGTCACGTTGGCCGGGGCGTGGCGGCAGGCCGAATACAGCGCTGGAATCGCCTGGCCACGATCGTTCCAGTAATACGCGATTCGATCGACGTCGCCGAGGCTCAGGCCACCCTCCGCGAGCACCGCGCAGATCGCACCAGCTGGGAAGGCCGTGCTGTGCTTCACCCGATCGATGCGTTCCTGTTCGACTGCGGCCACCAGCCGACCGTCCACGATCAGCGCGGCGGCCGGGTCGTGGGCAAGCGCGGACAGTCCGAGCACGGCACCGCCGAGCCGACGTCCCGAGGGGGTGTGCTCACTCACGTCAGTACGGACCCTCACCTCAGTAACGCGCGGGTGAGGTGATCTCGAGTCGGCCGTCCACTCGGCTGTAAGGCGTTGTGACAGAATCGACCTCACGCGCGCTCCCGCGAGTGGTCGCGGCAAGCATCTCGAACTCGCCACGGGCCGCGCTGTCGTCGAGCCCCACGCGCTGCCGCCGGGCCATTTCGTTGTGCAGTACGCCCATCCGACTCACATCGCGCACGGAAGCGCCGTGGTCGAGAAGGATCTTGGCCACCGACGAGCCGCGGTCGATGTAGGCGGCGTTGTGCACCTCGGCAAACATCCGTCCGCATTCCTCGACAGCGGTCCGGCAGTCCATCGTCTCGTGCGACCAGTCGTTGAAGCCGCCTGTCAGCCCGAACTCCTGGGCCTCGCGTGCCAATGGCGAATTCGGGAAGACGAACAGGGGCGAGTGAACATATGAATGGATGCCCGAATTGTTGAGGAAGTCAATCGACTTGTCGACGGACTTGCTTGTCTCGCCAGGGAAACCGACGAGCATGAAAGCGAATCCCATGACGTCGTACTTGGCCAGGTTCTCCGCGGCGGCCCAGTTATGCTTTTCCTTGGTGCCCTTCAACATGTTGTTGAGCACTGCCTGGTCGGCGGATTCCACGCCGACCAGCACCAGCTGGCAGCCCGCCTCGCTCAGGTAGCGCACACATTCGTCGGTGAGCGTGGTCGAGCGCAGGTACGCAGTCCACGGCTTGTCGAAACCGATGTCGATCATCTGCTGGCAGACGCTGATCAGGTGCTTGCGGTTGAGGAACAGCGTGTCGTCGACGAAACGCACGCTGCCCACCTGCGGCAGCCGCATGATCTGTCGCAGCTGGCGGATGATGCTGTCCTGCTCCATCAGGTCGACCTGCTGATCGTTGTAGCTGGGAAAGGTGCAGAACTTGCACTTGAACGGGCAGCCTCGACCGGTGCGCATGTTGACCGAGCTACGCAGGATGTAGTCCGGAAGTTTGTCCCAGCGGACCGAGTTGGCGTCGATATCGACACCATCGTGCTGGTTACGTGAGGTGCAACGGAACGTTCCATCGTCATAGGCGACGTTGGGCACATTCGTGATGCTTTCGCCGAGGACCAGTCGGCGGATGACCTCGAGCAGGGTGCGCTCGCCGTTCGGAGACAGGATCAGCGCGTCGGCCGCGCGGGCGGCACCGTGGATCTCCCGGTCGTCGGAGTATTGGGTGAGTTTCGCCCCACCCACCACCACGAGGACCTTCGGGTTCCAGGACTTCAGCAGTCGGCACACCCGCACGATCGTGCTGGCGCTGGTGATGAACGTCGTGGAGAGCAGAACGACATCGGCGGCCTTGGTGAGTTCGGCTGCCCGCTCGGGTTCGAGATCGATGTTGTCCACAAGATCAATGCGGCCGGCATAGCCACTCTTGCAGAGGAAGTCGTAGAGATAGACACCATTCAGCGACGATGAGTTGTGCTCGTTTATAAGCCCTTCGCCCGGCTGCTGTCGCCGCATGTGATTGACCGCGTCGATTATCTCACGGCGTTCCCCGTCGACCTCGGAGATCATCGCCCGGTACAGGTCAAGGTATGCGGCGTTGTTCAGCTCCAGCAAGTCTGGATCTTCTGCCGCGAATTTGAACTGGTCCAATGTTTCGTCAACGGTCTGGCAGGCATTCGCGATGACCAGGATCTGCGCATTGACTGCGGCCGGAAGTGCCGCCCGCTCAAGAGGAAAGAGTTCGATTGCCATGACGTTCCCCTGCCTCCGGGTGGGTACGCTGGGCGTCCCGCCGTCGGTACCGGGCCTCCCCCGGCCGCCTAGTCGTTCAGAGTCTAGCCACAAAAGCTCTTGATGGGAGGGTTTCGGTGCGAAGGCGGAGCAGCTGCCCGGGTGCGTGGATGCCGAAACCCGCGTGGGAGGTCTTCGCGGTAAGTCGTAGCAGGGCAGTGGGTTTCCCTGGGGGACGACGTAGGTCTGCGGCCAGGGCACGGACAAGCGCAGCCGGGTGTAGACGGCCAGCCGTAACCAGGTCCACCGGTACACCGCGGCCGAAGCGCGGGGTTTCGGGCTGGTCCTGCCGGGAGCCTGTGAGAGCGTGCGAAAGGTGTGCTCGATGTCGAACCGGCGACGAATTCCTGCCATAGCGGGTCGGCCTTGCCCTGGTCGAGCTCGACGCGGGAATGCTGCAACCACACCGGGTTTCGGAATCGCCCGGCCGGCCGGCCGATGAGACGGATCACGGTGCCTTCGATTGCCGGCAATCACCTGCCTGACGACTTAGAACGAGCGGTGAGTCAGCCTGGGGTACAACCGATCTGCGCCGTGATGTTGGCGAGAACAAGTTCGCTGGGCGCATCATGCAATAGAGTGACCATCGTTACTGTCGCGCTATGTCGGGGGTGCAGCATCGACGACGTGGATCGTAAAGCGACTGAGCTGTATCGGCGGATCTTCGCCTCCGGCCAGGCACTGGACAACCCCTACCCACTGTTGAGGCGATTGAGCGATGCCGGTCCGGTTATCGCCGTCGAAGATGGCGTATGGGCGGTGAACAGCTGGGTCGGATGCCGAGCTGTGTTGCGCAGTCCGGAGTTCGGCATCGACGCAGAGGCGGCATGTCGGTTCCGTGGCGGCGCTGACTGGCGGGCGCACCCGTCATTGCGACTACTCAGCCAAACCATGCTCGTGCTCAACCCACCGCAGCACACCCGATCTCGCCGCGCCGTCGCCGCCTGGTTTGTGCCGGAACGGATCGCGGCCATCGGCAATGCTATTCGCCGAGTGACTGACAACTTGCTAAGCGAGCTGCCGCTGGATCGCCCTACCGATCTGATCGCCGGCTTCGCCGACCGGCTTCCTCTCGCCGTTATTCAACCGGTTCTCGGTGTCGAAGAGTGGCCGTTCGGTGACTTCCGCCAGCAGACTATGGAGTTCAATCTCTTACTCGAACGCGCGCCAGAATCGGAACACCTTGACAGAGCCGATGCTGCAGCCGAGGAAATCGAGCGGTGCCTGCACACCCTGATTGACCGTCACCGTCGTACTGATCGCGACGACCTCATCTCGCATCTGCTCCACTCCAGTGAATCCGGCGAACTCGATGAGGCCGAGATTGTCCCGTTGGTGTTCCAGATCTTCAATGCGAGCTACCAGACCACCGCCAGCCTGCTCGGCAGCATGCTGCAAGCCCTACTCGGCACAAACGGTCCGAACTTACGCCAACTGGCTGGCGACACCCGGCTGATAGCCTCCGCTGTGAGCGAGGTGCTGCGCACCGACCCCCCTGTGCAAAGCACTGGCCGGCACGCCCTGCGGTCAGTTCGGCTCGGCGAGCATCACATCCCCGCAGGGGATTTCGTCATTGCCGTGCTCGCGGCAGGCAACCGCGACCCGAGACAATTCGATGCGCCAGACGAGTTCCGAATGGATCGCCCACCCGGTCAGACGCTGAGTTTCGGCTGGGGCGTGCACTACTGCCTCGGCGCCGGTTTGGCGCTCCTCGAGGCCGAAGTTGCGACGGAACGGCTGGCTGCCCGCTTCCCCGATATGCGCTCAACCGGTGAACCACGGCGCTGGCCCACTGCGAACATGCGGTCCTTCCGATCCTTCGATGTACTTCTCAATTCCGGTGCCGGCCAGCACTGCTCGCTACCAGGCGTGCAGTCGTGACCGCACGCACTCGAATACTGGCCTATCCAGTCGGCTCCCTGGCAGAGCTGCTCACCCAGATGCGAACGACACTCGCAGGCCGTCCTTTCGACGCGGCAACGATGTTCATCGACCCCGGCGAGTCACGCCAGTTCCCGGACCGGTCCGCCCAACTGCGACTGTCTGTGCTGCTGCGCACCTACCAGGGCGACTATCACACTGACTCTTTCGAGCTCGACCGACTCGTCAAGCAGATCCGGCGCGGTGACGAACATATCTGGTTCTGGGGCGCGCCCGACCAGGTCTCGACTGCCAGAGCCGAACTGCGCAGGCACCGCGGCGCGGCAATACCAGACCTTGCGCTGGGAACTGTCACGGTGCTCTCTGCCGAACATGAGTTCGGTCCAGGGCATGGCGAACTGTGCCGTTCCGGCAGCGTGGACCGTAACGTCGGAGCCGTCGCCGCCATCCTGCACCGGATGGTCGGATATCATTCCGGCGCGGACCGCGAAGTGCACGACCGATACCACACCCTCTTGCTCGCCGCGCGTAACCGAGCCACAGTGCCTCCAGTACGTGGCGGCGAGGCCGTCCAGCACATTCATTGCACGCATGTCCAATCGCGATATTGGGGCATCGTGCCGTTCTACGTCATGCAGGGCGGCGTGCTCGAATGCACTGAGCTACGGGAAAGCAATCGCGACCCCAGCGAGTTGGGTGCAGCGTTGTCGACCAGTGGCACTTGGTGGTTCGCTGACCCCGACGACGCTGCATTCGCCGAGGCGCTGACCCGGCTGAACGTCGCGGCCGGGATCGACACGCAAGTCTGCGTGAGCCGCACGCAGCCCTCAGACACAAAATCACTGCTGATCGCTCCGCCCCGTGCCGAACTCATGCCGACCAACCACACCACCGTGCGTGCCGCCCGCGTAGACGAGTCGGACGCGCCGGTTAGGCCCTTCCCGGAGGCGATACGCGCGGCCGAGTCGCTCGGTAGTTGCACCGTTGCCGCACAGTTGCCGCTAGATGACCCGGCACGCACGGCCGACCAGGCATGGCTTGCCCGGCGCGGTTACACGCTCACCGCGATCTCCCCGCCAAAACGAAGCTGGCAGGTCGTGGCCGACGTCCGACACGAAACGGTCAGCAGTCCAACAGGCGTGTGGTGCAGAGTCCGCCGCGGCTTGTCCGTGGTCCCACCGTATTATCTCGATCGCGCCGACCTCGACCCAGACGAAACGACTTTGCTCGAACAGTTACGCAGCCGCCTTGCAGCCATCCACACGCACCCCTGACAACGCGGGCCCAAGCTAGCGACAACCCGCGCTAATTCACCGCCACCGACCGACCACTATCGAGACTGGCCGGTCGGCGCGGAGGTGGTCAGTTTTCCGGCAGGGCGGCGAGCTGGGCACTGATCCGGTCGATGTCGGCGACGGCGGCGTCCTTGCGGACCTGGATCTTGGCGACGACGTCGGCCGGTGCTTTGTCGACAAACTTCGGGTTGCCCAGTTTGCCCTCGCACTGGGCGAGTTCTCTTTGTGCCACCGCGAGATCCTTGGCCAGCCGTTTGCGTTCGGCGGCAACGTCGATCGCGCCAGAGGTGTCCAACCGGACGCTCACCGTGCCGGTCGGCAGCGCTACCTCAAGGGTCGCGGTGGCCACGAAATCCTCGCCCGGTTCGTCGAGCCAGGCGATGGCGCGCACGGCAGCTTCGTGCGGCAGCAGCCCCGCGTCGCGGGTACCCGACAATTCGGTTGGTACCCGCTTGCGCGGAGCGAGGCCCTGGTCGCTGCGGAACCGGCGGATCTCGGTAATCAGCTTCTGCACTGATTTGATCCGCAGCGCCGCATCTTCATCGGGCGTTTGACCGGACACCGTCGGCCAAGTTGCAATAACCAGTGATTCGCCGCCGGTAAGCGTGGTCCAGAGCGTTTCGGTGATGAACGGCATGATCGGCTGCAGCAGCCTCAGGAGCACATCGAGCACGTGGCCGAGCACAGCCCTGGTGGCCTGGGCGCGCTGCTCGTCCTCCGCAATCTGTACCTTGGCCAGTTCAAGGTACCAGTCACAAAACTCGTCCCAAGTGAAGCGGAACAGCTCCTCGGCGAGCTTGGCGAACTCGTACTCCTCGAACAAGGCGTCCACTGTGGACACAAGTGCGTCGGCGCGGTCCAGTATCCAGCGGTCTGCATCGGTGAGCTCGGCGCGGAGTGGCACCACCTCAGCGACCGTGGCACCGTTGTTGAGCGCGAAGCGGGTCGCGTTCCAAAGTTTGGTGGCGAACCGGCGGGCGTTGTCAACGTTCTCCTCGCCAATCGGCACGTCCACGCCCGGGTTGGCGCCACGGACCATGGTGAAACGCAGCGCGTCGGCGCCGTAGCGGTCCAGCCACTCCAGCGGGTCGACACCGTTGCCGGTGGTCTTGGACATCTTTTTACCGAACTTGTCACGCACCATGCCGTGTAGCGCGATGGTGTGGAAGGGTTGCTGCCCGTCCATGGCGTAGCCGCCGAACATCATCATCCTGATGACCCAGAAGAACAGGATGTCGTAACCGGTCACCAACACGCTGGTCGGATAGAACTTGGCGAGGTCCTGGGTCTGCTCGGGCCAGCCGAAGGTGGAGTACGGCCACATTCCGGCGGAGAACCAGGTGTCCAGCACGTCCTCGTCCTGCCGCCAACCGACTGGCGGCACCTCGTCGGGGCCGAGGCAGACCTGTTTGCCACTCGGGCCGTACCAGACAGGGATTCGATGCCCCCACCAGAGCTGGCGAGAAATGCACCAGTCGTGCAGGTTGTCCACCCAGTCGAAGTAGCGCTTGTCCGCCTCGGGCGGGCTAATCGCGACCTGGCCTGAACGCACCGCGTCACCGGCCGCCTTTGCCAGCGGCTCGACCTTCACGAACCATTGCAACGAAAGGCGGGGCTCGACCGGCTCCCCGGACCGCTCCGAGTGGCCGACCGAATGCAGATAGGGCCGCTTCTCCGCGACGATCCGGCCCTCTCCACGAAGGGCTTCACGCACGGCGACCCGCGCCTCGAACCGGTCTATCCCGTCGAATTCGGTGCCGGTGTGTGCGATGCGGCCCTGCTCGTCCATGATCGTCAGCATCGGCAGGCTGTGCCGCTGGCCGATCTCGAAGTCGTTCGGGTCATGCGCTGGCGTCACCTTCACCGCGCCAGTGCCGAACTCCGGGTCGACGTGGGCGTCGGCAATGATCGGAATCTTGCGACCGGTCAGCGGGAGTTCGATCTCGGTGCCGACCAGATGCGTGTACCGCTGGTCGTCTGGGTGCACCGCAACGGCGGTATCGCCGAGCATGGTCTCGACGCGGGTCGTGGCGACCACAATCGATGCGTCCCCTTCGCCGTAACGCATGGACACCAATTCGCCCTCGACGTCTTTGTGCTTGACCTCGGCGTCGGACAGGCCGGAGCGCATCGACGGCGACCAGTTGATCAGCCGCTCGGCGCGGTAGATCAGGCCATCGTCGTAGAGCCGCTTGAACATGACCTGCACGGCGTCGGACATACCTTCGTCCAGAGTGAACCGCTCACGACTCCAGTCGACGCTGTCGCCGAGCCGGCGCATCTGGTTGAGGATTTGGCCCCCGTAGTTAGCCTTCCACTCCCAGACCCGCTCAATGAACTTCTCTCGACCCATCTCGCGGCGGGAGGTACCTTCCTTCGCGAGCTCCCGCTCTATCAACACATGTACCGCGATGCTGGCGTGGTCCATCCCGGGCAGCCAGCAAGTTTCGAAACCCTGCATACGCTTGCGTCGGATCAGCGCGTCCATCAGTGAGTGCTCGAAGGCGTGCCCGATGTGCAGGCTGCCAGTCACGTTCGGCGGTGGGAGAACGATCGAGTACGGCGGCTTGTCGCTGGAGGAGTCCGCGGTGAAGTAGCCAGCGGCTACCCAGCGCGCGTACAGCTCGCCCTCTACGTCGGCCGGATTCCAGGTCGGCGGTAGTTCACGGGCGTCGCACTGCTCGGGCAGAGTCTCGGTCACACAATCAAGTCTACGAAACCCGCCCAGCCAGCTTCGCTTAGCTACCCCACTGGCCAGCCCGAATGGTCAAATGGCGTGAGGGTGGGGAACTTTCGAGCTAACGTGTGAGGTGTATCAGAAGCGCAGATCGAACTGACCGTCGGCGACGGCCTTAGAAAATGCGTACCACTCGGCGGCGGCGTAGGCCAGCACAACCCTCTGGTCGGCGACCGTGGCACCGCGATCGCGGATCAACCTCAGCTTGTCTGTTCGAGACGTGCGGCGGTACCGCCGACCGATTCCTTGCCTCGAGGCGGGTTGTGCGGTAGAGGTGCGGCCAGTGACCAGTACCGTCATCTGAGATGAAGGCATATGAAACTGACGGTTCGAACGATTCCGATTGGCATTCGACACCAGCAGGTCACACAGCCTGTCCACACGGTCGCGCAAGCGTTTGACCTCGCTTGCCAGCACGATCACCGCCGCGAGGAGCATTGTGCGCACGACTCTGTCGATCATCAGCTCTTCCCGGAATCGAAGGTGGCGTCAGAGGGTTCGGATCTGTTCAGCCTGTCGGCAGTGACCGGCTCGCTCGGCCGACCATCCGAGGGTTTACGAATGCCGTACTTGGCAACGGCGATTACAGCGAGGATGAGGAACCCGACAAACGAGCCAAGGCCCACATAACTAGGCATGTGTTGTCCGCTTTCTGATCGTGATGACATTGGTTGTGTCTGTCCCGCAGAGCATTTCGGTCCGAGTGTTGAGAGTCATGGAGGCCTGAGGACGGCGGCGGCACTCGGCACACGCCGGGTGCCGACGACCAGCTCGTCAATGAAGTCTTGATAGGCCCTGGCCATCTCTTCCAGCTGCACCTCTGCGTCGTATCGCAGCGCCGCGGGCGCGTTCGCCAAGGCGACATGCGCCTGCACGGTCAGCTCGGCCAGTTGCTCGACCACCGCGCCGACGGTCTGGGTATGCGTGCGCGCGGCAAGGTAGGGCGGCGGTGTCGCCACGTAGACCCACAGGTCGATCCGGCGCCTCAACCGCTCACGCTCGGCATCGATCTCTGGCAGCTGCGGCCAAGGCGTGAATTCCCGGAATCGGTGCAACTCGGCCAGTTCCACCGCAGCCTCGACCACCGGATTCGCGGTGATGATCGGCAACCTCCGGCACGCCGCCAGGATTAGATCTCTACCGGGCAGAGGGCCGTTCATGGCAGGTCCTGGGGTGCCCGGCTGTAGGGGACAACGGCGCCGACCGTGATATCGGCCCATTCGTTTGCCAGCGTCGCGAGCGCTGTCCAGGCTTCGTGGACCGCTTTCCCCTTGGGTGCACAGGTCGCAAGCGTGCTCGCTGCTGCGGCGGCTGCGGCGGCTGCGGCGGCTGCGGCGGCCATTCGGTCGACGTAGGCCCGAATGAGTCTCCGGCCCGCTCGGTTCGGCGCACGTGTTCAGCTGCCCAGGTATCGATGGCTCCGATCAGCGCGGCACGCCGCTCGGCTACCAGCTCACGGCGGCCGACTGTGCACCGCTTGCGATGCAGCCGGGCCAGCCCACGCGCATCGGGCAATCGGATGCCCGCTCGATGCCTCACCAACGCGGAAGGCGGCGATCAGCTCATGCCAGTTCGGCAGACCGGCATCGCCCACTTCGGGTATCGACGTCGCCGTGCTCATAGCAGCACCGGAACCAGAACGAACCTCGCTGAAGCGCCCGGCGTTCACAGTCGCGGCCCGCATCACAGCAGGTCCACCGACCACACCACCGCGTGGTGGCGCGAGACATCAAGCCATGCCCTCAGATGCAGCACCGTCGGCACCACCAACACTGTGATCCGCGACGGGTTCCAGCGTCGCCCAGCAGGACCGCCGCATCGGTGCCACAGGGCTGGATTGAACAACGCAGAGATCGAAATCACGCTGTTCAGCCAGCTGCATCATGCATCGACGTACACGTCTGCTGGTTCATCGGAGATGTCGCTGTGCGTGATGCCGTACGCCTCGACCGTTGTGCGCATCACTGACTCCACTCGCTCGAATCGGCGTGGCTGTGGCTGGCGGGTCGCTGGCGGCGCGGAGCGCTCGCACCCGGCCAGTAACTCGTAAGCTCGTGCTCCAGGCACGTTCCACTTCCTCGCAGACCACTGCGCTTGCGAGAGCAAGTGTTTTCCTGGTCGCGTTGGCCGGTCCGTGGAGTCGGGACGGTCGTGGGTGGATTGCCGGAGAGGGAAATCGTGAGCGAAGGTGATGCCACCGCCCGCAACGGTTGCATGTTCCGGCGTCGGCAGAGGGTGCCTCGGCCCGGCAGATGCAGAAAGCACCTCCGGTGGCGATGTCATAGATCTATACCCCCGAAAAATAGAGACGTTCGGAACCAAACGTGGCGCTCATCATATTTTTCGGTTTTCTGCCGACTGTCGGATATGAATATCTCGTTCGATCAACATCAACGCTTCGATTCGACTGGGGGACAAAGCGTTCCATGGGGATCGGGGGCGGGAGAGATACCAATATGTTCCGT
>NZ_JACVED010000017.1:0-61148 GCF_015355715.1 Nocardia sp. XZ_19_369 | reverse complement strand
ACCACCGCCGACGGCGGCAACGCCGACTCGGACGCATGACACCGGTCGAATTTGAGACAATCAATCAGCCCGCACTCGCGGCCTGAACCACCACACCCCGCGAGTCAACCGAACTCGGGGCAGTCCCAAGGGATGAATGATGGCGCTCTACGCGGAGATTCAGAGACGCCGCTACAACACGAAAACGGCCGCCTCGATGGCAGCCCTTGTTACCCAGGGTGCCTCGACTGGCGGCCGTTCGTAGTGCGTGCGGTCAGACAGTGAAACCGAGCGCACGAAGCTGTTCGCGCCCATCTTCGGTGATCTTGTCCGGCCCCCACGGCGGCATCCACACCCAGTTGATCTTGAGATCGTCGACGAGCCCGCTGCGGACCAGCGCGTTGCGGGACTGATCTTCGATGACGTCGGTGAGCGGGCAGGCGGCGGAGGTGAGGGTCATGTCGAGGATGGCGACCTCGTCCTGGACGGACAGGCCGTAGACCAAGCCGAGGTCGACCACGTTGATGCCGAGTTCGGGGTCGACGACGTCACGCATCGCCTCCTCGAGGTCCTCCAGGCGCTTGATGTCTTCGGCGGACAGCTCGACCTGTTCGGCTGTCTCGGTTGCCGGTGTGTCTGTCATAGCTGGTCCCCATTCTTGGACTCTTCTGCCGAGGTTATCCGGACCACCGCGTCTTTGAACGCCATCCACCCGAGCAATGCGCATTTGACCCGCGCGGGGTATTTGGAGACGCCGACGAAGGCGATGCCGTCGCCGATCATGTCCTCGTCACCCTCGATGGTGCCGCGGCTGGAGATCATCTCGTTGTAGGAGTCGACCACCTTCAGCGCCTGCTGCACGGGCAGGCCGATCACCTGGTCGGTGAGGACCGAGGTGGCGGCCTGGCTGATCGAGCAGCCCTGGCCGTCGTAGGAGACGTCGGCGATGTCGCCCTTGTCGTCGAGCTGGACGCGCAGGGTGACCTCGTCGCCGCAGGTCGGGTTCACGTGGTGCACTTCGGCACCGTACGGTTCCCGCAGCCCGCGGTGGTGCGGGTGCTTGTAGTGGTCCAGGATCACTTCCTGGTACATCTGCTCCATGCGCATGTCTTATGCAACTCCGAAGAAGCTCTGAGCCTTCCGCACGGCCGCGACCAGTGCGTCGACCTCGTCGAGGGTGTTGTAGGCGGCGAACGAGGCGCGGGCGGTGGCGGGCACGCCCAACCGGCGCATCAGCGGCCACGCGCAGTGGTGGCCGACCCGCACCGCGACACCTTCGTCATCGAGAATCTGCCCGACATCGTGGGCGTGGATGCCGTCCACCACGAACGACACCGCGCCACCGCGGTCCACGTTCTCGGTGGGTCCGACGATCCGCACGCCGTCGATCGCGCCCAGACCGGTCAAAGCGGCCTCGACCAACGCGTGTTCGTGGTCCGCGACCGCCTGCATGCCGAGCGCTTCGAGATACCGCACGGCGGCACCGAGCCCGACCACCTGCGAGGTCATCGGCACGCCCGCCTCGAACCGCTGCGGCGGCGCGGCGTAGGTGCTGCCCTCCATGGTGACGGTCTCGATCATCGAGCCACCGGTGATGAACGGCGGCGTCTCCGCGAGAATCGCGCGACGGCCGTACAGCACGCCGACACCGGACGGACCGAACATCTTGTGTCCGGAGAACGCGGCGAAATCGACGTCGAGCGCACGGAAGTCCACCGGCATGTGCGGCACCGACTGGCAGGCGTCGAGCACGGTCAGCGCACCAACTGCCTTGGCGCGGCGCACCATTTCGGCGACATCGGTGACGGCACCGGTCACGTTGGACTGGTGGGTGAACGCGACAACCTTTGTGGCGGGCGACAATTCGAGCGAATCGAGATCGATCCGGCCGTCGTCGGTCACGCCGTACCACTTCAGTGTCGCGCCGGTGCGACGCGCAAGCTCTTGCCACGGAACGAGATTCGCGTGGTGCTCGAGCTCGGTGATGACGATCTCGTCGCCCGGTCCGACGTGGTACGGGAACCGGTCGTCGGCGAACGAGTAGATCACCAGGTTCAGCGACTCGGTCGCGTTCTTGGTGAACACGATCTCGTCGGCGTCCACCCCGACGAACCGGCCGATGACGGCGCGCGCGTCCTCGTAGGCGTCGGTGGCCTCCTCGGCGAGCTGATGCGCGCCGCGGTGCACCGCCGAGTTGTGCGTGGTCAGGAACTCACGTTCCGCGTCGAGCACGGCGAGCGGTCGCTGCGAGGTGGCGCCGGAGTCCAGGTACACCAACGGTTTCCCGTCCCGAACCGTGCGGCTCAGGATCGGGAAGTCGGCCCGGATGCGGGCCACGTCGAGTGCGGGGACCGTGGCGGTCATATCAGGCTCCTGCAGTTGCAGACTGAGTGAAACGGACGTAGCCGTTGGCGTCGAGTTCGTCGGCGAGCTCCGAGCCGCCCTCGGCGACGATGCGGCCTGCCACGAAGACGTGCACGAATTCCGGCTGGATGTAGCGCAGGATGCGGGTGTAGTGCGTGATCAGCAGCACGCCACCGTTCTCGCGCTCCTTGTAGCGGTTCACGCCCTCGGAGACGATGCGCAGCGCGTCGACGTCCAGGCCGGAGTCGGTCTCGTCCAGGATGGCGATCTTCGGCTTGAGCAGGCCGAGCTGCAGGATCTCGTGCCGCTTCTTCTCGCCACCGGAGAAGCCTTCGTTGACGTTGCGCTCGGCGAAGGCCGGATCGATCTCCAGCTCGGCCATCGACTCCTTGACTTCCTTGACCCAGTGCCGCAGCTTGGGCGCCTCGCCGCGCACGGCGGTGGCGGCGGTCCGCAGGAAGTTGGAGGTGGAGACGCCGGGGACCTCGACCGGGTACTGCATGGCCAGGAACAGGCCGGCGCGGGCGCGCTCGTCGACCGACATCGCGAGGACGTCCTCGCCGTCGAGGGTGATCGAGCCGGAGGTCACCGTGTACTTGGGGTGACCGGCGATCGCGTACGACAGGGTCGACTTGCCGGAGCCGTTGGGGCCCATGATGGCGTGCGTCTCACCGGACTTGATGGTGAGGTTCACGCCCTTCAGGATCTTGATGGGCTCGCCGGCCGCGTCCGGGTTGGCGACCTCGACGTGCAGGTCCTTGATCTCCAGGGTGGTCATCGAATTCGAGTTCCTTTGCAGGGGTAAGTGATTGGTTCAGACGCCGACAGCGGCGAGCTCGGCCTCGATGGCCGACTCCAGCCGCTCCCGGATCTCCGGGACCGCGATCTTCTGGATGATCTCCTGGAAGAAGCCGCGCACCACCAGGCGTCGCGCCACGTCCTCCGGAATGCCACGGGCACGCAGGTAGAACAGCTGCTCGTCGTCGAAACGTCCGGTCGCCGAGGCATGTCCGGCGCCGGCGATCTCGCCGGTCTCGATCTCCAGGTTCGGCACCGAGTCGGCGCGGGCGCCGTCGGTGAGCACCAGGTTGCGGTTCACCTCGAAGGTGTCGGTGCCTTCGGCGGCGGCGCGGATCAGCACATCGCCGACCCACACGGTCCGCGCGTCACCCTTCGGGGAGTCCGGATCGCCCTGCAGCGCACCCTTGTACAGCACGTTCGACTTGCAGTTCGGCTGCGAGTGGTCGACCAGCAGCCGCTGCTCGAAGTGCTGCCCGGCATCGGCGAAATAGAGTCCGAGCAATTCGGCGTCGCCGCCGGGGCCCGCGTAGCGGACGGTTCCGGTGAGGCGAACCAGGTCGCCGCCGAGGGTGACGGCGATGTGCCGCAGCGTGGCGTCGCGGCCGAGCAGCGCGTGGTGCGCGGTGGCGTTCACCGTGTCGTCGGCCCAGTCCTGCACTGCGACGACGGTGAGCTTCGCGCTGTCACCGAGCACGAATTCCACGTTCTCGGCGTAGGTTCCGCTGCCGCGCTGGTCGATGACCACGGTGGCGGTGGCGAAGTTGCCGAGCCGGATCTGGAGGTGGCCGTAGGCGGTCTTGCCCTCGCCGGGGCCGGTGACCGTGACCACGACCGGTTCGGCGACCTCGGTCTCCGCGCCCACCGACACCACGGTGGCCGACTCGAAGCCCGAGTACGCCTGCGCCGCAACACGATCCGCGGGCGTGCCCGCGGTACCGAGGCGCGCGTCATCGCGGCCGACGGTCTCCACCTGGATGCCCTCGACCGAGCTGACCTCTACCGTGGCCTGCCCGTCACGCACAGCGGAACCGTCGTGCAGACCGCGCAACCGGCGCAGCGGCGTGAACCGCCACTCCTCGTCCCGGCCGGACGGGATCTCGAAGGCGTTCACATCGAACGAGGTGAACACCTCACCCTTGTTGATCGCGGCGCCCGCGCCGGGGTTCTGAATCGGCTTCGAGGGGTTCTCGCCCTCGACCGCGCCAATGACACCTGTCGCCATCAGCCGACGGCTCCTTCCATCTGCAGCTCGATGAGCCGGTTCAGTTCCAACGCGTATTCCATCGGCAGTTCCTTGGCGATGGGCTCGACGAAGCCGCGCACCACCATGGCCATCGCCTCGTCCTCGGTCATGCCGCGGCTCATCAGGTAGAACAGCTGGTCCTCGGAGACCTTCGAGACGGTCGCCTCGTGCCCCATCGTCACGTCGTCCTCGCGGATGTCGACGTAGGGGTAGGTGTCCGAGCGGCTGATCGTATCGACAAGCAGCGCATCGCATTTCACGGTCGACTTGGAGCCGTACGCGCCCTTGTTCACCTGAACCAGGCCGCGGTAGGAGGCCCGGCCACCGCCGCGCGCCACCGACTTGCTGATGATGTTCGAGGAGGTGTGCGGCGCCAGGTGCAGCATCTTCGCGCCGGTGTCCTGGTGCTGGCCCTCGCCGGCGAACGCCACCGAGAGCACCTCGCCACGGGCGTACTCGCCGGTCATCCAGACCGCCGGGTACTTCATGGTGACCTTGGAGCCGATGTTGCCGTCGACCCACTCCATGGTCGCGCCCGCCTCCGCCTTGGCCCGCTTGGTGACCAGGTTGTAGACGTTGTTCGACCAGTTCTGGATGGTGGTGTAGCGGCAGCGGCCGCCCTTCTTCACGATGATCTCGACCACCGCGGAGTGCAGCGAGTCGGACTTGTAGATCGGCGCGGTGCAGCCCTCGACGTAGTGCACGTAGGCGTTCTCGTCGACGATGATCAGGGTCCGCTCGAACTGGCCCATGTTCTCGGTATTGATCCGGAAGTAGGCCTGCAGCGGGATGTCGACGTGCACGCCCGGCGGCACGTAGATGAACGAGCCACCCGACCACACGGCGGTGTTCAGCGCGGAGAACTTATTGTCGCCCGCGGGGATCACCGAGCCGAAGTACTGCTGGAAGATCTCCGGGTGCTCCTTCAACGCCGTGTCGGTGTCGAGGAAGATGACGCCCTGCTTCTCCAGATCCTCACGGATGGAGTGGTAGACGACCTCGGACTCGTACTGCGCGGCGACACCGGAGACCAGGCGCTGCTTCTCCGCCTCCGGGATGCCGAGCCTGTCGTAGGTGTTCTTGATGTCCTCGGGCAGGTCGTCCCAGGTGGCTGCCTGCTTCTCGCTGGAGCGCACGAAGTACTTGATGTTGTCGAAGTCGATGCCGTCGAGGTTGGAACCCCAGTTCGGCATGGGCTTGCGATCGAAGATGCGCAGGGCCTTGAGGCGGATGTCGAGCATCCAGTCCGGCTCACTCTTCTTGGCCGAGATGTCGCGGACAACCGCCTCGGACAGGCCTCGTTGCGCGCTGGCTCCGGCCACATCCGAATCGGCCCAGCCGTAGCCGTATTTACCCAGTGACGCGATGGTCTCTTCCTGAGTGAGCGGCTGCACCTGGTCGGTGGTTGTCGTCATTCGGCACTCCTTCCGGAGTCGTTCGTTCGAAGTGCTGCGGGCTGTGCAGCGGTTTCTGGTGAAGTTTTCTTGGTGATCGGCAGTACGAGCAGCGGCACGTGCGTGGTGCACGCGCAGTCGCCGTTGGCGATGGTGGCCAGGCGCTGCACGTGGGTGCCGAGCAGGTCACGGAACGCCTCGAGTTCCGCCTCGCACAACTGCGGGAATTCCTCCGCGACGTGCGCGACCGGGCAGTGATGCTGGCAGATCTGCACGCCGGTGCCCACTTTGCGGGTGGAGGCAGCGAAACCGGCGTCGGTGAACGCGTCCGCGATCTCCTCGGCCTTGGCCTCGGTGCCCTGCGGCGTGTGCTCCTCGACCGGTGCGATCCCGGCCACGATAGTCCTGGCCCGTTTCCTGGCGAACTCGGTGATGGCCTGTTCGCCGCCGATCTCGCCGAGCTGGCGGATGGCCGCGCCTGCCAGGTCGTCGTAGGCGTGACCCAGTTGGCCACGACCAGCGGCGGTGAGCTGGTACTGCTTGGCGGGACGGCCGCGACCCTTCTGCTGCCACGGCGCGGACCGGCTGGCCCGAGCCTGACCGGAGTCGATCAGGGCGTCGAGGTGGCGCCGCACCCCGGCCGGGGCGAGCCCCAGCGTCGTTCCGATGGCCGTCGCGGTGATCGGACCCTCCGCCAGCAGCAGCTGAACGATGGCCGCGCGGGTGTGCCCCTCCGCGACGGTCGTGGACGCAGCAGACGACCCGGTGCCGGCCTTTCGACCAGCCCTTTCGTCTTCGCTCCGCAAACCCACGGTTTTCACAACATCAGTGTGGCGGAATTCGTTCCCTAAATCTAATAAGGGTGCCCTGAGTTCTCGGGCCTCGTGACCTGCGTAGACCGCTGATACGGGGTGCCGAAGAGCGAGATGGGCGGTGCCGTGATGTTGCGAATCGAGCTCACCGCACGCCCATATTTAAGCTGAGTCTTCACACGGCCGCTCGCATGGCCTCTGACCTGCGAAATCACCGCGGACTCCGCAGACGCCGCAGCATGCGAGCAGTTCGCCTGCCACGGACCGACTACCCGCGCGACGGACGCTCCGATGATCTTCTCGGCACGCATTCGGTCCAGTGCGTTACATCACATCTGTCGATCCGACTATCCCGCCGGACCCCTCAGCGGACAACGACGAGCTTCATAGGCGTCTCCACCAGAGCCTCCACCGCCTCGTCCCAGTTTGCTGTCCGGGTGGTAACCAGCGACGGATCGAACCGCCCCGCGGCCACCAGCTCCAATACCTCGGGGATGACGGGACGGGCGTGCGCGCAACCGGTGTGGAACGTGCAGCAGCGCGAATACATGTCGAAAACAGGCAGCGATACGTCGGTCAGCTGGACGCTGACGCTGGTGCACCAGCCGTCGTAGGTGGTGGCGTCGATCGCGGCGCGCAGCGCCTTGGCACCGCCCGCGGATTCGACCGTGATCGGGAACCGGCCGACGCGGGCATCGCGCGGACCTTCGATCGCCTCGGCCCCCAACGCCTTCGCGATCTCCAGCCGCTCGACGGAGTTGTCCAGGTAGACGACCCGGGACGCGTTCAGCGCGACCGCCAGTCCTGCGGCATACAGGCCGATGGATGGCGCCGCAGAGCCGCCGATCACCAGCACCTCGGCCCCGGGATGGTCGGCGAGCTGCGGGCCGACCGCCCGATAGCCGTCCGGAATGTTGTCGCTCGCACTGGCGACGGCGACCGGATCGACCCCCGGCGGCAGCGGAACGAGCATGGCGTCCGCGTGCGGAATCAGCGTGAGATCGGCCCAGAACCCACCCCAGTCCAGGCCGCCGAGCGGGCCGAGACCGAAGGTGGACAACGGTGGATGGCTCGTGCAATTACCGGTGCGCCCGCGCAGGCAGGCAGCGCAGGTGCCGCAAGAGATTTGGAACGGCACCACCACTCGGTCGCCCACCGCGACGGACCGCACGTCGTCCCCGATCGCGACCACCTCGGCGACCCCTTCGTGCCCAAACGGGTACGGACCCGGCAGCGGGAAGGTGCCGCGTAGCACGGCCGGATCAATATCGCAGGTGGCCAGGGCGATCGGGCGAACCAGCGCCTGATCCGGATGCGTGAGCACGGGTTCCGGGTGCTCTTCCCAGCGCAGCTCGCCGGGACCGGTCAACATCAGACGCTGCATTCCTCGAGTGTGGATAGAACGTTCTTTCTAGTCAATGCCCGACCCGGGATTTTGTTGGTCGGCAACAACTTCCGGAATATTTTCGGTAGATGCCGCGGCCGCGGCCACCACGCTCGCGTCGACGTCGGGTTGCGCGGGCTCCACCGCGGGCATGCACGCGTCGATATCCGACGAGCCCGTGCCCGTCGATCCCGTGGTCGCGTTCGGCAGCCCCGCCTCGGTGAACGTCACCCGGATCAGCCGTTCCATCGCCACCGCGACCGTGCGCAGCGGGGCGTCCGAGCGCCGCACCCTGGCCAGCATGGTTGCGCCCTCGTAGGCGGCGACCACCGTGGTGGCCAGCTCCCCCGCGTCCTGAGCGGACAGCCCCAATTCGGCGAGCATGCTTGCGAACGCCTGCTCCATCGCGTCGAAGGCCGCGGCGCAGGCGGCGCGGATCGCCTCGACGTCGCTGGCACCGTCCAGCGCGGGGGTGCCGATCGGGCAGCCGTCGTCCCAGTCCGAGCCGGCCAACTTGCCGACCATGAAGTCGAACAGGGTTGCCGTGGTGGCGAAGACATCGGTCGGCGCCTGCCGGATCATCCGCCCGGCCGCCGTGCCCGTTCCGGTGATCGCGGCTACCGCGATCTCCTCCTTGCCACCCGGAAAGTGGTGGTAGATAGAGCCGTACGGCAATCCTGCCGCCTCGCTCAACGCCTTGAGACCGAACCCGTGATACCCGTGCTGTGCGAGCAGCCCGCACGCGGCCAGCTCGATCCGCCGCCTGGACTCCGAAACCATATGTCCGATTGTGCCCTCGGTCGGCGACCCTTCCGATCGGAACGAGCAGGCCCGTCCCGGGCTGTGACAGGACTGTGCCGGGGCGCGCACACTACGCTTCGTCTCGTGGCGGTACTGGAGGGCGCGCGGCGCAGAACACTGGCATTCGGGCGCCGAGCACTCGGGTTGGACGCACCGGCCGCCGATCACACGATCGCGGTCCTGCACCAGGACGAATCCGAGGTGCCCGGGCTCGATCGCAAAGAGCTGGTCCAGCTCGACCGAATCCGGCTGATGGGCGCGACCGGGACAGTGCTGATGGCGATCAGCGCGCTCGGCATCGGCGCGCAACCGGTGCATCAGAACCCGACCTCGGGCGTCCGGGTGCTCGGTATCTTCGCCCGCGCGCACACCGGCTCGCTCGCCATGTGCATGACCGGCACGGTCGTGGTGGTGCTCGCCTGGCTGCTGCTCGGCCGGTTCGCGGTCGGCGGCTTCGGCGGCGCGCCACGCCACCGGCTCAGCCGCTCCCAGCTCGACCGCACGCTGCTGGTCTGGATCATTCCGCTCAGCGTCGCGCCGCCGCTGTTCAGCAACGACGTGTATTCCTATCTGGCGCAGAGCGAGATCGCGGCCCGCGGCATCGACCCCTATCAGGAGGGACCGGTCGACGGGCTCGGCATCGACAACGTGCTGACCAACAACGTGCCGACCATCTGGCAGAAAACACCGGCACCCTACGGTCCGCTGTTCCTATGGATAGGTCGCGGCATCGCCGAACTCACCGGCGACAACATCATTTTGGGTGTCTGGGTGCATCGCGCGCTGGCGATCGCGGGCGTCGCGCTGATCGTGTGGGCACTGCCGCGGTTGTCCCAGCGCTGCGGGGTCGCGCCGGTCAGCGCGCTGTGGCTCGGCGCGGCCAACCCGCTGGTGCTGTTCCATCTGGTCGGTGGCGTGCACAACGACGCGCTGATGCTCGGTCTGATGCTGGCGGGCATGGAGCTGTGCCTGCGCGCGATCGAGGACATCCATCCGTTCGACGGACGGGCCTACGCGTGGTTGATCGGCGGGGCCATCCTCATATCGCTGTCGTCGGCGGTCAAACTCACCTCGATTATCGCGCTCGGTTTCGTCGGTATGGCGCTGGCCCGCCGGTGGGGGTTCAGTCTGCGCACCGTCGCCGTGTCCGCCGCACTACTCGGTGCGATCGCGCTCAGCACAACGCTTTTCATCGGTTCGGTGAGCGGGCTGGGCTTCGGGTGGATACACACCCTGAATGTCGCCAATGCGGTGCGCAGCTGGATGTCGGTGCCGACCGTGCTCGGCATCATCACCGGATTCGGCGGTGTGCTGCTCGGACTCGGCGACCACACCACCGCGCTGCTCAGCATCACCCGGCCGATCGCCGCGGTGGTCGCCGGCTTCCTCGCCCTGCGCATGCTCGTCGCGACCGGCATCGGACGGCTGCACGCGGTCGGCGCCCTCGGTGTCGCGCTGGGCGCCATCGTGCTGCTGTTCCCGGTGGTCCAACCCTGGTACCTGCTGTGGGCGATCGTGCCGCTGGCCGCCTGGGCCACCCGGCCCATCTTCCGCGTTCCCGCCGTGACGTTCTCGGCGATCGTCAGCGTCATCCTGATGCCGCGCGGCGCCGACCTGGAGGTCTTCCAGATCGTCGGTGCCGCCATCGCCACCGTGATCGTCGCCGTGCTGTTCATCGTGATCACCCGTAACAAACTGCCGTGGCGTGGCCAGGAGGGGGTGTCGGCTCCGTCACAGGTGGCTACCTCTTACGGTGTGACATCGTGACCCCAACCGGACTGGCCGTTCGCGTCGAGGGTGTCGTCAAGCGATACGACGAGACCACGGCGGTCGACGGTTTGAGCTTCGATGTCGAACGAGCGCAGGTGCTCGCGCTGCTCGGTCCGAACGGGGCGGGCAAAACCACCACGGTCGAAATGTGCGAGGGGTTCGTGACTCCCGACGCCGGGTCGGTGCGGGTGCTCGGCCTTGATCCGATCGCCGATTCCGATCGGCTGCGGCCACGCATCGGGGTCATGTTGCAGGGCGGCGGCGCTTATCCGGGCGCGAAGGCGGGCGAGATGCTCGATCTGGTCGCCGCCTACTCCGCCGATCCACTGGATCCGGACTGGTTGCTGCGCACGCTCGGCCTGCAGGACAACCGCGGTACGCCCTACCGCAGGCTCTCCGGTGGCCAGCAGCAGCGGCTCGCGCTGGCGTGTGCGCTGGTCGGCAAGCCGGAGATCGTGTTCCTGGACGAACCCACCGCCGGGCTGGACGCGCAGGCGCGGCTCATCGTGTGGGAGCTGATCGACGCGTTGCGCCGCGACGGCGTGACCGTGCTGCTCACCACGCACCTGATGGACGAGGCCGAACAGCTCGCCGACCAGCTGGTGATCATCGACCACGGCCGGATCGTCGCCTCCGGCACGCCCGCCGAGGTGACCGCGCACGGCGCCGCCGGGCAGCTACGCTTCTGTGCCCCACCGAAACTCGATCTGGAGCTACTGAAATCGGCGCTACCGGAAGGTTTCTCGCCACGGGAGACCACGCCGGGCACGTATCTGGTGGAGGGCGAGATCAATCCGCAGGTGCTCGCCACGGTGACCGCGTGGTGTGCGCGAGTGAACGTGCTGGCCACCGATATTCGGATCGATCAGCGCAGGCTCGAAGACGTCTTCCTGGAACTCACCGGACGGGAGCTACGCGGATGACTCAGCCCGACCTGACCGCCAACCGCTTCACCCCGGGCACCTTCGCCCCAGACCCGCGGCCGAGCTCGCGCGTCGCGATGATGATCGCGCAGACGCGGCTCGAGCTGATCCTGTTGCTGCGCAACGGGGAACAGCTGCTGCTCACCATGTTCATCCCGATCACGCTGCTGGTCGGCCTGAGCCTGCTGCCGTTCGGCGATCTCGGCGACGACCGGGTGGACAAGATCGTGCCCGCGGTGATGATGGTGGCGGTCATGTCGACAGCGTTCACCGGGCAGGCCATCGCCGTCGGCTTCGACCGCCGCTACGGCGCGCTGAAGCGGCTCGGCGCCACCGCACTCCCCCGCTGGGGCATCATCGCCGGCAAGAGCGCAGCGGTGCTCATCGTCGTTGTGCTGCAGGCGATCCTGCTCGGCGCCATCGGTTTCGCGCTCGGCTGGCGGCCCGAGCCGGCCGGGCTCGCGCTGGGCGCGCTCGTGATCGCGCTCGGCACCGCTACTTTCGCGGCGATGGGACTGCTGCTCGGTGGCACGTTGAAGGCGGAAGTCGTGCTGGCGCTGGCGAACATCCTGTGGTTCGTCATGCTCGGCATCGCCAGCGTGGTGTTCGCGTCCGATGATCTGCCCGCCGCGGTGAATGTGCTTGCCCGCCTTGTGCCGTCGGGCGCGCTGGCGGTCGGTCTGGAGGATGCGATGCGCAGCACCGTCGACTGGTTCGGTATTGCCGTGCTCGCCGTGTGGGGTGCGGTCTCCGGCGTCCTCGCCGCGCGCTACTTCCGGTTCCAGTAGACCGGTGCCGTACGCGCCGTGCTCACCGCGGTCCCCGGCATCCTCGCCACCGCTACTTCCGGCTCCAATAGACCGGTGCCGCACGCGCCGTGCTCGCCGCGCAGGGCTCGGTCTCCGGCATCCTCGCCACCCGCTACCGCCGGTTCCGGTAGACCGCTGCCGCACGCGCCGTGCTCGCCGCGTGGGGCGCGGTCTCCGGCATCCCCGCCGCGCGCTACCGCCGGTTCCAGTAGACCGCTACCGCACGCGCCGTGCTCACCGCGTGGGGCACAGTCTTTGGCGTCCTCGCCGCGCGCTACTTCCGGTTCCAGTAGACCCGCTCGAACTGCGCACCGCGCCGCGGAGCTGCCGACTGCGCTTGCCATCCGGCACCGCCCACACCCCAGCGGCTTAGTTGCGGACGGCATCTCGACCCCAGCGGCTTCCGAGCTGCGTCCAACAACTCGACCCCACCGACTTCGGAACTGCGTACAACAACTCGACCCCACCAGCCTCCGAGCTGCGTACGGCATCTCATGCATCGCCGACGCCCCACGGGGTATCGCCGACCCGTACCAACGACAGCGTGTAGTTGACCGTGCTCTACCATCGTGACGTGCTGTATCGCGCCTTTCTGCGACTCGTCGACAAGCTGCCGCTGCCCTCGCTGCGGGTGCAGCGCATCATCGCTATCGCGGTGATCCTCTCGCAGGCGGGCATCGCGGTCACCGGGGCCGTCGTCCGGGTCACCGCCTCCGGTCTCGGCTGCCCGACCTGGCCGCAATGCTTCCCCGGCAGCTTCACCCCGATCGGCGTCTCCGAGGTGCCGGTGCTGCACCAGACCGTCGAGTTCGGCAACCGCCTGCTCACCTTCGTCGTCTCGCTGTGCGCCGCACTGATCGTGCTCGCGGTGACCCGCGCCCGGCGCCGCAACGACGTCCTGCTCTACGCATGGCTGATGCCCGGCGGCACGCTGCTGCAAGGCATCATCGGCGGCATCACCGTGCGCACCGGCCTGCTCTGGTGGACCGTCGCGGTGCACCTGCTGGCATCGATGCTCATGGTCTGGCTGGCCGTGGTGCTCTACGCGAAGATCAACGAACCCGACGACGGCATAGAGGTCGTGCGCGCACCCGCTCCCCTGCGCTGGCTCACCGGTCTCAGCGCTGTCGCATTGAGCGGCGTGCTGATCGCCGGAACCCTGGTGACTGCCGCCGGACCGCACGCGGGCGACAAGAGTATCGAGCGTCCGGTCGCACGGCTGGAGGTGGAGATCGTCACCCTGGTGCACCTGCATTCCCAGCTGCTCGTCGGGTACCTGGCCCTGCTGGTCGGTTTGGCGTTCGGCCTGTTCGCGGTCGGCATCACCCCGCCGGTCCGCAAACGCGTACTCGTACTCCTCGCGATCGTCTGCTCACAGGCCTTAGTCGGCGTCGTCCAATACTTCACCGACGTCCCCGCAGCCCTAGTCGTCATCCACGTCGGCGGAGCAGGCGCCTGCGTAGCCGCCACCGCCGCCCTCTGGGCCTCCCTGCGCACCAGGGAAGAAGTCGAAACCCCCACCCCCGAACCCGCCTGATCCGCATCCAGCAAATTCCACACCCACTCACGGGGCGTGGCCATCGATCAGATCCGGCGATGCCGACCTACCGCATCGCCGGCCAAAGCCGGCCCTTCGTCAGGTAGTCCATCTCAGAGTGGTTGCGGGCCATGGGGAACCTCCGTGACCTCACGCCACTCGCATCTGTGCCTCACCTTGGCCCAGCCCTGCGCGGGCGAGCAGCAGCACGACCCGCAATCGCGTGCCGACGGCAGGCGAGATAGACCGCCACATACTCGACCAATGCGACCATGCCGACAACCTTGGCGGCGGTCCGAGTTCTCGGCGTTTGCACGGACCAGTGCGGCTTCGATGAGCTCGCCGGGTTGGGCGTGACCGCCGGGCAGAATGCCCATTACTTGCCGCGTTCGAGTGCCACGAGTAGACGGACACCGTCGCAAATGACTGCGCGGGCGATGATTTCGGTTGTAGCGGCGTTCATCTGGGCGACGAGGCAGTCGCGCTGATTGCCGCTGCGGCCGGAGCGGTCGTGGTGGCGACAACGCATTGACACCGTGCTGTCGATCGCACTCGGCCCGCTGGCCGACGTCCGCGACGTCCGCAGTCCGGCATTCTTGATGGCCGGCCAGACCGGCCCCATCATCCGGCCGTGGCTGGTCTAGTCCTTCTACGACGCCGCCACCCAGATATCGGCGATCTACGGCGAGATGCGGAGGTAGGACATCTCGCCCTAGTGCCCCAGTAGAACCCGCCGACCGCTCCCCTGCGGTTCCTCCGCCGCGCCGAAGCAGCCTCCCCGTAACGAAGTGCGCGCGCACCATCTGCTCGACCGTTGCCCAGCCGTTGCCCGGCCGTTTGCCCGGCCGGCGGTCGACTCTCCGGAGCCCGCAGCTGTTCCGGCTCGGCGGTGCCGCCGCCGTCATCAGCGCCCGATCGTTGTCGCACTGTGTGGCACACGGTCTCGGGCGGGCAGGCACAGGCGTCCGACGACACCGGCTGCGATGAACTACAGTGACCGACGATTCGGGCTGCGGACGTTGCTCGAGATTAGTATGCTCGGACGTGCTCCATCGAAACATGCTGTAGTCGAACATATTTGGATGTACCGGTCGGTTTGCTTTGCGCGCCGAGCGGCAATGGGCGAACGACCAGGGAGGCGCAACGTGTCACGGTCACGCCGAACAGATCGATCCCTGAACTTCCTGCGGTTTCGCCTGCTATCTGTGCGCTGACCCTGTCTCTGCTGCCATGCCGGTCCAGCGTAGGCAGTCGAGGCATGACGACCTTGCTGCTGTGCAGATCTACGTCAGCCGATATTTTCCGAGGAGTAACTGTCATGGTCATGTTGTCTGCTCCGGCACGACCGACGACCGAGCAAGCTTGCCCGCTAGGCGATCTGCTGACGGCGCCGCCCTCCGATGAGTCTCGCGCGTGACGCTCCATACGCCGGAGTTCGCGGCGGATCCGCACAGCGCCTATCAAGCCATGCGCGACCATCACGGCCCACTGGTTCCGTTGGAACTGGCGCCCGGGGTCCCCGCGACGTTGATTATCGGCTACCGGGAAGCGTTGCAAGTGTTGAGCGACCCGCTGCATTTTCCGGCCGACCCGCGGGCATGGCAGTCCGGTCGCGCATCGAGTTGTCCGGTGTTGCCCACCATGGGGTGGCGCCCCGGCGCGCCGCAAACCACCGATCCGGAGTACGCGCGAAACCGCAGTGCTACCACGGATTGTCTGAACCAGGTCGATCTGTACACGCTGCGTGCCACGGTCGAACGCATCGCGTCGAAGCGGATCGACAGTTTCTGCGAGGCCGGCTCGGCCGACCTGCTCAATCAATACGCCATTCCGCTGACCGTCGAGGTACTCCACGAGGTGCTGGGATTCGGGCCCGACAGCGGCCGGAGGGCGTTCTCAGGCCTGATCGCATTGCGCAACGCCGCAGATGCGGCGTCCGCGCAACAGGGCGATGAGATGTTGACCGCGGCGATCGCGGAGACGGTGGCCGCGAAGCAGGTCGCGCCGGGCGCAGACGTCATATCGTGGCTGCTCCAACACGGCGCGGGTGCGGACGAGAAGGCGCTGGTAGATCAGGTAGCCACGCTGTATGTGACGGGCACTGAACCGACCTGGAATCTGATCGCGAACACAGTACTGCTGCTGGCAAGCGATGACCGGTTCGGCGGCGAATTACTCGGCGGCGCCTTGTCCATCAGAGACGCGATCGACGAGGTGCTCTTCACCGACCCGCCGGTAGCGAACTCGTGTTTCAGCTATCCGCGCCAACCGCAGATCGTCGGAAACACCTGGCTGCCGGTGGATCAACCGGTCCTCATCAGCCTGGCCGCCTGCAACGCCGACCCCGCCGCAGCGGACGGTGACCGCACGGGCAACCGCTCGCACCTGTCCTGGGGCGCGGGCGCGCATTCGTGCCCGGCCCAGTCGGTGGCGATGGTCATCGCACAGGAAGCGCTTGACCAGTTGCTCGATGCGCTACCGGAGGTCCGGTTAGCCGTACCGGAAACCCAGTTACATTGGCGCACAGGCGGTTTCCACCGCGCGCTGGCCGCTCTTCCCGTGCGGTTTCCGCCGTCCCCACCACTGAACCTCGGCTGAGGCACCACCGAAGAGAAGGTTCGCTGAGCCGGCGCCAGGCGGCTCAGCGAGTCGATCTACCGCGAAAGCAGTCGCTGTCCAACGGCTTTCAACTGATCCGGGCGACTACCCTCACAGCGGCAACGGCGCAGTAGGCGGAAACACCACCCGCAACGCGGTCAACGCTCGATGGAAGGGGCCGGGGCGCTACACGAGCTCCTCTTTGGCGACCGCCAGCGCCAACTCCGGCAGTACGTCCTGGATTTGAGACCTCCCGGGCGAGCAGCAGTCCGTATGGGCGAGCGTGCGCAGGGCAGGCATACGGGCCCGTGCTGAACGCCAGATTCCAGATGATGATCGGCTGACGAGGATAGGGGATGCAGTAGCTCACCATGGGCTGGCCGTGGTAGCCACGAGATTCGGTCGCGGTTCGACACTAGCGACCAGCGCCAGCGCGGTCCGCAGCACCGCGTCGAAAGCTCCGCGACGGAACAGCATGCAGCACCCGGAGATCCAGCCCACATCACTCACCGACGTCACCGGGTTGCCGAAGTAAGCACGCGTGGCCGGGTTACCAGGCCACGCCGAACCAAGCACGGCATGAGCAATTCCGATACCGCCAGCACCCACCGGATTCGGTGCCGGCGTTACACCTGATGCTCCCCGCCCACTTCCGCACTCAATGCAGACGAATCCTCTTCAGTTGGCTGCCCGGTCAAGCGATCTATCCACCTCGTGCGATCCGCATCCGACCCATCTCGGCCGGACACCGCCGGCCTATCCGCGCCAGCCCGCCACAGCCGACCATCGTCCCATCCAAGACGGTCGGCGCGAGCCAGTCCACTTTTCCTGCACAGCAACATATTCGGCGTAGCTCAGCACTCCCCCGACACGGACCAGGTTGCTGCCCGAGCTTTTATCGTCTGGAGGCGGGAGGCTCTCCCCTCCGGAGCCCGAATCCGCCTCCAGACGTTCTTGCGAACCTCTCCGAGTTGCTTGGTAACACCAGACGATCCAGCCCGCCTTAAGGTCGCCGGCGAACCAGCGTGAGGCGCACATGGCGGGATACCAATCGCCGCCGTCCTGGGTGTACGCCGGGACGACCGCCGACATGCGCGGTCGCACCCGCTGGTGTCCACCGATCGGTGGACACCGAGTTCGACCGGTCGAGGCTGTCGGCGACGACAGGTGACCGAGCAGGATTCGGGGCATGCGAAATCGCTTGGTAGCCATAGCTGGTTGGAGTGCGCGTCGGCCGTGGCCCGCTATCGTCGGATGGTTTGTCTTCGTGGCGCTGTGCCTCGGGATCGGGGTGGGGATCGGCGGGAAACCCGCGGCGACCGAGGATTTCCGGATCGGTGAGGCGGGACGCGGGGAGGCCATAGCGGCCTCGGGGGGATTGCAGCAGCGGGCAGTGGAGCGGGTGCTGATCACCGACGACGGGATGCGGTTGGATGCGGCTGCCGAGAGCGCCGCGCGGGAGATCACCGACCGGATGCGGGCGCTGCCGGAGGTCGATTCTGTTGCCGTGCCGGTGTATTCGGCCGATGGGACGGCGTTGCGGGTCGACGTGACCATGGTGGGTGCGGAGCTTGATGGTGATCAGCATGTGGGCGCGTTGCGGGCACAGACCGAGGAGGTGGCGCGAGCGAATCCTGGGCTGCTGATCGAAGAGACGGGTGGCCCCTCGATCAGTAGTGGGGTCGACGCGTTGCGCGGCCGGGATCTGGCTCGTACCGAGATGATCGCGGTGCCGGTCACCTTGCTCACGCTGCTGGTGGTCTTCCGGTCGTTGGCGCTGGCGCTGGTGCCGTTGCTGCTGGCCGTCTCTTCTATCGTTGCCGCCATCGGGCTGGCGATGCCCGCGTCACATCTGTTCCCGGACAACGGAGTCGGCACCAATATCATCCTGCTCATCGGGCTGGCGGTCGGCGTCGACTACACGCTCTTCTACCTGAAGCGCGCACGGGAGGAGCGCGATCGCCCCGGCGCAGCGCTGGATTCGCGGGCGGTGGTGGCTGTGGCGGCCGCGACTTCGGGCCGGGCCGTGGTGGTGTCGGGGCTCGCCGTCGCGGCCTCCACCGCGACCCTGTACCTCGTCGATGACGTCATCTTCTCTTCTATTGCGACCGCCGCGATCCTGGTGACCCTGGTCTCGGTGGCCAGCTCGCTCACCGCGTTGCCCGCGCTGTTGACGGTACTCACCGATCGGGCCGAGCGCCGGGCCGCGCGCCGAGCGGCCGGGCATGCCGCACCGGTCCGCCGCACCTCGTCGCGCGGGCGGTTCACCGGGTTCGTGCTGCACAAGATCGCGGCGAGGCCCGCTGCCGCACTGGCTGTTTCGGTTCTCGCCATGCTCGCGCTCACCGCGCCGGTCCTCGGCCTCGAGCTCACCGATATGGGGCGCGAGACCCATCCGCGCACCATCCCGGCCATGCAGACCTTCGACCGGCTGAACGCCGCCTTCCCGGAACTGAAGTCGATGCACCAGGTCGTCGTCGCGGCGGATCCGGCACGGGCGAACGACGTCACCCACGCGCTGCGCGCCTTGGCCGAGCGGGCCGCGGACGATCCGGCGATGATGCGGCCGGACGAGTCCCGCACCTCGGCCGACGGCCGGGTCACGCTGCTGGAACTGCGTGTCCCGCATCACGTCAGCGACGACGCGGCGCTGCGGTCACTCGAACGGGTTCGCGCGGACTACGTTCCTGCCACTATCGGCGTACTCCCGAACATCGACTACGCGGTAACCGGTGATGTGGCCCGCTACGCGGACTATCCGGCGCATCAGAAGCAAAAACTGCCGCTGGTCATCGCGGGATTGCTACTGGTGACCTTCGCGCTGACCGCCGCGGCCTTCCGTTCCATTGTCCTCGGCCTGGTCGGTGTGGTGCTGAACCTGCTCTCGGCGGGTGCCTCGCTCGGCCTGCTCACCTTGGTTTTTCAGCACACCTGGGCCGAGCGCCTGCTCGATTTCGATTCGACCGGCACGATCGGATCCCGAGTACCGTTGCTGCTCTTCGTCATCCTGTTCGGCCTGTCGATGGATTACCAGGTCTTCGTGCTGAGCCGGATCAAGGAAGCCGTGGACAACGGTGCACCGACCCGCCAGGCGGTGCTCGACGGTGTCGGCGGTTCGGCGGGCGTGGTCACCAGCGCCGCGTTCGTCATGGTGACGGTGTTCGCCAGTTTCGTTCCGCTGCACATCATGGAGATGAAGCAAATGGGCTTCGCGCTCGCGGTGGCCGTGCTGCTCGACGCCTTCGTCATCAGGATCGTGATTCTGCCCGCGCTGCTGCTCCTGCTGGGTGACCGAACCTGGTGGCCCGCACGCCCTGCCGTCACCACCGCGGGCCGCGTGCCGGTGAAAGTAGGCTCGTAGAAATGACCCAACGGCCGCGCACCGACGACCGGTTCCGGATACTGCGGCGGTGCTACCTCGGGTGCTGGGTGCTGTCCGGTCTATGGCCGCCGGTGGTCGCGGTGCACGACCGCATCGGCGTCGTCAAGTACGGGACGTGGGCGCTGATGGCCGTGCTCGCCGTGAGTTACCTGATCCTGCTGGCGTTTCCCAGCAATCCCCGGGTGCGGTCGAGCGACTTCCTCGGCCTGCTCGTCCTGGTGCTCGGCGCGACGGCCATCCTGCTCGAGGGCGGCGCGGCGTTCTTCATCGTGTCGCTGCCGATGTTCTGGCTCTACACCGCGACCCCGCGGCAGGCGATCGGTTACATCGGTGCGGGCGCGGTGGCCACGCTGATCGGGACGGTCGCGGGGACGCGATTCTCGCCGGGCAATGCCGTTTTCACCCTGATCGGCCTGGTCGGCGGCGTGCTTTTCGGGCTGTGGATGGATCGCGTGATCAAACGGGGTGACGAACGCGCCCACCTGCTGGGCATCGAACTGGAACGTACGCAATCGGAACTGGCCGCGGCGCACCAACGCCAAGGCGCGGCCGAGGAGCGCGAACGGCTCGCACGTGAAATCCACGACACGCTCGCCCAAGGCTTCGCGTCCATCATCGTGCTGGCGGAGGCGGCCCGGTGCGGCATGGCGACCGATCCGGTGACGAGCGCCAAACAGTTGCTGTCGATCGAGCGCACGGCCCGCGAGAACCTCACGGAGGCGAGAGTTCTCGTCGGCGCAGCTCCGTCGGCCGGTGGCGCGACCGAGCGGATCGCGCAGTTGCTGCGGCGGATCCTGGATCGGTGTGCCGAGGACACGGGGCTGACCGTGCATGCGGAGTTGGCCGATATCGAGTGCGACCAGCCCACCCGGATCGCTCTGCTGCGCTGCACTCAGGAATCGCTGGCGAATGTGCGCAAGCACGCGGGGGCCAGCACAGCGACCGTCGTCCTGACTCGCGGTCCATTCGACGTGGAACTCGAAATCACCGATGACGGAATCGGATTCACCCCACACGAAGCCCGCGGATTCGGCCTCGAAGGTATGCGCAACCGCCTCACCGAACTCGGCGGCGAACTCACCGTGACGAGTGCACCCGGCGAGGGCACCCGCATCTTCGCATCCCTACCGCCGAACGATCGGAACTGACATGGCCGAACGCCTCCGCCTGATCCTCGCCGACGACCACGTCGTCATGCGCGCCGGAATCGCGGCCCTGCTGGCCGCCGAGCCGTCCATCGATATCGTCGGCGAAGCGGCGGACGGCAGCGAAGCGATCGCACTGGTCGAACGCCTGAAACCCGATGTGGCACTGCTCGACCTACGAATGCCGATCCTGGACGGTGTAGCAGCCACCCGAGAAATCACCACCCGCAGCACAACTCGCGTACTGATCCTCACCACCTACGACACCGACTCCGATATCGAACGCGCCGTCGAAGCCGGAGCCATCGGCTACCTCCTCAAAGACACCACCCGCGACCAACTCGTCGCGGCCATCCACGCCGCATCCCGCGGCCGCACAGTCCTGGCCCCCCTGGTCGCCGAACGCCTGGTGGCCCGCATCCGCCGCCCCGCCCCGATCGCCCTGAGCCCCCGCGAAATCGACGTCCTGCACGCAGTGGCGGATGGCCTCTCCAACCCGGAAATCGGCCAACGCCTCACCATCGCCGAAGCCACCGTAAAAACCCACCTACTACGCATTTTCGCCAAACTCGACGTCAATGACCGCACCCACGCCGTCGTCGTCGCGCTGGACCGCGGCCTATTGTCTCGAACCACCGAGACCCCGTAGCTCATCCGCGAAGGTGACCTCCACGGCTCCGAGGTCACCATGCAGGTCAACCGGTTTCGACCCACTCGCGCAGCGCGCGGAATTCCGAGGCGAGGGCGTCGAGGGTGTAGTGGGCGTTGAGCCCGCTGGGGTTGGGCAGCACCCACACCGCGGTATCACCGATCCGCTCGGGTTGGCGGCCGATCGTGGTGCGCGGACGACCGAAGGCCGTGCGGTAGGCGCCGATACCGAGTACGGCCAGTACCCGGGGTCGATACTGCTCGACCCGATCGACCAGGGCACGCCCACCGGCGCGCAGTTCGTCGGCGGTCAGTTGCTCGGCTTTGGCGGTCGTGCGTGCGGCCACATTCGTGATCCCCAAGCCCAGCGCGAGCAGTTCTCGCTGTTCGTCGGGCCGCAGCAGGCGCGGCGTGAAGCCGGACCGATGCAAGGCAGGCCAGAACCGATTTCCCGGACGAGCAAAGTGCTGTCCGGTGGCCCCCGACCACAGGCCCGGATTGATTCCGCAGAACAGCACACGCAAGTCAGGCCCGATCACATCGGGAACCGTCTTGTCCTGCGCCGCGGCCAGATCCGCGGGCGACGGCCGAGCTGACGAACCAGAACCCATTCCCTCAGTCTGCCGGGTGCGCACCCCGACCACCTGCCGGCCGGGGTGCCGTCGGCCGGAAAGCGCCGTCGCTCTTCGTCGGACGCTGCCGCGATGCCCGCCGGGTGCGGCGTGGCAGTTATCCGGTGATGGCCATGACGATGGCAGCGACGCCGAAGGGGATGTCGAGCACGAAGCAGAATTCGGCCAGGGAACGCGGGGCTACCGCGTTGCGCCGCAAGTGCACGTAGTCCCATGCGGCATGGCCGGCCAGGGCGATACCGGCGATGGCAAGGCCCAAGCGCGGGCTGACCAGCACTGCGGCTACGGCGAGGCCACCGAACCCCACCAGCGCCAGAATCTGCGCGGTGAAGGGACGGACCGGTGCCCGGCGCGACACACCGGCCACGACCAACACGGCCGCGAACGCCGCCAAGCCCTGCCACCAGGCGATACCAGCAACCTCGCTGAGCACCACCACAACCGAGCCCACCGGGATACCGGCCCAGGCGATCCAGGGTCGGCCGAGCGCAGCCGCGGCCAGGTAGCAGCAGGCCGCGACCGTCACCGTGATCGCCACCGCATCGGTCGCCACGCCGGTCACGATCTGGAAGGCCGCGGCTGCCAACCCCAACGCGGCAGGCCAGTAACTCGACACCGGACGCTTGGCATGGGCGATACCGGCGGCCGCGGTCGTAGACGGATTCATGGGTGCCTTCTTCGTTCTCGGATCCGCAGGCGTCATGGCGTCGCGATGTTCTCGACTCGAGCCGGCTGCACAACGGCCCCGCGCCGGTGCGAGTAGTCCGAGCGGCGCAGGAGCATGGCGGCGAGCATCGTGCCGAACATCAGCACGTGTCCGACCATCATCAGGGTGTCGACCGTGATGGCTCCGGCCACGAGCGGCACCAGCAGCACCACGAACGGCGCGACCATCGCCACGGACATCTCGACGATCATCCGTCGGCTGTGCCCGCGTATTGCCATCCAGCCGGCCATGCCGATCGTCATATCGGCTGCCATGACCAGCGTGCTCGCCACCGGTTGGTCGTGCAGGCCGGGCCAGATCAGCATCCATAGCAGAGCAAGAAGGCCCATGCCGATAAACATCGCCAGCACCATCTCGAGGTAGTGGCCGACGAACGTGAAGATCTGTCGTCGCATGATGCCCTCCGAACTGTAACGCGAAAATCCTCGTGTTAGTGACGGTACGCAGGGTCGCACACTAATGCAAGAAATCTCGCGTTATGATCTCGGTATGGAGGACGGTCGAACCATGCAGCGGCCCGGTGGCCGGTCCGCACGCGTGCGCGCCGCAGTCCACGCAGCAGTGCTCGAACTGCTGGAGACGCATCCGTGGGAAGAGCTGAGCGTCCCGTTGGTCGCCACGGCGTCAGGGGTGCACCAGGCGACGATCTACCGGCGCTGGGGAACGATGTCAGCCCTGCTGCATGATGTGGTCGACGAGTGGTCGACCACCACCGCGTCGCTTCCCGACACCGGCGCCCTGCACGATGACCTGCATCGCTACGCCGCCGCGGTCGCGACCTCATTGCGGAACGGAAATGTCCCGCTGATTCTTCGGGCCGTGGTCATGGAAATCCGTCCAGGACAACAGCGTCGACGTTCGCCGGCCTTCGCCGAACGCGAGCGTCAACTGCAGGCGATGCTCGACCGTGCCGAACAGCGTGGTGAGCCGGTCCCCACGCTGGCCGACCTGGTCGAGCTGGTCGTGGCGCCCCTGTACTTCCACGCCTTGTTCACCGAACCGATGACCGACGCCGAAGCGGCCCGTCTCGTCGACCGGCTCCTCGACATAGTTGGCTCCACTGCGTCGGCGACGCACGCGTGAGCGGTATGACCCGCGACAACGGAGCAGGGCGTTTCTGGTTCGATCAGCCGAGGTCCCGGCCTCCGCTGGCAGCGCGATCGCGGAACCAGCTACCGCCGCTTCGCGACCGCAGGTAGGCGGTTCAACGCGATACCGAACAGATCGCGGTAGGCGGCCAACGCCGTCTCGTCGGTCAGGGTCTGTTCGGTGCGTTCGCCGTTCTCAGTGCGAGTGAGGGTGTGGTCGTTGAGGGTGATGCGGCCGGTGGGAGTGGGTCGCGAGCACACCAGTTTGCCGGTGAAGTGCGAATCCGGCGAGGTCTGGTGATACCAGCAGAACGGCTCGAAGTCGATCAGTCGCCGGGGCCGGGCCTCGATCCGGTACTGCCGCGCGTCGTCGCGCAACAGGTCGAGGTCGCCGCTGCCGTCCTCGACCGGGACGACCCGGAATACGCCGGCCGGATCGGGTTGGTCGTCGGTGCTGTCCAGGCGCAGCGGATAGCAGAAGTTTCGGCCGAATCCCACGTCCACCAGCCACGGACGGTCCAGGTCCACGCGCAGCACGAGATGGTCGAACGGCGGCCGGACGTGCCCGCCGTCGTACACACCGCAGGCAAGCATCGTCACCGGGAACCCGAGGGCCGACAGCAGGGTGCCGAACGCTCCGTTCAACTCGTAGCAGAACCCGCCGCGCCGCCGTCGCACGATCTTGTCCACCAACAGCTTCTCGTCGAGCACGATGCGTTCGCCGAGATGAATGCTGAGATTCTCGAACGGCACCGTCTCGAGATGCCGCCGGTGGAGTTCGCGCAGGGCGTCGAGGTCGGGGCGAACCGATGCCTCGACTCCGATCCGCCGCAGGTAGTCGAGTACGAGGTCATGATCCATCCACCGACACTAACGGCCGTCGAGCATGCCCGAGGGGCGAGCGACGATGTTTGTGGCGCGAGACATTGCCGCACAACAGGTTTGGTACCGATGAGGTCGAGGCCGCGCCCGCCGTTGCCGGGTCACGTTCGGGACGAGTGGCGCAGGGGTTTCGGCGAGCCCGAGAGGTCTGGGCTGACGATCACCGCGGCGCCGAGTCGTTTGTTGTGAGCGTCGAACGCCGCGTAGGCGTGGTAGACGACGAGCATCGTCATGCCCACGTTGGGCAGGTTCGCTTTGCAGCGCTGTGACCTGCGCATGTTCCGACCGGCTGACGGACTCGGGAAGAACAAGACTGTTTCTCGGCGAATTGTCGCTGCATCCTGGGCGTGCAGCGGGAGGACAGTCATGACACTGACCGATGGACCTTTGCATTTGGCGGGCAACAACGCCCCGGTGGCGGACGAGGTGACGACGGTACCGGCCGAGGTGATCGGCGCGATCCCGCACGACCTCGACGGTGTGTTCCTGCGCAATGGTCCGAATCCGCGCACGGGAACGTCGCCGCACTATTTCGCCGGGGACGGCATGGTCCACGCGGTGTCACTCGAGCAGGGCAGGGCGGTCTGGTATCGCAACCGATACGTGCGAACTCCGTTGTGGGCGAATCCCGGAAAGTCCCGGTTCGAGCTGGCCTTCGACTCCCACAGCGGCACAATGGATTTCCGAGTCACGACGGCGAACACCCACATCGTGTCCCACGCCGGCCGATTGCTGGCACTCGAGGAGGGCGGCTTCCCCTACGAGATCACTCCCGAGCTCGACACCGTGGGACCGTTCACCTTCTGCAGCACGCTCGACACACCGATGACCGCCCACCCCAAGATCTGCCCGACAACAGGAGAACTGCTGTTCTTCGGAACCAGGCAACGACCACCATTTCTCACCTATTACCGGGCGGCGGCAACGGGAAAGTTGTTGCAAGCACAGCAAATTCCCGTTCCGCGTGCCACCCTGATGCACGACTTCGCGATCACCGCGTCGTCCGTGATCTTCCTCGACCTGCCCGTCGTCTTCGACCTGACCTCCGCTGCCGCCGGACTGCCGTGGCGGTGGGACGACACACACGGCGCCCGATTCGGTGTCATGCCACGCCGGGGCGGCAGCATGCGCTGGTTCGACGTCGAACCCTGCTTCATGTGGCACACCATGAACGCGTTCGACGCGGGAAACACGATCACCGTCATCGGCTGCCGCGTACCGACCCTGTGGCGCGACGGGCCCGCCGATGTCGGCGGCGGACTCCCGAGGTTGCACGATAGTTTGGTCCTCGCATCCATAGTCGCTTCCTCACCACCGAGCGCATAGCAACCAGACATCGACTCAGGACTTCAACCCTGATGGGCCATGCTGACTTTGTCTGTTATTTCTGGGATCTGGCCCACTTCCCGTGACGAAAGATGTTGTGCCGCAGCATCACATGTCTGCGACATCATTGACGCGGCCCTCGACCGGGCCGGAGTTCCAGCGCATGGTCAGGCCGGCGGTGACGGCGTTCAGGTCGGACTCGAGCCCGTTGGCGAAGGAGGCCCGACCGGGCAGGTCGTCGGCCTGGACGATGGCGATCCATCCGAGTAGATGTTGGCCCAGGGGACATGTCGCGAGCACTGGTGCGTCAGTTAGCTGGCAGAGGACGGGCCGGGACTTTTTGGCGGACTGTCAACCTACCGGGACCAGGACCAGGAACAGGAAGGCCAGAAAGCGGGGGTCATCCCTACTCTCAAAGAATTCTGGGAACCGCTCCAGCGCTTCCGGTGCGGGACCAGGCTCATCGAGGTGGGTCACTCGAAATCCGGTGTCGGAGAATGTCTTGAACATCGTCGACAGTGACCGGTCCCAAAACGTCAGGTCGGCGTCTTGTCCTGCCATGTCCGTCACATGCCGGGGCCGCGTGGCGAAGTAGTTCGTCGTGTTGCCTGCCTGGAGGGCGGTGAACCACATGACAAGCGGATGCTCCACAGACAGGATCAGGCGGCCTCCGGGCTTTAGCACCCGTCGTATCTCCGTCAGCGGGGAGTGCCAGTCCTCGAGATAGTGGAGCGTCAGCGAGCACACGACATCGTCGAAGGTGGAGTCGTCGAAGGGCAACGGTTCGGCTAGATCTGCGACGTACAGCTCTGTGGCGCTTCCGACGCGGTCGCGGGCTATGTCGATGAGAGCCTTGCTGCCGTCGATTCCGACGGCCGTAGCTCCGCCCCTGATCAAGTCGACGAGTGTTGGACCGGAGCCACACCCCAAGTCCAGCACGTGCTTACCGGCGACGTCACCGAGCAGATCACGGATCGCAGGCCTGTTGTAGTACTCGTTGAGGAGACTGGTCGCGTTCTCCGCAGCGTAAGCTTCCGCGATCGGATCGTAGGCCGCAGCACGGCCAGAGCCGTCCGGAGGTGTCGAAGTTTCCATACGTCGAAGCTAACAGCCATAAATGCGCGTCACGGGGTGCAACTGCCTCGGTCTGAAACATAGCTCGCCGGCCCTTCGACCTTGTCGATGTCGACCGGCGATCACTTCGGTGACGTCTCAGGCGGCGCTGCGGTGTTGAGCAGACTCATCAGAGTCGGCTTACTCGGCCGATGAACATCGATCGATCGCCTTACGTCATCTGCGTAAGGTCCCGTCCACCATGGTGCGGTCTCGATCAGCACCGGTGGTGCGCCGGATGCGAACAGCACTGCTCGCTCGCGCGGTAATGACCGCAGCTCCGATACCCCGATGCCACAGCCGCCGATTCCGTCCACCCGGTCTCGCAGAAATGGAACATCGTCGACACCGGCGCCGACCACCTTGATGTTGGCGGCCGACCACAACTCGTTCATACCGTCGTGTCCCCAGCGTCGGACGCCTTGGGCCCATGACTGCAGCATTGCCATCACAATGGCACCTCGGGAACCGTGTTGTTCGTACCACTGCGGAAAATCCTTGCGCCGCACCACATTCGCGGCATCATCCAGAACCGCGAGCAAGGGAACGGACCACCATGCCTTCCGCACGGCGACATCCAGCACCGATTCGATCAAAGCACTCACCAAGGGCGCCGACGAACCGGTCCCCGCGGCCGACAACGCATACAGCGTTTCGTTGTGATCGACGAACTCGTGCTCATTGAACTCCCGCTGGTCGTCGCTGATCCGGCCGACCCAGGGGTGGAGGTCGGGGAACCGTAGGCAACGGACCATCTTCTTGGCGGTACCGAAGATGCCGTACCGAGGGCGCCAATCCGCGTTGTATACAGCGGCCAGACCCGCCGCAGCAAAATGATGCCTGTGCTGGCGAAGCAGCTCGACAGGTTCTAGGTCCTGCGAATATGTTACCCATTCCCACACTTGTGAAATCGGACGTCGATCCACCGATGCGGCCAGAAACAGCGTCGCAAGCAACTCTTCGGCCTCGATCTCGAAGTAATCGCCGCCATCGCTGCGGTTGTCCGCCTCAGCGAAATGAGCTGCCAGACGAGCAGCCCGAACGGCGTCGCCGCCGACCCACGCCAGCGGGTCCCAGAACCAGCTCGGCGCCTCGCCCGCCACGTTATGCGGGTCGAACACCCAGATCCGACTCCCTTGTCCCGCACGAACGTCGCGCGTCGCGTCGACGATGTCGCGCTTGGTCGAGGCGGCGACCACAGGCCCGATGGCATCCAGAATCGCCGGGATCGCTCGGCAGGTCGACTTCCCTTGCCGCCGACCCCAAATATCCAGATGGAGGTCTTCGTAGGTGCCGTACAGCCGTTGTCGTCCGGCAACAGACGTGCCGATCAGAACGCCCGGTGCGTCGGTGAATCCGAGACACACACCGAGCTCGTCGGCCTTCCGCCGTGCACTGGCTGCGGTCAACGGCCCAAGCGCCTTACCGGATGCCATGAACCGAGCCTTGCTGTCGATCGCGGGCCGTCCGCGAGAAGCGAGCCGACGGATCAATACCAGTATGAGCCAGCCGATTCCAGCAATCGCGGCCTCTACGATCACCATCGCAGTCGCGCCGCGCGACCAATACAGCTCCCCCCGAAGCAGCCCATCGAGCACAGTGATCGGATTCGCTGGAATACCTTGGCGAACAGTCGATCTCGCGTTCTCAATGTGCAACGCAACGACAACGGCTGCCAGCCCAGCGACAACCCAGAGAAACGCTCGGATACCAAGCGCCACCTCGGAGCCCCGCCCCCACATCGCCTTCGTCATCCCCCACCCTTCTCCAACTCCGCCCTGAACACCAGAGTGTCCCAGCAGAGCTCACCCATCGCCAGCCCTTACACGGTCCGCATGGGTCAGCCGCCGCAGATACCGGAATGGAACGCACACCGCAGGTCTCGCTGGTGCGCCGTCCCAACCGGGTGCCCGTGCGGGCAACAGATCCTTTTCGGTGCCGACCAATGGCCCAGTTGGATTCCCCCTCCAAGCAATCGCGATCCGCGAGTTCTACTACCAGAGCCCTGTCCGTGACGGCGACAAGTTTTATGGTCGAGTCGACACCGGGCAACGACCTAGCATGGTGGCGGGAATCGCGATGAGCCTCGTAGGGAGATCAGCCATGGAGCGCACCGACCTCGTCGATCATGCCGATGGTTTCTTTTTCCTGACCGACGATCTCCTCGATGACCAGCTGCGGACCATCTCCCAGAAGACGGGGCCGAGGTTGCGGCCAGGCGCCGGGGCGCTGCAACTCCACACGGCAACTGAAGACGGGATGGCGCGTGTGACCGTCGCCGTCAGCGACACAGCGTTGCCTGCGCCCCCCGACGACCTCGAGCTGATCGATGAGTGCACCTACACCACCGCCCTTGGAGCGCAACGGCTCCGGCACAGCTGGCTCGAGGAGACGCAGGGCCAGCTGCGCGACCCCATCACCCCGCCAGGGCCTGCGCGTGTACACGTGCGAATGTACGAGGTCCCCGGTCCACACGAGCCCCTGGTTTCGGGCATCGAGGTCACCGAACACATACTGCTGCACATCTGGAACCAGATCCTCTGACAGCGCTGCCGGAATTGGCATACGACTCCGACTGCGGGTTCAGCGAGCGAATGCATGAGGTGCGCTGATTCGGGCACTTCTGACGGCCCCCACTTCCTGGGGCAGGAATTGCACCGCTCAGCGTTAACACTTTGCCCGAAGGTGTCCGGAGCAGGCAGTATCGGACAGAGCTACGGCGAATTGCATTGACTTGCAGCCGATTACCCAGATCCTCGCCGATCACATCAGGTAACGGGAACTGGCACACCTCGATGTGCAGCTTGTAAACCGAACGGTCGCAGTATCGAACTCGAGGGAATCTCATGCGGATCAAGCCACTGATCGTCGCCGGCTTCGCGGCGGGCGTCGTCATCACTGCCAGCGGTTGCAACCTGAACTCGACACCCGGGCCGCCGCCCACCCGAACCCCGCTGCCGTCAGCACAACCTGGGCAGCCGACCCAACCCGGGCGCACGAGTGAGCCCAGCGGCAGTGTCCCCGAGGCCACCGCCGCGCCCGCACCCGCGCCCGCGCCCGCACCCGCGACCAGAACCGCCGTCGCAGACCCGACGGCTCCGGCCGACACCGCACCCCCGAAGTGCGTGACCGCCCAGCTGCGCCTGGACAAGGGAGTCGGCGGCCCGGTGGGCGGGACCTGGTTCCTGAGGTTCATCAACTCCAGCTCACGAACCTGTGTCCTGCAAGGATTCCCGGGTATCTCGCAAACCAACAGCCCCACCGGTGAGCCGGTAGGCGAGCCCGCCGTTCGGGATCAGGGCCCGCAAGCACCCAAGCCAGCTCCGGTCACGCTCGCACCGGACGGTGCGGCGCAATTCGAGTTCATCTCCTATCCCAAGCAGATCAACGAATGCGCGGCCTTGCGCACCAACACCCTGCGCGTCTACCCGCCCGACAACACCGAATCGCTGTGGCTGCCGTGGGACAACCTGATCTGCCCGAGCCCACAGCGCATGCTCGTCGTCCGGGCGATCACGCCGATGTAGACGCAGCTCCGGACAGGTCTACCGTATAGTAGACGATCGAGACGTAACCGAACGTACGAGATACGATAGCTGTAGCTCGTCGGCGTGTAGAGCAGGGGCGAATGTGGGCGAGGGCCAGTACCATGACACCGACATCTCCACCCGCACGCTGGTGGAGAGTCTGGTTCGTGAGGACGCGACAATCGCCGCCGGCGAACTCTACGATGTCGCCAACGCACTCAGCATGAGCGATCAACAGGTCCGGCTCTGCATCAAGCGGCTCGTGGCGGAGGGCAGGTTCGTTCAGGAGGGTCGCGGCCGCAAGGCTGTGCTGCGCGCGACGGAGCTGACCCGTAACAGTCTCGAACCGGATCTCGACTTCGTGCGCTACATGTATGCCCAGGATCGCGGCGAGGTTTCTTGGGACGGGCGCTGGCACCTGGTGGCGTTCGGCGTTCCCGAATCCGCGCGGCATGCCCGCGATTCCATGCGCGATACCATCCTGCGGCTCGGCGGCGCGCCGATTCAGGGTGGCCTCTATGTTTCGGCGAATCCGTGGGAAGATCGAATCCGTTCCGCCGCAACAACTCTGGGCGTTTCCGATCACATCACCACTCTGACAAGCACCGATCTGGCCACCGGCCGGCATACCGTCCCCCGCGATATCGCCGAGCAGTTATGGCCGCTCGGCCGCATCGCCGACGGTCACCGGCGGCTACTGGAGTCCGCCGAGCAATATTTGCAGGAGCTACGGGAATCCTCACCCGTTCGGCATCTGACGATCGCTGTCGCGTTGGCCGCGGAGTTCACCCACGCTATGGAGCCGGATCCGCTGCTGCCTCCTCAGCTGCTTCCTCAGCCGTGGGTCGGTACGGCCGCGCGCGCGGCGGTGGCGGCCTGCTGGGCGGAACTTCTCAAATCCGAACCCGCGCAACCTGTTCGATTGTTCCGCTGGTATTCGAAGGTCACCGGAGGGGTCACCGATTCCGCTCACGCGTCGTAGTTCGGGACCGTTCAGCGAAGATCAGATCGAAGCGAGCTCGGCGGTGCCGATGATGTGGTGCAGCACCCGGCGAGCAGCGGCAGGTGCCAGCGTGACTCCAGAATGCATACAGGCGACCAGCACCTGAGGAGCGGTGCGCAGGGTGCCCAGATAGGGCCGTCCGGCAATGGGCATCGCCCGGAAGCCGACGCGAAAGTCCATCAGCTCCAGGAAATTTCGCAGGCCGAAATCGCGGCGGATGGCGTCGAGGGCCCGGTGTACCCGCAGCACCGGTCGATACGGATCTTCCGTCGCCGTGTAGCTCTCCGCACCGAGATACGTTCCCCGATGCCAGGGCCGGATCTCGTAGTCCGGACCGGACAGGACTCGCCGCGACAGCTGCGCACTGGTTCGGAAGGTGTATCGGATCACCGGTGCGGACTCGACCGCGAGCACGGTTCCCACCTGCGCGGCCAGCCGTGGGACACCAAGCCCGTTCGCCAACACCACATATCGCGCAGGGAAGACGCCGGCATCGGAGAAGACCTGTGCCCGACCGTCGATCCCGACAGCGATTTCGGAGACGGCGGCCTCCACTACCCGGGCACCGAGGTCCCGGGCAGCGGCCAGCAGGGTTCGTCGCATTCGTCCCGGCGCAACAGCACCTTCGTGCGGTGCGTACGCCGCGATGTCCGGTCGGCTACCCAAGGTGGGTTCCAGACGTGCGAAGCCTTCGGCATCGACGGCCTGGATCGGGAATCCCAGCCCCTGTTGTGTTCGCACGAACGATTCGGTGTCTTCCGGCGTTCGGAACCAGGTGAGTGACCCTGCCCAGGAGACCGATAGCGCGCCTTCGAGATCCGCGTCCAGCGCGCGGAAGTCAGCGATGGCGTCGTGGTGCAGTTCGGAGCCGCCGCCGGTGTGCGTAGTACCGATCCACCCGAACGCGCTATCGGTCACTCCCGCACCGTGCACCTCGAGATCGATACACGTTACGCGAATGCTGTTGCGCGCCAAAGCATAAGCGATGGCGGCTCCCAGCACGCCCGCTCCTATGACAATGACGCCGGTCGCCGCCTGTTCGAGGTCTCGCGTGTGGGGTCTGCGCTGCCGGACGTCGTCGATCCCGCAGCGGTGATCGATGCCCGGGTGCCACGTCGGCGTCGATGGGGTGGCGATTCCAGCTGGGCGCACTGCCATATCTCACGCTCCGTTCCGTCTCTCGTTAAAACTATCGTAGCTGATACGCTCGTATTGAATACGAACGAAAGAATGGTGATGAACTCTCTGAACCGCAGGGCAACGCTCCTGCTCATGGCCGCAGCGATAACAACTGGAACGGTCCTGGCGTCCCCGGCTGCGGCCGCGGAGCACCGCCCACGCATCGCGCCGGCGAGCAGTCCCGCGCACGATCACCGCACCGAGTCCCCGAGGTCGGACCACTACCCGAGCACCGGGGATCAGCGGTGTGGAGGCAGGTTCCAACGCCCGCTCTCGCGGGTCCCGCGCCCAGACGGCGATGGAACGGCGCTCTGCCGGCCGCGAGCGAAGTGGTGCGCGGCACCGTGCGCGTGAAAAAACAACCCCCGGTCTTGGAAGTCAGGAGCATCCGATGAAAGTTCTCGCGTTGGGTGGGCCCGGTGCCATGGGCACCGTGGCCGTGCAAACCGCGGTGAATATCCCAGGCGTGACGGAAATCGTTGTCGCAGACAGGGATCTGGCCGCAGCCGAAGGTTTGGCACGTCGCTTGGTCGACGCACCCATGGCCGTCCGGGCGATCCAGGTGGACGTCACCGACGATGTTCAGTTGCGCGCAGCGCTCGCATCGGCCGACGTAGTGCTCAACACCGTAGGGCCCTACTACCGCTTCGGGCTGGCGGTATTACAAGCAGCGATCGACACCCGGACGCACTACCTCGATATCTGCGACGACTGGGAACCCACGCTGCAGATGCTCGAACTCGACGCGGCGGCGCGGGCCCGGGACGTGTGCGCGATCATCGGCATGGGCGCCAGCCCTGGCATCAGCAATTTGCTGGCGGCAATCGCCGCCGCGGAACTCGACTCGGTTCGCGATGCCTACACCGCGTGGCCGGTCGACGTCGACGGCGCGGGCGATGCGACCCGAGACGACGCGCAACTGCTCGGGCCCGACGGTCGCCCCTCTGCCGCATCGGTGCATTGGATGCAGCAGAGCAGCGGCACGATCAAAGGTGTGACCGCCGGTCGGCTCAGCGAGCAACGCCCCCTTCGCCCGGTCACGCTGGAGCTTCCCGGTGGACGACGTGGCACCGCGTACTCCATCGGCCATCCGGAGCCGATCACCTTGCAACGCACCCTGAAACCCAGCGGCGATGCGATCAATCTGATGGTGATGAGTACGTGGGCGATGGCCTACCTCGATACCCTGCGTCGCGATATCGACCGGGGCAAACTCACCAACGAAGCCGCGGCAGCCGCCTTCGCCGACCCGAACCTGCTGCGGATCCTCCGGTCGGCGCCGACAGCGCTGCGCGCCAAGGGGCCCGGCACGCTGCCGCCGTTCTTCGCAGCCGTGTCCGGCACCAAGCAAGGGCGCCCGCACATGGTCCTGGCACACCTCAACCTGACCGGCCCCCCGGAGGACCCGGCCCACACCTTGCTCGCCGATATGGCGCGGGTAACCGGAATCCCGTTGGCGATCGGCATGGCGCAGGTCATCGACGGCTCAGCCCGTCGGCCGGGCGTGCACCCGCCCGAAGCCGTCATCGACCCCGGGCGGTTCTTCGAGGTTCTCGATGTCGTGTTGGGTCGTCAGGCAGGAAGCGTCCCTGTTTATCTGGTCGAGCAGGAATCAATCGGATAGTCGAGAGGAGCCGGTCCAGATGTCGGACCGGCTCCTCTCGATTCGGTGGAGTGACACTGTTCAGCGGACCACTTGGTTCTCGGCATACTCACGCAAGGAATCCAGGTAGCCGGGCGCGTACAGCGTTCGTGGCGCGAACAGCGCCACCACCGCCGCCCGCCAGTCCTGGTCATTGTCGAAGCCGGCCTTGACGATGTTGTGCGAGGCGTTCGGATAGCGCTGCACCGTGAGTTGTTGCGGCGGAAGGATTTCGCGGTAGACACGTTCGGTCTCGTCGACGTCGACATTGAGATCGTCATCGCCCAATACCAGCAACACCGGCACCTTCACTTGCGGCAGAACCGTGGTCACATCGGAGCGATAGTTCCGCTGAACGAAGTTCCAGCGGTCTTCCGACATCGGGTCCGAGTCATGTTGGGCGGCACGATATTTCTCATAGGTGGCGTTCTCGCGTAGCGCCTGCGAACCGGCGTTGCGGCGATCGAGAGCAGCGGCGATATCGGCCTGAGAAGCGCCTCGATGCCGCAGCTCGGCGAGCAGGTTGTACTCCCCTTGTCGCAACCAATTCACCGCCGCGCCAACAAGAACCACGAACTGTAGATCGGGCAGATTCGCCGCCACCTCGGGCACGACCCACCCGCCCTGACTGATCCCCCACATACCGATCCGACGCGGATCGATATCATCGCGCTGGCGCGCCCACGCAATCGCCGCCTCGGCCTCGGCCGCGCGATCGTGCATGCTCTGATCGAGCCAGTTCCCCGGCGCCCCCTCGATTCCCGGCTTGTTCCAGGACAGCGACGCGTACCCGGCCTTGGCGAGCGACTCCCAAATCGGTTCGTAGAACGAGTCACGGGTGGCATTGGCAGGCCCGTCCCCATGCACGAACACAACCAGACCGAAAGGCCCTTTCCCGTGCTCGGGCAGCGCCAACGTCGCTTTCAACGGCTGGGTCGACCCGGGAATCGTCAATTCCTCCTGCCGGATGGCGAAGTCGTTCGCGTAGATCACCCACCCGCCCGCACCCACCACCAACGCCACCACGCAGCCGACCGCGATCAACGTACGACGTAACCACCGCCGGGGCCTGCCCGTAGCGCCCCGGGCCGATGATCCTTCGGGGGAAGACAATGCATCACCTGACCTATCCATATAGCTAACGTATCAGAAACGATCGTTCGCCATACATACGCATTGCCCTTCTTCTTCCATGGGTGGCGCAGCATCCTCGATAGAGCGCCAGGTAGGCGGAAGCTCGCTTCGCCGCAGGTCCGAAGGTGCAGACGAAGCATGCTCGGCAGGGGCGGCTCGCTGGTTCACAGTCGGCAGCGAGAGCATCGCCACAGCTAACTATCGTTCTATGTACGTTCGTTCTATATACGATCGAATCGTGTCAGTTTCCCAGAGCACTCAGTTGTCTCCGAGCTCCCGATCCGCAGCAGGCGCATGTACTCCGCAGCGCCCGCCGGCCGAGGGAGGTCAAAAGATCAGCCTGCGCCGTATCACCGCGCGCACCGTCGCCGACATATGCGACCTGAGTGAAACCCTCACAACCGAACAGCGGGCGATGGTCGCCGACAACGCGGTCTCGATCGCCGACGCGCATTTCTCCGGAAAGCGCCTGGTTCCGCGCTATCTACGTCGGCGAAGACCCGGCCGGATTCATCATGCTGCACAACGGCTACGACTACGACTACGGTCTCGAATGCCATGGCGTGTTCCTCTGGCGCCTGATGGTGGCAGGGCCATACCAGGGGCTAGGGGTCGGCCGCAGAGCGATCGAAATGATCGTCGAGAGTCTCAAAGCCCGTGGTATCAGCGAACTCTACGCCGGCTGTGGGCAAGGACCGTCCAGTCCTGGCCCGTTCTACGAGAAGCTCGGCTTCGTGCCCAGCGGTGTCTTCTATGGTGATGACGACGAAATCGGCATCTGCTTCGCTGGTAGTCCGCTATCAGTAATACCGATGACCCGATCCCCGTGCCACCCGCCATGGACGGTGTCGACCACCGGCCGGCCGAGCCAGAGCTCTGCAAACGTTGCACCGCGGGCCGAAAGTTCTACGACAATTTCAGGCCGTCGTCGCCTTCATCGAACTGAGGCAGTCACCATGGACAGAGCACGATAGTGGCTCCCATATCGCGCTGGTCTTTACAGCGGTGGCATCGTGCCGGTGGGGCAGGCACGAGGCGACGCAGCCCCCGATCGGTCTGTTCCTGGGGCGAGACATGGCGCGCGTTCGCGAACGTCCGCAGCTGCCGATTGCCGACCATCGAGCAGTTGCGCTGTGGAACTCGCCGGAACCGCGGCTTGTTCAACGGTCTTCTCGGTGGGGTCTACCGCGCCCCGGTGGACCACATGTAGCCTCGCGCCAGAGGGAGGGGCCTGATGATGATCGACTTTGTTCCCGACGGGGATCTGTACCCATTCGAGTCGCGCTGGTTCGACTCGTCCGCCGGCCGGGTTCACTACATCGATGAGGGCACCGGACCGGCCGACTGCGGAAGCCCGGCGCGGACTCGCCATGATGCCCAAAGAAATTCGTGCCGCGCGCCCGCTGCTGGACCAACTCGCCCAAGACGTGCCCGCCCTGCTCGGCGACAAGCGAACCCTGCTGGTGTGGGGCATGCGGGACATGGTGTTCCGTCCGAACCACTGCATCCCGCGGATGAAGGCCGCCTTCACCGATCTCGACATCGTCGAGCTGCCACACGCCCGGCACTTCATTCAGGAACACGCATCGGACGCGATCACAGCAGCGATAGCAAAGCGATTCCCGTAACCCGCTGGGTAGCACAGACATCCCGCTATGCCGATGAGCGCATCCCCTACGGCTGCTGGCCGCACCGCCGCCAGACCGTAATTTCGAAAAACTATGCCTGGCTCGCACCGCGGCAGCGGTAACCACCGTTACGCCGATCAGCCTTGACGGCCAATACCAGTGCAGCACAGAGACTGCCGAACACTACGGCTCCCGCCAGCAAGATTCCCACGCCGACAATGACGGTAGCGAGCACAGGAGGGCCGAAGCCGAAGTACACAGCGAACGGACTCGACAGCATTGCGCCGATGAAGCCCCCGATCAAGGCCGCGACGAGGACAGGTCGGTCTTTCATGAATCCGACTCTAGTCCTCGAGCGGTCATTCACTCCGTCCAGGACACCAGCATCACAGACATCCGCTCAAACCGCGTCTCCGCGCGATCGGCGTAACGAGATCGACTGCGGCGCAGAACCTCCCGTCATGCCGAGTTCAGCGCACGCGTCGGGGTTGCTGGAATTCTTGTCACGCTCTCACTGGTCAGTCAGATACTCAAACCTCGGCCGTGACTGGCCTCGCGTGCGCTGAACGCGTTCGGGGATCGCGACATGGGTCAGCGATCGACTCTGCCGGTGAGGCCTCCGGTCCGCGTGCCACCATGATCGGCGGAGATTACCGCGCAAAGGGTGGTGGTGCCGCTTGGGATCATCCAGAAGTCCAGATGACTGTTCTTCGAAAGGATTGCGCTCAGCTGCTGTTTGCAAGAGCCCGGAGCGTCAAGCCCTCCGGACGGACGCGGAGCGAGGGTGGAACTGTCTCCGCTGAGGATCACTTCGCCGTAATGCGGACCGGAACACGGCTTCAGGTGCACTGCTTCGTCGAATCGGGTGCTGTAGTCCCAGCAGTCGCCGACCTGAAGGTACGTATGATCCTTGGACCCGCCATCGTAGAAGTGCAGCACGACCGCGCCGACCGCGCCGAGGCCGAGTGCGGCGCCGAAGGTGACGGCAGCAGTACGAATACGCATGGTCAAGAACTCCAGTTACCTTATGCACGGGACTGATGCAGGATCCGGTGACAGTTTCGGTCACGCGGCCTGACTGGCCGGTACGGTCATGATGACCTCGTATTCGACGGGGGTCAAACGGCCGAGCCCGGCCTGTCGCCGCCGCCGGTGATAGGTGCGTTCGATCCAGGTGACGATCGCGAGGCGCAATTCCTCACGCGTGGACCAGGGTCGGCGATCGAGGACATTCTTCTGCAGCAACGCGAAGAAGCTCTCCATCGCGGCGTTATCGCCAGCCGCACCGACCCGGCCCATGGATCCGGCCATGCCGTGACGAGTCAAGGCGCGCACGAACTTACGGCTCCGAAATTGCGACCCACGGTCGCTGTGCAGGACGCAACCGGCCACGTCGCCGCGGCGGGCGACCGCGTTGTTGAGCGCGTGGACGGCCAATACCGATTTCATCCGGGAATCGATGGAATAGCCGACGATCCGATTGGAGAACACGTTCTTGACCGCGCAGAGATAGAGCTTGCCTTCACCGGTCCAATGTTCGGTAATGTCGGTGAGCCACAAACGATTCGGGGCATCAGCGGTGAAATTGCGGAGCACTAGATCGTCGTGGACCGGCGGCCCGGCCCGGCCCTTTCCACCGCGCTTCTTGCCGAACACGCTCCACCAGCCTCGGGCCGAACAGATCCGCCACGCGGTCCGGTCTGCCATCGGCTCACCCGCGGCGCGGGCCTCGTCGGCCAGGAACCGATAGCCGGAACTCCGGATCGTCTCGATGAGCGTCGAACAGCGCGTTCGCGCGATAGGCCTGCTCGAGCTCGGCCGGTGTGACAGGTTCGGCGAGCCACCGGTAGAACGGTTGGCGGGCCAGCCCCAACACCCGGCACGTCACCGCGACGGGAATCCCGTCTTCGGCCAGCTCACGAACGAGCGGGTAGGTCATTTTCCCGGCAGACTCGCCTGCGCGAAATAGGCGGCGGCCCGTTTGAGGACCTCGTTCTCCTGCTCCAGCAACCGGATTCGGCGTTTCGCCGCACGCAACTCCGCCGACTCGCTCGAGGTCTTGCCTGGCTTCGTGCCTTCGTCGACGTCGGTTTGGCGCATCCATTTCGACAGCGTCATCGGGTGGACCCCGAAATCGGCGGCGATCTGCTCCAGCGTCACCCCGGCATCACGGTCGCGAGCAACCCGGACGACATCGTCACGGAACTCACGAGGGTAGGGCTTGGGCACAGCGACATCCTTCCAGCCCGCCCGAAGGCAAGCCATCTCGGTTGTCACCTATCCCTGCATCAGTCCCGTTCGCCACCAGGGGTTACGGCGTTGCTCGTAAACGGCCGTTCGATCAGCCAAAACTCGCCGTCCTCCGCCCAGTACGAATTCCGCCCTCGCGCAACCAACTTTCTGAGCGGGGTCGTAGGAACGTTACGTTGTCTCATTAGTTGCGCGAACTGCCGCACGCTGTTGGCGAGGCGTATCTATGCGTTTTCTGCTTCAAACCGTCGCAGGCCTTCAACTTGGCGAGCACGTCGTAATGCGTCGTCGAATCCACTCACACCGGGGATGATCCTCCGAAGTGCCCCAGGGGCGCAGCAAACCCTCGGGCCGGTAAAGCCCTGTTGCGTCAGAGAACCCGCGAGGAGGTCGCGAACAGCCACGCCGACGGCCACCGCCTTGCCTCCGGGGCTAAATTCAGCAAAGACATCTTCGAACAAACCAGGCAGCGCCTCACGTCGCGAAGCCCACGCTCGAACCGCACCGCGCCACACCCCCAACACCCCTACGCCTTCAAGGGCCTGCTGCTCCACCAAACATGTGGGCGCCGGATGCAAGGCAACTGGTGCCACGACCGCGCCCACTACCGCTGTCGATTCCCATCCGAATACGCCCTACCGCCGGACGCTTGTCGGATCGTTCCAGTCTCAAGCATCTGGGATGGACGCAAGGACTCCGCGTGACAATCAACGTCGACGAGGGGATCGCCGTCCTGACCCATGCTGCAACTGGCTTACACCCGGTCGGAGATCGCGATTACCTACGCCTTCCTGCACAAATAGGGCGCTGCGCCATGATCGACATTGGAGACCAGGGTGTTGCTGGCAGCGAGCAAGAAACTCCGAACGCTAGCGATCTATTCACCAGCGGCAACACGAAATGCGTTGTGGTTATTCGACTCTCGACTCTCGACTCTGGATCCGATCATGACCACAGGCGAGGTCGAAGCTGTGCGCCTCCTGCTCGAGCGACTCGGGTTATGCCCTCGGGACCTCCTCGAAAGCTGGCCAGCACAGTCCTGCCCCAACCTTTCACGAGTACATTCGACAACTTCGAACCGCCTTCCCTCCAGGCACATTGCGCACATACAGCCCCTACTGACGGCGCATCGCCGAGGCGTGGGGATCCCGACCCATCACCGAGCAGACAAAGCAAGAAGCCGTTGTCCGGCGAAACTATCGCGGTGGACGCTCGGCCGCGGAACACATGATCGGTGCGCTTCGGGCCCTCTACCGACAAGCGCAATCCGACGGCCATATCGCTGAAGCGGAGAACCCTGCGATCCACATCGTCAAACCCCGACGATTGCCCAGCAGCATTGCCGCGGACGTATCGGCCAGCTGGGCTGCCGCCGCTCCGAATCGTTCCCACAACGCGGCTTCCCGCGCACGCTCGGTGTCGCCAGTGTGTCGGTCAAGCTCGCGCGCCATCTGTTCGTTGTGATGTTCTTCGGCCTGCTCACGGTGTCGACGCCATTGAGGTAGGTAAGAATTCCTGCGATGAGTACGCCGGTTCCGCCAAGCAGAGTGGCCCACGGCTGCGAAAGGTGCGAAAGGCCGGTGTCGACCCCCGACAGCGCGGCCGCGCCGAACCCAGCAGCGCCGGCCGCGCCCAACATCAGACCCAGCGAGCGCCGTCGCAACTCGACCGGCCGACCGCGGGCGGGCTTCTCCCCTCCAGACACGAACGCGACGGTACCGTCTCCGGCTCCGCCTGGCTGGGCCTTCGCGATTCGGCCGCCGGTATCCGCTCATCCGGTGAGTGAGAACCCCTTTCGTGGCGTACCGGTCGGGGGGATCGCGATGGAAGCCGACCGGCTCTGCCAGATTCGCGTGCGTGCTTCGCCGCCTGATTTTGTGCGGCTGAGCATCGTTGCGGCGCAGTCGCGTTCGTACTGCCACCGGACGATGACCGCCGGGCCCTGCGCGGAAATCACTGCCACCGGGTGAGGATGGATCTATTTCCCGGCGGCGCTCACCGCGATCGGTGCCAGGCGCTCAACTTCGGCGCAGGAATCGAACAGTCCAGCTGCGCCGAGCACGTGGTTGTTGGTCACGTCGGGCTTGGAGCCCTTCTTGACGAAATCGAGTTCGATCTTGATGAGGTGGGCATTGCCCGCTTTCGGCCCAGAGGGCGCCTTGTAGGTGAGATAGGCCGTGCACCCGCCATCGGGAACGCCCGCGATTCCATAGTTGGAGGGCAGCGTGTAACGCATCGTTACGGCAGGCAGTCCCGCCAGTGTCAGGTGGCGCCCGTCCGGTTCGGGCCCGGGATCTTGCTCGTCGTCGCGTTTGTGCTGCATCCATACCTGCACATCGAGGCTGGCCGAAGGATCGCTGAGCACGCTGACACAGCTGTAGGGGTCATACCAGCGAACCGTGCCCGCACGCCATTTCCCGGGCAATGTCTGGGCGATCTGGTCGAGTGGGGCGCACGGGTCTTTACCGAAAAGGACCGGAACGGTGGCATTCGGCGGTACGGGGTTAAGTCGTTCGAGGGTGGGCATCATCGCCGTGAGCATGGCTTTTGCGGCGTCGCACGATGCCGTCGGTGCCGCGGCGGATGTTTGCCCGGCCGGGGTGATCAGGCGGCCTTGCAGCTTGTGGCCGACCTTGTCGACGGTGGTACCGATCCGGGCCAGGCAGGTATCCAACGTGTCACCATCGGCGTTGGTGACGCGTTCGGGCTCGGCGACTTCGACGGTACCGCTGCTGATCTGGTGATCGATCGTGTCGCCGGGAGTGACGCGGAAGCGGGCTAGGACAGTGCCCTCATCATTGCCGACCAGCAGGGTGCACGAGGACATCGTGTCGAGAATGATCCGCCTGGCGGCTGTCTTGGCGCCGTACCGCTTTGCCACACTCATGTCGAAGGTCGAGCAGGGATCGACTCCCCGGATCTTGGACATCAGTTCCGACGTCGTCACAGCGGCCGGGGTCCCTGGTCCCGTCGGCGACGAAATCGGCAGGGGTGTGGCAGTGCCAGTCGTCGTGTGCGAGCAACTCGTCACGCCGACCAGGGCAGCGGCGGTGAGCACCATCCCGACGACTCGTAGAGGCCACCGGTTTCTGGTGCACCGCGACTTCGGACGCATATCTTTCCCCTCCCGGCTAGAACCTCATCAAACTACCGGTTCTCGATCGCCGCGCTGGTCAACATACCAATCAGGCGTGTCCCTGGATGTTGGACACCTGATGTCCCGCGTCCACTGGCCCGGGCTGATCGTGGAGCGGCACACCCCTAGGTCCTCGGCGATCGTTGTGACTTGCCGACGCCGCGAGGCATCCAGGAAGATCTGGGTCAACGCCTCGATAGTTTGTCTAAACCTGCCCGAATCGCGTGCAGCCCATGCCAGCGTCGTGTCTTTGGGGGTTCCGGTAGTAGTCGCGCGTACGGCCGCCGTGCGTGCGTCTGCGCCACCGAGGGGCGAGGGCGCACTAACGCGACTGCGTGTCGGTGCCTGGTGACAGCATGGATACATGGCGATGTCAGACGAGGTCCGTGACACGATCCGCGCTCGGCAGCAGCAGGATGAGGCGGCGCAAGCCCGCGCGCGCAAGCGAAGACGAGCGAGGATCGTCGACTGCGGCAATGCTCGGCGGACACCGTGCGCGCCATCGATGCGACAGCACCGCAATTGGCGGGCGAGGTAATGGGCTCGGCGCATTCGGTCGGCAAGGATCGCTTGAACCTGAGCTCGTTGTTCGGCGAGTTTGCGGCCGGCGACAAGTGCTTCGACGTGTAGGGTTCGAGCGATGGCGGGGTTGTCGGCAAGCGCGGTCAGATACAGCTCGAGGCAGTCGTGGACGAGGGTGCGCCAATGACGGGTGTCCAGTGATGCTGCGCGCGTTCGGAGTTCGGTGTCGAATGCGGCGACAAAGTAGTCGCAGGCCGCGCGGAAACAGTCTTGTTTGTTGTGAATACCCACGACCCAGCGACAACGGTGAGCTACGCACCGGTGGATACAACATGGCTGTCGTGATCGCCGGACTGCCCGAACTGGTGGTGCGTTGAGATGGCGGCCGGCACCCGATTGTTCGCGGCGATCGTCTGCGTGACGATCCTGACTGGATGTGGAGATAGGGTGAACGAGCCCGACCGCCCAGCGCCCAAGCAAGACATCGCACACGCCGAGGCCAAGATGCGGACTTGGCCCTCGGTCGAAGCCACCGAACGCCAACTCGCGGCCCTGCTCCGGCAGATCGCGGACGCCGCGAAAACCGTTGCACCCGGCCTCGATTGGCGCACCATCCCCGACCGCGGTCAACGCACACTGGGCTGCCCCTCGCCGTACCTGGAAACCGACGGCGTGTCGATGACGACCGACACGCTCACCTCCCTGGTGCCGATCACAGACAGCGAATGGCCCGGCGTACTACGGATCGCCCGCGACATCGCGGCCAAGGACGGCATCACCGCGCTGACCGTGCGCACCGACATACCAGGGCGCCACGACGTCACACTCCACTCACCCGACCACGGCAACGAAATCACCCTCGGCACCGCCCAAGCCGCACTACTCACCGGCCTCACCGGCTGCCGATACCGCGACGAAGATCTGCGCAAGCAACCGGGAAACTGACCAGCCGGTGCTCGCCGCGGAGCAGGCGGCGTAACTCACCCCACCTCGATGAGTCAGGGCGTCGACTCGGGCAGATGGTTTGGTCCGTCCGCCGCTACCTCGTCGCGCGGAGCCCCGGGTTGCCGGAACCAGACATTTACTATCGCCCGTGCTCTAGTTTGTTCTTCGTCGGTGAGAGGTTCAGTTGTAGGCGGTGGCTCGGATTAGGGGTGCTCGATCTAGCCTCGGCCGGTCTGTTATTTCTGTGGACGGCGCGCCGGGTGCCGCGGTTCCTGCGGCGGGGTGGTTGTCCGGTCGGTGTCCACTGCCCGGCTCAACGCACTTGGGCAGTGGCGCTTCCCTTACCCGGATTGACCGGACTACCGCGAGCGCCGCAGTCGCGGGTCGAATATTTTGGCGCCGTGTGAGCTCCGAGGAGTAGCGCTTCCCTGGGTGAAGCGCGGCAGGAGCGCGCCTACGCCGCGGGCCTTCTCCGCGGCGGGTGCCACGTGCTGCACGTAAAATGGCAAGGAACTAGTTAGGCGTCTAGCTGACAACTCTCACAGAACGACGACTCCACCGAACCAGCGCGTATGACGTTTAACCGCAGGGCGCCGCTAAACAAAAATTGCCAACGGGATGATCTGAATACAAGGACCAGTTATGACAAAATCCGTCGGCGGAAAACTCATGAGCCCTCTCATTTCTTCCTCAAGATCAGCGAAACCGTCCAGAATTGGCGACATACCGGCAACTGCACCACGCCTCATGACGTTCGTCTCAGCGTTTTCATCTGTGTTTATTCCGGTCACTTTGCCAATCACACGAAAAGTACCGTCGATCAACATAGCGCTTGAGGCTTCCGAGAAGAATTCGCGGCTAGCTGTGACGATTCCCGACGAGATCTCGCCTTTCAACCTGAGATCGACCACAGGGGATTCGTGCAGATCTCTTCGTAGAAGATCCACAAGTTCGCGTACCTGCGTAATTCCGCCTTGACTATCGACCAAAGTTGCCGCCTGCTGCTCCAATGCCTCACGCTGCTCGCGAGTTAGATTTCGACGCTGGGCGCGGTTTAGCTGCTGCGGCTGATTCTCCACTTGCTGTTCGTCGCCACCAAATTTGTCAAAGAAGGGAAGAAATCGGTCCATAGTCCGCAAAATTTCCTCGGCCGGATTCTCTGTAATAACTCCGGGAATTTCAACAATATCACCCATTTGTACCGATTGTAGAGTTGCCTTCGAGGTCACATAGGTCACCATTGAAGCTGAACTGAGACGAGAATACAGTCGGTTAAAAAGCGATGCTGATGTATGCTCTCGCTTGAAGCGTTGCTCTGCCGAGCTATCACCACCGTTCACTCTGGAGTACTTACCACTTGCACGCAGCGTCAGACCAAGTGCACTCACTAAATCGCCCGCGCCAGCCTCACCCTGCCCACTAGCATCGGACATCATCGTCGCTTTCTGCGCTTCCGTGAATTCGGCGGAAGTGCTGAATCCATCCTCAAGGGTTGCAAGAAAGCTCAACAACATCGTCGTGTCAAGGTAAACCGGATGCATGACCGACACTCGGCCATCTCCGCTATTGGATTGTTTTCCCAAACCGATCACACCCTATCGCTTGCCCCTACCCCCAAACCGGCGGGTTGCCGTACATCTGGACCCGCCTACTTGAAGATCGCGCAAATGTGATGCGCGTTACATTGCGCCGCAGCGTCTAGCGGTTGACCGGTGTGAAGCGGGCAGTCGGCCACCCCGCGATGGGGAGGTCACCGACATGGGACCAATCTGGGACCACACGTAATCCTCTGCTCTGAACATTCCCAGTTCGTCCACGCGGGATGTGTACATGCGAATCGTGCGCCACGTGCGGAAACGGTCGAGGGCCAGCCCTGGGGGTCAGGTGGTCCTACCGGGCACTCAGCAAGAGTTGACGACGAACTGCTGCATCCGGCAGCGTCGCCGCACTCAACGGCGAACTGACAGTGCTTCACCGGCCCAGATGGCGTTATAATATTCTAAACTCCCCCTCTACGGGGCTCCCGGCAACCGCGACAGCGGAACCGGATGAAGCCGAATGCATCTGATCCCACCCGCTCGGCCCGGCGCAACGAACGAGGACAGCGCCGCTTCGGCACCATTCCTTCCTGTAGCGAATTCAGTTGCAGCGCTAGCAAACTCGCTATTCAATGCGCCTTCAGCCAACGAGAAATCCAGTTTTGCACCGCGCGTGTATTAACTCCCCCTCACCGAGGACGCATCGCCTACGACTCGTTGACAAACTAGGAGGTACTCCCATGCTTCCACTAGATCCGTCGCCGGTAACGCAGTCAGCCGTGGCGGAGCCCAGCGCCCCACGCCGTTGACCGGACCTAAGACGTCGCGCCGTGCTCCCGGCGCGACCACGCCGAAATCACCACAACGCCGCCGTTCCGCCGCGAGCAGGACTCGTTGCCTTCCCGCATCGCCGACCACGTCCAACGAAGCTCGTCGTCGCGAGGGAGTCGACCGCAGAGACCAGTCCTGTTCGGATGTAGTGGCGGTAGTCTGTCCCGAACAGCCCCTCAGCTCAATCATGAGGCGGCCAGCGCCCTGCTCCAGCTCATCCTGCAGTGCGCCCGCGGACACCCTCGAATCGACTCTGACGCTGCTCTTTGAGTGACCGCAAGGTCAGATTCAGCTCGAATGGATTCCGTGCCGAGAGTCGGTGTCGACGAACTTCCATAGGACCAGGAGGCGGCTCAACCATGATCCGATTCGCATTCGCAGGACGCGTGTCGACCGAAGACCAGCAGGACCCGAACGCCTCCCGCAACTGGCAGGTCGGGCGGGCGCGCGCCCTCATCGACCATCACGGACACATCGTCACCGAGTTCTTCGATGTCGGACAGTCCCGGTCGATTCCGTGGAAGCGCCGTCCGCAGGCCTCACAGTTACTCGACATGCTCGCACGCCCCGACCGCGGGTTCGACGCGGTCGTCATCGGCGAACCCCAACGCGCCTTCTACGGCAACCAATTCGGGCTCACCTTCCCCGTCTTCGTCCACTACGGCGTACAACTGTGGGTTCCCGAGGTCGGCGGCCCCATCGACCCCGAGTCCGAAGCCCACGACCTGATCATGTCGGTATTCGGCGGCATGTCCAAAGGCGAACGCAACCGCATCAAAATCCGCGTCCGCGCCGCCATGGCCGCCCAAACCCAAGTCGAAGGCCGCTACCTCGGCGGCCGTCCACCCTACGGATACCGCCTCGCCGACGCCGGCCCCCACCCCAACCCCAGCAAAGCCGCCGACGGCAAACGCCTCCACACCCTCGAACCCGACCCCGCCACCGCACCGGTGGTCCAACGCATCTTTCATGAATACCTCACCGGGCTTGGCTTTTTCGCGATCGCGCAGCGCCTGACCAACGAAGACATCCCGTGCCCCTCAGCCAATGACCGCGACCGCAACCGACACCGTTCCGGGATTGCATGGTCGAAAAGCGCTGTGCGCGTGATCCTCACTAATCCGCGCTACACCGGACACGAAGTGTGGAACAAGCAGCGCAAACAGGAATCCCTCATCGACGTCGACGACGTCGCACTCGGTCATTAAACCCGACTCGCCTGGAACCCCGCAAAAGACTGGATCTACTCCGACCAACCAGCACATGAAGCGCTCATCAGCAAAGACATCTTCGAACAAACCATGCAGCGCCTCACGTCGCGAAGCCCACGCTCGAACCGCACCGCGCCACACCCCCAACACCCCTACGCCTTCAAGGGCCTGCTGCTCCACCAAACATGTGGGCGCCGGATGCAAGGCAACTGGTGCCACGACCGCGCCCACTACCGCTGTCGATTCCCATCCGAATACGCCATCGCCAACCAGATCGACCACCCAGCCTCGGTATACGTGAGAGAAGACGAAATTATCGGCCCGCTCGACTCCTGGCTCGCTCGAATCTTCCGCCCCGACCAGATCGAGCACTCCCTCACCATGCTCGAAAGCGCCCAACCCGACGGCAGTGCAGCGGTTGCCTCGATGCGCTCGATCCGGCAGTCAGTGACCGAATACGACCGCAAGCTCAACAGCTATCGGGCCGCGTTGGAAGCTGGCACCGACCCTCAACTGATCGCAACCTGGACCCGACAGGTTCAAAGCGAACGGGAGGTCGTGGTCGCACAACTGGCAGCAATGGAAGCCACGGCGAAAGCCCGTCCGGCGTTGAGCAGCAACGAAATTCGCGAACTGGTGAAGTCGCTCGGCGGCCTCGTGAAGATCCTGCGAGCAGCAGATCCGACCGACAAGCTCGAGGTCTATCGACAGCTCGGACTCAAGATGACCTACAACCACGAAACACGGGTGGTGGTGGCTGAAGTTCAGCCACCACCACCCGTGGGCGTAATTATCGTGTCCGGAGGGGGACACACTCGCTAAACACACGAATCGACCTGCGGAAATGAGGGCCACCGGGTCAACCCCGATCTCAGCGTTTACGCGGAGTTCCATCCCATAGGAATCGCTACATGAGTCCTGCGTGTGCGAGCAGATGGGCGAGATCGCGTCGGATGAGGTGGTGGTCGCGGCGGGCAAGCTTCTGGAGAGTGCGGTGTGCCATCCAGTCGAAGCGGATGTCCTCTGGGCACGCCCGTTCGGCTTCCAGCAGGGCGATGGCGGCTGCGAAGTCCTCGCCCTTCCGGCTGTAGGCGTAGGCCGTCGTCAGGTAGTAGCGGACTCGAAGATCGACGGAAGCCTCCTTCGGAATGTTCACGCCGCCGGACAGCCGGATTGCCTCATCGAACCGGCCGAGCTGTAAGGCGATAGCCATTCCGGTGATGGCGACTTCGGGAATTCCGAACCAGACGGTGCGGTGCAAGGTCGAGCCGAGTTGTTCGGCGCCTCGGGTGGCCTGTTCCAGCAGATCGTCCGACGTGGTCAGGTCGCCGGCGCCGGCGGCTGCCTCGGCGGCAACCAACTTCAACGCGCCATACGTGGAGCTCTGGAGTTCCTCACTCAGCGGGGTTTCCGCGAGCCGTCTCGACGCGGCGAGTGCGTAATCGCGGCGCTGGTTCGTGCCCAACGCCATTGTCGTTGAGGAACCTCGGCTGCTCGCGCCGCATCTGCTCGACGGGGCGATCGACGAGATCGGGTCGTTCGCGCTCAACAACCGGTCCGCAATCCGCAACTTCCTTCGTCTGCACGAATCCGATTGGATCGGTGAGCAGATTCGAAGCAGGTCCAGAACCCACGCCGGCCATTACGTTTTCGATGTGGCCGCGCTGCGCGAGAACCACCGGGTGCAGCAGATGGCCCTGCAGCTGAACGTTCCGGTCGAACGCGTGCAGTACCTGGCGGACCTGATCTTGAAGTATCTGCTGTACGCCGAACAATCAGGAAACGGCTACTATCTGAGCCATCCCGTACGCAGCAAGCTGAGGTTCGAGTTCCTAGGTGCCAGTCTGACACCGCACCCAGCACCGAAGCGACCGATCCCGATCCGGCTGGGGCCCTACATCGCCGAGCTCGCCGAGAAACGCGGACGGGACTGGCTCTCGAGCACCCTGCACGAGACCAAAGGATTTCTCGAACAAAACCAGATCTCACAACTGCGCGGCGGCGGCACAGTAGACCGGGAGGTGCTACGGACATTGGCCGCACGCATCGGACTGCCCGCGCAGATCCGAGGTTTCGATACGGTGAAGCGGACCACGTCGATCGCGAACACCTCCGGCGGCATCGCCACCAGCATCGCCGTGGCGAGCCCATGGCCGGCGGTCATCGGTTCAGCGATGACCCTTGCGACCGACGTGTGGACAGGCCACGTTCCCGGCCCCGCCGCCAAGATCAAATGGATTCAGTGGATGCTCGAATGGCCCTTGGAGCACGACGCAGAGGACTGAACACACCGACGAGACACGTCTCAGGATCGCCGCCGACATTGCGCCAATGACGCTGCAGAAGCCATATCCGACCGCGGCCCGCGCCGTGTGGTTGAGTCTGCAGAGACTCGCACTCCTGCCCCGGGTGCGAAGATCGGGCGGTGGCACTGGCGTCAGTTGGCTGCCGATCCTGAGTTCGGCCCGGAGCGGTCAGGGCGCCTCTACGAAACTGACCGGGCCGAGGACCGCCGCGGCCCCCTCCGACTGTCAGGAGTGCCTCGATTGATTCGCGACCATCGTTCGTAGAGATGCGACATCGCCAATGTCGCTGCGCCAAGGTCCGTAGCCCCCACGTCGAGCGAGAGCAACAGGACTCCAGCAACCACAACGGTGGCCAGCGCGAGCAAGTCGTAGAGGCGTCCATCTCGTGACGGGGTGCGATGCAGCATCAGTTCTTCTCCTGACGAGGTACTTCGGATTGGCGCGCCGTGTGCCCGCCCGGACAACACCCACCTTGCCCACCGTCGACCCTCGGGTAAATTTGTCTCAGAGACAATTCGACATCTTGCAAGACAATCGGGGGTGAGGTGGCGAGCGCCGGCAGACCACGCGGGCAACTCCGCGGCGACAGTGAGGAGATCAACAAGCTCGCTGCGCTGTTACAACACCAGCTTGACCAAGCACGGATGTCGGTACGCGATCTCTGCAACGCCTTCGACGTGACTCATTTCGACGGTGCCCGTGCTCCGTCGCACTCCACGGTGCAACGCAGGCTCAGCGGCGAGGGATTGGCCAACTCACGCATGTTGATTGAGGCAATCATCGACGTATGTACACCGGAAAGCGACGCGGAATCCGTTCGTACAACGGCCATTCGGCTCTTACGCAAGGCAGCATCGAACCCGACCCCCATTAGGTTCGAGTCTCGTCCAGGGCACGAGCTGGCCGAGACGCGCACCAAGCTCGACCGGGTCCGTCAACAACTCATGGCTACCAAGGATGAACTGCTCACAGAGCGAAAGCTCAGGGTCGATGCGTTGCAACAATCGACATGGAGTACAGCCAATTTTATGTGGCTCCTCGCTTTCCTGACACCTCGACCGGAACCAAACGACGGCGCGGCCATGCCATCGCCGAATGAGATCTCCGATATCAAGCGGATACTCCATCACACCACGCAACAACGAGATTCAGCCCGAATGGCCCTGGCCGAGGCTCGCCGTCGCATCCAAGAACTCGAAAGTCGCGCGGGCGATCACACGGACACTGAACCACCGCAGACCACCTCGCCCGTGAGCAAGCCAGACATGGAGTTCGACATCCTGAAACACGAGTTACACGTCATGGACCCCGATGGCAGTCGGTTCGCATCTGCGTTGCGCCGAGCCATTGACTTCCAATTGGACGGTAGCCACACAGGACGATTCAGCTGGGCCCAGCTGACAAGGACCGAGAAGTCCGCAGTGACCGAGCGCGTGAGAATCGAGCTACGCCGTGAGTTCGGCATCAAAGAAGGAACCCGGCTCGACTTCGAACTCGCCGGAGTCGAATTCCACTGCACCTTCTCGCCCAGGCCAGGCGGATGGACCATCCCGTCAGGCGCGATCTCCGGCATCAATTTGTTGCTCACCGCCGACGACGAAACCTCTCGGTGGAGCGCTGGCCTCGTGCGCGCGATCCCGGAGTTCCTCAGCGATCACCGGAATCGTGATGGCCGAGCCCTTCTCAACGTGGCAGGGCGAACGGCGGTGCACTGGCTCCACCACGATGCTGCGCTACCCGACAACGTCCTCGTCCATCTCCCTGAAGCAGACATCACCGCAATCTTTGCCCCCCGGACAGGCCGGCGAAGGGTCGAGGAGCTCTTCCGGCGAGTACAGCACCGACCGATCAGCGAAACCGCCGCCTATACCGTCGCGTTGCAGGCACACGGTGCAAGGCGTTTACGTGAAGCTCGAAGCAACCTCATCGAAGAAGGCATTGTGATCCTCGGCCACTCAGCTGGGGACCGTCAAATAGCACTCTTACTAGGCCTGCCCATTCCCGAAGACCGGGAATGGGTTAGCGCCAGGGTGGCACCGTTCGGAGACCGAGAAGACGGGACACCGTACTTCGAAGCAGAAGGCCAACGTTGGGTTCTGGCCGAGCCCGGTGACCCGGTTGTTACAGCACCTCAGATGCCGCAAAATATCAGTGACGCACCCGGACTCGACCGCGAGCCGGCCGATCCTCTCAAGCGGGCACAAGATACGGGTTCGGCGTCCACGGATTTGGGCTAGTCCTCAAGAGCGGAAGTCCGGCCTATTCCCGTGTACTTACGGCCGGGACTGTTGGTCCCGGCCGTAAGTACACGGCGCGATAAACCATGATCCGGCGTGCACAGCTGACGATAACCGGACCGCGTGGGGGCCCAGACATCGACTTGGGGCCGTGACGCGATCAGCCGGCCACCGGAGGCTTCCCCCTGCGATTCAATCAGACAGTCCGGTACCGGTGCAGCACTTTCTTCACAGCGTCGGTGACTGGCGGCTCTTCGGCCAGATTGGTCCAGGTGTACGCATCGTGTTCAGTCAGCTCGACCGGTTCAGGATCAACCACGTCAACGGTGAAGTTGAATTGTCGGCTCTTCTTGCCATTGCCGGATCGGTAGTCGAACTCGCCCAGGTACTTTCGGATACTCGCGACGTCGAGTCCGGTCTCTTCCTTAACCTCACGGATCAGCGCCTCATCGAGGGTTTCGCCCGGATCGACCTTGCCGCTGGGCAGTTCCCAGATGCCGCCCATGAAATCGTCGACCGGTCGTTGCAGCAGTAACACTCGGTCGTCTTGCACGACGACCGCGCCGACGACTAGTTGTTGCACCTGGTCATGTTCGGCTTCGCTGGTCAGCGTCTCCAACAGCGTGCTGTCGTACATCAATCTCTGTCCCTTCAACTCGATCCTGACCGGACCTACGATCTCTAGACAGGACTCGCTCACCACAGTCCACCTTCCGGCTTTGCCCTGGGAACAAATTCCTCGGCGCTGCTGCGCTCACAAGTCCGGTCCAATTCAACCCGCGGTTCTCGACGAGCCTGCACAGCAGTTGCCACGCCGCCCACGCGTCATAACCCGCACGGTGGTACCCCTGCTCGGCAGCCGCAGACATGTCGAGTCCCAGCAGGTGGCTGGTGTGACCGGTGGCGTGATGAGTGCGTTAGTCCTTCGTTGAATCGGCGAACAGTAGCGTCGGTTCGACGAGGATGTCCCGTCCAACCTCGATCTTGTAGATCTCATCGACACTGCCGAAGCGGGCGGTGGCGTAGTCGAGTTCGAGGCTGGCGGAAGCCTTGCGGACCGAAGCTTCGTCAGGCCCCTCGATTTCGAGGAAGGTGGGCAGGTCTGGCCAGGTATCGAGGTCGAAGACGGTGTCGCCCAGCTGCCATTCCTCGCGATAGTTTTCTTGATACCGCACTTCGCGCAGGCCGAGCCGGGTCAGGATCTCGGCCATCGCCGACAGGTCGCCGACGGTGGTTTCGATCTCGGTTGTGCCGTCGATCGTTGAGGCATCGGTGACCTGTTTGAGTGTCAGGGTTGATCGGATTCCTTCGTTACGCAGCCGAACCCAGGCTCCGCGCGCGAGGGCCTCGTGTTCAAATATTTTGCGGGTCAAAAGGGTTCGCGGGAACGCGAGTGTGGCGCCGAGAGCAGCCAGCCGCTCTCGTACAGCTTCGACGTCTACGGCGAGGAATTTGGCTTCGTACTCATGTTTCATCGTGGCTGGGTCAGCCTTTCGTGTGGTCGTCCGGATGCCTGCTGGCGATGAGCATGCCCATACGGTGCGTGTGGTCGTGCAGTTGCCCGATGTGGGCACGTTCAACAAAGGGGTCGGTTTGCAGGGTCAGCAGCACGTCCCAGGCATCGCCGAAGTAGCTGGCAAGACTGTCTGGGGTGGTGTAGTGCTCGATCCGATGATGTTGCTCCTGCACCGGCATCATGAACTCTGCCCCGAACACCCCGCCGGGGCGGACGAGTCGTTGCATGTGGGTGATGAATTCAACCAGAGGCCGCCGATGGTTCGCGCTGTAATGCCATGAGCAGCTCGTCCACACGGCTTCGGCCGCGAGATCAGCGGGGTCGCAGTCGAGAAAGTCCTCGGCCACGATGCGCACGCTGTGCTGCAGGTCGGCATCCTTTACTCGTTCCACCAGGCCGGGTGTGTAGCCGAGGCCGGATACGGGCAGCAGGACCTCGCCTCCGTAGAGCGCCAGCGGATCCTTTTCGATCGCGACGACGTTGTATCCGGCCTCGGCGAGCGGCAGCACGAATTTGCCGTCGCTGGCGCCAATCACGGCAACGGTCGCGCCGCGGCGGCACTGCTCGGCCAACGCCCGATGGAACTGCGGGAAGAACGTCAGGGTCTGTTCCCAGATGCTAGTGGTTGACACGGTTCGCTCCAGCTACGTTGAGAGACAGAATCGTTCGGACCACTTCGTCTGGTGTCGAGTTGGTCGTATCAACGGGATGAACAGGAAACCGGCGGTAGGCTGCGGCGAGTTGATCGGTGCGTCGCTCGCCGAGGACGTCCCAGCGGGTCATCGGTTTGTCGCGCTCCCCCAGTCGTGCGAGTCGTGCGCTCGGCTCGCACGTCAGCTGGTAGGTCACCGGTTGCGGCAGATCCTGAGGTAGCGCGAGTTCGAGTTTCGCGCCGAACACGCTGTGGCTGGTGAGGCAGCGAGCGAAGTAGCTCTCGACCACGACCGGTGTTCCGGCATCGAGATAGCGCCCGATCTGATCGCTTGCGGTGAACAGCGCGGACAGGAAGAAGCACATCCGGGCGTCGGCGTTGTCGTAGAGATCGAGTTCCCGCCGCAGCGGCTGGTAACAGGGTGGGACGGTGGGCACGAGCACCGCCTGGCGGGCTTCGGCGAGCAGTGGCGCGATCGTCGATTTGCCGGTGCCGGGGAGACCTTCGATGCTTTCGAACAGCCGGTGGTCAAGCATTGCCGTACACCACATCCGGGATCGCTAGCGCCAGTTCGTCATTCGCTGATGGCCGGTAGGCGATTTCGTTGGTGTCCTTGTCGTACCAGAAGGCGTGTGAATCTTTGCCTACGGCCTTGCAGGACATGGTGAGCGCGCCGCGCGGGTCGGACTCGATTCGGTCGATGTCCTCGCGCCGGGCCGGTTCCGCGCAGACCGGTGCGCTGTTCTCGGAGAGGTCCTCGTCGAGGACGACCTCGATATCTAGTCGGGCCGCACGCAGCTGCACGCGGAGTCGCTCGTAGTCAGATGAGTCGGTCACCAGCATCTCCGGGTGCAGGGCGGCGTTGCCGACGGGGCGTAGCTGATGCAGTTTGAGCTGGGCGACCTCCAACGCAGCCAAGGTGCCGGCGAGTGGCAATACTTCGTCTATGTTGTAGCGGTTCACGGTCAGCGTTGCCCCCGTCGGCACGCCGAGATCACGTGCCAAGGCGATGGCTTCCAGTGCTGCGGTGTAGCTTCCGGCTTTGCGAATCAGGTCGTTGGTAGCGCCGACCCCTTCGAGCGAAATCCGTAACAGGTCGATGCACGGCGCGAGTTCCCGCAGGCGTGGCCCGATACGGAAGCCGTTGGTGCAGATCTCGACTGAGAGGCCGAGTGTGTGCTTGGCGTAGCGGACCACCTGCGGAAGGTCCTTGTAGATGAACGGCTCGCCGCCGAGCAACGTCACCGCCTCGGTGCTGTACTCCTGCTGCATCAGCCGCATGAGATTGGATGCCTGCTCAGCGGTGTACGCGTCGGCGTATTGCAGGCGCTCGCCGTGGAAACAGTGTTTGCATGCGAAGTTGCAGCGATAGAGCAGCTGCAGGTACAGCATCTTGATCTTGTGTATGCCAGTGGTTTCCCGAATCACGTTGGCCCCCTTGGGTTTCTCGCTGAGGAAGATCATCGTGCCTGGTGAGCTCGGGACCTCGTAACCGCGTATGGGACGCCGTCGGGGACGTCCTGGAACGTTTTCGTGCTACGGCCAGCGGTGCTTGCAGGAGCTGCTTACAGTTGGGTTCTATAGACAAGTGAATGTCCGGCTTCAGTCCGTGCTCGACCAGCGGGGGATCGTGCCCGAGTCGCTGGCTGATGTTTGCCAAGTCGACCCGAAAACGGTCAGCCGGTGGCTCGGTGGTCGAGTGCCGCATCCCCGGCACCGCCGTCGGGTAGCCGACCATCTGCGAGTCGAGGAGACATTCTTATGGCCGACAGACCCTGCCACGCCGGTGCAGAAGAATGTCGAACTGATCGCGACCTACGTCAACCGAGCTGAGGTGCCTCGAGAAACCTGGCTGACCCTGCTGCGCGAGGCCACCGAGCAGATCGACGTCCTCGTCTTCTCCGGGACGTTCTTCGCCCAGTCCAACCCGCACGTCGCGAAAATGCTGATCGAGAGGGCAGAACAGGGCGCCACCGTTCGGCTGTGTTTCGGCAACCCGGACGGCGACGCCGTCGCCGCGCGTGGGCAGGAAGAAGGCATCGGCGGTGGCACCCTGGCCGCGAAGATCCGGGCCTCGCTGAGCTACTACCGGGCGCTGCTCTCCCACGAGCGCTGCGAGGTCCGGCTCCACAACACCACGCTGTACAACTCGCTGTTCCGCTATGACGAAATTCTGCTGGTCAACCCACACATCTGGGGTCAGCCAGCCAGCGCCAACCCGGTCCTCCAGCTCAAACGAGTCGGAGAGCTCGGATGGTTCGATAACTACACCGAAAGCTTCGACGCCATCTGGGCTGACGCACAACCCTGGGCGCCCTGAGTGAGAGGCCAACGTTCATGGGCAGGATCGAGTACTACCACGACCCCAAAGCACCCAAGCCGAATTCCCTTGTGGTGGCGTGCAATATGCTGGTCACCGACGAGTCGGGAGCGATCTTGCTCCAGCGCCGCCGCGACACCGGGCAATGGGCACTGCCTGGCGGTGCCATGGACTTCGGCGAAACCGCCGGCCAATGCGCCATCCGCGAATGCGAGGAAGAGACCGGCATCACCGCCGAGATCACCGGATTCCTGGGCGTCTACAGCAATCCCCACCACATCGTCGCCTACACCGATGGCGAGATCCGCCAGCAGTACGAAAACTGCTACATCGGCCGACCGGTCGACGGCGAACCGACGATCAACGAAGAAGCCGACGGCGTCACCTGGGTATCTCCCGAGGACTTGGACCAATATGACATTCACCCGAGCATGCGCCAGCAGATCGGAGACTTCTTGTCCGGGAACTATCCCTACCTCGGTTGAGCAGCCACGGCCTGCTCGACGCGAGCCGCGGTGGCCATGATTTCTGGCTCCGCTCGCTGAATGAATCTGCCTACCACCGTATCTGGGCCGTAGCGCGCCACGATCTCTGCGATCCGAGCGTGCGGGGTGGTCGGCGCGCCGTCGGGTGTGGTGGTCATATCCGCGTAGGTCAACGCGTCGGTAAGGAGCTGATCGTCGAGGATCGGGAACTCGGCTTCGAGTTCTGCACGCAGGCCTCGCTCTTCAGCCTCCAGCAGCGCAAAGGTGTGGTTAGCCACCAGGCGCACCAACCGCTCGTCTGTTCGGTGCTCGTCCCGCAGGAACCGGGCTCCGTCCAACGGATGAAAGCCCGTCAACGCGAGCAGAGGTGCGTAACCCACGTCGTGTAGAAATGCTGCGGCAACGAGCACTTCAGAATCGGCAGCGAACACAGGCTCCAGCGCGGCAGCGCCACGAGCCACTCCCTGAGTGTGCGCCCAACGCCGGGGCAGAGATGTCTCTAGCTGGTTTTGAGCGATTCGCCGAGCCCACGCGGAGAGGTGATTGACCACCGCACAACGCTACAGATGCGAAGAAGCTACCCCAGCGTGGTGAGATGACCACCAGCCAGCCTGTTCGCGCGGATCGCTGGCGCCGTCTCCTCGACCAGAAGTACCACGCAGCGGAAGTCAGCTCTAACATCGCGACGTTCTGGCATCCTGGAGTGTGCGCCCAATATCGTTGCGACAGAGGGGACATCAGTGAGCACGTCAATGCAGACAGAGGTAGTGATTGTCGACCCGTCCGAAGTGCCGACCGTCCAGGCGCTGGCGGGGACGTACAGCATCGAAGTGCAGCAGGTCCCACGGCGTGGCATCGAACCTGTAACGACCGTGACCCTCGTGCTGATAGGCTCGGCCACTGCCGCTGGCGCGGTAATGCACATTCTGGACCAGCGCAAAGGTGGACAGGTCATCGACTTGAGGCCCGGAGCACCTAAAGCGATCTACCGCACTTCCGACGTGGTGTACGGAACAGTGGTCATAGTGACCGACGATGGAGCGGTCAGCGTAGAGGTCAAAGAGCCCGAGGGAATGTTTGGCAAGATCGTCGCCGCGTTGCCGCGCCTGCTTGCCAATATCCCTTCGGGGATAGACAAAGTCGCCGACACGATCTCAAGAGAGTATTCCGATCAGGTTGTCATCGAACGGAGACAAATCGCAGGTCCGGAAAGCGGCGAGTGAACTCCGCCGAAGCCGCGCGGCGGTTTCTTGCGCAGCTACGTCTGCAAGAGCAGGCTTTCGACGGGACTGCGGTCATTGACGAGGCACTCGTCCGACGAGGAGCCGAGTGGTATCTACGGCAGGCGATGACTCCAGACGAGTTCAACAACGATAACTTTCACACTCTAGCGGATGAATGGATCTCCAATGGCGTCGACACCGTCGACAACTTCTGGGATACCCATTTCGCTCCAGTAATGCAGCAAATCGAGGGAGCTGCGAATACCCTGTTCGCGGGCCTGGGGCTAGAGGAAAATCGTCCAATCATAGGGCACATGGCAACCGGGAACCTAAATGCTGTGACGATGCCGGTACCAGGCGACCCGGGATCTTACCTTGTGGTTATGGAAGATGAAGTTATTTCCTTTGCCGCATTCACCTGCACGGTCATTGCCGGTACCGTTCCTCATGGTCCAGCAGAGCAAGATAAGATAACGCTGACCCTTGGTGCATCCAAGGTTGAAGAGCGGATAGCTGCAAACTCAAAGCTCGTTGACCGCTTCACAGAATTAGTACTCAGGTATGCTGTTATCGGGAACCTTCGCGGGGTTCAACTGCCGACCTTGTCCCCCGGCCGCTTACGCCTCTCTGAAATGTTAATCACAGCGGTTGATCACTTTGTTGTCGGTCATGAATATGCACATGTACTCATGGGGCATCTTGATGACGCAGATGTCCGTAAAGGGCTGCCACCGATCCCGGACGTGGAATCCGTTGTCTACTCATGGATGCAGGAGGCGGATGCCGACCTGCTTGGTGCAAGTTTAGCGATGGTCGCAGTCAAGCAGCACGACTATGCCACCGGATTGGCTGGTATCTGCATATTCTTTGGCATGCTCGATGTGATGGAACGAGCCGTTTCCTTATTGCAGACCGGCGCTGAGGACTCGCGGCAGCTGGGGACGCATCCTCCTGCCAGCATACGAAAACAGTTCCTGTATGAAGGACTTCCCCGGCTTACCGGCGGTGACCCAAGAGTCGCCGAACAGCTGAAAACAGCTCTTGAAGTCGCGGATTCCTTTGCCGAGATTATCGATCTTCTGTGGGATCGTATCAAACCCATTGTCGTCGGCCTCCATGCTCAGGGAGTCTCTGCTGCGCACAAATGGCGGACAATCCCGAAGAAAGTCGAACCCGAGCGCGACGGATCAGTCAGCCTGCGTGGATGATATAAACGAGAACCCAGTCCGGGTTGACTGATCTACTCCTTTGCGGCAACGATGCCTTCGGGCTGATGACGTGGATGGTCGTCGTCGGCGCACTTTGCCAGGTGCAGGGGTGTGGGCAGTCGGGTCCGGTCGTCCCAGGAGACGGCCTGCTGGCAAAGGCGGGCGGTGAGTGCGGCGAGTTGGTCGGTCTTCCATCCTCCGGCTCTAGGTATCGAGATTTCAGTCCCGGTCAATGCGTGCCAGTCGTCCGGCATCCAGCGCTCGCGGTGCGCTGGGAGGGTCCAGCGTGTGTGATCGGTTCCCGCTCGGCCCGCGGCTCCGGATCGGTGTACCCGGGAAGGCTGGGCGAGCAGCCAGCTCTCGACGTTTCGTTCCTGATGGCGGTAGAGGATGGCGCCGGGGAGGTTTGGCTTGTGGGGGTCGGCGACGCGGGGCGTGTGGTCTTGGTGGGTTGGGCGTGGCGCTCGGTCGCCGGATGCGCAGCGGACGACGGCGAGGTCCGGGTGCAGTATCGATGATCCGGGCAGCTGAGGGCTTCCGAAGCGGGAGTGGGCGAGTCCGGGCCATAGACCTTGAGCGCCTTCGGCGTCCACGAATATGGCCAGCGGGATCTGCTTGGGCAGGGAGTCCAGGGCTTGATCGACGTAGTCGCGAACGTGCGCGGCTTTCGCTCCTGATCGTCCGAATTTCTCGTATCCTATAGTGCCGCAATGATATCGAGCGTTGGCGTCACGATAGGGCATCCAGCCTTCTGTGTCGTCGTACATCCGAACAGACCAGAATTCGTCGACGTTCGGAGTCGAGTGAATCGCGACGATTCGGACCACCATCTGGTTTGGCTCCTTTCGGCCGTTCTTTCGTCGTGGTGTGTGCTGTCGAATGTGAAGGCCGACAAGCGTGGCATCCCTGGTCAGGGCTGCTGCGCGAGTTCCGGCAGTGGCTGCCGCCAACCGGTTGTCGACCACTCCCGCCTGGCGCAGCAAGTCGCGCAGGCCGGCGATTGCGGGGTGATCCACGATGGGGGGGATCGAGCCGTCGGGTCTGCGCCGTGGTGTGGGAGGTTTGTAATTCGCGTCGAGGAATTGGGCCACGATGCCGAAGTTGCCGAGTTCTGCCCGGAGTACCGGTTTGGCATCGTAGGTGATCTCCTCACCTGCCCAACGGGTTTCGACCCATGCCACTACTGCTGTGTCGTTATCTCCAGCGAGGTAAGGGATCTCGCCGATGTCGCGACGATGGTCCCCGTGAGCGAGCAGGGCTTCGTTTCGGTGGAACACGACCGATAGGCGACCGGTGA
>NZ_JACVED010000016.1:0-94549 GCF_015355715.1 Nocardia sp. XZ_19_369 | reverse complement strand
AACGCACCTGCCCGACCGTGCCTACCCGCATGAGGCCAGCATCCTTCCCACCATTGAACCCACCCGATGTGCCTCCCCGCCAACGGCTCGCACAATCGCCCAGTTCCCACACCGCGCGCATTCTCAGGAAAGAATCAGGGTCACCGGCCTGCTGGCATCGCTTTTGGGAGGCCGCCGCAGACTGGAAGTGCAGGACGCGCCACTGCGGCGTCATGTGCGTGGAAGTCGACATATTGGTGCGTTGCCGACGCTGAGATCATCTGCGGCCGTTGACCTTCCGCAGACCCGCACTGGTCCCTTAAAAACACGCGGGGCCCGGCAGGTGCGTACGTTCGGACCGCCGTTGTGGACGGCGGAAGAGTGCGTTCGCGCTGTGCCGTTAGATTCACGACGTGAGAGTGCGCATTCAGGCAGGCGACAAGCCGATAACTGTCACCTACGAGATCCAAGGCGATGAGCAGCTGCTCTCGGCCGGTGATCACGTCGTCGTGGAGTACGACGGCGCCGAGGACGCCGTGCATGTTCGGCACCAAGAGCACGGCATCACCAGCGTGTGCCGAGTGCAGTTCCGCCTGGGTGCCTAGAATATTCCCGCCGCACGGAAGAGCCGGTCATAGATCGCACGGATGGTCTCCTGCTTGCGTGCGTTGTAGTCCATGACATGCCCACCTCCTGGGACCGCCGCGCGTTTTGCGTCCTCGTACTGAGCACGGTCCTCGGGATGCTCGCGCAGCCAGTCGCGGAACATGCGGTGCCGGATGACCTCTGGGCACTCTGGCCCGAACACGTGCAGGTTCACGCGAGGCTCGGCCAGCCTCATGCACCGGTGTTCATGCCAGGACGGCTCTCGAACAGTGAGGACGTAGCCGATCGTTGTGAGCAGAGGGACGTAGCGGTCCTCGTCGGAAGGATCGGCCACTGTCAAGTCGATGTCGATGACGTCCTTGGCGGCTAGTCCTTCGACGGAGGTCGAGCCGACATGTTCGATGTCCATCGCCACCGGGCCGAGCGTCGCGCGGATCTCGGTCGCCGCGACCTGGTAGCGGCGCGGCCACTCGGGCTTGTAAGCGACGATCGAGACGGTTTCGGGTGGCGGGGGTCCGTTCACCCACGGGCTTTCGGCTGGGTCCGGGTCGTGGTGTCGGGTGATCTCCTCGAAGGTAGGCACATCTCAACGTAGCAATGGCCCGCCGGGGGTTCGATGTTCTTGCGCGCGGACGCGACTTTATGGGAGGGACATCGCCGCGCCTGCGAACACTCGCCATTCGGAATTACGGCACGTCCGGTCGGCCACGGCTTATCCAGCGGAACGGAGCCGTAATCGGTGCGGGTTCAGGCGGTCATCCACCACAGACTGCCCGAGCATCTAGCTGTGGAATCTGGTTGTCTCGCAGAGGTTACTCCCGGCGGTGCCCGTGTAATTCGGCGAGTGAGTGGGCACTTCGCTTCGCGAAGTAATTAGCACGACGACCGGTACCTGCACGCAGCGCGGACTACTCGCGGCGAGTTGATGTCACGTGACGGCATTGGCTGGCAGCCATGCGCCGGATCATCAGGACTTGGAAGCTGATGCGGCGAGAGGGCTTGGGACTGCTGGAATCTCGTCGGCGGAGCGCAGGGTCCATCTATGGAGCATCCGGACCTGTACGTCCTGTGTGGCGGCGGAATCCAGCGCCCAGCAACCTCACTGGTCCGTCATGGGATCGCGCCGGTCATCAGTGCTGGTCAAGGGGTAGTGGCTGCGCCTCCGGCTCGGATCGAGTGTTCCACGGCTGTGGCTGCGGTCGAGTCCTTCTACCCGTGATGCTCGGTGCAGTTGCGGGCATTAAGGCGTGCTGAGGGCGGGCTTGTCTTTAGGCAGTGACCGCGGTTGTCGATCCGGCGTTGCAGAGTGGTTGGCTTCGGTCATGGCTCAGTGTGGCGCTTGTGATGTCCGGTGAAGGGTGTGGCATTGAATGTCTTCCTGGACTGAGTGTGTCGTCTCGTCCAGATGCCCCGGCCCCGGCCCTGAGCCCCGTGCTCGGGGCCTGTCGGGGCCTGTGAACGAGCTGCTAACGCGCCAACTTGTGGTGATCTATCTCATAGTTTAGTTGACTTATCCCTGGCTGCGCCGGGTCGGGCGTGAACCGTTTGGCTGCGGAGCGTGACGCCGGTTGAGGGGCGTTGTTGGTGGATGGCGATCGTGCGAGAGTCTGACATCCTTAGTGCTGCAATCGTTTTCGTACATTCTCGCGAATTCGTGAGGATGTGGCACCCATAGAGTGCGTCATGAAAGGACACTGAGCGGAAGCTGAGAGGAGCCTGAGTGGCTCGACGCCGGCCTGAGTCGGGGTCGGTGCTAGGCGCGCTGGCTCGCGATGTGCGGGTTCAATGCCACAACCAGTATTGGTCGGACGTCCAGTTGCGCAATGGAACTCGCTGGCGGCGGGGGCTCGTTTAGCAGATCCTTCGTTGGGCCAGGTGGCCGGTTCGCTTCGACTGGCGGCAGTTCGGAGAAGGCGAGGGGTCTCGCCCTCGAATCATTGGGGGAGCCCCTACCGCGTCACCTCCTGCGTGGAGTCGTCGTACCTCAAAGCTGCTGAACTGCAACAAGTATGCCAACTGTGAGAAAGTCGGCTGATCGCGGACTCGGGCCGCAGGGTTAGTTGAACCCGTTGTGCGGCAACGGTTGTATGACAATACCCCTTCGCGGATATGAACTGATTGACAAAATCAGGGAGCGAAACCCTCGACCAACTGGATGTTTTCAGCTATGAAGTGTTTACGTGCGATTCTCGCACGGTACTGCAACAACTTCGAAGCCGTTGAGCACCATGTTGGTTCGAGCGCTACGCGCATTCTCGGCGTGCGCGCAGAACGGCAAACCCCCTGCGCTGGAACGCAATTGAGCATAAACACAAAAGTAGCTGGTCAAATGATGCGCTGAAGCTTTCTGATGTGAGCCGTTTAACAGGACGCCTGGTCGATGTGCGACTAGTTCCGTCCTGAGTTGGTTTGTCGCGTTGTTACGCTTTCGCCCGCTTTGGGGATGGCCCGTCAAGGGGATGGGCTCAGGTGTTGTGGAGTGTGATGAGGTTTCGCCGTCAGGGCGACGCGTTGGTGCGTTGGTTCCCTGCTAGTTGGTATCGGTTAAAGGTGGTGTCGTGGTCGGCGGTGTTGGTTGCCGCGTTGATCGCGACGTTGGTGCAAGTGGTGGTGTCGCCGCAGGCTGCCGCGGCACCGAAAGGTAAGAATCCGCGCGATATTCCGCTGATGCTGTCAAAAGCGGTAGCGAAGCCTTCCCTAACGAATAAGCAGTCGGCGCCGGAGGCGGATTTCACGCCGTTGCTCGCTGGTGGCGCTGCGGCTGCTGGGCCGGTGAAGAGTGGTTTCGATCCGAAGACGTCGAAAGAGTCGGCGCGTACCGAGGATTCGGTTGAGTTCACCAACGCCAACGGCACCAAGACGGTGGTGTTGTCGCAGGTGCCGGTCAGTGTGCGCAACAGCAGTGGTGGCTGGGATCCGATCGATACCCGCCTAGTGGAGCGCAAGGATTCCAAGCGGGTCACCGCGGCGCGTACCGGTGTCGGGATCGAGTTGGCCGAGTTCGCCAACGACCCGAATCTGTTCCGGGTCAACCAGAACGGCACCCCGGTCACTCTCGAGTTGAAGGGTGCGGGCAAAGCCAGCCGCAAGGTCACCGGATCGACCGCGACGTACGCCAACGCGCTGCCGAATACCGATGTGACCTACGAGGTGTCGGCGGATGCGATCAAAGAGTCGATCATCTTGAAGTCGGCTTCTGCTGTGGGCGAGGGCCGTTGGGTGTTCAAGCTGAACACCGGCGCACTCACCCCGAAGGTGGACGGCAAGACCGTCAAGATCAGCGACAAGACCGGCAAGGTCCTCGCCGCGCTGCCCCCGATCGAGGTCTGGGATTCGGCGGGCAACGAAAAGGACAAGAAGCCGTCGGCGCGTACCGGCGGTGACTACAGCCTGGCTCGTGATGGTGAGGCATGGCAGCTCACGGTGGCGGTGGACAAGAAGTGGTTGAAAGACTCCGCCCGCAAGTTCCCGGTGGTGGTCGATCCGACCTACACCTTCGGCTTCGGCGGCCAAGCCGAGGCGATCGCCTACCGCGACGGCGCTGGCGCGTGCTCGGTGGAAGACAACTGCGGTATCCGTACCGGCAACTCCAGAAACTTTCTGGGCAATGTGTTGTGGCGCTCAGCGATCCGCTACGACCTGGCCCCGCTCGCCGGCAAGACTGTCACCGGCGCCCGTATGGACCTCAAGCTGTTCAACGGCTGGCCCGAGATGAAGCCCGCCTCGCAGGTGAGCCTGTATCAGGCGACCACACCGCTCGGTTTCGGTGCGCGCGGCCCCGAGTTGGCCTCAGGCAGTGTCGGCGAAGCAGGGTCTCTGACCTCGCCCGCACTGACCACCTACCTCGGTGACCGCGTCAAAGCTGGCGACAAGAACACCTGGCTCATGCTCGGCGGTACCGAAACCAACACCTACTCGTTCAAGCAGCTGCAAGCGGCATTGATCGTCGACTACGGCGACGGTACCGGCACAAACCCCACCGACCCAACCAATCCCAATCCGGGACCGGAGGTGAACCGGGTTGCCCCGGGCGAGGATTCGGTGATCGCGACCGACATGCCTGTCCTGGAGGTCAGCCAGGCCGCGGCCGGGGTCAAGTACTGCTTCAAGATTTCCACCGGCTTCGACGGCCGCTCCGGCAGTGTGGTCGACTCCGGCTGCCTGAGCACACCGAAGTGGACCGTGCCTGAGCATGTCCTGCGCGACGGCGCCCGCTACAGCTGGACCGTCGCGACCGTGGCATCGGGTGCAACAACACCGATACCGTCGAAGTGGGTCGGCCATTTCACCGTCGACAAACGCATCGGTAATCCGGGACCTGCGCCGACCGAGCAGATGGGGCCGGTCACGGTCAACCTGTTCAACGGAAACCTCAAAACCCATGCGGCAGGACCACTCTTCGAGGCGATGGGTGGGTCCGCGGGTGTGACCTTCTCGTACAACTCGCGCCAAGGCGGGGAAGGGAATGGTGTGCGGGCATCGTATTTCAACGATGCCGACCACAACGGTGCCGCAGATACGACGCCGGTGATGGTGCGTAACGAAGCCCAGGTGAATCTGGACTGGGGCAACATCTGGAGCAACGTATCGGAAAACTCTCCCTTCAGGGAAGACCCGATGCCCACGGCGCTGGACAAGCAGTGGTTCGTCGTGCGCTGGGAAGGCTATTTCCGGGCTCCGGTGACCGGTGACTTCAGCTTCGCGGGCTCGCACGCTGATGGGGCGAAGATCTGGATCGACGACAACCTCGCCTACGACAACCAGAATCCTTCCTCGGTCGGCACCGACTTCTCCAAGGCCGCCGCGAAGAAGAACACCGACATTTCGTTGAACGCGGGGCAGCGGGTGCCGCTGAAGATCGAGCTGTATCACCGCACGACCAGCAAGCCTCAAATGGTGTTGTGGGCCAAGAGCACCACCGGTGCGAGTACTTCGCGTACCCACAACTGGAATCCCCAGATCGTCAAAACCGAATCGTTGTTCGCTCAGGACCCCGCACCGCTGCCCGGCGGATGGACCCTCGGGCTGATGGGCAGTGAGTACGTCGCGGCCGAGATGCTCGACGGGTCGGTCGTGCTCACCGACACCGCAGGCGGAAAACACGGCTGGACCAAAGCGTCGGCCGGTGGCTACACCCCGCCCAAAGATGAGGACGGCGTTCTCGCCGTCGATGCCGGCGGTCGGGTCTCGGTCACCAAGGACGGTGCGGTGTCGGTCTTCAATGTCGACGGCACCCTGGCCGCGGTCTCAAAGGTGTCCGACAGCAAAAAGCCCGCCTCGTTGCAGTACCTCTACAGTGGAACTCCGGCGCGGCTGACCCAGATCAAGGACCCGGTCTCCGGTCGAGCACACACGCTGTATTACAACACCGATAACAGCGACAAATGCTACGGCGGCGCATCCCTGCCGCCAGGGACCTATTCGGCTCCGGCGCAGAAGCTGTGCCGCATCAAGTATTGGGACGGTACCGAAACACGGCTGTGGTACATCGTCGGCGCTCTGGGCCGGATCGAGAATCCCGGTTCTGAAATCCGTGACTACAGCTACCTGAACCTGGCAGCGGCGAAACTCGACTACGACCAGGCAGGCAACAACACCGAGAAAAAGCAGAAAGCCATGGACGCCGTCGGATCTCTCGACGAGATCCGCGACAGTTTGGCGGTTGACTGGCGGGCCGGACAGGGATCGTTCAACGACAACACCGAACGCACTCTGATCGAATACGACGCGTTCCGCGACGACGTCACTGTTGCACGACCTCCACATTCACGAGTCATCAAGGTCACCGCCCCAGCGGCGGACGGCCGCAGCCTGGGTGGCCGGATGACCCATGGCTACCGGTATGACATCCCTCGCAAGACCGCGCACATCGATGTTGCCGGCATCAACAAAATGCCTGTGTACAGCGTGACCTGGGACGACGCTGGACGTCAGCTCACCTCCACCGACGCCGTCGGAGACACCGTCCGCAGCGAATGGAACGCCAAAGACAAGCCAACGGCAACGGTCGACACGACCGGTCGACGCACGACGGTGGCCTATGACCACGCGGACCGGCCGACCGACGAGTACGGCCCGGCCCCGGGCGAGTGTTTCAACGGGCAATTCCCCACGCCTGAATGCGCGGCGACGATGCCGCACACCCGAAAGAGCTACGACGAGAACCTGAAAGGGCTCGAGGCCGCGTTCTACGACAACCCGTTCCTCGCGGGTGTTCCCAAGGAGTGGGGCACCGGCGTCGGGACCGCAGACGGCAGCCTGAAGCAGAACTGGGGACCGACGCCGCCGGTCGCGAACAGTGGCGGCTGGTCAGGCCGGTTCATGGGTGAGGTCAAGTTTCCCGCGACCGGCGAGTACAAGCTCGGGTTCACCGTCGTCGACGGTGTCCGGTTGTGGATCGATGACGTACTCGTTGTGGACAGCTGGACCGACAAGGCCGCCACTGCGATCTCGGGCACCTACACCAACATCACCGCGGGTAGCTGGCATCGTGTTCGGGTCGACTACTACAACCGCAGCGGCACCAGTGGTGCACTCGATTTCACCTGGACACCCCCTGGCACCGGATCCGCTGTCACAGTGCCAGGGCAAAACCTGGCACCCCGCTACGGACTCGAAACCAGCCAAATCGCTGAGAACACCTCCGGCAACGACAACGAACGCGCACCCTCGAAGAAACTCGCGACAAGCTACTCGGACCCTGACAATGGGATCGACCCCGTGTTCGGGTTGACGGTTTCCAGAACCGCCGACCCGGGCGGCATCAACCTGACCGGGCGGATGCTGGTAGAAAAGCCCGGCCAAGGCTATCTCCGCCAACTGGCCGCATCCATGCCTGCCGGTGAGCTCACCAATCCCGACAACCGCGGCACATTCACCTACTACGGAGACAGCGAAACCCGCTCGAACCCCTGTAAATCGAATTCCGAGGCGGCCAATCAGGGCGGCAGGGTCAAAACCGTCCGGGGACCCAAGAACTCCGACGGATTAGCCAGCGTGCTCGAGAAGGTGTACGACGGCTCTGGACGTGTTGTTGCTGTCCGCACCAACAGTGAGCCGTGGTCGTGTGTGAGCTACGACACCCGTGGCCGCATCGTGGAGAAGTCGTTCCCGGCGATGGGTGACCAAGGGGCCCGCGCCATCATTTATGACTACGCCGTCGACGGCAACCCGCTGAAGTCGAAGGTCAGCGACAACAGTGGATCTACCACGTCCATGATCGACCTGCTCGGCCGGATCGTGTCCTACATGGACGCGGGCGGCGTCACCACCACCAGCAAGTACGACACCGCCGGGCGCAAGATCAGTGAAACCACCGCGGCCAAGGGGGTGACCTCCACCCTGAATCACCACTGGGATGACGCGTCGCGGCTGACCGGCCTGGACCTTGACGGGGCACGGGTCGCAACCCCGGGCTACACCGCGGGAATCCTAGACAAAGTCGCCTACGGCAACGGATCCAACCTCGCGATCACCCACAACGACGCCGGCTCAACGACCGGCCTCACATGGAAAGTATCCGGCTCCACCGTCGCCAGTACGGTCACCCGATCCCGTGACCAACGCATCACCGACGAAACCATCACCGACACCGCTGGATCCGGCACCACCTACAACAGCTCCTACACCTATGACGGGGTCGGCCGCCTGGTCGCGGCCGCCGTGCCCCACCATAAACTCACCTACAGCTTCGCTGGTGACAACGGCTGCGGGCCGAACAAGAAAGCGGGGTTGAATACCAACCGCACCGCCTTCACCGACAGCTTCAACGGCGCCCCGGCAACCACCACCAACTACTGCTACGACGACGCCGACCGGCTGCTATCCACCAACGGGGCCACCACCCTGTCGTTCACCTATGACACCTACGGCAACGCGACCAAAGTCGGTACCGACACCCTCGGATACGACTCCACCCTCCGCCACATCTCCACCACCACCGCGGCCGGACGCTCCGTCGCCTACACCCGCGACGTCACCGACCGCATCACCACGCGAACCGTCCGCGACAACGCCAAACCCGCACAAGTCACCCGCTACGGGTTCACCACCAACTCCAGCGGCCCCGATTTCGTCCTCGACGATTCCGGAACCCTGCGCCAACGAGTGCTGAAACTGCCCGGCGGCGCTCTGCTCACCAAGAGCTACACCGACACCAAAACCGCCAACTGGTCCTACCCCAACACCCACGGCGACATCCTTTTCACAGCCGACGGCACGGCCACTCGCACCGGCGCGCTCCACCTCTACGACCCCTACGGGCAAAACATCGATCCCGCCACTGGCGCCATCGGTGACATCCCGATCCCCGCCACCGCCGAAGGCGGCATGGACTTCGGCTACCTCGGCCAGCACACCGTCCCCATCGAACATGTCGCAAGTCAACAAGCCCTCGAGATGGGAGCCCGTACCTACCTGCCCGTGCTCGGCCGGTTCCTCCAAGTCGACCCCATCCTCGGCGGATCAGCCAACAATTACGACTACGTCAACGCCGACCCCATCAACTCTTTAGACCTCACCGGTGAAAAGCCTGACAAGGACAAGAAAAAGCCGGACCCGAGCCCGGGCAGGCCGCGCACCCCTGGAGACCAACACGGGGACTGCAGCCAAGGCTGCATGAACCCAGGGGAGCACAAGGAGGCTGCAAAGTCGCCGCTGCCAAGTACGGTATCGCCTGACGGCAGCATGCTCGGCTCAAAGGGCGCCCAAACTACTTCGAAGACATTGGGTGAGGAGAAGAGTAGCAACAAACCATACTGGCGGATCGACGTGGAGAACCCGAACCCAGGTAGGAGGCCGGGCCAGCTCCATCTGCAAACCACGAACGGAAGAGGTAATGATAAGGACCAAAAATATCAGTACAACTTCAACACGAAACAGTTTGAAGATGAATACGGAGCTCCGCCGCCACGGAAGTACCTCGACGATATTTCAAAGGATCCGAACTTCGACGAGGCGATCCGAAAGGGTGGACGGTACCTGGGAGTGCCAGAATAATAGGAGTGGAATGAAGCTGACAGAGCGTATGGACTGGCCAGGTGGTCCGCCCCTATTCGAGCTGAATTTAGAGGTGCCGCTGCTCGTTTCCGGAGAGGAGATCCGAATCTTCTCGACAGCATATGGCGTCGACGGCGAGACCATCGATTTCTCCATAGCCACCCAGAATCTCAATGGAGGGCCGCTGCATGACTTCTCGATCGCATCCATATCGGCCGCTGTGGTTGCGCAGTCGCCTCGCGGGTGGCCGATACTGCTCGGTGAACCGCGGTTGCCTGAGGCTGGCATAACCTCCCCCCCGCCATCTCTGACCGTCGCACCTCAAACCGGTATGCGGCTGTACGCGATAGACCTAGGCTCAATGTTTGGGCATCGAGGTGATCTCCGCATCCGGGCCCACGGATATCGAATTTCCGAGGGCAGTCTGTGGTTCTACTTCAAACTCCAAGAGCCGGAGCAAACTTTTGATATCGCATCGGTTTCTGCGAGCATGTTGAACGGTGCGCCTTCGGAGGCGGTGGTCGAAATATGTAACGAGCCAGAACCCGAAATGATCGGTAACGAGGAATCTTAGCCCCGATCTTTCTCCGGGTTGATGTACTGGCCTGATCGCGTTCGGATTGGCGTTTCGATCGCCGTTCCTGGGTTATGGACAGGGCGGTCAGCCCCCGCAGGCTGACCGCCCTGGTCAAAATGACGGTTCACGCTGGGTATGTCCGGCGCGGGCCGCTCGCGATTCGAGGACCGCTGCGGGCGGCGCGGTTCGCATCACATCGGAAAAGTCCGTCATTGGTAGTGGCGTGCCCTTTGGGTCGTCGACGAGTTCATCCTGCATGCCCATCGGCAGCGGGCCGGCTCGTCTCTGAGAAGAAAGCAGCACGCTGGTGCGAACACCCGACAACAACACACCCGATCATGACGATCCCGACAAGACCCAGGTCATTGCGATACCCGTGGATACCTTCGACGAAGGACACGTGTCGGATGAGGCGAATGCCTTCGACGATGCGGATGATGTGGACCAGGACGCCTCTGAAGAGGATTTCACTGATGGTGATGAGTCCTTCGATGATGAGCCCGTGTCACCGCTGCGACGGCGATGGCGGCAAGTCGCTGCTTACGCCACCGCGGGTGATGTTCGCCGGCACCTGCCTTACGCTGCTGCGGCGGCCGTGGCGATCATCGCGGTGATCACGGTGTTGATCGTGACCGGGACCGAACCGAAGAAGTCCGACGAGGTGACCGATGCTGCTTCGTCGTCGGACGCGGACGCGGGAACACAAAGCTTCGACGACATCACCCAGTTGCTGCAGGGCGGCCCGACCAACACAACACCTGTCGAGACCGGCGTCGCGACGACCGTTTCCGAGACACCGAGTGATGTGCCCCCACCGGGTGAGGTCCCGGACGTGGAGCCTGGGGAGATCGATCAGTCGATCACTCCGGCGACGGTGACGGTGACCGACTCAGCCCAGGTGGACACGGTCAGCGGAGACGACCCGGTCGCGACGGAGACCAGCGTGGTGACCGAGACCGCCGCGCCGTCCACGATCACCGAGACCCCGACCGGCGGGCCGGGGCCGGGGTTCTCGATCGACGGCAGCATTTCGGTGCAAGCCTCCCGGCAGCCCTCCACGCAGGCGCCTGGTGGTCCCTCGACGGTCACCGTCGTGGTCCCGGCTGACACGACGCCGCCGCAACCGTCCACGGTCACCGTGATCGTCCCGGCGACGACAACCGCCCAACAGCCGAAGCCGTCGACCACGAAGCCGACCGGGTGCCCGACAACAACCACCACCGCCAAGCCGAAGACGACCACATCAGTACCTCCGACGACCACACGGCCACCGGCTACCACCAGCCCACAACGCACGACGACACCGGCACCGACGTCGAAGAAGCCGACCACTACGACCACGGCCCGGCCGTGCAAGTAGGGGACATGCAGGAATCTGCGGCACCGGACAAGGCTCGGCAGTGAGTTGCGAGAAATGATGAACAGCAGATACACAGTTGGCGCAGGTGGTCGGCAGAGCCGGATGACCGTGGTGGTGTTGCTGATGGCGGTAATCGCGGTAGCAGCCGCAGGCTGCGGTCGCGGACCGGAGCGGGAGGTCCGTGCTGCGCCGCCGGGTGCCGGGGATCCGGTGCCGGCGATTCAGCTTGCCGCGGCCGGTCGTCACGCGGGCCCGTTGCAGGACTGGGCGCGGGGCAGGGGCGGTAAGTACGGGATCCCGGTCCGGGCGTTGCAGGCTTATGGATATGCGGCGGTGGTATTGGCGAAAACCCAACCCGGCTGCCATCTGGGATGGACCACCTTGGCTGGGATCGCCCGGGTGGAAAGCGACCACGGCCGCCACCGCGGCGCGAAGATCGGCACCGACGGACTAGTGAAACCCCCCATCCGCGGTGTCGCGCTCGATGGCACCAACGGCAACGCCCGCATCACCGATCCCGATGCCTCGGCCCGGACCGGGCACACGGTCTACGCGACAGCGGCGGGTCCGTTCCAGTTCATCCCCGACACCTGGAAACGCTGGGGTGTGCGCGCCGACACCGACTACAAAACCCTGGCCCACACCCTCGCGAAGGCCACACCCGCGACGTCCACCGAGCTGACCGGGAGCCCGGACAACATCGACGACGCAGCCCTGGCGGCAGCACGGTACCTGTGCGCCTCCGGCGGTGACCTGGCCACCGCCCGCGGCTGGCAAAAGGCCATCTTCGCCTACAACCACTCCGACACTTACGTAAGAAAGATACACGCCACCGCCACCAGCTACACCAAATAACCCTGCGCGCGAACCTCGCCTAGCCAGGAGCCACAAATTAATCCAAATGGGGTCCCTGCAATTGTGCGTCTCACCGTGACCGCCCTCTCCCGATTTCTCATCAGGTGCTGTCTGGCTCATCCTGATCGAAGATGTTGTCGGGGTTTGTCCTGAGGATGAAACACATACCGAGAGAAACCTTGCCTGCTCGCAGGTGAGGTCGTAGACGCGCGCCCTGCTGTTGCCGAACTGATTTGATTGGCTTTTAAGTGGAGCTGTCTTTGATTTGTAGTGATTGTTGCTTCGAGTTGTCGACGCTCGGGGAAATGTGTTAACAATTCATTGCGCAGCTTTTGTTGACTGGGCCGCCCCCTCGCTGGGGAATGTGAGGGTGGCGTTGCAAATTCCTTGTGAGGAGAATTCCATGAAGAATATTCGTGAGTTCGGTGCCGCGATGGTTGTGGCATCGGGTCTGCTGTTGGCTGCGGCGGGTACGGCGTCAGCTGCTGAGGTTGCTGTCGCGCCTGTGGCCAGCTCCGGCTCGGGAAGTGCCCTGGGTGGGCTGTTCGATTCGCTGGCCACCGGCAGTAGCGATACCGGGTCCTCGGTCAGTGGCGGTGTCAAGGTCGGCAACAACGATGTGGCGGGTACCCCGCTGGCCACCGGCAGCTCGGGAACCGGGAGCTCGGCCCTGTGTGCCACCAACCCGACCACGAACGGCTGCCCGAAATAGCACGTGATTCGTGCCGCTGTCGGCCTCTTGGCTGAATTCGGCTCTTGCAGAGGGTTGTTCGGGCTGCTGGTGGCGGGGACGGCCACGGGGTAGGGCAGGGCTCGTGGATCGTGGGCAGACCTGGTTTGGGTCATCGGTGTGAATGGTGTGGTGGCGGTGCGTTGTGTCATCGCGTGTGTCCGGCGGTTGATCTGGGTGTGACCAGATCAGTGCGGTAATGCTCGGAAGCTGGGTGTAAGGGAACGAGTAGGGATTCTTCGGCCGGAGGAGATGGAAGTGAGAAGCCCGCAGGTGGCGGGCTCGATGGACAGTGTGGTGTCAAGTGCCTTGCGCAGCCTCGGGATCCGAGGCTCGACGGAGGCGCCTCACCAACTGTGCTTGGGCCCGCGGGGGCACAACGGGCGCCAGCGGGTAACCGGCAATATGGAAGATGAGTAATATCCAGCGATCTCGGCACGATCGCTGACTGGTCCCGCGAGCACGTCCTCCTCCAACACTGTGTCCGAGCGATCGTGCACGGCCCCGCCGGTGAGGGAAGGGCCCTGGCGAGCCTCTCACCAACGCGTCTGCGACGCATCAGGGTTCGCCTGGTCACCGATACCAAAGCCGACCTTGTCGCCGCGACGATGACCCAGCGCCCACGACCGAGGCCAGGTCTCAGTGTTCGAACCCGGAAGGATTGAGTGACTGGCCTGCGAGGCTGCGCTGGGTGTTTCCGGCCAGCTGCACCGATCCGCGCGCACCGCGATCCGTGGAGTGGGCACGGATGACGCAGCTCGTGCGAGCCTCTCAAAGGTATCTGCAACCGGCGACTACTTCGAGCAAATCCAGACACGATGCTGCGCTGCTACGCAGTGTGTTGCAGCCGAGAGATCGTCCCCAGTTCCGGCGGTCGCTTCTCCGCATTCAGTGCATCGCCCAGGCTCCACCCTGATTGGATTTGCTCCCCAGATGACGGCTCATTCCCTTCGGTGATCTTGTCGGCCTAGCATCGACCTGGGAGCTATTCCCTTGGGCCCGTGCATATTTCGACGTCCGAGGATAGATGCCTCCTGATCGGCGATGAGCAGGAGGGGACTATGACATTCAGTCGATACAACCAGATACGCCGTCAGAGTCGGCATGCCCGAAAGTTCCGGGTCGCCGCCGTGCTCGCAACGATTACCACGCTGGCACGGGCAAGTGCCGCTGCCGCAAAACGCGCGACTCAGCTGCGCCATGTCGCGTCGTCGTCGTTTGTTCATATTGCCGTATTCGTCGTGGCGATGGCGGTGGGTGTGTCGCTGGTACAAGTGGTGTTGCCGCCACCCGCGCTGGCCGGGCCGTCGAAACTTCGTGACGTGCCGGTGCTGAGTCCGGTCGATAATCCGAAGCCGTTGAGGGGGGATCCCGTTGCGCAGCCAGAGGCTGATTTCGGGCCGTTGCGGGGAGCGGGAACGACGTCGTCCGGGACACACGACGGGTTCGATCCGAAGACGTCGAAGGAGGCGTCGAGGACCGAGAATTCGGTCGAGTACGTCAACAAGAATGGTTCGCGTTCGGTGGTGTTGTCGCGGATGCCGGTGAGCGTGCGCGACGAGCGCGGTGGGTGGGTGCCGATGGACACCCGGGTGCTGGACAAGCCCGGTTCGAAGATCGCGACTGCGGCGCGTGATGGTGCGCACACCCAGTTCGCGCCCTATGCCGATGATCCGGCGCTGGTTCGGGTCGATACGGGTAACGCGCCGGTGTCGCTGGGCCTCGATGGTGCACGGAAGGCGCAGCGGGAAGTGTCGGGCTCGACGGTCACCTACCGCGAGGTTATGCCAGGGCAGGACCTGCAGTACACGGTGGAGCCAGGTGCGGTCAAAGAAGCAGTTATCGTCAAGGACGCCAAGGCTGTTGGTGACGGCCGGTGGGTGTTCACCCTGAAGCTCGGTAACGGTCTGACTCCGCACGTCAAGGATGACGGCGTGGTAATCACCGATGGCAAGGCTGTACAGGTCGCGGCGTTGCCCCCGATTGAGGTATTCGATTCGGCCGTCAAGAACGCCAAGGACAAGAAGAAGGCTGCTCCGGCGCGTACAGGTGGGAAGTACACGCTTGTGCGTAAAGGGGATTCGTGGTCGTTGACGGTGTCGGTAGACAAGGGCTGGTTGACAGACAAGAAGCGAGCCTTCCCGATTACGATCGACCCGACGTACACCTACGGGTTCGGCAATACGGCCGAGACAAGGGCGTACTCCTCCGGCAGTGCACCCCAATGTGACAACACATGCGGGATCCAGGTCGGCAACGCTCGGCCTGACAACGCGAACCTGTTCTGGCGTTCGGCGTTTCGGTTCGACTTCTCCCCGCTGTTCGGCAAGGCCGTGATCGGTGCCCGGATGGATTTCCGGCGCACCGGCCAGACTGGCACCTCGGCGCCGGTGACATCGAAGCTGTATCAGGCATCGAATCCTTTGGGGTACACGGCCACAGGCCCACAGTTGGCGTCGGCATCGCTGGGTGACGCAGGGGCGATGTTCTCCTCGGCGCTGACCGGCTACATCGCCGAACGGGTGGCCGCGAAGGACAACAACGCCTGGTTCCTGCTCTCGGGTGGGGAAACCGATGACTTCTCGTTCAAGACGTTGCAGTCCGGCTTGGTTGTCGATTACGGCACCGCACCGCCGCCGACCACCCTGGTTGCACCAGCCGATGAGAGCGTGACTGCCACGGCCACACCGACATTAGCGGTAAGTCCGGTTACGAACCCGTCCGGCGACGCCACCTTGTACTGCTTCAAGGTGGCGACCGGATTCGACGGCCGCTCCGGCAGTGTGGTGGACTCGGGCTGCCTGTCGAAGCCGACCTGGACTGTGCCGCTGAACGTGCTTCATGATGGAGGCAAGTACACGTGGACGGTGCTCACCGCGCTGGCCGGCGGTGTGACCACGACGACTCCGCAGTGGGTCGGACACTTCACCGTAAACCAGCGAGTTGGCGATACGGGAAAGTCCACGATCGACGCGGTGGGCCCTATGTCTGTGAATCTTTTCAACGGCAATGTGCACACTGATACTGGAGGTCCCCAGTTCGTTTCGGTGGGTGGAAAATCGGGTATCGCTCTGGCCTATAACTCTCGGCAGGGGGAGCCCCACGGCGTACGAGCTTCATATTTCAACGACTCGACTCACACGGGTAAGCCGGATGCCGTTCCGGTGATGGTGCGTACCGAGCCACAGGTGAATATGGACTGGGGTAACGCACTCAGTGATTCGTCTGACAACCTGCCATGGAAGCCGAATCCGATTCCTTCCGGGCTGAATCCGGATTGGTACGTGGTTCGGTGGGAAGGTCAGCTCAAGCCGCCGACCACGGGCGACTTCCGTTTTGCCGGCGTGCACGCCGAAGGTGCGCGAATCTGGATCAACAACCAGTTGGTCTACGACAACGCGAACGCTTCCGGTCTGCCCGGCGATTTCTTTACTGCGGGGCCTAAGGGACCCCAGGATGTGCCGTTGACTGCCGGTGTGCGGGTCCCGATCAAGGTCGAACTGTATCACCACACGACGAACACGCCGCGGATGGTGTTGTGGACCAGGAGCGCCACCAACAACGGCGGGCGAAGTTTCAATCTCAGTCCTCAAATAGTGCTGACCGATTGGCTGTTCTCCTCGGATCCCTCACCGCTGCCCAAGGGCTGGACGCTGTCGGTGCAGGGTAGTAACTACAGCAAGGCTGAGATGCTGGACGGCTCGGTAGTATTGACTGACGGCACCGGCTCCAAGCACACCTGGAGCAAAGCCTCCGCCGGCGGTTACACGCCGCCCGCGAACGAGGATGGTGTGCTCGCCGTCGACAACTCGGGCAAGATCACTGTCACCCAAGGAGACATGGCATCGGTTTTCAATTCCGATGGCACGTTGGGAGCGGTATCGTCGGTACTGGATTCAAAGAAGCCTGCCGCATTGCAGTACGCCTACAGTGGTAGCCCACCGCGGTTGACAAAGGTCACCGATCCGGTGTCAGAGCGTTCGCATACTTTGCACTACAACACCGACGGCAGCGACAGCTGCTACGGTGGCGCGACTAAACCGCAGGGTGCGATCGGTAGTGCGCCGACACAGATGTTATGTCGGATCAAGTACTGGGATGGCACGGAGACACGGTTGTGGTATTCGATCGCGGGAACGCTGGACCGGGTCGAGAATCCCGGCAGCGATGTCAACGATTACACCTACCTGAACGAGCTCAGTGCCAATATCGAGATCCCAAAGGTCGGCGCCAATAGCCCACAAGCACAGAAGTTACGTGATGCCATTGGCCCACTGATGCAAATGCGTACGCCGTTGATCAATGATTGGCTCGCGACGGCGTCTGCGAATCCCGACGGTTTCAACGACCGCTTTCAAATCGAATACGACTCGTTCTATGACGCATGGCAGGTCGTGGGCCGCGATCAGCCCGGCGCGCGACCCACGAAGATCACGATGCCGACGGGCAATGCCCGGCCCAGCACGAACCAAATGAGCCACAGCTACCTCTACGGCGGACCGGGCGAATACCACGCGAGCGTGCACCTTCCCGATATTGTGAATGCCAAGAAGGTGACCTTCGATAATTCCGGTCGTGCGTTGGCCACAACCAATGCAATTGGGCTAACCGCCAGTATGGAATGGAACGCGAAGGACAAGCCGACCGCCGTGGTGGACACCACCGGGCGGCGGACGACCAATGTTTACGATCACGCCGATCGACTGATCGACACCTACGGTCCGGCGCCAGCATCGTGTTTCCAAGGTCAGCTACCCACAATGGCGTGCGCCAGCACGATTCCGCACGCTCACACCGGATACGACGAAGGAATGGCCGGGTTGCAAGCCCAGTTCTACGCCAACCCGTTCCTCTCGGGTACCCCTGCGGTCTGGCAGACCGGTGTCGGCACCCAAGACGGCTCTTTGGCTGCCAGCTGGGGCGCCAATCCACCCGTGGCGAACGGTAACGGCTGGTCAGGTCGGTTCACCGGTGAGCTGCTGTTCCCAGCAGCAGGTGTCTACAAGCTCGGCCTGACCGCGGTCGACGGTGTTCGACTGTGGATCGATGACGTCTCGATCATCGACTCCTGGACCGACAAGAACTCAACCGCTATCCCAGGCACGTACACCAACACCACCGCGGGTGCTCGGCACCGGGTCCGGATCGACTACTACAACCACTCAGGCAAGACTGGTGCACTCAACTTCACCTGGACACCTCCGGGCACCAGCGTTCCGGTGACTGTGCCCGGTCAAAACCTGGCACCTCGATACGGACTGCAGACCAGCAATGTCGCCGACAACGCCTCTGACCCCAATGTGGACCGCGCGCCATCGAAAAAGGGCGTGACCGGATTCGCAGATCCTGCGAACGGGATTGACCCGGTGCTCTCGCTGGCGACCTCGGCGACATACGACCCGGATGGTGCGAACCTGGTCCGCCGCAACAGTTACGAACAACCCGGCAAAGGCTATCTGCGGAAACTTGCCCAGGCATTGCCAGGAGGCGATATCGCCGATGCCGCCCAACGCGCCACGTATGGATATTACGGGGACAGCGAGACCCGGGCCAATCCATGCGACGCGCAGTCCGCACCGGCGAGCCAGGCCGGCATGGTCAAGTCCATCACTGCAGCCAAGAACGCCGACGGATCAGCCAATATCGCCGAAACCGTATACGACAATGCCGGGCGAGTGGTGGCATCCCGGATCAATACCCAGCCATGGTCATGCACTGCGTTCGACGCTCGCGGCAGGACGACGAAACAGTCGTACCCTGCCATAGACGGCCGACCCGCTCGCACCGTGACCTACGACTATGCTGTAAACGGTAACCCGCTTGTCGAAAAGGTCAGCGATGAGTCCGGTTCGACCACCATTGTCGTCGACTTGATCGGGCAGCTCGTGTCATACACGGACGCGAACGGTGTCGTAACAACCAGCCAATATGATCGTGCGGGCCGCAAGGTTCGCGACGTCAGCACCATCAAGGGCGTCAGCTCAACGATCGACTATCACTGGGACAACGCCACCCTCCTCACCAGTATGGACTTGGACGGCGTCAAAGTAGCTACGCCCAGCTACGAAGCCGGCATCTTGAAGGGCGCGACCTACAGCAATAATTCCAGTCTGTCGATCGGCCGTGGCGACGCTGGTGTTCTCAGCACCCTCACCTGGAAAACAGGCGGTTCTACGGTGACCGACGCAGTCACCCGGGCTCGTGACCAGCGAATAACCGACGACACGATCACCGACAGCTCCGGAGGGATCTACAAGTCCTCCTACACCTATGACGGCGTCGGCCGTCTGATCGCCGCCGCTGTCCCACACCATCAGCTGGCCTACGCATATGCAGGCGCCAATGGATGTGGGCCCGACAAAAAGGCAGGACTCAACTCCAACCGCACATCATTCACCGATAGCTTCGACGGTGCTGCGGCAATCACCACGAACTACTGCTATGACAACGCCGATCGGCTGATCTCTACAAACGGTGCCACCACCTTGGCATTGGGCTACGACGCCTACGGCAACACGGCCAAGATCGGCGGTGACACACTCGGCTATGACTCGACCCGTCGCCACGTCTCTACCAGCACCGCAGACGGGACCACCATTAACTACGCGCGAGACGTCAACGACCGCATCATGATGCGGTCGGTCCAAACCAAGAGCAACGGTGCACCGATATCCAGCGCTAATCGATACGGCTACACCGGCCCGACAGGAAGCATTGAATTCGTCCTTGACGGCAATGGGAACCTACTCCAGCGAACCCTGCCACTACCCGGTGGCGTACTTCTCACAAAGACGTACACCGGTAGCAAACCCAGCACATTCTCATATCCGAATATCCATGGCGATATCCTGTTCACGGCCGACAACACGGGCACTCGTACCGGCAATATTCACCTGTACGACCCATTCGGCCAGAACATCGACCCCGCCACCGGTGTCATCGGCGATATTCCGATTCCAGACACCGCCTCCGGCGGCCTCGATTTCGGATACCTCGGCCAACACAGAATCCCCATCGAACACCTCGCTGGCGAACAAGCCCTTGAAATGGGTGCCCGCACCTACTTGCCCATACTCGGACGATTCCTGCAAACCGATCCGGTTTCCGGTGGATCCGCCAACAACTACGACTACGCCAACGCCGACCCCATCAACAGCAAAGACCTGAGCGGGCGGTCACCAATGACGGGGGACACACCCTCCGGTTTGAACACGCTAGCAGGAGCGGCAGCGCTCGTGGTCGCTGCGGTCGGCGCCGGCGCCGGCGCCGCGATAGCAGCAGGCGACGCCCTGGGGAACATCCTCTTGAAGGTAGCGCAGTCACTAGCTGACAATTACGATTCAGGCAAGACGCCACCGAACAAGGATGAGGTGCTAGGCCAGGTCGGTCGGCAGATCGGCGAGGACGCCAAAGCATCGTCAGCAGCGGGGGAGATAGGTAGTGTATCGGAGGAGATCAGCGCGAAGATCAGTGAACTCGGACTCGGTCAGAGAGATGCCGCGCTAGTCGCTCTCGCGGCCGCGAAAGCAGCGTTCCCGGGGGTTGGTATACCTCATATGTTGAGAGACGGCAGCGTGGCTATTTATGGATCGCAATTGGGCGCTAAGACACCTGCCCTGATAATATCGCTCGATGGGTCAGTGCGCGCAGGAAAAGTAAGCGTCTATCCTTCGGCAGAAGTGCCCAGCCCTGTGAAAGCTGATATCAACCTCTATGATGAACCCTATCATTTCGATAAGTGAAAGGAACTCAGTGTCCTCGGATGGCTTCGGAGTAAAAGATTTTCAACTATATCTGTTGAAGACAATGGACCCGCCTGAATCTTTACTGACGACCGCCTTGGCTGAAATGGGGTGCTCGATCGACGACATGGATGCGAGCCTGGAAAACATTCAAAAAGCGACCTGGCTTTCGCTGGGAGGTTCGGCGGAGAAGATTGTGACGATGCTGAGTGAGGTCTGCGTGAGTGCCCCAGCCCGCTCCGATCACAAGGTTTATGCATACAATCTTCCCCTCTGGCCAGAATTCGACTTCGTGGCAACCTTCGACCTTTCGGGAAAGGTGCTGTCGCATTCTGAATTCGTAAGATTCGCTGGTCGCGGTCCCGAAACCGGTGCAACCCCATGGGACTTCACCGAGAGAGATTTGGTAGGCAACTTCGATCAGATAACACGTACAGAAGACTGGGGCAGCTACACCACTTACCATGCCCGAGATACCGCTAGTGATCAGTGGTACTGGTTGAGATTCGGATGGGGGCTCCTCCAAGACATCAGACTCCGAAAAGGCTTGGCAGCGAAGCCTGAGGCGAACTAGGCGGACAGGGGGCGGTCGATCCGATTACTCCCCTTGCTGCCACGCGACAGGGACTACTACCAACTACGCAGCGGCCCCACAGGATGCGGCGCACGATGTCGGCAGTAATGATCAACGCTGCATTCTTGTAGAAGACCCTGCTCGTGGGGCGGTTGTGCAGGGGTGGAAGTCTGCTGGCGGAACCGGCGGAGTCTGGTGTGCGTCTTATAGTTCGTAGGCGTGGCTGCGACGAGCTCCGAAGGTCTGTCGGCGATCTGTTCGTGACGGGCCGGAATGGGTAGGCGGTGTGGAAGGCTGGTCGGATGGGGCACCCGAGAGGGCTGGTCATGGTGAGGGATCAATCAAGCTTGTGCAGCGCTGCGTTCAGAGATCGCCGCCTTCTACTCAGGCTTCGGACAGCCCAACACCTTGCGCGAGACCTTCGAGCAAGCCGTTCTCTTGGTGGCGTTGACTGAGGATGGACGGTTGTGTGTCAGCGAGCTCGGTGGTGTCGACTGGGTATGCGCGCTTACTAGCGTGGAGGAGTTTGCCCGCTACATGACCGCGCGCGGCGTCCAGCCCGAGCGCGAGTACCGCTTTCACACGATCCTGGGTCGGCAGATCGTCGATGACTTCACAGCGCAGTGCGTTCGCCCGACCGGTGTGGCGGTAGATATCGGTGGTGCGGCGCCGATGGCATTTCCTCCGGAGCTGTCCGTGCGGAGCGGGGTGGGGTAGTGGTGGGTGAGAGGCTGGAAGTTGATCCGCAGGTTCTGGTGAAGGCTGCTGAGGGGATCAACGGGATCATCGGGGAGTTGTCGGAGTTGGGGGTGAAGGAGACCGCGGCGACGGGGCGTGGTTTTTCGTTGTTGGCGTTGGGGACTGCCCCGAGTTCGGTTGACTCAACCAAACCAGGGGCAGTCCCCCGACATCGAACCAGGCACCCGAACACCAGCCCAGCTATCAGCCGCGTTCCTGCGCGTACCCTGGGCCGGGGCCAAGTTCTCCCACTTCCTGGAAATCGACGTCACCGGACTCACCGTCGTCCAAGGAAGACCCGGCGTCTTCGTCGTCCCCAACACCGAACCCCTCGATCTCACAGGGCGAATCGTTCGATCGGGAAGGAACTGACCATGAGATACGTGAAAGTCATCTGGCACCACAACTTCGACGACGAACCGCTCTACTACCTCCACGAAGTCGGCGACGACAACTACGAAACACGTCGCGTCCAGATCTACCGCGACGGACACCGCGAATGGGCCGACGAAAACCACGAAACAGCCACCGCCGGACTCGCGGAAATACCGATCGCCCCGGTAGACGAGATCGCCAGCCACCCCGAATTCGATGCTGCAGAGATAGCACGAGACGAGTTCGAGACCGAGTGGTCCAGAGCGCAGTAGACGATGCGTCACCGGCGGGCGAGCCACACAGGGTCGGCTTAAGGGATGCGCCAAGAAGATCCAGCGACCGCCAACTACATCAGATCGATCTCGGGATCAGACGTGCACATGCCGGAGACTGGTCAGCGCTGTGAGAACCGCGGCCGTGTGCCGACGGTGCGGGGGATGCGTTTCTCGGAACGCACGCTGATGTTGCGGTGACGGATCCGGCTGGCGGGGAGGCCGCGTGGCCGCTGTAGCCGTCGCGCCCAGGTTTGGTGGTGGAGGATCCTGCAGACACTCGTCCAATCCCACTGGCGGTGCTCGTCGAGAACGGGGGACAGGTTCTATCTGTCACTGGCAGGTTTGAGTTTTCACTGGTCGCTGTGCTTTAAGGCTCCATTTCTTCTGTCTCCGCCGCGGGGTCCTGCCCGTGTTAGGGTTCCTGCTTCACTGAGCGGAGGCGGGGCTGATGCGCGTTGCGGTGTTGTTGGGCGGGACCGCCAGCGAGCGGGATGTTTCGATTACGACGGCGGGCCAGGTGTTCCGTGCGTTGCGTGATCGCGGGCATGAAGTGATGGCGTTCGATACCACTGCCGGTCGCCTCGGTCCCGAGCAGGAGCAGGCCCTGCTCGTCGCCCAGATTTCCGAGAACGAACCTGACCGCGCCACGATCCCCAGTCGTGATCGCACCATGCAGCTCGTCATGGACCCCGATGGGCTGCGTGCCGCAGATGTTGTGTTCCTGGCTCTGCACGGCGGTACCGGGGAGAACGGCACGATCCAGGGCCTGCTCGACATTGCTGGCATCCCGTACACCGGCAGTGGTCTGCTGGCCAGCGCAGTCGCGATGAACAAGAACATATCCAAACAACTGTTTCGGACCGCGGGCATACTGACACCGGATTGGTTCATTGCCGATCCCACCGACGCAGGCTTCGATAGCGACCGCCTCGGATTCCCGGTCGTGGTCAAACCGAGCTCGGAGGGATCCTCGATCGGCCTGACCGTGGTCAAGGAACCAGCCGACTTCGAGGACGCGGTCAAAACAGCTCGCGGCTACGACGACGAAGTCATGGTCGAACAGTTCGTCCCCGGCCGCGAGTTCGTCGTCGGCGTACTGGAAGACCAGCCGCTGGCAGTCGGCGAGATCATCCCCAGATCCACCGATGTGTTCGACTACACCGACAAGTATCAGGCTGGAGGTGCGCAGAAGATCTTTCCCGCCGACCTACCACCGGATCAGGCCGAAGAGATGCATCGACTCGCCCTCGCCGCGCACACGACATTGAAGCTGAAGTCCTACAGCCGCAGCGACTTCCGCATGGACATCGCCGGCAACATCTGGTGTCTCGAGGCCAACAGTCTGCCCGGGATGACCTCGACAAGCCTCCTACCTCGCTCTGCTGCCGCGGTAGGAATCGGATTCGCCGAGCTGTGCGAACGTATCTGCCTCGATGCTATGCGCTAGCCCATACGGCAACTACAGGTCTTCGTGTGCGCATTCAGGCGGTTTCCGGTAGCGGCGATTCGGTTCCAACACCAGACCATCAACCGCATCAGGCACCGACGCGATCGCCGCACGCTCAACCCGATCGCACAAGTTCGCCCACCGTGGCACCGTCATCTTCATCGCTGGACATTCAAACCACCGATATCCTCCACAGGCACCGATTCGGCGAAACCTCAGGTACGACAAGCGATCTACACGGCGTTTCGCCAACACCGACACTCCGCTGCCCTCAGAAGCGGGCAGGGGACTGTCAGATAGTCGGTGGATCTGATCTCGGTCTGACTTGTCGAACCTGATGGTTCGGTGGGAAGGATTTACTGATGTCAGAGATCATCGAGTCCGTGGCTGAGGCGATGGATCCGAAGAAGCTGGCCGAGGCGTTGCTAGCGCAGGCCAAGGAGCAGGGTGTCGATCTGGTGGGCCCGGGTGGGTTGTTGAACCAGCTGACCAAGACCGTGCTCGAAACCGCCTTGGAGGCGGAGATGACCGAGCATGTCGGTTATGAGAAGCACGACCCGGCTGGGCGGGGAACCCCTAACTCCCGCAACGGGTCTCGGTCGAAGAAAGTGCTCACTGAGATCGGTCCGGTGGAGATCGATGTGCCGCGTGACACCGATTCGTCGTTCGAGCCGCGGATCGTCAAGAAGCGGCAGCGGCGGTTGAGCGGGGTCGATGAGATCGTGTTGTCGTTGACGGCCAAGGGTTTGACCACCGGGGAGATCTCGGCGCATTTCGATGAGATCTATGGGGCGTCGGTGTCGAAAGACACCGTCTCCAAGATCACCGACAAGGTCGTCGGTGAGATGACCGACTGGTGTAACCGGCCGCTGGAGCGGGTGTATCCGGTGATCTTCATCGACGCCATCCACGTCAAGATCCGCGACGGCCAGGTCGCGAACCGGCCGGTCTATGTGGTCATCGGGGTCACCGTCAACGGTGAACGCGACATCCTCGGGCTCTGGGCCGGCGACGGTGGCGAGGGCGCGAAGTTCTGGCTGGCGGTGTTGACCGAGATCAAGAACCGCGGTGTCGCCGATGTGTGTATCGCGGTCTGTGACGGGCTCAAGGGGTTACCGGAAGCGATCAACACCGTCTGGGAACTCGCGATCGTCCAAACATGTGTAATCCACTTGATACGCAACACATTCCGGTATGCGTCACGTCAGTATTGGGACGAGATGAGCAAAGACCTCAAGCCGGTCTATACCGCGCCGACCGAGGCCGCGGCCACCGAACGCTTCGGTGAGTTCGCCGCGAAATGGGGGCCACGGTATCCGGCGATCGTGCCCTTGTGGGACAACGCCTGGCCCGAGTTCGTGCCGTTCCTCGACTACGACGTCGAGATCCGGCGCGTTATCTGCTCTACCAACGCAATCGAGTCGCTCAACGCCCGATATCGACGTGCGATAAAGGCACGTGGGCACTTCCCGACCGAGCAGGCCGCGTTGAAATGCCTGTATCTGGTGACCCGATCCCTGGACCCCACCGGGTATGGCAAGGCACGATGGGCGATGAGGTGGAAACCCGCGTTGAACGCGTTCGCCATCACCTTCGAAGGCCGGATCACCCCGACCGGCAACTAACCAACACCGGGACCAGATCCACCGTTAATCAGACACTCCCGCGGGCAGCGGCCCTGCGTGACGCCTGCCGAGGCTGAGCGATCTCGGCGTATTCGATTGGATCCCGAGCATGCGGCGCGCGGAATCGGTGCGCAGTTGGTCTCGGCTGACGGGTTATTCGGTTCCGGGCTCCAGGGCTAGGCCCGCCGCAGAGGGGGCTCGGCTCGGAGCGGTTGGGGTAGTTTCGTGCCCGCGTCGCCGAATGGGTGATGTCAAGGATGGCCTGGGGCCGGTCTCCGCACGGGATGCGGGTCCAGTTGCCGACGAACATCGATCCAGTCGTCGGCGAGTGTGAACCGTACACGAATCTCGGTGGGGGCGCGGTCGCGGACGCTGTCCCTGGATTTATGGTCGCGTGATGGAACCGTGCGCAGGCTGGCGACGTCAAAGATCATGACCACTCATTGCGGGGAGGACCGAGGCGTCGTTGGTGAGTCGGTCGTTTCGATTGCTCTGCTAGAACCTGATGAAGAGGAGAATCTATGTCTACCTATCGTTTTCGCTCGCTGGTAGGTGCCGCGGCGGTCGTGGCCGTAACCAGTGCCCTCGTCGCGCTCGGCGGCGCGACCAACGCGGGTACTGCGTCTGCGATCAACCCGCCTGCACCGCTGGCCTGCGACGACAACGGCTTCTCGATCATCTGCATATGGAGGGAGTACTCCGATTGTCAACAGTGGCGTATGGGCATGCTCGCGAAGGGCTGGAGAGAGACCTTCGCTCAGTGCGAGTGGAAGAACGAGAATCAATTGACGCCGTGGCATAACCCTGCGGGCTATTTGGGCGGCGCTTCTCGTCCGTGATGAGGCCACGCCCGTAAAGACTGTGGCCCGGCGAGTGCGCCGGGCCACAGTCGGACCGGTCACTTCGGCTCGGCCACCAGTTGCTTGGCCGGGGACGGGTCCGGGGCGACGCCGTCGTGGGCGACCATCGCCTCTTCGCGGCCCAGCGTCGGGCCGCCCGCGAGCATTCCGACGATCGGCCACGGCGCGAGTTCCGCTGTCACGCCCGACTCCTTGTCCATACCAAGCGCTTTCACGGCCATGTCGTTCTTGATGCCATAGCGGACGCCGGTGTCGGAGACGTAGAAGTAGCTGTCGCGCCGCTGACTGTCGCGTTCGATGCCGGTGGTTTGCACGAACGCGCCGGAACCCGGCTTGAAATACACCGAGTCCAGGTTCGGGCCGTCGCCGTCGGCCTGCGCCAACGCAACCAGCTTGGCGTTGCTCGGCATCGGCAGATCGACGCCGTTGATCACCGCCAGCTCGGCACGGATACCGCCGCCTTCGCGGGGTGCCGCCGTGATCGGCTTCCACGACATGCAGGTCACCCGCCGGTCACTGGCCGGTATCAGCGTCGGCGCGGTTTCCGGATAATCCTGCACCGGAAGCGTTTTCGCGACCTTCGCCGAGCTCTTCTCGTACGGGGTGATCATCGGGCTGCGGGTGGCCCCGGGGTTGGAGTTGCGGACGATATCGGCGGTGAACGGTGAGATCGGCTCCAGCGTGTCGCGCAGCACCAGGTAGTTCTGCTGACTGCCGGATTCCTGGACCACCTCGCCGACCTTGTGGTCACCCACCGGGTATATGGGCGTACCGCCCGGATCGTCGATGCGCGGCGGCGCGATGGGCAGCACCTCGGGAATGGAGTTGATCAGGCCCTCGCTGATCGGACGCGGCACCGAACCGCGGATCCGGAGTGCGTCCATCACCGCGTTGTTCGTGGTGTCGACCCGGGCGCGCTTGTTGTCGTACACCAGGTACGTCGCGGACTTGCCCTGGACCAGAAGGGCTTTGCCCGCAGGCATCGGTCCGGCCTTCTCGCCCAGATCCAGGTCGTCGATGAGCACCGACGTGGTGATTTTGTTGCTGCCGTCGATCTGCATCGCGTCGCAGACCGTCCACTCGCGCCCCTTACCTGCCTTGTCGATATTCAGCACGCCGGGCGCGCCGGGAATGCCGATCAGCTGACCACGCGGTCGCTTGCCGAGCTCGGTCTCCTTGACGATCGCCGGCTTGGCCGCGCTGCCCGCTGCGAGCCGGGCCGAGGCCAGGTTCAGCGTGGGGTATGCGACGTCGTCGATCATCACGTAGACGGCCCCGGATTCCTTGCCGATCAGGATCTTGTGCTCCCCGATCTTGCTCTGCGGGCGCAGGATCGCCAGGATGCCGCAGCCTGCCAACACGACCAGCGCCAGGACCAGTCCGGCGGCGTATGCGCGCGATTGCGAGCGCATCGGGTCGTGCAGCATCCGCACATCTCGGCGGACCAGGGCGTGTTCCATCCGGCGAACCAGGAAGCGGTAGCCGCTCACCTGCCAGCGGGTGGTGGGTTTTGAAGGCATCGGTTTCCCCCAGCGACAGTGTTCAACTTGCGGACCAACCCTACAAGCTGCTGCCCGCCTCGGGCGAAACAGTGACCAACATGGTTGCATTCGGCAAGCCGCACGAGCCAGAGTCTCGGTAGCACCCACCACATGCCCTCGCCAGCCGATGCTTGCGCGTTGCTCCGCCCCGCCACGAGTACTCGTCATTGGCGGTTCACGCCGCCTGAGGGTGTCGGCCGCCCATCGTTGGGCGGAGCCCATGGTGTGACCGATATCGAGTACCTGCCCGACAGGTTTTCCTTTCGACGATCCGACGGATGGGTTACATACCTGGGCAACCTCTTTCAGGAGTGCTGCGAGGTATCGGACCAGGAGCGTGAGGCCAGGATCGCCAGGTTCGTCGCCTCGGTACTGAGCACACATTCGGTGCCTGAACAGTGGGAGGCTGTGCGTGGGTCGCAACGGCCGGTGCCGCGCCCGGTCACTTTCGGATTAGGCGACTCGATACCGAGTGCTCAGATGGTGGCGCGGCCGGCGTTCCCGTTCATCGACGAGGTAGTCGTGGTGGATCTGCCGTTCAATCGGGCGGTGGTCAGTGTGGATATGGCGCGTGAGGGGGGTGTGGAACCCACGCTGGTCTTCGACAAGGCGAGAGAAAATCTGACCGGACTAACACATGAAGCGGGGCGGCTCGTCGACGGGAAGCTCATCCGGTTCGTCGACGACGGCGATTCCTACTTCGGATCACGGCTGCTGGTTCCGGGCTGGTTGGCTGGTTACGGAGCCGGCGGATGCCCGCCGGTGGCCTTCATCCCAGATAACGACACGTTGCTGGTGGTGCCCGATGATGCAGTCCTGCTCGAGCAGGTGTTCGAAATGGTCGAGCAGCAATACAGCGATGCTGTGCGGCCCATCTCGCCCCAGGGCTACACCATCGATGAAGCAGGGCGGGTCGTGCCTTTGGATCAGCTCGACGCACACCCCGCTCGACAGTCGGCCTTACGTGCCCGATGCGGACTAGCGGTCACCGAGTACGGTCACCAAACCCGTTGCCTGACAGATAAAGTCGACACCGATCTCAAAATTCTGCCGCGGAGTGACGTGGCCCCGGCCTACGTCGCCGCTGTCGTCTACGAAACGTCACCGGATGGGCCGATCACTACCACGGTCTGGGGTGAGGGCGTGGAATACCTTCTACCCAGACTGGCTACGTCCACTTCGTTCGCGGCGAGTCAGCCGACGACATCGAACTGATCTGCACGGTGCAATCCGACATCGTGGTCGAGCTCATGGGCTTGGTACCACTGCCCGGTCTGAGCCCGACCCGCTTCGAGGTGCGTCATTGGCCGGACAAAACCACCCTCGATCAGCTTCGCGCCGCTTCACGGTAAACACTTCAGGTAGTGATCTTCAGCAGGCGACACGCGGGGCCGCTTCGCGCGATCGCATCGAGCGACGGTGACTGACCCCCGGTGCCAAGTCGAAAGCAAACCGACCGCTCTACCTGCGAAAAGGACACATTCTGTGGGCGAAACCTGTCGGTGGGGCGTGGGAGCGTCTGGTACCGGATCAGACGTTCGTCGCCCGAAAGTTCACCGACGTAAAGGATTCATCGCAAATGGGATATGTCTACGCTTTTCGCCTCGGGTTGCTGGCGAAGTTCAAGATCGGCCAGACCAGCATGACGCCCGAGAAACGCAGACCTTCGCTGCAAACCTCGTGCCCGGAGCCGTTGTCGTTGTTCGATGCCATCGACACCGACGAGTACAAGGCGCTCGAGAAGCGCATCAAGGACACGTGGGGGCACCGGCGCAGCACGGAGGGGGGAACCGAGATCTATCACCTCACTGAAACCGAAGCCGCGCAATTGTTTTCAGAGTGCCGTGTCTGGTTGGTCGAGGAGTTGCCCAAGCAGCGGCGGGCCGAGGAACTCGAAGCCCTCGAACCGGACCCGGCCGTGTTGCCCAGCGACGCGCGGACTCTCGCGCTGCGGGGTCAGTGGATCGAGCTGTCCGACGAGGAGGCGCGGGCGAAGCAGGAATACGACCGGGTCGCCGCGGCGCGGGCACGGGTGGAGACCGAACTCAAACTCGCCATCGGCACCGCCACCGGCATCGAGGGAGTCGCCACCTGGGACACGGGCGTCAAGAGCCGCCGCATCAACCCCGACCTCGTCGAAGCCCGGGAGCCGGAGCTGTACGAAAAGTCGCTGGAGCCGAAGTTGAACGCCGAGACGTTCAAGGCCCTGCTGAAAGCATCGGGACGCGAGAACGACTATGAGAGCTTCCAGGAGATCCGGCACACCAGGAAATTCACCATCGTCGACTGAGCGGTGTCTGGTTCGGGCCACGGCGCGTGGCACGCTGCCTATCGTTGTCGGGCCTGGCGACGGCAACGATTTCCGTCGACGACGCGCTGCTGGCCCGGATCCGGGGAGTTGGCGGGGGAATCTGTCGGAAGGGATCGCCGCGGCTGCCGCTCGCGGTCGCTGGCCAAGGCCGCCCGCGCGGCCGGTGAATGGGAGCGAGCCCATACCGCCGAAGCTGGCACCGTTCGCGCGGAGGACGCTGTCCACCTCCTGGAAGGCGAGGTCGAGCGGGAGCTCTCCGAACAGGCCGAATACGCGGCACAATTCCGGACCGGTGCGGGCACCGAGCCCACCACCGCCGACTACCTTGCCGCTCACGGCCATGGCCGCGCACTGCTCAAGAAAGCCGAGCGGCGACTGTGCGAGCAACTCCGCGGTGGACAGTGAGCGAGTCCCGATACCCGGTGCTGACGATACGCTGTACTGATCTGGAAAGCCCGGCTTAGCTAATTCGCTTGTGGCTGTGACTAGTTCGCCGCCGCGTTCCGGGCCCGGTCCGATGGCTACTCGTCCGGGAATCGCTCGGCCAGTTCCTTGCGTGCGCGGTCTCTGATGGCGAGGTACTCCTCGTCGGTGAGGTTGGCCGTAAACAGCATCGTGGTCAGTACTTCTTGAGGGGCTGAATCCTGCGGCCCGGGCGCGGATCAACCGGATGTATCGCTCGAGGTGGTCCATGGCCTCGTTATGATCGGTGCGCCACAGCCACACGAACATGCCGCCGAAGTCGTCGCCGCGGTGATCAGCGTTTGTGCGTCCTGCGGCGTCGTTGGACGCGATCTTGTTCTTCCTCGTCGTGGAGTCGGCTGATCTCGACGTCGATCTCTTCAGTGGTGCACCTTTGGAAGGCGAGCTGTTTCCGGTTCGCTTCGAGCCAGTTAGACAGGGCATTTGCGTAGACTTTTCCGCGTTGATGGCAGACGAGCGCGGAGCGGGATGCCTGGATTAACCGTTCGGCTTCGGTCGCCAACGCGTGTGGGCGTTCGGCTTCGCTGATACCGACCAGTCTCAGCTGCCAGCGGGCCGCAGCTTCCCATACCTCGTAGACCTCGGTCCATTGCTCTGGGGTGAGCTGGATTCCGCAGATGCGGCGGATGCAGCGATCGATTTGAGCCTGTGCGCGGGTGGTCAGGAATTGTGCGCAGCGGGGGTCGATCGGCTCAATCGCTGCCAGGTGAGGTTGGTGGGCCGGGTAGATGGTGGGGTCGGGGTCGACGATGACGGCGTTCAGTATGTCGATGCCTTCGGTGGTGGCGGGCAGGGATTCAGCACGCAGTGCTGCGGCGATGATTTCTGCGTTGGCCCAGGCGTCCTCGGCGGCGTTGCGCAGCAGTGCCTTGTTTCCGATGCCCCAGTCTCGGTGTGCAAGGGCGCGCAGCCGCGCTTGGTCGCCAGTGAACAGCTCTAGCCGCAGGGCGACGTCTTGAAGGCGCTCTCCCCGACATTCAACGGCCGTTCCGTACCAGGGTCGCTCAAGCTCTTGTTGGCCCCGGGGTTCGAGATACTTGTCAATCCAGTTGTGGAGGAGGAGGTCGTAGGCGTACGGGAGGTCCTCCATGTCATCGCTGTATCTGTCCCACTCGAACAACTCGCGCCACAGCTTCTCGGTCGGTGAGTCGTAGCGGCCTTGCCAAAATTTGTAGTGGCGTGCGACTGCAAGTCCATCGATCCATCTGCAGTTGGTGTTCAGGCCGTGGGGGTAGGTGGGTTGCAGCAAAGAGTCGAGTGCGGCCTTGTCGTATGCGGCGTTGTAGGCGGTGAGGATTCGTCCGTCGAGCCGCGGAGCGAGTTCAGCCCAGACGTGACTGAACGTGGCGGGCTCGGGGCGTCGGTACTCGGCTTGGTCGAAGGGGTCTGGCAGGGGCGAGAATCCGAACAGTCGGGTGTGCTGTTCGATGTCGTCGCTGATATCCCACCGGCTCTGAAGGTGCTCTCGTTCGGTCTCTGACCGCATAGCGTGAATCTCGGCGAGTTGGTCCTCGCAAGATGCGACCCATTCCCCCCAGGAGTATCGGCATAGCGGACTACGGAATCGGATGAGCGTAGGTGTTCCGACGCCGTCACAGCCGACCTCGCATATGCCGATGTAGCCCACCGGTGTCGACTGACCACCCGGCTCGACATCGATGGACACGATGGCTGGCACTTTCGATCCTCACCTTCCTGGTCTGCTGCTGTTCGGGACCTACCGGAAGTCTCCTCGGAGCCACCGACATTCCGGCGCGTCGGTGTGGGGGTCCCGATAGCTACACCGGCGCTGTAGCACCGCCAGTCAGAATGGTGATAGTGGAAGGCCACTGTTGCAGGGGCTTTCGGCGCAGGGAGGGGTTTTGACCGAAGACAACTACCGTTACGCGTCGATCAAGGAGGGGTCGGGAGCCAACGGAGGCGAGAGCGTTTTCCCAGGAAACCCAGCGTGCGTCTTTGAAATGTTCGGCTTCGCTCTCAATCGCGCTGAGCCGATGTGGAGAATTCGCGGCGAGCCAAATCGCTGCACCCATAGCGTCCCATTGCTCTGCGAACCGCTGATAACTTGCTGTCTTCTGGTCGCGACGCCATCGTGTCGATTCCGAACGGGTGTCCCACAACCGGCCGATCGCGACCCCCGCCACACCTGGGAATGCTGCCCTCATTGCCGCCCCCAAGAAAGCAGATCTCCTCTGATCCGGGATCTTACGGGACCCGACCACGGCACAGGCCCGATCGTTCAGCGAAAGAGCCCCCGGACGTTGGACAACGACGAGCAGCGTGACCTGCTGTGCGCCGCGGCCGCGCGCCGGCCACGCGAAGATGCGATGATCAGGGTGCTGCCACGAGCACCCGAGAGGCATTGCGGCGCTGCATGATCGAGCGCCGCGCTATCCTTCGAAGCTCGGGTCGCCGGCACCGCGCACTGTTTATCTCCCGCGATGGCCGCGACACCCGACTCGTCATGGCCTCCATCGACCGCCTCGTGCGCGATATCGGCCGCGAAGCCGGGCCGCCTCGTTGTCCCAGGTATCCTGCGCTACAGGTTGAGCAGGCAACGGTGCCCGGTGGTGGTGCTTCGCACCTGACCAGCGATACCGTCTCTCTAGCCCAGGACCACCACTCGGGCGGGCTTACCGCAGCATCCAGCAGCGACGGTAGGACACGACATGACTAAAGACCGCGATCCGCATTGGGCCTGTCTCAAAGGTTGCTTCGAGCAGTATCCGGAGCGAATAGCAAGGTGTACCTCCAGGTACCGGTTCGCCACGGGGCAACTCGAGGAGTTGCTGCACTTGCTCGACGGGCGGTGCATGCTGTGCCTGAACTGTCACGCGATGATCGTCGATACCGCCACGCGCACAGCGAAGCGGAAACAGCGCGGCGTGCTGTGCCTGTGGTGCAAAGACCGAGTAGCTGGCTACGAGGGTTCTTACGGAGACGGTAAGCCGTTGGCCTCGATGTGCCGGTGCAAGACCGGAGACGCCGCCGAATGGGAACAACGCATTTCCGCGGCGACAGCCCAATATCTCAACCGGACCGCGCTACTCGAGATCCACACTGAGAACGCGGAACGGATGGCGGCCTTGATCGCCGACGTGTCGGTGCGCGGCGCCGACCCGCACCAGATCTGGGGTGGCGCGCCGGTCGCCGACCTGCCGCAGCTTCCGGTCCGGGAGGTTGCGCCCGAACCCGCCTACAGCGAGGTCCCACCGCCTGCCCGGCCCCGATGCTCGAATGAATGCCGAGAGCATGCCGAGCACGTATACTTCGCGTGCTTCGAAGAGCCGACCGAACTGCGCGACAGCGACGTGGACGGCATCGCCGTCAGGCATTACGTCGGATGGACTCGCCAGCACCCGCCGATACAACGAGTCGGCCAGCACGGACCAATCTGCCGCGAATCGCTGGTCGGGATCATCCCCGGTACTAGCGATGACGAGGAATCCGTGAAAGCGAACGAACCGTGCCCCAAATGCGGCAAGCCGCTCGAGTACAGACCCCGCAGAATGCGGCTGGCTTCGCCTGAGTCTGGCTGAACGAGAAGAGATCTCGCGCGGGTCGGCGACCGGGGGCTCGCTGCGCAGTATTGCCCGCCGCCTACGGCGAGCACGGGGCTGCCGATGTCCCCGTATCTGATCGTCCGGCAGATGGGAATCGCTGGTAAGCCCGTACAGATCGGCGGTGGCCCAGGCCGTCCCAGTCTCGATCTGTCTGGGAATCGCTGGTTTGGGACGTTGGTAACCAGCCTCGATCAGTTCAGCTTGAAGGACTGTTCACAGTCCCAAGTCGATGTCATGTTGAGGTGTTGCCGGGTCGTCTGGGAGCTCGAAGTAGCTTTCGTGGGCGGTATTCGGCGGCTGCTGCAGCTGAAGTTCACTGGCTTGTTGTGCGGTGGTGAGGTGGGTACGTCGTTGTTGTTCGGCGCGTAGGTCATCGATGCGCTGCTGGTATTCGGTGATCTGTTCGGGGTTGTCGGTGCTTGATTCGCTGGTTTGGTATGGCGATTGATCGGTGTCGATGCTGTGGGACTCAGGCGCCGGACCGTAGAAGACTGCGTCGTCGTCTGCCAGAGCAATGCGCAGTTCGAAGTCATCGATGTGTCGTTGGAGTTGGGCATCGGTGAGCCTGATCAACGGATTTCGCGCGAGGAGGTCATTGGCTGCGCCTGGTTGGAGGTTAGGGCGGTCAGGCAGCGGGTGGGCATCGACCCAGGCGCTGATGGCGAGTCGTTCAGCGAGGGTTGCGGCGGCATGCCAATCTCGGATTAGCAGGCCGCGAAGGGCTTCAGGGGGATGAGTGGCGGCGATGTGGTCGCAGCGGGCGCGGATGTGGTCGGCGGGGTGGTGGTCGGGGATGGGGGTTTCGTGGTTGTCACGGCATTCTCCGCACAAGCCGTCGTCGCTGCGGCGTGGATGTTTCGGGATGGCATCGTTGACGGCGCGACCGATTCCGCAGGTCACACACGGCAGGGCTCGGGTTCTGCGGACGGTGAGTTTGTCGTAGTCGGGTTCGCCTTCTGCGTATTCGGGTCCGTGGGGGATGAGGTCTCGGTGGGCTTTGGCCACCCAGTAGGGATGGTCGACGCCACGGGGTATCGGCCAGTTCTTGGGGTCGTCGTCCACGTCGCCGCGGGTATCGCGGTAGTCCTGATGCTGGTGCGCGGCAACGGTTTCGGGGCTGGAGGCGAGTGGGCGGGTTCGGCTGGGGTCGATTTGATCGGGGTGGTCTTGGGCAGCGACGTCGCGGTGGTCGCGTGGTGGCCGGTGTTTGGGATGGATGGGTGTTGGCCGGTAGGTGTGTGGGTCGTCGGTGGGGATGCATGCGGTGATGAGGTCGCGGTGTTCGGGGTAGCGGTTTGCGGCCCACCGCAATCGGGCGGCTGCGTTGATGAACGGATACCGGTAGAGCACGGTCGCGACGCGTTCGACGATGTCGCGTTGGTCGTCGGCGAGAGCGCGAGTGAGGTCACGGAAGGCCCGCCGTGCCGCCTGCGTATCACCGGTTCCCAGTAGCGCCGCGATCGTGGCGACCTGCTCCGAGAGCGCGTTTGGGATATTGGTGGTGGACGGCGGGACCGGCGGCCGAGCTGGCGGTTGTCCGGCGGCGTCGTGGCGGGTTGTAGCGGGTGGCTGGTTGTCGGGGGGATTGGTGTCTGGGTTCATGGTCGAGTCCGGGGTGTAGGCGGGTTGGGTGGGTTCGTGTTGGAGGGCGTCGATGCGCCAGGCGAGGGCGATGGCGAGTTGGTCGGGGCGCAGTGCGGGTGCGCCGTCGGGTTGGGCGCTGAGGATGAGTTCGTGTGCGGCGCTGAGCAGGTCGTGGGGTGTCCAGCCGTTGCCGAGTCCGCGGTCGATCGCGGCGACCAGGCTCGGCCAGGCGGGGTCGGCGATGACATGGTCGCCGGCGGGCTCGCCGAGCACGGTGTGCAGGTCGGTGATCCAGCCCGGGCGCAGGGTGTGGCCGTGAGGGGTGTCGAGGGCGGAAGGCTCGAGTTCCAGGCGTGACCACAGGGCGGCGGCGGGCATCTCATCGGGCACCGGACGCGCGGGTGCGGCCTCAGCGAGGCGAGTTTCGATATCGATTCCGGCGCGCGCGGCGACCTCGATCTTGTCGGCGACCATCGGCCACCACGGGTCGGCCACGACACGGGCTTCGATACGTTCGACCACTGGAGCCCACTTGTGGGCCGGGTTGTGCGGGTCACCGAGCGCGGTGGTGACGCGGGTGTCGAGCAGTTGTTGGTGTTCTCGTTCGAGCACGCTGTAACGGGAGCGCCCGGTCGGGCGCATGTCTGCGTCATCGACCTGCAGCGAGGCGCGCCACACGGCGAGTTCTTCGACCAGTTGCGGGTCGGCGCTGATGAGCGGGCGCGCCCAGCGCGGCGCTGTCGCTGGTGTCCATGTGCGGGCGTCGGTGCGGATCTGGCGGGCGAGGTCGATGACGATGTGAGCGCGGCCGCTGAGTTGCGTGTGGTCGTGTTCGGCGCGCAGTCCCTCGGGTATCCCGGCCGCCCACGGCAACGGTCCCGGGCCGGCGGAGTGCATGCCGGAAGAGTCCAGACGCCAGTCCAGCACGGCGGCAACGTCATCGGCGGTGTCGAGTTCTCGGGCATCAGCGGCATCGTGTAGTGCGGTGATCGGGTCGCGCCCGGACAGGGTGAGGGTGGCCAGGTGTTGGCGCAGGACTGGGTAGGCGGGGTAGTCGGTGAGGTGGGGAATCAGCGCGTCTGCGGCGGTGTCGAGGCGCTCGAGACCGTCGGGGCCGAGGGCGTCTTCGGCGGCGAGCCCGATCGCGTCGAGGTAGATATCGAGTGCACGGGCCAGACGCCGGTGCGGGTCGAGTGCGTCACGCAGCATGGTGTGCGCTGATTGTTGGGTGCCGTCTCGACCGAAAACGCGCAACAAAATCTCCACGGCGGTGCGCGGATACACGGCCGGTTCGGACCAGAACGAGGCTTCCGAACCGTCCAACGCGGTCGGCACGTAGACGTCATTGGCGAAGACTCCGCGGGTGAGGGCGACGTAGAGCTGTTGGAGCGACTCGCTTCCGGTGAGCGCGACATGACAGGTGTCAGCGGTAATTCCCTGCGCGGAATCGATCGTTGTCGCGTACCCGAGGCGCACATGCTCGGCCACATAGTCGCCCGGAAGCCAGACACTGTCGCCGAATTCGCCGCCGGGACGCTGATGGATGGCGGTGATACTGCCGTCCCCGTGCACCGCGGTGACGGTCCAGACGTAGCCGTTACGCACCCAATCTCGTGCACCCAACCGCAGCCGGGAATCGTTGTGGCGGGTGCGAATAGTGTCGCCGACCGAGGCCGCGTTGTTGTCGATCAAGACGCACCGCGGACCTACCGGGGCACCGGTGCGAGCGAGGCGGTCGGCGCGCGCCCGCGCGTTGAGCTCGCTAACCACGGCGTGGTTGGCGGCCAGCATGATGGTGTCGCGACCGACGAGGTGATCGGTGGTCCATGCGGTGAACGCGTCATCTTGTGTGGCGCCTTGATGGCCGGAGTGGATGCGTCCGTTGTCCAGATACCAGCCCAGCGCGGTCGGATCGCCCTCGCGCAGTTGCAAACTCGCGGTGGCTTCGGCGCTGGAGTCGAACCGCACGACATGACTCAAGGTCAGTGCCGGTTCGGGCGCGGCAGCGTCCATATCGGTATCGGCGCCGCCGGCCTCGATCGCCGCGAGCTGGCGGGGATCACCGATGCAGCGGATCGTCGCGCCCCGATCGGCCAGAAACCGCAGCAGGCGAAGACGTTTCCGGTTGCCGATTTTGACGTGCTCGTCTACGATCACCAACGTGTCGGGGTCGATATCGAGGATCCATTGCGGCAACGGCGGCGGATACTCGCGCTCGAGGCCTGGGTTGTCCGGGCCGGGTGTGTGATGGGTCAGGACGTCGAGGACCTTGTCGACGGTCTCGACGCGCACATGGATCGACTCACCCAGCACCGCCGCCGCGGCCGCGGTCGGGGCGAGCCCGAGGACCTGACCGCCACTGCGATGCCAGGCATCGGCGAGCACCGCCACCGCCGTAGTCTTGCCCGACCCGGCGGGTGCGTTGGTCGTGCGCACCCGCAAACCCGATGTGGCGAACCCCTCGATCACGCTGATCTGCCCGGCATTGAGTGGCCGATCAGGGTTGGCGCTGTTGTACTCCCGTACCGCGGTGGCGACGATCTCGGGCGAGAGTTGACGTGCGCCGGGCTGTACCGCCATCTCGATCAGCTGCCGCTCCACCGACAAGGTGTCGGCCGAGGTGTAGCGCTGGGTCAGCGCCGAGGTGTACACGCTGGTGCCGTCGCGGCGCCGCAACAGCAGCGGCACCGTCCGAAGATCGGGTTGATCGGTGAGGTCTGGATCATCGAAGGCGACGGCGTATGCGGGGGAAATCGTCTCGGCCAGAATCTCTTCGGCGACGCGTTCCCAGTCCCCACCGCTCACGCGTCCGCGCAGTTGCCGTTCGATTTCCGCGCGTAAGTGGGTGACCTGCCACGTCGCGCGGTGCTCGGAAACGACCTCGACCACGCGCTCGGCGGTACGGCTGACCCACTGCGGCGTGATCACCGGCCGGGGAATCCGGAGCGGATTCAGCGCCGCACTCACCATGTGGGACAACGCTTCCCGGCCACCCAGCAGCTGCTCAGCGTCGGCCCGCCACGTGCTGCGTTGCTCGGCGAGCGAGCGCAACAGGTGCTTGACCGGACGGGTTGCCAGCGTGGCGCGCTCTGCCAGATCGAACATTTCCTTCGGCGTCGGCTCGCGCCCGAACCGCGCTTGGAACTGCGCGGCGAGCTGCCCGAGCCGGGCGCTGATCGCCGTATCGCGGCGCGACCAGGCGGTGATCAACACTGCTGGGATACCCACGATTTCCCGGATTGGTCGTTTGGACGGGTCCTGGCCGGCGCGTTCGGCGAACTCCACCCCGACCATCTGCTCGAGGTGATGCTCGAGGCGGGTGTTGTAGATCTCCGAGACCGTCACCAGCGCGGCATAGATTGTCGCGCCGTCGAGGGTGCGCCACTTGCCATCGAGCGTGCGCACCCGGTTGGCCATCACCACGTGTGTGTGCAGGTCCGGGTCACCCGCGCGACTATCACGGTGGGTGAACACCGCAGCGACGATGCCCTCGACATCGACTTGCCGGACACCGTTACGGCCCAACCTGGTGAAGATTCCGTGCTTCTCGAGCCACCGCAACGCATCCTTGACAGCGGCGTGGTGGGCGGCCTCGATCTTCTCCGACACCGAATGTGGCGCTACGGCCCACAGCACCGATACCGACTTCACTGGTGAGAAAGTGATGTCGAAACCGGCGACGGCGGTGGTGTTCGGGCGCGAGTTCTTGGCTACCCACCCCGACAATTCGCGCGCATCAATCGGTGGCCGGTCGTACTCGTCGGTGAACATATCGAACGCGACATGCGTCCGAATCCGCGCCCGATCCTCTTCAGGAATGGTGTCGTCTGGGTGGCATCCGTTCGCTTTATTGTGTTCAGCGTATGCCTCGGAACACCGTTTTCGGAACTCGGAAACCTCGGTATAAATCCGGAACGGGTTACCTAAACGGCTCGCTTTATCGGCGGCACGGACGGCATCTTTGTGCTTGGCGCCGAGGCGGATCTGCTCGTCGTAGACGCGGGCTTCGATCGCGTCGGCGTTCGGATGACGCCCCAGTCCGAACAGCGATTTCATCTGTTCTTCGGTGACGTCGTCACCGGTGTGGAGCCCTAACGCGGCCAGGCCGGAGCCGTGCCAGCGTCCCGGAGCTTCCCCGTGCGCGGAGTAGTAGTCAGTAAGGCTGGAACGGCCACGAGAGGACACATCATTCGCGGCGACATTACGGAGATAATATTGATACCCATTGCCTGCCGCGACTTTATGAATCGTCGCGGTCATATATCTAGCAAGCACTTAAACCGCGAATTAGTCCAGGCGTTAGACTTGCCCTATTTAGTATCAAATCGAGCAAACTCCCTGGTCGTTATCGAATCGTTACCCTGAATGCAAGAGGTCTGCTTATGAAAAAGGGATGGAGAGGGAGGTGAGGTGAAGAGAGGAGGTGTAAGAGAGTGGTGGTGAGGGAGCAGGTGCGAGGTGGTAATGCGGGGGGGAGTGGGCGAGGGGTGGCGGCTTGAGGTGGATGCACATGGGTGACCGGAACTCGTAGTGCGGTGCCCCAGCCGTGACGAGGGCGGTGACAGACGAGGGCGCATCCGCGGGAAGCGGCGTGAGTGGTAGCCCGGTCCGCCGCAGGAGCCACACCGCGACGGACCGGGAACTCGAGATCCGCTCACTGGGGAGCGGAGCCGGGGGTGGATCAGGCAGCGGTGAGGATTCGCGGGCGGCATTCGTCGCACAGGTTGCGATCGTCGACGAGCTGATCGTCAGCGAAGCAGAGGCGGCACCGATCTCGTCGCAGGGCGACCGGGGTCAGCTGTGTGATCGGCGTGCCGGTGCGCTGCTGGTCGAGGAAGGCGAGGACCAATCCACGCACGACTCGGGTCGAGCGCTCGCGGAGCTGATCGAGCAGTGCGGGCGCGGCAGCGGGGTAGTGGTCGGTGAGGTACTGGCAGTAGGCGGCGACTTCGTCGGCGAGGGTGAAACCTGCTGCGAGTCCGGGGATGCCGGGGCGTCCGAAGTCGCGGCAGTGCTGGCACAGCCCGTCGTCGCTGACCCGACGACCGTCGGTACCGGTGCGGAAGTGATCGCTGCACGCGCGTTCACCGAAGCAGTACACGCACACCCAGCCCTGCAACTTCGGCAGAGTGGTGTGGTCGTAATCCAGGCCGTTGCCATTGCTCTGGAAAGGTTCTCGGGCGTCGTCGCTGACCCGCAAGCCGGTCCGGGCCTGGGCAATCGCAAGCGCGGCAGAGTCGAAGTTCTTACCGGTGCGTGCCCCGGCAAGGTCGCGCTCGGCGCGGACCTGGTCGGCTACCTGGCAGACGTAGTGGCGATCCCATATCGCCTGCCGATAGGCGGGGCGCTTGCTGGCCTGGGGGTCGGTGGGACTGAGGGTGAGGTCGGAGTTGGTGGGGTCGGCGTCGACGAGGAACCGGGTACGGAAGTAATCGGTGACTACACGAGGATCCCGGGCGACCGGGCGACGCTTGGACTTGAGCGCTTGGCGGTGTTCGTCGGTATCCCAGACGAGTTCCGCCGCAAGCTCGGTCATGGCAGAGGGCGTGCGCATGCGCAGGCGTCGATCGTCGGTGGCGAGCATGCGGCGAACCTTCCAGTCGACGGCGGTGATCGGAATGGTGGTGATCCATCGGGGCTTGTCCTCGACTGGACGGTGCAAGCCGGGGTCGGTGCGGGTGACGAAGGTGTCGAGCCAGGAACGCAATTCGGGATCAGAGTCGCGCCACAGCCTGCGAAGCCGAGCCTTGGCGGTCACGTAGTGGTTCTTCGTGAAGGTGTCGGCCAAGGCGGTGAGTCGTTGAAGGTCCTCGGGGGAGGCGAGGGTGGTGAGAGCGCGCTCGAACTGCTCGCGGGCCTCGACATGGAGACCGGCCTGGAGGTGCCAGTCGATACGGGCGATCGCGTCGAGGAAGGACTGCTGTGTGCTGGTCATCGGATTTCCCTTCGTACGAGCGGACAGGAACCAGCCCGACGCGGCGCGAAACTTGCCACGGGGATGGTCGACTGGCCGGGCGGCCAGCCTGAGGGCGCTTTGGACCAGGGCGGCGGTCGGCGCGGTAGGGAACGCGCCGGGGCGTGCACCACCGAATTTCTGTGCCCCACCGCCGCATTGACAGCTCGGCGGGAGCGAAATTCGGTGGTGCCGGGCGCGGGCCCTGCCGTGTCGGCCGACGGCCTGGTACCCCTCGTTCGGGCTGGCCGCCCGGCCAGTCGGGCATCCCTACCCACCCGAAGAAACTCCTGGTGTGCACCTGGCAGCGCCAGGTGCACACCTGAGGTCAGAAGGGAGGTGTGTCCGTGGCCCCAGCGAAGGCTGGCTCGCGGAACGCCGATGCGGCCCATGGATCGTCGTTGCCGCTACGGGCTGTGGTGTTGGTTGTTTCGCCCCACGCTGGACGCGAGCTGACTTTGGTGATCTTGGCGTTCGCATACCTCAGCGACGCGCCGAGCTCGTCGACGTCGAGCTCGACGACCGTGCGCTTCTCGCCTTCCCGGGTCTCGAAGCTGCGTTGCTTGAGCCGACCCGAGGCGATCACCCTCGACCCTCGCGTCAGGGATTCCGCGATGTGCTCGGCTTGATCGCGCCAGACGTTGCAGCGCATGAACAACGCTGGGCCGTCCTTCCACTCGTTGGCATCGCGATCGAAGTAGCGCGGGGTCGAGGCGACGGTGAAATTGACGACGGAGGCCCCAGACGGTGTAACGACCAGTTCGGGGGCGTGGGTGATGTTGCCAATGACGGTGATGACGGTGTCTCCGGCCATGAGTGATCACTCCCTATGTCGAGGAACAGGTTTGGTGCCGAGGTAGGTGCAGGGACGTGGAACCCTTTCCCGCAGTGCCGGTGTGCCGTTCGATCCGATGGCAGCGATGGAAAAGTCCCGAACGGTGACTGCGCGTGGTGATGTCAGCACTGGAGGCTGAGCTGGGCAGTGCTGCGCCGTCTTAGCTGAGCGCGACGCGGCGCAGCATCCGTCGAGGCAAGACCTCAGGACTGGCGCGGGTGGGTCGTCGGCGGCAGAAAGTTGACAGTCGTGGTGTGCTGCTCGACGTTGACGGTGATCAGCGGCATGCCGGTGGCGTGACGCTGGAGCGCGGACGCGGTGCCGCCGCGAGTGATACGCGGGTCGCGTACCGCGACAACGGCGTCGGCGTCGGTGAGCAGCAGCTGATTGCGGGTATCGAAGAATCCGACATCGGGGTAGGAGCCGACCATAACCAGACGCTGCGCGCTCTCACACAGCCGCGCATGCACGCTCTGCTGCTCGGCGTTCCAGCGGGCGGGCTGCTCAGGGAAGGGCTGATATCCCCACAGCGTGAGCCCGGCAGTGAGAGCGGAGTCAGCCCACCAGGAGTCGGAGCCGGTCGCCAGACCGCTCGAGGCGATCTCGGTGTCGTGATGGTCGCGGAGTTTGACGGTGATCCGGTCGAGCTCAGCACGGACCCAGTCACGGTCGGCGGGGTGGATGAGATGTTCACGGTGCCCGGTCAGCGCGACCCGAGGCCACCGGTCACTCGGGTCACCGCGCAGCTCGCGCCGGACCCGCATCAGCGTGCGGCCGAGCATGTTCATCTCAGCCGGGACACGCAGACCTGCGTGGAGGCAGCGACCCCAGTACTGTTCACCGTCGTCGTTGGTGTCGATCAGCAACGCGTCACCGGTAGCGAGCAACTGATCACCCAGCTCCGGGTTGAAGGTGAATTTGCTATGGAGGACGTCGACCATCGCTGCGTTTCGCACGCTGGCCCAGTCGTCACGCATGCGCCCCTGCCACGCAAGGTTCTCTGCGTCGCGGCCTGTTGCCGCGGACTGCACGACCAGTGCCCACCCCGGGGCGTCCGACTGAGCCGCCGCGAAGGCATGTGCGGCGGTCTCGAACCGCCGTCCGCCGTACTCGACCGGGTACTCGCTGTAGTTCGACAGGTAGTCATCGGCGTCGCGGAAGTGATCGATCACCAGCGTGGCGGGTTCGGTGTACATAGGTGGGTCCTCTCATCGTGGTGTGGTTCTGCCTCTGCGGCGGGATCGGTCACACGCCGAGCACTGCTGCCTACGACAAGGCGTGCGCGAAAACCGGTTTCACCGCCGCGCGGAATAACCGCCGACAACCGCTGCCGCGTCTCGACCGCGTAGCAACGCAGGACGCTGAAGGGCGCGGGATGAGAGGGCGTACCGATGCGGCGGTGCGCTAGTTGGGATTCGAGGGTTCGAAAGAGATGTCGAACTGCCCCGGCCTGACGGTAAAGACCATCCAGCCGTCGAGCAGTGCGTATTTGTGGATCAGATTGCTGAGCTGGTCGTCGCCGAGATCCTCTGTGAGGTCGATGTATTCGGCGAAGTCGTCGCCCCCGACCGGGGTGCCGCCGATTTCAGGGCCGGTACCTGGTCCCCAGCCCTGGGCGTAGGCCACCTGGGCCATACCTTCGGGCTGGGTGGGGTCGGCGAGCTGGCGGGGACGGCCGTTGCTCAGCAAATAGGTGCCGTCGTCTTTGACCCAAATCAAGCAAGGACGTGCGGGTGCGTCGTCCGGCACGAAGGGACACGACGTGTGCTCAGGTGCGGTCATCGCATGTTCGGCAATGGGACCGACCTCGGCCAGTCGGAACCACAGTTCGATCGATGTCATCGGCTTTACTTCCCTTTCGGTCGGAACTCGAAGTGATGTGAGATGCCGCGCGATGGCCTAGGCAACACGTGGAGTGGCGTCGAGTGCGGCGGCCCAAGCAACGAGGCGGCCGGAAAACCATGCGGCGCACCAGCGGCGAGGAGTTAACGGCGGTGTATGGATCACGACGGGGACAGGGCGCTCGTCGCCGAGGTCGACGTGATAGATGGAGCCGTGTTCATCACGAACGCGGAACGCTGTTGCCAACGACTCAGGGTCACGGTGAATTTCGAGGGCTTCGGTCGCGGCGAGCACCGGTGTGTTCGCCGTGAGGTCCATGTGCCAGCAGACGCTGTATTCGGGCATAGACAGTCCTGTCCCCGGAGTGGTCAATGGTGGAGGCGGCGTGGATGTTTCGCGCCGTAGCGGAATCCGTTGCTCACCGCCCGGTCGAGCTCGCCGGCGGTGAATCCTTCGATGCCCACATGGATTTCGGCAGCCCGGGTGAGCACTGTGCGGGCGGTGTGCTCGCAGAGTTCGCCGGCGGCGATGAGCCGCCCCAGTCGCAGCGCGGCCCCGAAGAGTGCGAGGTTACGGGTGCCGGGGCGTGCATGGGTGACACGGTCGGCTTCACCGGACAAGATCGCGCCCAGATACGAGCCGACGTTCCCCACCACAGCGCGAGTGGAGATGGTGGGCGGTGGCGGCGGGGCCAATGCGGTAATCAGAGCGGGGGACAGTTCCACGATCGGACGCGGGCGGACGACCTGGTATATCCCTGCCGGGGTGCGGGAACCAGGAGCGACGATGTAGCCGCCGCGTCCTCGGGAGTCGACGCCGATGGCGATGCGGCCGATCGTGCACGGAAGAGGTTGCTGGGGTGCCCGGTAATACAGATGCCAACCATGAGGGGTGGCAACAGTCAAGGTCAGTGGCGCTGGCTGGGGGAGATGCTCAGCCAACTGGGCTAAAGCGTGGGTGAGGTCGGGTGTTGGCTCCGGTAGATGTTCGCTGTCGAGGTCGATGACGTGCAGGCGGGCGGGACCCGTCGCGATCGCTACGTTGAACGACGGATTCCATGACCACCACCGCTGGATCTGGCTGGGATCAGTGCTCGCCTGCGAGGGCCAGTTCTTGAAGATCGGTGGTTGTTTCCTGCCGGGGCTCAGCGGGAAGACCGGCCACCCCCGGGCAGCGGCAGAGAGTGCGGCGGCCCGCGGCGAGTCGAGCTCGGTGAGATCGGGTTCTGTTGCCGTCACGGTCATCTGTGCACCACCTACCAACGGGGGCCGAGGTCGCGTGCGGTGCGCACGATCCATTCGGCGGTGTCATGGAGCCGGTTGAACAGAGACTGATATGCCGCCAGTGTGCGCTCGTTGTGAGCGGATGCGGGCGGGGGCGCGAAGTCGTCACCGTCGGCGCGCAACACCGGGTTCCAGACGAGCTGCATTCGGTCGTAGAGGTCGACGCGGTAGCACGATCGAGACGGTCGCGCGGTGTCGATGGTGACGACGATGTCGGCGGGCTGGTCATCGACCAAACACAAAGCCCGCGCGCGATATCCACGGTCCGTTTTGGTGACGGTGTCGATTACGGGGTGTTCGGTGATCTTCATTGAGGTCTCCTGTCTCCGACGAGACGACGCGCGGGCCGCCGCGCGAGGGGGCGGCGGCCCGCAGTCTGACCGTGAAACGGTGAACGGCAGCAACCTTGGACGCAGTGGGTTGTCGGTTAGGCGGCCGTGTCCAGTTCGGTGGCCTGGTCCAGATCGATGGTCCGGACGGGGTTGTCGATGTCGATCTGCTCGGGATCAAGTTCGCCGGCGGCGGCGAGCTCGACTGGGACCAGATGGTGGCCGATCTCGGCGAGGAAACTCATGTAGTGCTTGACTCCGGCGTCGGAGTAGCGCCAGCAGTCTTTGCCGGTGCGCTTCTCGTAGGCCCCGAGCACCAGTGCCAACACGATGACCATGCACCGCTGAGGTTTCGCGGACTCGATCGCCTCGAGCAGTTCGTGGCGACGCCAGCTGCCCCCCTCGATTTCAAGCAGCTTCAAAGCGTTCTCCAACGCGTTGTACTCCCCGAGGAGATCGGAGTTCTTTGCCAGGGCTTCGGCGATGAACTTCGGTGCCTGCGTTGGTGCGTTTTTGCGCTTGAGGAACCGGACGACGAAATCGATACGGGCTTCCTTGGCAGCGACGCCCTGCTTGTTGAGCTCGCGCACCCGCCGGTTGGCCTGACGCTTCTCCTCACGCTCCTGAACAGCCTTGGCCTGCGCCGCCGCGCGAGCTTGCGCGGCGGTCTCAGCGTCGGACTCATCAGAGTCCGTACCTGCGGGGCTGGATCCCTCGGCGTCGACGGGATCGCCGTGGTCGTCGCCACCGCGCTGCCACCATCCACGGGAGTCGAGTTGCTCGGCGGACAGCCAGTATTCGACGAGCCAGCGGTCGCGGCGTTCGACCTCGTCTGCGTGGCGCAACCCGTCGCGTGGTGTGCGGTCAGGGCTTCCGGCGGTCTGCCAGTCCACTGTGTTGTAGTCGACGACCGCTCCGGTTTCGCGTTCCACGACCTCTTGGCGTTCATCGAGTTCGACCCACACCAGCAACCCCGCCGGGTCGGCTTGGATCTGCTCGACGCCGATCGCCGCACCGTCGCCATCGACGAGACCGGCCACGGGCACCAGCTCGTGATTGCCGTCAGGGTAGTCCCCGCACAGCACACCGCACCCGACCTCGGCGTAGGGCAGTGCGGCGGCCAGGAAGGCGCGCTGCTCCTCGCGGTCGGCGGCGATACGTTTGGCCGTGTAGCTGAAATGGCCTCGCGAGACGTTGAGCAGTTGGTCGACCGCGTCGGTGTCGCCCACGGTTTCGTATTCGGCAAGGATCGCTGCCTGTTCGAAATCGAGCTGCTTGTCGTCGACCAGACCGCGTGCGGTGCGCGAAGCACCGATCTTGCCGACGAGCTTGACCTTGTCGCGCTTCATCTGCAACGCACGCCCGATCCGGGTCGGGGAGGCACCGAGTTCGAGTGCCAACGCGACAGCTCCGGCGACGTCGCCTTCGGTCAGCGGAATATGCTGGTTACAGGTGATCTGGTCGAAGATCCGGAGGATCTCGGCTTCCTTCGCATCGACGGTGGGGTCGAACTCGGTCACCCGCACCGGCACCGAGGTCTGCTCGAACGCCAATGCGGTGAGAGTGCGGACGTGGCCATTGCGCACCACCAGCACGCCATCGGGCATCCGGATCACCCAGATCGGTTCTTTCACACCGTGTTCGCGGATCGACTCGGTGTAGTCGGGGTAATCCTCGAGGCGGAAGTTCTCGCGCACGTTGGCGTCGATGACAAGGTCAGCAGGGTCCTTGTCATCGAGATAACCGGCTTTGCTGGGGACCGGTGCGGCGGGTGTGTTCTCGGCCGCTGTCGGGGTGGCGGTGGTGTCGGGGATGGCGTCGAAATTGGTCAGGGATTCCAGCTCCGCGGTAGCTTCGGGTGTGTCGGTGTCGGTCGGCATTGAACAGGGCTCCTATCGTGAAACAGGCAGCCCCCGGACAGCTTTGGACTGTCCGGGGCCTGCCTGGGTCGGGATATGAGTGGGTCGTTGGGGCATCAGCGACGCGGTGCTGCTGCGAGCTGATCAGTGCGAGTTCTTGGGCCGGGGTGCGATGTTGATCGGGCGCAGATGGCGGGCACCGCGGGCGTCGGGGTCGGTATAGGACCAGTGCTTGCCGTGCCAGTCCGGATGCTGGGCACGCCAGCGGGTCACCGTCGCCTCACCGAGGGCCGCGGCCGTTCCGGCGCCACCGAGATGCTCGGCGAGTTCGAACTCGTCGCGGGTGATGGTCTCAGCCATACGGGAAACCTCCTGTGTCGGTGGGCCGTTGGAGCCCAATGGATTCAGATCAAGCGACGACGGGTTGCACCCGGTCGCGACGGTCACGAGTCGGCCGGGCCGGTGAGGGCTGGGCGTCGATGCAACAGAAGGGCGTCGGTGATGTCGTGAGCGTTAGGTGTCGACCCTGCCCGCAGGTCACACAACGTCCAGGCGAGACGAACGACGCGGTCGACACCGCGCGTCGATATCCCGCCAGCGCGTAGTGCGGACTCGACCGGCGCGACGACAGCGGGCGGGAGTGGGAACCGATGGCGCAGAACCTCTCCAGGCACCTCGGCGTTGGTGGTGACGCCATGCTCAGACCATCGACGGGCGGCGGCGTCGCGGGCTGCGGTGACTCGCTCACGCACGGCCGCGCTGGTCTCGTTCGCTGCGGTATTGCGCTGCAACCTGCTGGAGGAGAGCCGAACCCAGATATCGAGCCGGTCGGCCCAGGCACTGGTGAAACGGTTCCAGTAGCGGAAGCGTGTCGCCGGAGTGCAGACGCAATCGCCGTCGGTGCGGGCGGCGCACGCGCATTCGCTCGCTGCGGCGATCAGCTGGAACCGCGCAGGATAGGTCACAGTCGTTCCCGCGCGTCCGAGGTGGACCTGGCCGCAGTCGAGCGGGGTCCGCAATGCCTCGCACACCTTCGAGCCGAGCTCGGTAACCTCATCGAGGAACAACACACCGTGATGGGCGCGGCTGACTGCACCAGGCAGCAACCGCCATCCGCCACCGAGCATCCCTGGCACCGATGCGGAGTGGTGGGCCGCGATATACGGTGGCATTCGAGAGATCAGTTGGTGATCGAGCACACCGGCGGCGGAGGCGATCGCGGCAACCTCGAGCGCCTGAGCATCGGTCAACGGTGGCAGGATTGCTGGCAGGCATTGTGCCAGCAGAGTCTTACCGACACCGGGCGAGCCGACCAACGCGAGGTGATGTCCACCGGCCGCAGCGACCTCGAGTGCCCACTTGGCGTGGGGCTGGCCCGCGACGTGTGCCAGATCGATTGCTGGGGGCGGGTATCGCAGTTCGACGCGGCCGGGCTGGGCAAGGGGATGCTGGTAGCGCAGCCACGCCAGCACCGCCCGAAGGTCGCGGGCCCCGACGATCTCGATGCCCTCGACGAGCCCGAGCTGGGGCAGCGCGGCCTCGGGCACGACCACGGTGCGATAGTTGTTGTCTCGTGCGGTCACCACGGCGGGAAGGACCGCGCGCTCACCACGCAGTCGCCCGTCGAGGCAGAGTTCACCAAGAAACACTGTCCCGGAATCGGCTTGGGCGGGAATCACTCGAGTCGCATCCAGCACACCTACCGCCAGAGCCAGATCATGACTGGCACTGGGCTCGACGACGGGGGCCGAGGCAGCGAGGATGACCCGCGAGTCAGGCCAGTGTTCACCGGAGTTGGTGAGGGCCGCGCGCACGCGATCGCGCGACTCGCGCAGCATCCCGTCACCGATGACAGTGACCGAGGGCAAGCCGTGACTGAGATCGGCATACAGTTCGATGACCTGTCCGCTGACACCAGTCACCTGGACGGAACGCCCGACTCCGATCGTCATCAGTACACCGCCCGGTGATGGGTGATGACAGGTGGTTGGTCGCCGGATGACTGGACCGAGACGACATCGAAGCGAGCCGCCCCGAGCGAGCCATCCTGCTCGGCCAGCCAGAACAATGCCAGAGCACGAAGACGTTGCCGTCTCGTGTACGAGATGATGTCGATGTGGTCGGGTGAAGCGGTGCCGCTGATAGCGAGGACGCCAGCGAAGACCAGAACGCCGGTGCCCTCAGCGATCACATCGAGCACGCCGTATCGGCATCGCCACCTGGTCGCCACGACGGTGAGACCCTGGCTGCGCAGGTAGTCCGCAGCGAGGTCGATTTCGGGTCGGTCGGCAACTGGGGCTGAGGAGTGCTCTACGTGATCTTCGTCGTCCATGATGGCGTTGTCCTGTCGGTGAGGCGGGCAATGTTGCCGGGCGCTGCGGCGGCTGGAGGCATCACTGGAGGCGCCCGCGGAAGTTGGGTCGCGGCGAAGGGGTAGCCGAAGGCGCGGGAGCCGGTGCGCAACCCGGGGTCAGGTGCCGAGGGGAATCGGCACGCCTGGTGGCAGTATCAGCACGCTGGCGTCGAGGGGATAGGTCCAATCGGGCCTGTCGGCGTCCAGAGGGAAATCGAGGTCGGTGTCGAACCAGACCAGGATGTGCTGGTCATCGCGACGCAGCGCAACGACTGTTCGAGTGGTCTCGAACATGTCGACCACGGCGGAATTCAGTGTCAGCGCGCAGGCGGGGACGGTGTCGAGGGCGATGTCGTGGTCGTGGAGAAACCGCGCGGCGACCTCGGCGTGGCGAGCCGAGGGTGCGGAGATGACGCGGTGCCACGGCCGCGAATTCGGCTCGTCGGCGTTGACATCGGGGGTATGTACTGTCGCCGAGCCAGGTATCACCGCGGCGATGAGCAGCTGTTTCGGGGTGACGAGCCCAATGATGGTGAATGTGTGGCTCATACGAGCGCCATGGCTTGCAGGGCAAGGTCGTCGAGTGTGTCGGCGCGGTCGGGGTCGGGCACGGTTTGGCTGTAGCTGGTGACCGCGTGGGCGATCCCGGCGGCGGTGAGTTGGCCACCGGCGATGAAGTGTGACAAGACCCCGGCGCGTTCGTCGTCGTTGAACCCGAGGGTCTTGGCGACGACTTCGATGGTGGTCTCGGGCTTGGAAACCGGTTTCGCGGCGTGGTGTTCGAGCTCCTCGACACGCGCGGTGATGAACGCCGGAGTGAGCCATTCCGAGACCTTGTCGCGTGTTTCGGCGGTGATCACCGCGAGCCGTTTGCGGTAGGTGTCTTGGGACCAGCCGCCGATCGTGCCGGTGTCGAGCTTGTCACCCAGATGGCGCTTGGTGTAGGCGAACATCGGCAGCGTGAGCCCGTTGCCGCAGATCCTGATGAACAGTTCCGGTTTCAATGTCACCGCGTGGTGGCCGATTTCGGAGTTGGAGAACCGGAATCCGGCAAAGACCACTGGCTCCTTGCCGGGGGTGTAGCCGCGGCCTTCGCGGGCCGCTGCCCGGCGCCAGCGATCGATGTCGCCGGCGACGCGGCGGCGTTCGACGTCGAGGTCGGGGTTGTCGAACGGGTTGCGATAGTTGTCGAGGAATCCGGGCGCGAGCGCGGAGACCTTGGGGGAGAACACCTTGCAGTGCATGCTGGACTCGCTCAGGTCACACGAACGCACTTCCACATCGGCGTCGGCATCTCGTATGCCCTCGAGTACCGCGGTCAGCACATCGAGGTTGTCGATGATCCCGTAACGATCCGACAGGAACGCCCGCAACGCCCCCGGCTCACCGGGAACTCCGGAAGTGAACAGCCGCAACAGAAACGACCGTTCGCCGGCGTCGTCGGTGAGCGGGCCCGACCCGTGGAGGAGACCGTTGACGTTGGCGTCGTAGAGGTCGGTGCGCGATTGTTCGCGTAGCCACTTCAGGTAGCCCACAGGGATTTTGAGTTTGGTACCGATGTGGGAGTCCGCGGCGGCGGTCGGGCGATAGCGTCCGTCGACATCGGTGACTCCGCGCTCGTCGAGGATGGGCTCGACACCAGACAAATCCAGCAGTCCGTCGCGGGATCGCAACGCTGACGCGGAGGCGACGACATCGACCTTGGCGGCCTGCTGGCGGTTGAGCAACGCGACCAGATCACCGAGGTCGGCGTGACGAACAGTAGTGGGCATCAGCATGAAAACTCCTCTCGGGAACACAGATTGGGGGAAGCTCGAGCACGGTGCGGGTTTAGGCGGACAGCGGGCGGTTCATCGAGGCCAGCAGCGCGTAGGAGGCGTCGACGTCGGCCTGTGCCTGCACGTTGACCTGTCTGATTCGCTGTTCGAGGCCGCGCGCGGATTCGTAGAGGCTGCTGGCCTGCAGGCGCACCTGTTCGGCGGCCCAATGGCGATAGCGCGCGACCCCGTAGTCGGTGAGGAACTCGACGCTGATCGCGGTCAACAGATCGGTGAGCAGCGTGGTCGCGGTGTCGCCGATATCGGTGAGGCGCTGGCCCAGGATCAGATGCAGCGCTCCGGGTTCGCCGAGACTGACCATCGCGGCCGACCCGGCCGAGAATGGGTGAAATTCGGTGCGGCAACGCGGATTTCCCAGCGGGCGACCATCGACGACGAGGCCGAAGAACCGGAACTCGACCGCTGGGCGAGACTCGCGGCGGCCGTCGATGAGCACCGTGTGCTCGGACATGTCAACGAACACCCGTCCCCGGACCGGAGCGTCGTCAGTAGCGAAGATGTTGAAAGCGGTTCCGTGGGCGGCGGTGTTGGCCTGATCTTGGGGGGTGAAAGCTGGTGCGGGCATGAAAGATCGGAGTCCCTTCAATGTCGGGGGTCAGCTCGCGGCTCGGTCCGGGGAGCCCTGATGAGCGAACGCGTGGGTGATTGGGTGACCGTGGCGAGTGAGCGACGCCGGTGTGTGACGGCGGTGTCGGTGAAATCGCAGGTGACGATCTCTGTGGCGATCGGGGTGTGATGCCAGTCGTCGCGGTAGTAGCTGGTGTCGATGCCGCAGTTGGCGTGCAGGGCGATCCCGGTACCGGCCTGAAAACGGTGATACTCGGTGTCGCCCTGGTCGTGCTCCATGGCGCGGCGACCGCTATAACGGAACGGCGCCGAGGACTGCGGGATCAAGAACACTCCGTGACGAGCCACCTGGCTGGCCACCGCGATCGCGTGGTATTCGAACCGCGCACCGTGGTAGCCGGGGCCATCAACGGTGCGGGCGACGGCACCAAAGGGCGGATTGGCGATCACGGTGTCGAACAGCCGCATTCGTTGCCGGTGCACGCGCAGCAGATCCCCGCACCACCAGCTCGCTCGGGCACGACCTTCATCCCGACACGCACGAACTCCGGGTTGCGCTCCACACACACCAGATCCCGGGCTGGATCGCCGTTGACCTGCCCCCATGGGTTGCGGCAGGCGAAGGCCAAATGCCCGATTCCCGCCCCCAGATCCAGAATTCGGTTGCCGACGACCTCGAGGCGCATGTCGCGCGCCAACCCCGGTGGGGTGAAGAACGCCCCATCGGTGGCTTGGGTGGTGCTGGTCGATTCCTGATAATGAGTGAGTACGAACAGCTTCTCGTCCTCGCTCAGGTCCCGGCGTAGATCGACCAGCGCACAGGCATCACGGTGCGCGGCGGCAGCGGCGCGTCCCAGCTTGCCCATAACAGAACACCTCCTGACACACGAAAGCCAAGCCCCTGCAAGGCTCGGCATCAGCTGACTTGTGCTGCAAAAACGCGCGATCGATCCCGCAGGCCAAGACCGCGATCGTCGGTACGTCACAGGCGAAGGCCATCTGGCGAGCTCGCGAGGCGATCCCCTGGTGGCGCTCGAACAGATCGTCCACCCGCGGGGTCCGAAGATGCTGGGGCCGAGGCGGGTGTAATCGGCCATTTCGACTGTCTCTCAACTATTTTGGTGGAAGAAGCACCGCCGGATCGATGCCGAGTTGAAGGAGGCCGAGTTGGGTGCTGAGAACGATGTCGATATCGTCGATAAGACCGTCGCCTTCGTAGGCGCGGGCATGGGTGAGCGCCCAGTCCGCCAGCAGACTTTGCTGTTCGGCGAGGGGTGGGATCTGTTTGACGTCGCCGCACGCCAGTCGTCCGGTTGCTATCGCCTCGTCGATCGCGCGCCAGTAGAGGTTCAGCACCTCGGTGGCGTAGGCGGCGATCTGCATCGCCTGTGGAGCGTGCTGGACCATCCGGTCCGCGGCGCGTTTGTCGGGAAGCTTGTCCGCGTTGCGGACACGGTAGGCGATGTGGTCGAGCGCTGTGCGCAACGGTTCGTCGGCGTCGCGGGGATCGATCGTGTCTTTGTCGGTCAATTTCATTGTCCCCTAACTATTTTCGGGCCTGTGGTGCCGAGGCCGTAGTAGGTTTGCGCGCCTGTCCGCCCACCCTGGGAAGGGTGCGGCGATGGCTGGTTATGCGGTGCGCACAGCGCTCACGGCAGCGCGCGCGATGGCGGCGGCGCAGTTGCTGAGTTCGCGCACGGTCGCGCCGGGCGGCGAAGTCGCCGACGAAACGATCAGTGACCATGTCGCCGTGGCCGGTGGAGAGCCAGCACCGACGACAGCGCCAACGGGAGTCGCGGTCGCCTCCCGCAACGACGCCGAACTTCGCACCCACAGCGCCAGCGGTGCAACGCATTCCGGCATAGAAGTAGGTCGGCTATGCAGTCCGGCCAGGATGTCGGTGGGCCATTCCCGATCCTCGGGAGCGAGCAGACGCCCGACCAGACCGTCCAAGGTCTCGAGATCTCAAGCAGCGAGCGCGGAAGACGCGTGATCGCGATGCGATGCGCGGCGAACGCGAGTGGCGCTCACGCGCGTATGCCATGCGTGCGAGTACTAGAGCGCCCCTGCTGGCGAGCCGGCACGAACGCATCGGGTCAGGTTTCGCGTCCGGTGGCGGTGAGGGCACCGTTGAGGTCGGCGATCGCCGTATGCAGTGCGTGCGCGGCGTCGGCGGCGATGTGGCCCAGAGTGCGCACCGTTGGCGGGCGTCCTGCCCGAGGCGGGAACGGTTCGGTGTAGACGAACACGGCTACCGTGGCGCCGGTCTCGGCGTCGAGGGCATCGATTAGCAGCAGGGCGTCTTCACGGTCGTCGTCGAGGACAAGTGTTACTTCGGTTCCGGTGTCGGAGCGGACAATCAGGTGATCGGTAGCTGCATGCTCGATGGCTGATTTGAGGAAAACGATCCACGACTGCTCCCAGTCTGTGAGCTCGACCGGATCGAAATACAAGAACCTGAGATCAGCCCACAGAAATTGATGAATTGCCGCGCGGACGGCCTTAGGCTCGGAGGTCAGGGTCAACCGGACCATGGTCACGACCTCTCCGAGATGACGGCAGCGCGCTGGCCGCTGAGCTGGCCGATGGGTCTGCCGTTTCGCCAGTTCCGCCAGGCGTCTTGGATGGACGGACGCGATCTGCGGGCGGCGACGAGCACGGCGAAGGAATGACCGAAATCGATCGCATCACCAGAGCCCAGGCCGGCGGCGTCGCAGTACCCGCGGGCATAGCCGACTGCCTCGAAACACAGCAGCAGCGCACCGCGATCGGTAAGGGCCGTTGTCCATTGCTCGTAGGTGGGTACTCGGTTCATCACGCGCACCTGCCCAGTTCGGCGGCTACGTCACCGGCGTGCAGCCATGCCTGCCACGCTCGGGGGACCGAATGGACGAAACAGCGTTGCTGCGTCAGGAATTCGGCGAGATAGAGCGCATAGGCATGCGCGAACGTGGTGGCCTGCGTGCTGTCGCCCTGTTCCGATCGCGCGTCCTGCCAACCCCAGGCATAGCCCTCGGCGCGTGCGTGCGCCTCGGCGACCGGTGTGCCGAATCGGCGCCGAACCCGGTAGAACGCCTCGGCCAAGCTGGCGTCGGAATCTGTTGCGGACATGACAAAATACCCCCTCGTCGGAGTGGTGAACGGAACGATCCGTGATGTCGCTACGCGGATCTGGCCGCCGCGAGATAGGTGCGAGCCTCGACGAATGCGCGGACTCGGTTGTGGACCTGTTCGGGCCACCAGATCGGTTCGGTGATCGCGAATCGATCGACCGGGATCTGGACAGGCTCGCCCCGCAGGCGACCGGGCTGACGACGCTGGGCTGACACATGTACCGCGCCCGGACTGGTGACCGGTTCGGGCGGTGTCGCGTACCAACGCTCGGGGTGAGCCCACCGCGCGTGGTACTCGATGCCGTCGAGGGTCCACGACCAGTGCTCGGCTGCGGGGCCGCGGTGATGGTCAAGGCGGGTCCTTCCGCCGCGACGCTTCGGGCGGGGCGGCACATCGGTGGTCTCGAGTTCGGCGAGCAGATCGCCGAACTGTTCGCGGGCACGGGCTTCGGTCATCGCCGCGGTGACCTCGTGGTAACGGACGGTGTGATCAGTAGTCAGCTCGCGGTGAGAAGTCAGCTTCGCGGCCAGCGTGTGCAGCGGGATACCGCCGATCGAGAGGTTGACCACCGACAGAGACTTCTTGTTGACCCGCGACACCTGATGCCACTTCTTGCCGCCCAGTCGGACGAAATCGCCGACGGTGAAGTCCTCGGGCCCGAAACCGGTGGTGACGCCCTCGGCGATCTGCTGAGCGCGGATCTGTTGCCAGTAGGCGATGTCCTGGCCGCGCTGGGTCATCCGGGCGATCACCCGTTCGCGATACTCGCCGGTCGCCGCTGGGGTGATGTCCGCGGAACGGACCTCGCCGTCCACCCGGGACACGACACGGGTGTGGCCGTCGAGTAGGCGCTGATCACCGCGCTGCTCCGCTTCGAGGGTTTCAATGCGATTAGCCACCGTCTGCGGGGAATACCGCCGCTCGGTCGTCCGTGCCGCCGCCTCGGCGCGCTGATGCGCCGTCGCTGCATCGCGGTCGGCGTGTATCGACCGGTCCCAGGCATTCCACGCCTTATCGATAGCCTTGCGATGGCGGCGTTCGGAATGATGTCCGATCTTGATCGGCTCACCACCGGGCGGCAAACTCTCCACTGCCCGTCGCTGCGCCGCGTCGGCCGCCACTGCCCGGTCATTCTTGCGGGATGCCTTGTCCTGCAACGCGACGACCCGATCGTATTGCCGTTCGGCACGGGCGGCTTCAGCGACCTCGGTAGCACGTGGGGTGCGGTCGATGTGGACTTCGACGTCGAAGCCGGCCTCTCGCAACTGCTTGGCCGCGTAGTTGATCACGTACTGCTTGGGTTGGCGATCGCGCGAGCAGTGAACACACCACTGTCCCAGGCCGCGAGCCCACTTCCAATGCCCCACAGCCTTTTTCACCTCCACCATCACCTCATAGGTGCCATCATCACGTTCGGTTCCCTGAAGCAAGGTGCCCTCCTCGGCGGAGTGCGTGATCCGAATACACATCGATTCCACCTCCAATGAGTCCTTGAATGCGCATGTATGCATGAATTTGAACCGGCTGTCAGGCTGCGCGTGGTTCGCTACGGGTTGTCTGAGTTCTGAACCGTCAGGCGGTGGTAAAGCTCACGGTCGGATGCCTGCCAGCGTGTGAACGGCGGTCAGAGCAACTCCATCTCGGCGGGCAGGGGCACCTGGCCGGGAGAATGGCTGATCAGGGCCTGTAGTTGAGCGGGTGTAAGTCCGGCGGCCATGGTGAGCTGGTCATGGAGTGTGCCGGTGGGGATGTAGGCGAGTTGCTCATCGACGTGATAGAGCCCGAGCGTCCAGCCAGAGTCGTCGTTTCCTTCCAGCTCGCCATTGGACGCCAGCACATTGAGCCCGTTTCTCAGCTGGCCGCAGAGGCCGTAACAGCCGCCGCCGGTGGATCCAACCTCGGCTGGTTTGGTGCAGAATCGGGAGAGAAGCGACAGCTCGGCGCTGTACTTGTTGGCGAAGTATTCCCACCTCACGGCAACTCCTTTGTCAAGTAAGCGGTTTCCCGGGGATGCACGTGTTGATGAGGTCGCGCGCGACGGCGATCTCTGCTGGCAGGCAGTGCTCGAGCGGGACTTCGCTCCAGCAGTTTTTGCAGCACAGCTGCTCGTCATGGAAGGTCGCGAAGGCATTGCAGCACTTGGTCAATGCCGTCCTGGTTCCGCCATCATCGACGACGAGGCAGCCGGAGGCAGTGAGTCCGGCGAAGCGCTCATAGATATCCCGCGTCATCTCGACGACAGGCAGATTCACAATCACGATCGGCCGGGGCGGATCGAAACAGGTGTGCCGTTCGGGGGCGAGAATCTCGATGGAGCAGGGACCGAAACCGCATGCGCAATAATAGATTTCGCCATCACACTCGGGCGCATGTGCCATGGTGTCTCCTTGCTGGAACGGTAGGCCGGTGGGGAGCGCGTATGTCGGGTGATCACGCTGTCGGCGCGCTGAATTCGATGACGGGATCGATGTCGGTCGCGATCTCGCCGATCCAGGTGCCGGGCACGGCCGGAGAAGACGTCCGGTCGTCGTTGGCGCTGGACTTGAGACCGAGCTCGCGCAGCAGGTACTCGCTGGGGTGATAGAGCTGATTGGGGCTGCTCAGAAGGAACGCCGGTGCCCTCACCGGCCCGGCATTCGCACGCGGGTTGTGATCGGATCGGTGGACCCGCAGAGGTTCGGAAACAGAGTCGAGCTCGGCGAGGACGTGATCGAGCGTCGCGGCCGTGCGCCCCGGCGCCAGAGTGCCGACCAGGTGAGCGGGTAGGACGAGGTCGGCTGTGCAGCAGCCATCTAACCAGCGGGCCAGTGTCCGCAGCGACAGCAGAACATGCCCAGCGCGGCCCTCGGCGTCCTGTTGTTCGTAATCGGCGGACTCGACGTCCCACAGGTAGCCGACCACCGCGCCGATCGCCTCACAGAAATGGTCATCGAGCGGGCAAGGATTAGCGACAGAACGGGAACTAGACACTTGCACAGGGGATCTCCTTGATCGCTGGTGAATCGGACGGGCGGTGCTGCTCATGCGGCGGTGCGGGTTCGGGCGTAGGTGAGCGCGGCGGTTTCCATGGCCAGTAGCCGGGTGTCGGCGTGTCCATGCCAACGGGTCTCGAATCCGGGCCGCTGCTTATCGGTGACCGAATCAGGAGCGATCGTGAAGAACTCCTCGATTCGTGGATAGGAGGACAGCGGTGGAGTCAGCCAGACCCGGATGTGCTCCCCATCGACTGTCGGGCGGACCCGTACATGAGCAGCCAGCTCATCAAGGAAGGCAACAACCTCGGCACGGCTGCCGCGCAGCGTCGTTTCCACCGATCGCCACGCCTTACCCGGCCCGCTGTAACAACGGCGTACTCGGTAGACCGCCCATCGGCAGCGATCGAGTGCCGCAGCGGCAAAGGAGAGGACCTGCTCAGCGTCGTCACGACGCAGCCGATCGGTCAACGATCTGCCCGGACCGAACAACCCGGAGTTGCGGTTGAGCGCGACGGCCACGTACTCGTCGACGAGATGGTCGAACGCCTCGGCGGGCATCTCGCGGAATCGGTCGAGCTGCTCAGGCCAACCGGCCTCGGAGACGAAACAGCATTGGCGGCAGCACGATTTCGGCCACCACACCCCGAACAACCCGAACAGATACCCCTGGCATCGTGCACGTGACCAGCCCGCGGCGTGCAACGGGTAGATCGGATGTCGCTGTCCGCCGATCGTGACCGAGGAGTCCTTCTCGATCCGCCGCGACTCATCGGCATTGAATCCCACCGCATGCAGATACGGCTCCTGCGCGAAATTCCGTGCACGCCAGCCATCCAGCGGCACCCCCTTCGCCTTCGCCGAACTTCACTGCACTACGCAAGGCGACACGCCGCTCGACCTTCTGGCTGCGGCAGCGATCCGTGCGCCGTCATGGGGGCGATGACGACGCCGTGAATCCGGCCTGCATGTGCGGCGGGAACACGCCATAATCTATGCTGCGGAGCGCGCGATCTTGAGAGCCGTGGCGCCGGCCGACGAACGCGCCGTCGGGCACCAGGATACGAAAAGGCCCCCGACCACGAGGCCGAGGGCTTGTCCGGGGAGACCTCTCAGGTCAGGAGCTCTGCTTGCCGCCTGAGGTTATTCCGAACCGGAACTCGACCCCATTGACATCGCGTCTCAGCCCATGCCGCAAATAGCAAGATGGCACCACCCCCTCGACCAGACCGCGGCCTTACAGCCACTCTGGTGTCGGCAACGACCCTGAGGTCAGCTTCGTCAAGTTTACGAAGCCGAATAACCGCTGCCGCAAACCACAGAACGCGTGGGTCCGCACCGGCAACCATCCGACAAGCGAGCTCGAAGGTGCCAGTGAACGAGTATTGCCGAAGCCCTGCACACCCCCCACGACCTGCTTACGCTGGTGCCGACGGGCCATCGCAGTCCGCTTCTTCTTCGGGTGGGAGAGTTTCGTGGCAAGCACCGCGATAACACGAATCGCGGCACCGACCGCAGCAACCGCGATCGTGACCACCACACTGGCGATCGTGGTGAACCTCGCCACCGGCAGCGTGCATTCGATCTGGCTGTGGGCCGCCGTCGCCGTACTCACCCTCCTCAGCTTCGCAGTATCGATGTGGCTACACCACCAAAACGCCGCGTCCCCAACCGAACCGGCACGCGGACTACGCCTCACACGCAGCAAAGCCCGCAACGTAAACATCGGAAACGTCCGATCCCCCGGCGACGGCATCGACATCACCCGATCAAAACTCCTCGGAGACCTCACCGCCGGCGACATCACTACAGGACCGGATCAACCACCCACCCCTTGATCGGCGCGACGGACACCGACCACTACGCCGCGCCCAACCCAACGGTCAACCACACCATCGGAATCACCCGATCCCGATTCCGGGACTTCCACTTCCATCCGCCAGCGACTGACTCGCAGTCATCGCCGGTACGCGTCAGATCCGGTGAAATCCCGCAACCTCCACAGCATTACATGACACGCCCCGAACTCGACCAACTCCGCGCGGTTCTCCAACGCAGCACGGTCGGGGTCATCGTCACCGGCATGCGTGGCGTCGGCAAAACCCAACTCGCCGCAGCCCTGGTCCGCGAACACCTCGACACAGACCTCGCCCTTATCGGATGGGTCAACGCCGAAACCCTCGACACCACACACGCCGGACTCGCCGACATCGCCGAACACCTCGGAGTAGCAGACCTCAACGGCGACTCCGCGAACTCCGCGCGACGCCTCCGCAACCACCTATCGAGCCGCACTGAAGCCGGTCTACTGGTCTTCGACAACGCCCTCGACCCTGATCTACTCCGACCACTACTACCCGTCGGCGGAACAACTCAAGTGGTCATCACCAGCACCAACAAGACCTTCACCGCCCTCGGCGAACCCGTCCAACTCGACGTCTACACCGACCAGCAAGCCATCAACTATCTCCACGAAGCCACCGGCTTGACCGACCGCGACAACGCCAGCCGCCTCGCCGCTGCACTGGGGAACCTGCCAGTCGCGTTGTCAGCCGCGGCAGCGACCATCGCCGGGCGACACCTCGATTTCCTCCAGTACTTGAAGCTGCTGGAGCAAAGTCAGCTACCGGAGGTGTTGGAACGCAAAGCAGGGCACGACTACCCCCGATCGGTCGCTCAAGCCCTCCTGCTCTCCATCGACACTGTCGAAGCCCCCAACGAAATCTCGGCTCTCAACATAACCGTTCGCTGGCTGCTCGGGGCAATCGCGATGCTGTCGCATGCTGGTGTACGCCGCGCGATCCTTCCTGACCACGACGAAGAAATAGATAAGTCAGTGGAGCGGTGCGTGGACGGGTCACTGCTGTCATGGTCGACCACTGGCGACACCCTGATCATGCACCGACTCATCGCCCGAATCCTGCGCGAACGCGCTCAATCCACCAACACCACCACCGAACTCATCACCAACGCGCTGGCCATCGTTGAACCCCACCTGTTCGACCCGAGCGAGGCATGGACACGCCGCGAGCAAGGCATCCATCTGGTCGACCACATAGACGCAATATGGGATGCTCAGCTACTCACAACTACCAATCTGCCCCTTACCGAACGTGCACTACGAACACGCGCGTGGGCCGTCCGCCAGTTGGTCGAATCGGCAGATCTCGCCCGTTCCCTAACCCTCGGACCACTCACCCTCATCGACTGTGAGCGACTCTTGGGACCCGACCATCCCGAAACCCTCACCTCACGCAGCAACCTCGCCCGCGCCTACGAATCAGCAGGCCAACCCTTCAAAGCCATCACCTTCTTCGAGGCCACCCTCACCGACCGGGAACGCATCCTCGGCACCGGCCACCCCCAGACCCGCAATACCCGGAACAACCTCGCTGGTGCCTACAGAGCGGCAGGCCGACTCGATGAAGCCATCATCCTTCACGAGTCAAACCTCGCCGACCGCGAACACATCATCGGGGCCGACCACCCGGAAACCCTCACCTCACGCAACAACCTCGCCTACGCCTACAAAGCAGCAGATCGACTCGACGAAGCCATCATCCTTTATGAGGTCAATCTTGCCGACCGCGAACGCATCCTCGGACCCGACCACCCCAAAACCCTCATCTCACGCAACAACCTCGCCGACGCCTACGAATCAGCAGGCCGACTCGACGAAGCCATCACCCTCCACGAGTCAAACGTCACCGACCGCGAACGCATCCTCGGACCCGACCACCCCAAAACCCTCACCTCACGCAACAACCTCGCCCACGCCTACAAAGCAGCAGGCCGACTCGACGAAGCCATCACCCTCTATGAGGTCAACCTCGCCGACCGCGAACGCATCCTCGGCACCGACCATCCCCATACCCTCACCTCACGCAACAACCTCGCCGACGCCTACGAATCAGCAGGCCGACTCAACGAAGCCATCATCTTGTTCGAGGCCACCCTCGCCGACCGCGAACGCATTCTCGGCCCCGACCACCACGAAACCCTCACCTCCCGCAACCAACTCGCCCGCGCACGCGATGCCCACAACGCCAAGGGCTGAGCGCCCACGAAATCGACTAAGCCCCATCCGCATCGGATGAGGCTTAGTCAGGTCGGGAGCGAGCCGGTCTGGCGGGCGGTGTCGTAGAGGGAACGTGGCCAGGACCAGCACACCGGCGTCGCGCCATCAGCGAAGAACGACGGCAGACCAAAGAGGCCATCCGCGTCAGCACACATCGGCGGCTCCTTTCAGGTCGACGCCGCGGCGCACCCGGTTGAGGCGGGCCGAGCGATGGAAATCAGATACCGGTGCCTGGCTCAGTGATCCGTTGTTCCGAGATCGACGCCGAGATCCTCGGCAGCAGCGGCACCCAGACGACTCCATGTCGGGAGATGGGATGGGGGCACGGGCTGGTTGAGGACGGCGTAGAGCAGCTTGGAGGTGAAGTGGTGGGGATCAGCTGCGAGGGCAGCGGTTACGGCGACGAGAGCGAGGGGACCGTCGCCGCGCAGAGAAAGGCTGTAGGCAAGTAGTGCGGCGGGCGCGGCTCGCTCGGGCCCGGTGAGACTGCGAAGGAGCAGCGTCCAGAGTTGTTCTACGACGGGCTGGTATTCGCTTCTCGCGGTCGCGTGCAAGCAATCGAGGACCATCTGGTCTGCCAACACCATGGCAAGTTCGGCCAACCGCTGCGGTGGCACATCCTCGCCTGCGGCGATGTCGGCGGCACACCAGAGGACGAATTCCAGGCCGCGACGGTAGTGACTGTTCCAGCAGTCGTTGGCCATCGCCCGTCCCCGCTGCGCCTCGGCGCGAATCCTCGCCGCGGGCAGCAACGTCTCAACCGCTGCGCTGAGATCGGGATCCGGGTCGAGGGCGCTCATGAGTTCCTGCCTGGAACTAAAGACTGTCTGGCCCTTCGCTCTGCGATCAGCGGCAGCAAGTGATTCGGATGGATCGGTGAGGACGCCCTGGTCCTCGCTGTCGGTCAGCGACCACCACAGCGATCCCGGCGTGACGCGCCTGGTTGCCCAGACTTGCCTGATGGGTGCGCCCGCGGCAGCGAGTCCGGCGGCCAACACAGCGAGTGTGCGCTCGATCCCAGGTGCCGGAAGTGGTTGCAGCGTTGGGCCGATCAGCCGGTCATCGACGACAACAACAAACGCCACGGAGGCATCTATGCGACGTGCGGCCTGAGCCGCGGCGTCGACAAGGCGCTCGACATCACCAGTAAGATCGAAAGCGACAATCGCGGTGCGCGCCAGCGAGTCGGTGTCTTCCCCCGCAGGCCCCATCTCGGTGTTGATCAGCATGATCACCAGCTGGCGGTGGGGTGCGTAGCGCAGCCGTGCCGGGATAGACACGATCAACCCAGTCGGATCGAACCGTGGAAGCGACATTGGTAGAACTCCTTCCAGAGATCAGCACAGTGGTTGACATCGGATGAGCGTTGACTGCAGAGCCAGCTTCTGGCGTCGAGAGCAGAGCTGATCCGCGGATGCCGGCGTCGGCAGTTCCGTAGGCACGCGCTGCACCTCACAGCGCGGTGGCCCGGTCGCCCGGTCACGGAATCATGGTGGCGGACATATTGGTACGCTGATCAGCGGGAGAATCAGGTGGACGGGTCGAGGAGTCCTGTCATGCCGACTTCAGGTTCGAAACCCTCACGCCACCCGCGTCGTGGACCCGATGTTCACGATCGTCTGGAGCGCAACCGCGAACGGGTGCGCGCGCGCCGGGCTCAAGCTCGACAGCGTGAAAAAGCCATCACCACAGCGGTCAAGCAATACGTCGCGGCATGGGCGGCGGTGGCTGAGTGCGAGAGCAAGCGAGATCGCGACATCGAGGTGTGCCACCAGCAGATACGACAGCTCGAAGCCCGCGCCGAGGAAGAACTGACCGGACACCGTGCACAACAGGCCGCCGCCGCAGCCGCACTTCGCAGAGAAGGCCAAAGCGACGACGACGTCGCTGAGCTGCTCGAAATCACAGCCAAGCAAGCGCGTCAACTGATCTCAGCTGCCCGGATTACTGACGGGAGCGGACCGGCTGACGGCCGTGGTCACGCCCGACCGAACGTGACACCCCAGGGCCGGACGCCTGTCGACGGACCTACCAGATCAAGTAGCGAGACCGAGCCGACGGCGGAGGGCCGTTGACTCACTGAACCAGAATCAAGGTCCTACGCGTGGGAGTCGCTGCCGTCCGGGCTGGCAGTCATGCATCGACGTAATCTCCGGCGTGCCAGACGAACCAGCGAAAATGCTCTGGCAGAAATGCTTGGTGAGCTGGGATGTTCGGCGCCGGAGAGAACGGCCAGAACGCCATGCCGCATCGATGGCAGTACAAGGCCGAACTCCACACCGCATGCGCTGCTCGGCGTCCCCGCAAAATACGGCTATTGAAGCGATTCCTGCCAACCACGATGCAGAAGATAAGGACCGACGGCATAGTCAACACGCCGATCACCAGGGCAGCGGCGAAGAGTATCGACAGCAACCCGACCTCGTCGGGCTGTTGAAGCGCCCGCGCGAATACTGCCAGTGCGAAAAGAGCCGGGACCAGTAGCACCAGCCCGAGGGCAACGAGTCGGCCAACCGGCCGTAGCGCGGGTGCCATCGACAGACTCCGGGCGAGTGCGGTCGTGTGCGTGCGTTCGACTGTCGTCGTCCCCACAATCGGCATCAACCCAGACGGGCTGATACCCACGCCGGTCGTGAGGTTGGTGCCGTAGCTTGTGGACACGCCTTCGGCGTGCGCGGCGGGAACACTCTGAACGCCGTGACCGTCGCCGCAGCGCGGACATGAGATGTCGATCTTCATACGAGCGCCCCCATCCCGGGCAGTATGTCTGCTCGGCTTGCGTGCGGCGGTTACAGGTTCTGTGATGCCAAGCGATTGATCTTTGTGATATCCAACACCTTTGGGCGGCGTCTGTCGAGGGTGCGTGTGCCCTGTTCCATAGAAAAGTGTCACTGCGACCTCCTTGTTCAGGGGTACTTGATGCCCTGGTAGATGGACCAACATGACTGCGCTGCGGCAGTGGATGCTCCCGGCTGCGCGTATGACTTCGGCCTTGAGATGGGGTGTCACGCAATTCATCGACTCCAGGACACCTCGTGCGAACTCGGCCGCATCTTTCGCCCCTGGGGTGCGGCAGCCAGGCTGACAGGTGCGGACGCCTGCGCTGAGTCGACGAAGCCTTACCGAAACGTCCGACCTCAGTAGGCGTCGTCGTCTAGGTGAAGGCTGCCGCCGTATCCGTGGCGGTAATCGGCGACCGCTTCGGCCAGGTAACAAAGCCTTCGTGCCACCACATCCATAGGGTCGGCGACCCGCCAGCTGTCGCCATCAGCGCGAATGCCGTTGATATTGGGTAGCGCCAACAAGTTCAGCGCCGCGATGACTTCCTCTGACGTCGGCGGGGGATCGAGATCGCGACGCACGACTCGTAGAACATCGGCGGTCGCGAAACGGCCCGAGTCCGACTCATCGTCGATGGCGGCCGCGACAACGGAAAGGACGTCACCGGGCCGCTCCTCAGAGGTGGTCATGAGTTGTCATTCTGGTTCGGTAAGCGCATGTTCAGGGCACCATTGACGAGCTTCGATATGACCGCGGTTGTCCGCAACCGGTGGAGTGCATGTATTCGTTTGTCGCGCAATTCCTCCGTATCCGACGAGTGACTCTCGCGGCTACCGGTCGCGTTGACCATGGCGGCGATCGCCTTTGCCTGCGGAGTTCGGCGGCGGTGCCAGGGAGTGCTCGGGGCACCATTGCCGCATCGCGAGCTGGCCGCGGCCGTTGCCGGTAGAGGCGGTGAACTCCACGAGCCCTAGCCATACCCCGTTCCACGACCGGGCCCAGGCATGCAGCAGGCCGGGCACGTTTCCGGTAAAGCGCAGGCCACCCGAGCTGACCCGTAGGGGTACCGACTGCTTTGGGCCGAAGGCTGCCTGCAGGGTCGGAACTGCTTGGCCGAGGTCAACGACGACCGGCATTGGAGGTTCAACGACCCGACGCAGTGGTGGGGTGAACTCCTCCGGCCATTCGTCGAACATAAGTTCGAACTATACCGTGCCCGCCTCGCCGGAGGTGCTCACCAGGGACGCGCGCCATGCGGCAATAGCGGATATGCGGCAATAGCGGATATGCGCTACCGCCGGTCTTCGGCATCGTCGGGCAGAACGAATCGATGGATGGCAGCTGCGAACTGTCGCAACTGCTCACCAGCTTCCAGGTAGGTCACAACCGTCGCGGTCCAGGAAAGGGATTCGCTCGACTGACGGCACAGGCTCCAGTCAAGCTGAACATGTCCCAAGGTCGAATGTCGCGCCTCGATACGAAGCTCGTGGTCCATGCTCTCCCACGTCCGGATCCCTTGCCAGCCAGCGAAATCCCGCTCCAAGCTGCTGATGAATCCCGGGAGTGAGCGACCAGCGACGTAATCGAGGATGAGACCACGCATCGACGCCACCATCCCATCCGCAGACAACTCGACACACACCGCTACGTAGTCGTCGCTGTATGGAACGGTGCGGTGCCACAGCCGCACCCCGGTGCCGTCGGAACGATCCATGAGCTCGATCGCCTCATCTCGCTCGACCATCTCACTGTCGAATTCGCAGGTCACCGGTCGAGGCTAGTGACTCGATTGCGGTCCGCATCGAAAGAGTCGGATGACACTCACACGATCTCGTTGCGTGGTGGATCTGCGTCGTCCAACACGTGCAGAGTCGGGGCGGCGGCTGTCCAGAATCGAGCGGTCAGCGGCAAGAGAGTGCGTGGTAGGACGCGACCTGGCAGGCGTGCGCACTGAAGTCGGCGGGCCGAGGCAGCGGGCTTATTTGCGTCGGCGGGGCTCGAAGTCCAGTCCAGGCACGACGACGTGCCTGGAGGGCAAGACGGACAAGGTCCTAACAGAATCTCCTCGGACTCGATGGGTGCTCGACGCACACTGCGGCGCGGTCAGGGGCGGGTGGTCAGGGCGGGCCAGAGGATGGTGGTGAGCTGTTCGGGCAGGCTGGCGCGCGCGGCGGCGGCGTCGCCGCGCAGGAACGCGCCGAAGACCATGGTGGCGATGGTGCGGGTGTCGATATCGGCGCGGACCGCGCCGCGCTCGATGAGCTGGTGCAGGACGTGTTCGACCTGGGTGACGCGGGGTTCGACGGCGCGGGTCACGACGTGGGCGAGGAGTTCGGCCACGCGTTCGGCTTCGCTGATGAACCCGCCCTGCACGAAATCGGCCGCGCCGCAACAAAAACGGCAGGTAACCTGACTTGGCTCAAGATCGCTGATCTTGGGTAGGGTGCTGGCTGTTGAGCTGCGGTTTCGTCGTGTGAACGGCGAAAATCTGCGCACTAAGCCGGCCGGTTCTAGGGGTCTGCCCATCGCTTCCCGGTTACGGCTTCAGCGACAAGCCGGGCGTTGTTCGTCGACGAGGTCCGGTCATTCTTCCGGCTGGTCCGCTGATGGTCACCCGTACTCGGTAAGCGGCTGGCTAAAGATCAAAAAGTGCCCATCGGGTGTCCGTACGTTGAAGTCGCGCATCCCGTAGGGCCGGTCAGCCAGTGGCTCGACGATGTCGGCGCCGCGGGCGCGCAACTCGTCGTGGCAGGAATCGACGTCGTCGACGACAACCACCACCCTGGCCGGGCCGACGCTGCTTTCGGCGTATAGGTGGAACTCGGCGGTGTCGCGGATCACGGCCGCGTAGCTAGGTGGGGTCTCCCAGGTGAATATGGTGTCGAATCCGAGCACGTCCGTGAAGTACGACCGCGCTGCCTGCACATCTCGGCACGGCAGCACGGGAACCGCCACCCGCATGACCATTCCGTCACCTTACCTGACTTTGGCTCAAGATCGCTGATCTTGGGTAGGGTGCTGGCTATTAGCGGTTCCTCTCGGTGGTAAGGGGAAGCTCTGCACGTTCACGGTAGGGCCTGCAGAGGCGGGCCGTGCGGTGAACGGAATTCCGTACCGATCGTGAGATGTGTTGCGCCACAAGATCACATTCCAAATGCGCGCCTCAGCGAGAATGCTCGCTCATCGGGAGAAGAGGATGTCCCAGAAGCGTTGATGGCCGACCGGTTCGAGGCCGGCCACCGATCGCTCACAACGCGCGCTCCGCGGCATTATCGCTCACTCGTTCTGACTGAAGTCAGCATGGATGAGTGCGATACAGAACGCCCTACGCTGATGAGCGGACGTTCGACCGCGCTGGCAACTCGCCTGGAGACGATTACCGGCCGTGCCCCATTCGTGCCCTGAGCCAGGGTCAAAGGGGGTAAATCCGGGTACCTCACGCGCAACCGGTAGCCCAGGTCAGGCCGTTTTCCCGCCTATTCGCCTGCTTCCCAAGCAGATGGCACGTACTAACGTGCGAGCGAACATGCTGTTGCGCAATACTATTCGAGCGTCGATACCCTGGCATTCCCGCTGGCTGCACCCACCAACCTGAACAAATTGAGGGATCGTGTCCACAAAGGCAGACATCATCAAAACCATCCGCGACAACTGGGCCGAGCACAGACTCCATGCAGAAATGGATCTCGCCTTGGGAGCGATGGTCCGGGCAGCTGCGTCTGCTGAGTTCAGTCTCCAAGGCACCATCCGAACGATGGTCGGCGGCGAGTATGCGTCCCTCGTCACGGCCGCGATGCCTGCCTCCAGCATGATCGATGCGATCAAGCGCATTCTCGACGTTGGAGCGGTTGGCGTTGCACAAGCCGAGGAGCTGGCTGAGATACTCAACCGTTGCCGCGCAGCATTTCAGCAGCGAAACAAGTACGTCCATGGAATGCGGCTATCCGCGACCAACAACGCCTTCATCCTCACCAACAACCGCCGTAACGGCATGTTCGACCGCCACGAGATGGATCCGGAGGCGCTCCTTGAACTAGCGGCCGAGTTCGCCGTCCTAGGACACGAGATCTCGACATGGACGTACCAGGTGTTCGTACTGGACAGGGAAGAAGACAACGACGACGATAGCCCGGTGCCATAGGTCACGACTAGCGGCTCGGTATCACCGCGATGTCACAAGTACCCCGAACAGCCCCGGATGTGGTCGGACCGAATCCGCAGGTGGACGGTACGCCGGAAGACTGGCGAGTGCCCGCATAACGGGCCGGGGCTGCCTCCGGAGCAGACGCACGCACATCGGCTAATACAGTGCTTCGACGCGGCGGTAGCCGAGTCCAAGGAACGCACCGGGGAGGCCGCCAGGAACTGGCAGATGATCGCGCCGAACGGGAACGGGAACGCGCCGACCTCGACGCCAACACCGCACGGATTCAGCAGGTGCCGATGCCCTGCAACGCGCCCTCCACGCCGCCGAAGCGGCGGTGGCCCGCCTCAATCCGAAGACGCGCTGAAACCCCCGTCAACCCCGCAGCGCCGGTGCGGGCCGCCGCGCCCTGCGGCGAGGGTCGTCCCGGGATCGAACGAATCGAAATCGCAATGCCGATACACGGAACGAACCAAGGTCGACCTGCGATAAGTAGGATGTGGTGGTACTTCCGCAAGATCGCGAAGCCACCGTGAGCCGGATGCGTTCTTGGTTCGATGGGTCACGGTGGCAGGTCGTTGGCGGAGTTCTGCTACCTGCGGGCGTCGGAGTTTGCTTGACGCTGGGCAAAGATTTCGCGGATCGCGGCGATTGGACATGGATTGTCGTCGGGATAATGCAGCTGATCATTGTCGTTTTCTTTCAGCTCGCTGAGAAGCGCCGACGAGAGGTCGAGCTTGATGAAGCCGGCCGTCTTCGCGTCGCGATGAAGGATGCGCTCCAGCCGTTGGCTGGACTGATAGCGGATATGCCCGGGATGAACGAGTCGGAGCGGTCAGCCCAGCTCAGGTGCATTGCTCACCAGGCCGTTGGGGCTCTCAAACTATTGCTCAAGGACGTCGACCGGTTACGGGCCGTGGTCTACGCAATGGCTGGAGACGATGGCCCGATGGAAGTCATCGGCTACTGCGGGAGGGGTGATGGAAGGCCACCGGAGCCGTTCGTTCCTGGTACGCCTCGGGGCGATCTTGCCATTGCGATGGTCAGAGAGCGTGAGACCAGGTTCATGCGTGATATCGACCAAGAGGCTCCTGAGAACTACGGAGGTTCCCGAAAGGGCTACAAAACCTTCATAGCGGCCGCAATAAAGAACGGTGAGTACGGGTATGGAATGGTGACCGTCGACGCTCCGCGGGCTGGCGACTTGGTTGACACCGACATGCAAATCGTCATGCTGGTAGCAGATCTGCTGGCGATCGCGTTTGCTGTTCGAACGCGGATAGCAAGCTCCGACTGAAAGCGAAACCCGTTGGGGGCTCGCCGTCGATCGTGAAGGAAGGACGCGAGATGGGCAAGATCAAGCTAACCAACCCCAGGAAGCAGACGGTCGTTGACTTTACGTCCAGCGATGCCCGTGAGGCGGTCTGGGCCTCTGCGCGTCAGGCTGTGCGAGAAGAAGCTCCGGCCGTCAGAGCCCGTTCACTCCGTGCGCAGAGCAGCAAACCGCATGTATCAAAACCACAGGGACGAAGGCTTCTGGCCTTCAACTTAAGGTTCAGCGCAGGTCAGCGACCGAAGGACTAAACAAGTCAGTGGCGCGTACGCCCCCGTGCCCAAAGACCAATGAAGTGGCGTTGCATCTAATCCGACAATGGCACTGTGACCTCGGTCGGGCCCTTGTCGGCGCGCACGCCGCGCCAACTGGGGTGGCGCAGGCTGGATCCGGTCACTTCGCGGTATTCGACCTCGCCGATAATGTGCGGACGGCACCAGCGCGCAGCGGCCGCGATCGCCGGGAACCACGTCGGCTACCGGTGAGTCCGCGGTGGCCAGTGCGAGGAGTTCGGGGTTCCTCCGCGGCTTCGGTATCGGCTAACTGCCCGAACTGAGCACAGCCCGACCGGGAGGCTTGCTGCCCTCGTCGCCCGGTAGTGCCGGGGCCCACGCAGCTCGAACCGGGCAGCGTGGGCTTGTGAAAGATCAACGAGCCGAGGACCTCAGCTATGCCGGATAGCTGAACCTTTGGCTGAGAATCGTGCGGCCAGAAAATCCAGCCGAAGACGAGGAAGGCTACCCCCAACAGGGCGACGATCGCAATTACCCGTCGACGGATCTTCGGGTCGTGCCCGTTCGAAGTATTAATGCGCACATTACGGCCACCCGTAGATTTGGCCGGCGACGATGCCACCCTGTACTGGGCCGGTGTTAGTAACGGCACCGGCGGAGGTATGTGACGGAACCTGCCCCAAGAGGGCATTGATCTCTGCGGCGAAGCCAGGGTCGTTCATTGCCGCGTCCTCGAGCGTCTGCTGCGCATCGCGGCGCGTGTTCTCGGGGACCGACCCAGCACTGGCGTCGTCAGCGAGCTGTCGAATAGCTGCGGTCATGCCAAGTTTTCGGGATACGATCTCCCATAGCCGATCGGCAGCGGCATCGACGACTTGATCAGTGCGACTGTCGAGGCGCCCTGCTGCCCGATTCCCTTTACCGATCAGCCAGGCGACGATCATCCCGACAACGACTTCCATCCCCATACTTATTTCTCCCACTCGAAATAGAGCTACTCACAGCCCTATCGCAAAAAGAGGCGAACGCACTACATGTAATTGAGTGTGTCGACAGAGCGTGTTGTATCCAGTAGCGCTGTTTGTTTCACTAACTGCGTTATTTGTTTTTGCAAAGAAATGGAACTTCAAAGTCCGCAGCTACCGTCGCGAGCGCGTTTCGGCGAGATCAATCCGATGGCCTCACCCTGATCCGCCGACGAGGCTCCGGTTAGGCCGCCGCCCTGGTCGCCGCACTCGCCAGCGTGCGGCGGTGTATCTAGCTCCTCTGAGGTACTGGCGGCCAGCTGGTTGTGGGTGAGATCCGAAGAGACACAGTCTGATGACTGTCTCTTCGGGGTGGGTACAGCATCGTCTGGCGATGCCATCGGCTTCCTCCTCCGCACGCCCGATATCTACGTCGGATCGCATCCGACCTGCTCGACCCGACGCGATGCGTACGCGCGGACAACTAACTTCTAGGCGCCGCGTCCCCGACCCGTCCCCTCCAGCAGCGAGAACTTTCCAATTTCCGCTACCACCAGGAGAACTCGGGGACTCCGTTGCGGCGGTCGCCTATCACGTTCAGCGAGAACCCATCGAAAGGGCAACCCCATCATGCCGAACGTGCCAGCCGACCGCACAGCAAGCCCCGAACCCGCTGACGCCTCCTGTACGAAGTGTGGATCACCCGCTTGTCTCGCACTGGTCCGGGGCACCACCCCGCCGGCGAACTGGATCGACTTCCTCGACCGATTGCTCCGACTGGTCTCCAGCGGCCACTGGACCTGGATACACATCGCCTATCTGACCGCGATCACCGGCGCCCTCGCCGTGATACTTGTGCTGCTGTCTCTCGCTGGACCGGGCTGGCCTGTCGTCCTCGGTGGCGCTGCGGCTGTTTCTGTGCTCGGCGTACGCCTCTTTCGTCGTCGTTAGCCGCAACAGCCTCAGGTGGCCGCCGGTGCCTGTCGCGACTGGTGGAGAGTGCGCCCACCCGCCGCTCAAAGGTCAACGCCGCGCCGGACTAACGTCATGCCCACTGTCCGAACGAGAACGCCTCAGGTGGACAGTGCCGTCGGGTACCGAGACGCCGACTGGGTTTAATACCTTGCCGTCCAGTGGCACACTGCGCGAAGTGGACAGATCTAGCGATCGCGCCACGATATGTTTCTGCATGCACGCATTCCGCCACGCGCTAGTTTGTCCGCGCGTTGACGCACGGCCTGTATCAACCGGTAAGGCGGGACAATCCGAGCGCACGGCGGCGCGCGGTTCTGCCCGCCCGACCGAGTGTGCCGCCAACTACTTGAAAGGCGCGGAAGGAAGTGGAGCTGCTAAGGGCATACAGGACAGCTGATCCGGCCTGGGCAGAGGTGGAGATGTCTTGGTGCCCAATAACTTCCATTGCCAAGGCAACGCCTTGCAGCAGGGCCGCCACAGCCGTCAGTGTGCGCTGGAAGCTGCGGCGACCGGCAGAGCCGCCATGGTCGGGCGAACTGTCTCGGTCGACAGAAGCACAGACTCGTGCGACATGTGGCATGAAGCCGCCGCTAGCGGCGGCTGATTGGCGAGGATCTTCGTTGAGATGGGGCGCAACGGGTTCTGTCGCGCGATCGCGCTGACACCCCACCGGTGTATGACCGCTAACTGTGTTGTGGGTACCCACGGCAACTCCCTGTCAGATCAGCTCTAGATACTGCACAAGACTACGCCAAAGGTGCTTGTTTGCACCATTACGCTGCAAAGTGGGATGGACGCGCTATGCTAGCGGCATGGACCGGATAGATGAGTCCAGCGCCTCTGGCGCGGGCGATGCGCGAAGTGCGTCGAATGACCGCCGCAACGAGGCTCGCAGGCTTTATGATGTGGCTGCACTTCTTGGAGAGGTCGCGAGTATGTCACTGGAGCTTGACGAGCTACGGCAAAAGCTCGACCAAGCGGCTGTTCAAGCGCGCGAACTCGGGGCCTCGTGGGCTCAGCTTGCCCGCGCGGCCGGCATCACGCCGCCCTCGGCGCAGCGTCGGTGGGATCCAGTCTCCAAGGAGCGTCACCGCAACTATCAGCGAGATCGTCAACGCAAACTGGCCGAGTAGGGCTCGTCGTTTGCGGGGGCCGGCCGTTCCGGAGAAGCCGTGTCACTTGAGAGCAGTGTAGAGGAACTTCTTATAGGCAACCGGCTCATCTACCTCCCGGATGCGCTAAATGGTTCCACGGAACTCCCAGCCAGAGAGTTCGATCATCAGGCCGCCGAGGATTCAGAGGATGCGGCGCATGCTCTCGATTCAGTCGATGGCCTGAGCAGGGCCATCCGCGCTCGGGCACTAGCAATTGGTTTCGCAATCAATAACACCGTCGTACTTTCGCGATCATCAATATCGCTCGGCGTCGAAGAGGTTGTGAGGTGGATACGTAATGAGGAGATCGTGCGCGTAGTAGGCGCCGGAAGAGCCCTGCTAGCCGCAGCGATACCTGCAAACCGATTGGCCCATTGCGGCGCTCACGTATACGTCGCACACGACGTGGTGCCTCTTCCGAACACGATAAAAGGCGGCAATATCCTAGCTGCGAGTGCTTCGGGTCGATCCGCATCCGTCCTGAATATTATGCGAACAGCTAGAGCTAGGAATCCGGTCATCCGAATCCTTGGTATAGCAGACAATGATGCGACAGCATTCGCTGAGCTGTGCGACATATTCATCGGAATTCATCAGCAAGATAGTCCTCATTCGAACCCGCTCCAAGCGCTGGCCGACACCGGCGAGTACGTCATAAGCGAACTCCTGGACGCAATGGTCGTCGCAGCGGCAAAACGGGTCGGGTTAACAGATCGTAATTTCCGGGAAGGACACGAGGACTTAGGTGATACCGGCCCATATCTTCCAGAGGACAGATAATATGACGGGCCAATGGAATTCAATGCCTCCCAGGCCCATTTCACGTTTTGTAGGTCGCGAGAGCGAGATTCGAACAGTCAGAGATGCTGTCCGTCGCCATCGCGTTGTAGTCATATCAGGGCCTCCCGGGGCTGGCAAAACGGCGCTAGCCACAGTTGTATTCTCCCAGTTCAGGGATGTGTCGACCCATTTTTTAGCGGCTGCGATTCTTCCGGGCCATGGGATGACTGAGAGATCTTTGCTCGACACGATCTATCGTATGGTCTCTGGTCGAACTTCGCCGTCACCTGAGCTGAATCTTGTGCCTGAGATAATCATTGAGTCATTGAAGACTCAAGAGCAAGATTCCCTTCTCTTGTTCGTTGATAACGTCGAGGAAGCTGTCGCGCATGGAACACATTTTTGCCGATTGCTAGCAACTCTTCGTGTTCAGAACGCGCTGACGCTGATCTTGACCACACGCGAAGGTGGTCGTGCATTTGATCAATCCATTTGGCGCCTGAAACTAGAAGGTATTCGTGAAAATAGTGCTATCATCGATATAGTTGGGCCAGAGGTTCGGGGGCGCCTCGGTGACCCGGTTATCCTCGATGTCGCGGACCGGATAGGTCGGCTCCCGCAGAATCTTCTATATTTTCGATGGTCGGCCACAGATGTGCCGGATGACTTCGTAGCGTCGTTCCTTAATCAGCGCCATACTGCAAGTATCCACGCAGTTCGGGTTGCATTGGAGAATATTTCTGGCCGTGAGGCACTCATGGCGTGTGGGCTTCTGCGCAAGATCGATGTTCCGCTTGAGCTTGTTCACTATCTGTGTGACAGTTTGACGTCAGTAAGTGTAGAAGATCTGATTTTGGAAGCCGTCTCTCTTCAGATTCTTCTTGTAGTCCCGGGATCCGTCGGCCAAAAATACCAGCTACACCCCCTGGTCCATCTTGATCTGACCCGCCTGGCTGAAGAACACGGGCGGAGGTGGGCCGCTCGGGTCCACGAACTTGCGATAAGTTACTACTCATCCGCCCTCCTGGTGGACTCGCTTGACACCCGTGCGGTCCAGGAATGTGTCCATCATATGCTTTGTCTGCAGCAAATCTCTGAAGCCCATGGCACGCTGCTGGCTGCAGGGCTGGTAGAGCGCTGGCGCCGGGCCGGTTTGGCTGTTCAGCTGCAGGAGCCACTTGAGGCAATCGCCATAGCCGTGTCTCAGAATCCCGGTTCACTGTCTGCCGAAGAGCAAGCGCATCTGGCTCTCCTTCGTGCCCACATCGCATCCGACATGGGAAACCCGCAAGATTGCTTGGAAAGGCTTCGTGAAGCGCGCCAGAATCTCGTCGGAGTCGCTGATGACCGGTCCCAAGAACTTATGCGACGTGTCTGGGTGCAGAGCGCTATCTCTCACGGGAATCTTGGCGATACCGACGCCTGTATCGCTAGCTATCAGCGGGCGATCGAGGCCGATCCAACTGCCGTCCATTCTGAAACTGCGGCCTGCATGGGCTATCTTGGATACCAATATTGTGACCTGCTCGACTTCGGTAGTGCGCTGCGCTGGAGTGAGTTGGCCCTGGACGCGTGCTCCATTGACCGGGACCCGGCGGTATTCTCGCGCAATCTGTGCAGCCGCGGCCTCGTTCTGTACTACGCCGGTCGGTTGTCGGAAGCCAGGGTCCTTTTCGAGCATGCACAGAACCTAGCGGCACACACTACCTCTCCGTCGTTCGATCTCAGGGAACTGGGCCGAGTGCTCCTTCATCTTGGGTTGGTCTATCTGGCGCAGCCTGACGTAGCAATCGCGCAAGTGCATGCAACGTTGGCGGAGGCCCACAGGCGATGCGCCGAATCAGGGGACTCGCGGCGAACCGCTATAGCATGTGCGCGCCTCGCGCTTGTCGATGCCCACGAAAGCAACTTTGGGGTAGCAGCTGAAAAACTGCAGCTCGCGACAAATGACCATTTGCGGATCGGTGATAAGCGAAGTCTGACAATGACCCTGCTTGCCTGGACCGCAGTTGCTTACGTCCGAAGACACGCCCGGATCCCTCCCACTCACTCCGAAGCTTTCGATGCAATACAATCTAGCCTGCCAACTGGGATTCCTGAGCTATGTCGGACTATGGCGACGAGCGCAGAAGGGATGCGACTGGTCACGGCCTGGGACGAGCGACATCGATGGTTATATTTCGGACGACTGGCAGACAGGCGACCCTCATGGATGAAACCTTAAAATAAGTCTACTAGGAGATAATTCAAACGTGGTTCTTTCAATGCATAAAAATCCCGTTGGGGGTACTCCTCGTATGGATCAGCAAGTCATTCTCGCGCTGATGCAAGCCGGTGCGGTCGCGCGAGGGTTTGAGGGCAAGGTCGCGAATGATGGCAAGGTAGACGATACAGCCATGCCACACGATACCCCGGAACTCAGAGAGCGTCGTGCCGCGAAAACCACCGTCGACGTGGTGGTTCAGGATGTGCTTTTGATTGCTGCCGCAGCCTACTGGGGGAGTGGCCTCTCGTTGGATGCGGAGGAGGAGTCGTCGATGAGACGTCTGTTCCGGCGGTCAGATAGCGCCACGTTGGTTATTGATCCAATTGACGGAACCATGGAGTATCTTCTGGGGCGGGACTCGTATTCTATCTGTCTTGGCTTGGCTAGCAGGGGACGCTTCGGTCCTGTCTATATTTACTTCCCGCGCCGGGATCAGCTTTACTGGACCTCGGAGCAAGATGAAGCATTGATGGCGGCCGGTGCCTCGATAAAGTCGCCGCTCGAAGTGACACATATCAAACCCCAATTGTCCGACTCAAATATTGTATATGTCAATGGTCGGGTGCCTGTAGAGGCGCAAAATGAATTACGGGATCTTGGCTTGACTATTGTAGATGACACTGAAAATGATAGAGGTGCTCCGAATTGTCTTATCGACTGTATCAATGGTCGAGCTCTGTGCTACGTCAGTCATACTCGTCAAATGCGAGATATTATGCTAGGCGCTGTCATCGCTGCGATACCGCAAGGCTATGCTCTTAACTGGGAGGGTAAGGCGTTGGAATGGCCTAATGGAGGTCGTGTACCTCGAGCTGTTTTTGGCGTCGGCCATCTGTCTTCGAAGATATGGAGTATTCTCAAAAAATACTAGGTGGGCTCAATTCGAGGCATTAGGCAATTTCACCCACGAAGGATAACAGCGCCTTTTCCACAGGGCGAGGCGTCGGTACGCCGAGACGGAGTGCCCGCTCTGTCGACAGCGCCGATTGCTTTGGACGCGCGGGGTCGCTTGCGGAGGGCATCCCCGGCGATATGCTCGGCTCGGTGACGCCGAGAAGGGCGGCCAAAGTCATTGACCAGGCATATTTCGTCATGATCGAGGGTGACGCGATGTGAAGAATTCCAGTAATCGGTTTTGCGGCAACAGCGATGAGGGCAACCGCGACATCGTCGACAAAGGTGGGCTGTCTGAGGTGGACGTCATCGATAGCAACAGGTGTCTGGTTTCGCAGTGCATGCACTATGGCGGTTGCCCAGTTGTGTGCCGTTTCGTTATCCCCGTAGAGGAGCGGTAAGCGAACAATGAGACAGTCTTGTGCATGTTGTAGAATGTGTTCGGAATGCAATTTAGTTGCCCCGTAAACTTGCAACGGTGCGGGGATATCTCCCTCGCAATGAGGTAGTGCAGATGGTTCTCCGAATACGTAGTCTGATGAGATATGAACTAGACGGCACCCACGGGCAACTGTAGCATTCTTAATATTGGCAACAGTATCAACATTGGCCCGGTAGGCTTGTTCCGGTTCGCGTTCGCACTGGCGTATGTCCACCAATCCGATGCAGTTAACGCAGACCGCAGGTTGGTATCTGGTAAAGAATCGGTTCACTGCCTCCGGGTCGGTTGCATCGAGGCGCGTCGCGGGATCTCCGCCTGAACGGCTAGACGTGACGACATCACGCGATTGTCCCAAGATTCTGGTTAGGCTTCGACCGAGAGTTCCGGATGCCCCAAGTATTGCCATAGTCATACTTCATTATAGTCGCAACGTCCAACGCGCATTCGAGCCGCTGCGGGTGTGATCTACGAAGGTAGAGTCTATGTACGATTGGAGAATCGTACTAGGATTCCGGTGGCGTCGTCGGAGTGTTTGTACCGGAGATGGCGCCAGTCGGGATCATCGTCTTCGCTGCGGCGCTTGATCTCCATGAGATTCGCAAACCCCGCGTCTGAAATAATTGTCAACAGTAGGTTCCGGTCGGGACCGCGTTTGATAGACATATCTTGAGGAACAAGTCCATCGGTTCCGAGCAGCACGGAGTGTAGACGATCTAGGGCAAGGTGGCCCGATTGGATATAGCGATAGGCATTGGAGTCTCCGTTGATGCAGCCGCTCCCGTTGCCGGCGGCACTATTGTTGCGTTCTTTCGCCATATCAATCAAGGCTAACGCGACACGGAAATCGTTTCTCGCATCGCGATTGGTCTTACCATCTTGAGTAGCTATTTTCCGGACGAGTGACAAAACTTTCCGATCGTATGATTCATTTCGATTGTCTGTGAATAACTCGGAGGATCCGTCAGTATAGTATGCAATGCCGAAGCTGTCGCCTATGTGGCCAAAAGTGACGGACTTCCGGTATCGATTGACTCTAATGATCGTTGCTGTCGATGAAGGTAGAGTTGTTGTGTCACACATATCCACTCCATCGATAGTTTTCGTTGCTGCGCCGAGTCGCTCATTCAGCTCAATTAGTATTTTCATGGCATCTGAACTGTGGATGTTTGGGATAGCATCTTTCAGGAAATGTGCTGCAAAATGTGCACCCGTCTCATCGTTAAGTCCCGCAGTACTCTTCAGGGAAGTTATGCCATCAAACACTGCGGCTGTCAGTCCAGAGCCGTCGTCGCATACAGCGAGGGAATCCTCGTTCGGCGTCCTCGGATCCCCGGGTGCTGTGGTCGCCACGACCGAAACCTTCCCCCAACGCATTGAGAAGCCTGCGCGGAGGTGCACCTCCCGATCGTCGGGCGCTGACGTCAACTCGGCTCTCATGTCCATATCTTCGCACTGCGCAGCCATGAGATTCGATTTATTCGCACTTATCTCGCTGTTATCGCGCTCGGTGTTTGTAGCTTGACGTGTTCCAGCCGAGTTGATGGAGGCTAGCTAGGTCGTTGTTCGTGCGCGGCTAAAGCATCGATTCACCGGGCGCGGAGTCAGCAACGCGCGCGACCGTTCGTTCGTTGCCACTATGGACTAGCTGCAGTCACGTACGATTGCCCCTTCTGCACGGAGTCGACGGCGCGATATCGACCTCATGGTCGTTGTCAGTCGGGCAGATCCCGTTTGCGCAGGTCGTGTGTTCAGCGCGTGTGTCCCCCTTCGGTCATGGCCAATAAGCTCACATGGCCATAAACCTGGCGCTATCTGGCTGCCCATCTACGCATGTAGATGGCCTGGCAGGGCTTGTCGATGATGTACCGCTAAGGCAAGCAGGGGAGCCGTCTGGTCGTGTCGATCGCCGCGTTTCTTTGTGAGTGAGCTGCGCTTGCTCTCCCCCGTGGGCCCTGGCGCGGTACGCGGAACTGGCTAAACTCGCCAAGGTCGGCTTACAATGGGTGGTACCGACGGGCTTGTGCAGCCTGCCTCCCACCGTTCTCCTTTCTGGACCCACTGCAAACTGGTTGCCTCAGAGCGTGACGCCCTTGATAGGCCGAAGACTCCACCTTTTGGTGTCGCATCGAAGCCGAAGAAGCAGAAGAACTGGAACCAACTCTTACCTGACACCAGCACTTCCAGCACAAGAATGGGCCAGCTACACACCACACACAAGAGCAGGAAGTTTGCTACTCGGTAGCTATTCCGGCCGGGTGTCGCGGACGGTCAGTGTGGATACGGTTTTCCGGTGGGTTCGCCTCCACCGCCGCGTGCGAGCTGCTCCAGCTCCCAGACGACGAGATCGGCCATGCGATAACGCCTTTACCTGCCCATTCGCGCGTACCGCGGACCACGACCCGCCGCAGCCCACGCCGTCAGCGTTTTAGGGCGCATCTTCAGATGACGCGCCACTTCTGCTGTGCTGAGCCAGATTTCATCACTCGGAGGGCCATCTACGTCGACCGCATCGCTCTGGGGAGAGCTGCGTTCGACGGCGGTGCGTTCCGGCTCGGGTTTCGATTGCATGTGGGCACCTCAGTTCAGTTCTTTCGCCCACTGAGACGTACCCGCTACGGTAGCTGGCGGACCACGGTGCGCTACTACGGAGCGGGGGGTTCCCAGCGGGTCGAGCGCATGGGGCTCAGCGCCGATGACTGCTGGTGGAGCTCGAAGCCGATCCCGACTACACCGAAGGAAATGTCGAGGACTACCGGCGCGAGATCTACGTCTCGGCCGACAAGCGCGCGAACCCCGGCACCGTCAAGATCGAGAACTCGGTCGGCAATCTCCAGGTCTGGCAAGCGACCACCGATGAACTCGATCGCTATCTCAAACATCTTGTAGCCCTGGGGCTTCGGCGCAATGCCAAGCAGCACAAGATCGTGCTACGCGCGATGATGGCGATCGTGGTGCGGTGGCGGTCAATCCCGTCGACGGTGTCTCGCCGTTCACCCGGCGCAAGAATTAGGCGCGCGGCAAGGTCGAGGACCAGCAGGCGCTGCCGGTGTTTCGTACCCAGGTGCGCGCGTGGGCGCGCGGTGAGGCGGTTCCCGGCACGCCGGCCTACACCTGCGGCCCGCGCGCGACTCCCACGTTCTGTCGAGCTATGAAGATGCAGAGGTGACACCAACGCCGCGAGTAGACGTTCCGCATCCTCGGTCATTGCGGGTAGGCAGGACCGTGCGAGTTTTCCACAAAGAGCAAAGTGAAGACGCCGCCAATGCCCAACACAAACAGACCGCCCGCTGGAGGCTCGGCGGAGAAGTACAACGAACGCCAGGTGGCGGCACTTGCCGAGATCGTTACTCGAACTCGGTGCGAGGCTGTTACAGATCTTGTGGCGATGACGATATGACTGTTGGCTTGTGGTGGACACTTGTCGTAGCGGGGAGGAACATGGACACGGCTGCAGAGGTTGTCTTGGCCGTACCCGCAGGTGATGACGCTGGTGCGCGAACAGCTGATCTGTACGACTGGCAGGCGGCCATGGCTACTGCTGACGGGTTGCGATTGTTCGCTGATGCTCTCGACGGTGACGGTCACCTGTCGGCGCACGCTGATAGCCGCATCATCTGCGAGCACCACGAGGACTGGACGGTTCTCAATGCCGCTGATGCAGAGCTGGTGTCGGCGAAGCACCGCGAGCCATCGTCCGGGGCGTGGACGACAATCAAGCAGCTTGTTGACAAGGGTGGCTTGGCCCATCTGTTCGGCCGTTGGCTCGCGCTTGATGAGAAGCCGAACGTCCGGCTGGTGACCTGCGCAGCGCTGGCACCGGGAGATCCGCGCAAGCTCGCGAAGGTAACCGCATTTCTGCGCGATCAGGCCGCGGGGTGTGAACTGGATGCGCCCACGGTGATGTTGGTGCACGAAGTTGCGATGGGCTTTGCGAAGGAACTGCTTCTCTATCGTGATGGTTTACCCAAGGAATGGCAGGCTCCTGCGGAGGCCACCGCGAAGACGTGCGTGGCCAGCGAGGCCCATGGCCAGAAAGTCTGCTCGTTTCTTACCGTGCTGTTCATAGATGACTGTCGGCCGCACCGCGAGGTGACCGAACATGCGGCGCCGAGCATGTACATGCAGCCCATTCTGGACAAAATGGATCGGCGGGATGTGCCGGCCTCGGCGGTCTGGGAAGCAGTTCTACAACTCTTCCGATTGCGTATGCGCGCCCAGGGGCCAGTCCCGGACGGTGCGCTTCCGCTCGTACTTGTAACGTCCCCAAATTCGGGCGGCGCGACGTCTGCGTTCGAAGTGCGACGCGCTCTGCTCCCCCGCACAATCGATGTGCACGACATCGCGATAGCTATCCGAACTGCATTGGCCAACCCGTTTGGGTACATGCCGCTCGCCGTGCCCGCTCAGCTGAGCAAGCTCGGCATCAAGATGGCCAGGGGCGGGTGCGCCGATACGAGCATTTCGCGGGCTGAACGGCTGCGATCGGATTTCAAGCGCTATTGGCAGGAACGGGGCGATGACGTGCCGGGCAGCGCAGCGGAACGTTATGCGATGGAGCGCAAGTTCCTGCGAGTGGCCGACGAAGCTACCTTCGAGGCCAGAACAGCCACTGGGAATTGGGGTTCGCCTTTCTGGATCGCGCTGGCCGGCCGCCTTGACCGCCTGCATGAAGCAGGATCACTTGACGGCTTGGATAACGAACTCGCCCTCGGAGGCGTCTGCGATCTGGCCGCCAGATGCGAAGTCTGGTTCAGTCCTCGGTTTGACGTGAAAACTGAGATCGCGCGTCTACGTGCAGAACGGACGGCGGAACGATGACATCGCCGAGTCACGCCGGAGTCCGTGAAGCACTTCGAGACGATCTCGCATACCACCAGATGCGAATTCTCCTTCTGGTGACAGCCGTCGCTGGAAGCCAAGGACATGCCCGCAAACTCGATGGCTTGACCAAGCTTGCGAAGCTGGATTTCCTCGTACGTTATCCAGCTCTCGCGCCGCGAGTCCTGGAGAACCTGAATGCCGAGGACGAGCGGCTGCACATCGCGCAGGACGTTGACGCAACCGATGTGGAGGCACCGATGACTCGGTACAAGTACGGCCCATGGGATGACCGGTACTACCCGGTCATCGGTGCTCTGGTCGGGCGTGGCCTACTTCGCTATGTCGCAGGTCGACAGGGCAGCGTAGCCCTCACACCAACGCCTGCTGGTCGCAAGCTCGCCGAGCGCATGGCTCAAACAGAGCCGTGGCAAGAGATCAATGACCGGTGCCATGCAGTCGCACAGGCGACCGGAGGCCTCACCGGCGCCGCATTGAAAGACCTCATCTACCGTCACCTGCCAGAAGTGATGGACCGTCCCCAACGGCAGGTCATTCGATGACAACACGATTCCGGCTCGACGCCGTTTCCCTGGACACCACCGAGGGAACGGTGACCTACCAGTTCCCTTCAGCTCTCACGGTGCTTGCTGGACCGGTTGGCGTCGGCAAGAGCACGCTTTTCGAACTGATCAAGTACGGAATTGGCGGCAACGGTGAGCTGGCTCCCGTCGCTGTCAAAAACGTTCGGGATGTCACGGTCCAGCTCACGCTGGTACATGAGCGATTTACTCTCACGCGCAGCCTCGACCCCACGAAGAAGAACACTATCCGCGTGGTCGACAACATCACTCAAGAGCGACTGCCGGATCATTTCGTCAAGGATCGCGAACCATCGCTGAACACGTTGCTGCTTGGCGCCCTTGGCCTGCCCACTGAAATGCGAGCTGCCGCGCGAACCACTACCACTACCAAAGCTGGAAATCGCATCACGTTCGCGGACATCTTCATGTTCATGTATATCCGCCAAGCCGAGATAAACCGCGACATCGCATCGAGCCAATCCCCTTACCGGGAGCCTAAGAGGAAAACCGTCTTCGAGCTGCTGTTTGGGCTGACAGACTCTGATATTCTCCAAACTCGTTCTGATCTTGCCGTGCGCAACGGTGAGCTGGACGCAGCAGTCCATGACCACGAGGTTGTGCTCCAGTTCTTGCATGACAGCAACACGGCAAGCCTGGATGAAGCGGTCGCTGCCCGCGCACAGGCCGCTGAGGCTGAGGCCACCGCTGCAGCTGAACTGGACACTCTTCGACAAGCCGTTGCCCCAGTTGTCGACCGCGAAACCCAGACTCTCCGCGACCTGCTCGGCGAGGCCGAGCGCAGCTTGGCGATGGCCCGCCAGACCGCAATCGTTCTTGCACAGCAACAAGTCGACTATGGCACAGAGCGCCGCAGGGTCATGCAAGACCTTGACCGACTTCGACGTCTGCATGACGCCGGTGAACGCCTCGCCGACTTTGAGTTCATGGTCTGTCCTCGCTGTATGCAAGACATTCACCTTCGGGACGTACCGACTGACCACTGCCGGCTTTGCCTGCAGCCCGACCCAGTTCCCGCAGCCCGGACTTCGGCTGCTGAGGAAAGCTACGAGCAGCGCCAACTAAACGATCAACTCGTCGAACTGGAAGAGCAACTCACAGGCAGCGCGGAGCAACTGCTTCATGTGCAGCGAGCAGTGGAGCACCGCCATGCGCTCGTTGACCAGCTAAGCGCAACGCTGGACGAGCGAACTCGCGATCGGATCACGCCCCAGCTCCAGGCATATAGTGACGCCTCCCAAAAACTCGCCGAAGCCCGTAGCGAGCAAGAGGCTCTTGATCGTGTGCTCTTCCAATGGGACCGCGCGGATGACTTGAGACTCACCGCCGATCAGCTCAGGAACGATGTGCAACGGCTACGTACAGCCCTGGAATTGGCTGAGCGACAGTTGGCAGAACGTAAGACGGAGATACTTGATGAACTGGACGCTGAATTTGCAGAAACGATGACTGCTATCGGAGTACCTAGCGTCGAGCGTGCAACAATCAATCGCACGAGCTACTTGCCCATGCTCAACGGTGAGATTTATACAAAGTTCAGCCCTGCTGGCGGCGTCCGCACTGCGACGCAGTTGGCGTACTGGCTGACATTGATGTCGGTCGCGCTCCGTCGCCGAGACACTGCGTATCCAGCATTTCTCCTGATCGACAGTCCACGCACGTCGCTCAACAACAGTGACGACTTGGCAGCCGCACTCTACCGCCGCATGGTGACTCAAGTTGATGCAGCGCAAGGGCGGCTTCAGATAATCGTCGGTGACAACGAGCTTCCTAGCGTCTATCGGCGCGAATACGATCAATTGGATTTCACGTACGAAAATCCCACGATCAGCACTGTCGCGCACCCTGGCCCAGCGGCCGTCGAGCCCCTCAACTCCCCCAGAACTGACGACGCCGAATGATTGCGTGCTCGACACGACTCCGCAGCAGTCATGAAGAGGTGCAAACAGCTTGCTGCGAGGCGGCCCACCGTCCGCAATCACACTCGCGCCTTGGCGAGCACCCCATCTTGAGTGGATCTTCCTCGCAGATCGGCTCGGATGATCGTTCAGCAGCCTGGAGCGGGCGGCGCCGATGCGCATCCCGGTAGCGCGCATCCTCCTCCCACAACCAGTCCACGAGAACCTTGTCCGCCGACCACAAACGCGGTCTACGGCTGGGGGAACAGGCCGGGTCTCCGGCACCGCGATCCGCAACAGAGGCTGGCCCCTGTGTCGCCGGTCAGCATGCGCGGGCCGGTGCTGGCCTTCGGTTAGGTGTTCTCCGGCGCTGCTGGTCCTGGGTTGTCGTTGCACTTGGTCGGGCGGCGATATCGTACCCACAGTCGGTCCGCGTCAGATCTGTGCGCGGCTGGGGGCCGGACAGTCGGCTGCCTAGATCGCCACTGCGACAGGCATTCCGCGCAACGTTGTTCCGCTAGAAGGCTCAGGTCCTTATCGATGACGGCATAAGAGACGGCGTTCCCAGTGTCAGTTGCCGTGCTTGCTTGGGTGTGAATTCGAACAGCGGTCAAGCAATACGTCGCAGCATGGGCGGCAATGGCTGAATGCGAGAGCAAGCGAGATCGTGGACACTTCGGCAGATTCCAAGATTGACCCATCGAGGACCCGCTGGCGCGGCGGCGCACTTGCATTCCTACGCGCCGGTAGATCGATCTAGCTCTGTGGATCGGGTGTCACCGGTCAAGGAGACAACGTCGTTGTCGGGAGGGTGTCAATCAATGACTTAAGCCGTTCTGCGGCGTCATGGAGTGGAATGGCTTCCTGCTCGATTCGACGGAACGGTGCGGGTCCTGCTGTAGCGACGGCGTCGTAGGCGGCTGCTTCGGCCTGGATGAGGTGGGTGAGCCGCGTCGAGGATGGTTTGATCGGCCGACCTGCCTTGTCGTGGTTCACGCCATGGTGTGCGTAGCGGTGCAGGTCGGTGGCGTCCATGAGGATAGAGTGGACGGTCTTGGCGGACATGCCATCGGGGGTGGTAGCTGTCATCATGGCGCGGAGCCGGTCGAGGATTGCGTAGCCGTCGGCGTCGATATCGCCCCAGTAGAAAATATGTTCGGCCGCGCGGATCCAGGCGATGTCAGCAAGCAGGGATCCAGCGGCTTTGCCGCTTCCTTCGACGATGATCGTATCGGTGGCAGGTGGGAACCAGAGGCGGCAGTCACGGTTTTCGACGATGAGGACCACCCGCGGTTCGTAGGCGAGGTCGTGGACGTCGCCGGTAGTCCAGGAGTCGTGCCTGCGTCTGCCCAAGGCGGTGTAGTTAGGGTCGACGTAGGTCAGGTGAACGACGGCGAGCCGTGGCCTGACTTCGGCGCGCACATCGCGGCCGGCCACCATCGCCAAGAGAGTGCCATGGGTTTCGAGCCACTTCGAGTGCATGCCGGGCACCGGGAGCTGGCGGGCAGTCCAGGCACTCGCGTCGGGGTGGTCGCGTAACCAGGACACAGCCTCGAATAGAACCGTGGTGTCGGAATCGGCGAGCCGGCAGGTGGCTTTCAAGGTGGCTGGGGAGAGAGTGGCGCCGACTGCAGCAAGTGACGCGGCGAGGGAACGGGCGCGATCCATGTCGATAGCCGGGGGTTTGGTCTGGGTTCGGGCCACGAGTTCGATGGCAGCGGCCAGGGTGTCGGCTACGAGCATCGCCGGGAACTCGTCAGTCACACCGCGGATAGTCACCGGTTTGCGGATGATCTCGACTCCTGCGGCGCCGCTGACGAATTGTGTGTCGAACGCACGCCACGCCGCATACCATTCGTGCCAGCGGACGTACCCGATCTCTCCGACTCTTTTCCCGGTTGCCACGCCGGGACGAAGCGGCACCGAAAAGTTCACGGGCGCTTCGGCGCCGCGCTCCGCGCAGACTGCTTCAGCCCATTTCTGGTCCATCTTGTGGCGGAGCGCTTCGACGGCCTCGTCCACTGTCAGAAGGCTGGCGGTCACTCGTCGTCCCCGGGCACGCCGATAATAAGTTTGGCCCACGAGCGGCTCTGGGCGTCCTTGAGTACCAAATACTCAGCCTCGACATGCGGTTCGATGGCGCTGTTCTTGTCGTTGGGTGCGCCGACAATGAGCTGGAATCCGAGGCCACGCCAGGCCCCGATGGCGCGGCCGGTGTAGCGGGCGTCGGCCTTGATGAGCGCCTCGTCGAGAAATACCGGAGCGTAGCGCGGGCGCTCAGCCCCCGCGTCGCCCAGCTGATAGCGCAGGGCCGAGCCGACGATGAAGGCGACGAGTTCCTGGGACTCGCCGCCGGATTTCTCTCCGATGTGGTCGTAGAGGGCGACGTGTTCGTTTGCGGCGTTGCGCTTTTCGGCGCTGATGCGGATGTGGTTTCGCACGTCGATCAGGTCGGCGAAGTCCGGGGCCGTGCGGCGGATGCGGTCGATCACCTTGGCCATACGACCGTAGGCGCGTTCCCGGGCGGTGTCGGTATCGGCCTGGTCGATCAGGCGGCGAACGTCGCGCATCTCCTTGCGGAAGCGTGCGCGTACTGCCGAGTGGCTTTCCTGTGGGTCGATTTGTAGTCGATGGTCGTTGTCGGAGAAGGGCAACTCGGCGAGGATGCGGTTCACCGGTTCGATCCGGTCGCGGATCTCCCGGATGGCCGAGGCGAGTTCGCTGTCGAGGCTGGTGAGGTCGTTGCCGGACAGCTTCAGCAGGCTGTCGCGCCATTGGGTTTCCAGCTCGTGCAGCCGACTGGTCTCCAGGTCGGTGAGCAGGCGTTCGAAATCGTCGTAGGAGGCATCGGGGTCGGTGCCGAGGTTCGGGTTCGGCCAGCGCTCGACGAATGTCGAAAATGTTTCCGACAGTGCTGTTCTGGCCCTGGCTATCGCACTTACCGCAGTCTGCCGATCGGCTCTGAGCCTGTCGGCGACACGGTCGGTAGTCGTGTCGAATTGCGTGACGGCCTCGCTCGCTGAGATATCGCCAGTACTCCCTGTATCGAACAATTCGGTGAGATAATCGCGGTGCTCTGAGGTGACCTCGCGGCCGGACTGACAAACGATGTCGAGTTGCTGTTGGGCGTCGACTGCCTCGTCGGCGGTTGTTTTCCAGTCTTCGTCGAGATCTTCTTTCACGACCTTGGCCCGGATGGCTTTCTCGGCGAGGTCGTTGACCTTGACCTCCAGCGCATCCAATTTCTTCTGCAGTCGGTCGATTTCGGGGTTGTCGGAGTGAACTTCGTCGATGATCTGCATCCATCGGTCTCGTTCGGCCGAGACCGAGTCGACGTCTACCTGATCCCACGACAGCTCGGTCAGGGTCCGGTAGGCGCTGCGGCGGTCCTCAAAGGAGTCGAGGGCGTCCTGCGCCCCTTTCGCTCGGTCGGAGGCTTCGGTCTGATTTTCCTCGGCGTCGCGGATCTGTTTGTCGAGGTGCGCGAGCAATCGGTCGTTGGTGAAGCCGAGGACGTTGGCCCGCCCTTGACCGCCGTGCGCGCCGCGCGCACCGTCGGAGATCTGACCGGTGATCGTGAGTGCTTTGGGATGCTGTGGCAGCAGGCGAGGGGTCTCGACGCAGACATAGTCGAATCGGTTGACGAGTTCGCTTTTGAGCCAAGCCGTGAACGGCGAGGGCCGGTAGTCGAGTCGGCCGGGCAGCGTGCGATCGTCGAGCCCGATCTCGTCCCGCAATCCGGTCGGCACGCCCTCGAACTGGATGCGCCGCGCAGTGCGCACGGTGTTGATCTTTTCGCGAAAGGTGCTGAGGTGTGCGATGTCGATCAGCATCTTGATGGCGAACCCGGCCAGAGCGAGGTTGAACGCTTCGCGCCACGGTTCGAATACCGTACGAACCTCGATCAGTTCGCCGACAAACGGCAGGTCATCCGGCGTGAGACCGGCAACCTCGGCGAACGCCGCGCGCGCTCGATGCAACTCGGTGGGGATATTGCCCCGGCGCGCGGCGACGGCCTTGCGCTCAGCGCGCAGATCCGCCAGCTCACCCGTCACGGTCGTCAGGTGTGCCTTCGCGTCGGCGAAGTGGTTCTGAGTGGTTTCCCTGGCTTTCTTGTCATCGAGTAGCCGGCGTGCCTGGACGACCAGAGCGGCGAAATCCTCTTCGCCGGATACCTCTGCGTCGAGGACCTTCAACGCCTGGTCCAGTCGCGTGCGCACCCGACTGACCTCTTCGAGCCGCTTATCGACATCACGAAGCGCGCTGCGGGCTCTGTCCAACCTGTCGCCTCCGGAAGAGCGCAAAGTCTCTGCGACGCCGTCCAGTTCGGATTTGGCCGCCTCGGCCAGAGCCGACTCCACAACAGCTGCTTGTTTTGCTTGTTCGCGGCGTCGCCGGAGGTCTTCCTCCGCGGCGCGCAGCAATTCGACTCGTCGTTCGTGTCGCCACAACCACGCTGGCGACGAGGAGTCGGTGAACGATCCGATGGCCTCGATCATGCGCAGACGATCGATCGCGTCGTGGATGGTGCTGCGATACTCCCGGATCGGAGTCAGTGCCCTGACCTGCTGGCGCGCGGTAGTCATCTGCTTCCGAGTACTGGACAGTTCATCGAACTGCTTTACCACCTCGTCGGCCGTGGAAAGGGTGGACGGCTCCTCGAGAACCATCGTCTTGTACAATGCGTCGACCGTGGTGATCTGCTGTCCGGCCTGAATCCGGCCCAGCAGCGCGACCGCTTTGTTCCCGTCCCCGGCGGCACCGATCCCGAGCGCGGTATGCAACCGCGCGGTGTACTCCCGGTCGGTGGTGTAACACGTCAGCCCGAGGGCTTTCACCGCGGGCTCGGCGAACCGCTTGTTCGCCGGTTCCGCCAGCTCACGCAGGTCGAAGGGTTCATCGCAGGTGGCTCGCACCTGGACCAGGTCCTCGAGAGAACGCGCCGACGACGGCACATACCATGCCCGGACAGCAGTGAATCTCGCACTGGAACGGTCGGCCCATGTCATCGCGATCGCTGACCAGGTGTCCCAGCCGTCGCCGCGCAGGACCTGGGCCTTCGTCTCACCCCCGGTACGGGATTCGTCGAGCTTTCCCCGTGCATAGGACAGGATGTTGCGCTGGTCCTTGCCGCGCGGCCGACCGACGACACCGCCATTAGAGGCTCCGTTGAACGGCATCGTGTGGGGCATGATCAACGCGATATAGGAGTCCATCAGAGTCGACTTGCCCGATCCGGACTCACCGCACAGCAGGGTCGCGCCGGGCGCGAACCGCACGCGATGGTGCCCCTCGTATCCGCCCCAGTTGACCAACTGCAGATCCTGCGCCACCCACTGCTGGCCGCGGGACGCTTCGGGGATCAGCCCGAACAGCGTGTCGATCATATTCATGGCGCGATCTCTCTCGCGGTGGCATCGCCTGCATGGCCTGCCGCGTTGTTGCGTTCACGCAACCATCGGCTGAGCTCGCTGAGTTTCTCCGCGCTCATCACGACCTCCACCAGCGGCGTGATCCGGTACCGACCCGAGGTTTCTTCCTCCATCAACCCTTCCCTGGCCAACCGCGTCACGGCGCCACGGATCTCTTTCTGCCTTTCCGCCATATTGGTGTCACCAGGGTCGAAGTAGGTCAGCACCGTCTGCTCGAGTTCTTCGATATCGACTCGCGCCGACACCTCACCCGCGACCCGTTCCTGCTGGAACACCGTGCGCAGATGCACCAGTACTAGCGTCTCGGCACGGTTGTAGGGGTCGTCCTTCAGCAGGATCGGCACATCGAGTTCCGCCGATCGCACCTGCTGTTTGTGGGCGATGCCACGCTCATGATCGATCACGAGCCGAACGAACATGTCGTGCAGCCGGGACTCTACGAGTTGCTGGTTTTCCAGTAGGGTCCGCCACTGCGCCGGGTTCTTTTCGGCTAGCAGGCATCGGCGCTGCAGCAACCGCACCAGCACCCGCCGCACTTCCACATCCAGCGTGCCCGTGTCACCGGCGAACAACTCGGTCGGGTCTTCTTCCATTGAGACCGGGTCGATGAACCCGGCGTCCTCGCCCTCCGACCACGCGTCGTCACCGGGATTCGTCTCACTCATCCGCCCCCTCCTTCGTCGTCACGACCACACCGCCGAACGCGAACCGCCGCCGAGTCCTGTCCGGCCGGATCGCCTCGACTGTGACAACCTCCCCAGTTTCGGTCATCCCCGCGCGATGCGCGAGCTCGAGCAGACCGAGCAAATCGACCGGGCGGCGGATCTTCTCGGGCGCCGCACCGAACGCGGCCGCGATTTCGATGATGTCTGCGTCGGTGCCGAATCGTTCTAAAAGCGCTTCCAGCGCCGCATAATTCGGCCCGCCCCATGCCCGGGTATCGGTGTCCGGAATCATGTCTTGGCTCCACTCGGCCAACGGTGGGGGTAGCTGAAGCGGGCGGGGATCGCTCAGTGATTGACGCAGGTGCTCGACGCTGGCGGTCGGTAGGCGGCGCAGTGGCTCGATCGGTTCTCCGCGTCGGGAGCCTGGCATCCATCGGTGAAAGCCGGTCATCACCTCGCGGAGCAGCTCATCCACTTGCCGGTCCCTCATCGGGTCATGGTTGCGGACCTGGGTCGTGATCACATGCGACGCCTGCCGCTGCGCGGTCAGCACCTCTTTGACGCCTCGCTCGATCCGGCGCGCGATCTCGGTGAACTCCCGCCGTTGCGGTTCGGTCAACTGCGCGGTGAACCGATGCCGCAACACCGTGCGCAACCGGCTCGACAAATCATCGATTCGCTCCGGATCACCGATCAACCGCAACGCCCCGGCGAACGCCCGCCCTTCCGGCGTTGCGTCCATGATCTGCTGTCCTTGTTCCAGGTATTCACGCAGCACCTCGCCGGTCGGCCGGATGTCCTGCCGCAGATCGGCGACCACCTGCCGCTGCATAGCCTTGATCGACTCTGCCACCCGGGCAAAATCAGCTGGCAGCTCCCGTGCCAAATGCAGCACATTCTCCGCCTCCTCGACCAGCCGCTCGTCATCGACGGACTCGACTGCGCCGCCAGCCTCGAGCCGCCTCAGCTCCTGCTGCCGTTCGCGGATCTCCGTCTCCAGACGGGTAACCCGCGCCATCACATCCGGGTCGGCGTCCTGCGCCAGCCGCTCCACTGCTTCCAGCAGCGTCCGGACCCGGGACTCCGATACCCGTGTCCGGGAACCCCCCACCCGGCCGGCGACTTCCAAGGCGCCCACGCCATGCGCGGACAACCGATAAACCTCGCCCTCGTTTTCCAACACCTGCCGCACGAGCCACCCAGCGTTCACCCACTGACGGCACAGATCGCGCGCGCTTCCCGCGGGCAACGGCAGCTGGTTCTCCTCGCCATACCCCATCGCCCTCAACTGGTTCAACGCATCGCTGATCTCTGCGTGCGCGTCTGCCACTGCCACGGCGGGACGCTGGGCCGTGAACACTGTCGCCAGCATGGTCACGACAAACGGCGCATACGTCTGATGGAGCAAATCCAGCATCGGGGTTTTGAACGCCCGAAGAGCCCCCTGATACGCACCCTCTACGCCTCGAACACTCATCGCTGCCAGAGTACGTCTACTGACCGACACGCAAACGTGTAAAACAACCTCTGAAACTGCGGAATCCGCAGCGGCCCTGCACTTGTAGGTCACACCACGCCGGTTGCGCACCGACACGCGCGCCGGAAACCACTCGATTGTCAGCGTTCCCAACCAAAGACCCGCTACGGGCACCGTCGAGCGGGCGGGTGTGGAACGCTTCGACCCGGGCGTCGAGCTGGGCTTCCATGATCGAGACTTGCAATTCGGAAAGCATTGTCACACAGAGTAATTCGACCAAGCGCTCCATCCTGTGGGTGGGCGGCCGGAGTAGGTAGCCGCCAGCACACTGGTGAGGGCGCGTTTGCGCTTCTGATCTTGAAATTGCTTGGGCCGCAGTAGACATGGGACGACCGACGGTTACAGGTGCTGCCGTCACGGTCGTTACCCAACTCGGCGGATGTTG
>NZ_JACVED010000015.1:0-122648 GCF_015355715.1 Nocardia sp. XZ_19_369 | reverse complement strand
ACAACCGCCAACGACGACACTCCAGTCTCGGCTGGCTCACCCCATCGGAGTTCGAGAAGACCAACCGCCATCTACAATCGGTCTCCTGATTCTCGTGACCCGGCGGACAAGAACCCGGGACAGCCCAAAGCGGTCCCAAACCCGGGACGGTTCAAAGTGTGGGCCCGTGCCGAATTGCAAGAGCGAGGGCGTGCCGAGAAGTTGGCAAGCGGGCGGCCCGTCCGAAGGCTTCACGGCGACAGCGTATCGATGCCGAGTCCGCTGGCCAGCTTCTTGAGTTTGAACGTCTGTTCGCTCAGCTGGTTGAGCGGGTTGAGGTCATTGCGCCGCACGTGCACCGGGTCACCGTCGATTTCCGGCATCGACCAGGGACCGTTGGCCGGGCATGAAAGCACGCCGCTGACCGGGCTGATGTTCCTTTGACCTCGATGACCACGCAGGCGCGCGGAGTGATGACCACCAGGTCGGTCTCGGTGGCTCGCCGACCGCGGCGACGATCGGCGAGGTAGCAGCCAGAGACGGCAACACCGTCGATCATGTACGGGCCAGTCCACGAGCGCAGCCAGCCGAGGACGATTCGTTCGGTGGGTGCAATCCCGCGACGATCACCGTTGACAACCAGCATCGCAGACCCCCTGTCCATGCGAACGCACCGAAACGGCGTGGTACCAACATATCTCGGCCTACCGACACTCGGTGCAGTCCTCCGGAAGGCTCGGTCGTCTGGCTTTGATCGCGAATTTGGGCACCGCTTTAGTCGCGAATTTCGACAGCATCTTGTTCCCGGCTGGTCGCGTAGCTCGACACCTGCTGCGCCGTCATGGTTGCGGCACAGCGGTACCCGACCGATCCCGCAGAGGGGATGGTCGCTTGCCATCGTGACGGATCATCACGTCGCCGCTCGGGTGAATCACCGACAGCAGCTTTGGAACGGGTTAGTGTTTTGCCTGGTGGCGGAGTCCGCAGTCCCTGCATGACCCGGTAAGCGGCTATGTGCGGATCTTTTGAGGGGAGACGCAGCGCACTACTTGTCGAGTGGACGTATCTGGCCGGAGTGGGCGCTGAAGGTCACGATGGTCGCGCCGGTTTCCGCTTCGGAGTAGTCGAGCTCAAACTCGTCGCTGGTGTACAGGTCGACAATGAAGCAGACCGCACCGCGCGGTACACCGAGATCCTTAAAATCGTCGGTGGCGATCACCACGCGATCGAATTGGTTGAACACGATGTCCTCCCGCCGGGTAGCGATCTGATCGAGCCGGAGTCTACGAACGGCGAAGTACGGCAGAGGCTGCGACACTCCTTCGGGATAGACGGTGCGTTCGGCCAGCCATAGGCCAGGCCGGTGCGCCGAAGCGAGCCGTAAGCGGCATGTGCGCGTTCGCGAGATCAACTGCGGGTCAACACTTATGCCTGATCGAACGCGTGGGTCGCGGCATAGCTCACTAATTCTGACTGAAGTCCGCTTCGACGAATATGTGTGCGGCGCCGTCGGCTTGGATGGCGTTCCGCGCGGTATCGCGAAAGATCGTGTTGCTCTGGGGTCAGGGTGCCAATCCTCTGCAAACGGCGTGTTTGGCCCTGAATACCTGGCTCTCGCTTCACCAGAGGCTAGTGTTGCCGGGCTCGGCCGTGTGCTTGATGTCTTCCATCGCAACGAATGCTGGAGGGGAATCTGAGTGTTTGTGCGTACAGGCAGAATTCGATCGATCCTTCGGGCGGTGTTGGCGGTGCTGTTGTTGGGTGTGCCCGCCGGTGGTGTCGGGTTCGCGGACCCGAGCATCGACAAGGACCGCACGATCGAGACCCCTGAGGGGTGGGCGATTTCGGTCACGAAGACCGAGGAGAATCTGGATCGGGTGCCGCCGTTGAACGCCGCCGCGTTCTCCCGTGAGGCGTTCTTTTCCGCTACTGCCAGTGCGGTGATCGGTGGGCAGGGCAGCACGCCGGTGCGGGCGGGGATGCTCGCGCTGGGGTTGATGATCGGCTGCAACACCGACGTCTCCTCCGGGCTCACTCTGGGTTTGAACGCCAACCTCGGCGCGAATCTCGGTGTCACCGGCAACGGCACGCTGTCGCAGTCCCCGTCCGGCGGTGTCGGAGGTAACGCTGGCGCCAATGCCGGGGTCGGCGGGAATGTCTCGGTGACGCTGCGCCCGGGCACCATCACCACCGTGACGTTGGCGTCCAAGCCGATCGCCGCCGCGACGGGGGACTTGGCGCTCAAAGAGGTGGCCTTGCACGTGGATTCCTGTATCGGGCAGGTCGCGATGCGTTCGATCGCGTCGTTGACGGTCTCCACCGCCACCCGCGACGACTCGGTCACCGTCTATGGCGAACCACAGTCGTTCTGACCGCAATCCACAGTCCCTGGGTGACCAGATGTCAGTGTTATAGCTGATCACCACCCCCGGACCAATGCGATAGCATCCCCATTACTGATCTTGATCGGTGTCGGCTCGTATAGCTCTCCCCCGTATTCCCAGTTTGGTGAAGCCTGCAACGCAGCAGAAGGGAGCACGGCCTGTGATCGCCGCAGTGCCTTCTACCGATCTCGATGATCTGGCGCGAAACCGCGTGCGGCCGGCGCCCACGCCGACTCGCGCAGGCCGACTTTTGCCACAGCGATGTCGAACCGTCGTGGTCGTGGCACTGACTGCGGCCTTAAGCGGCACGGCCATTGTGGGGTGGTCAAGCCCCGTCGCGGCGCAACCGATCTGCATACCCTCACCCATGGTGTCGTGCCCACCTCCGCCACCACCGCAGCCCCAACCCGGACCACCCTCCATGCCCCCGGTGCCGACACCAGCGATCCCGACCGCGCCCAGTCAACCCGGCCCTGGCGGCGGGCCCAACGGTGGCGCCTATATCCCACCAGCACCCGGCCCCTACAATGGCACACCCATCATCCCGGTACCCGGCGCACCGAACCCAGTACTCCCCGGCAATGAGCCGCCTGCGCCCCCGCCACAGCCGAACCGACCGGCACCCCCCGGCGCTGAGCCTGTTCCCGGTCCGGAGGCACCCCCGCCGCCCGCGTCCTCGTCGGCAAAACAAGTCGCGTGCACACCCGGCGGAGCCTCGCTGGCTGACCTTTTCTGCGGGCAACGCCGCAACGTGGTCTGCGATCCGGGGTGCTTGATGACGTTCGAAGATCTCGAGCGGTCCATCATCGTCGGCCGCGGTCTCCACGGAAAATACGAGGAAGACTTCAAGGCAGAGTTCGAGCAGCTCAAAGACCTCAACGACCGCCAGTTGTGGGAGCAGGTCGGCAGGGACTTGGCTGAGAAACAAGTCCAGCGGGAAACCCTCGACCAGTTCAACGAATGGAAGATCTCGGGCAACAAGACCGACCGCTGCAAAGACTTCAACCGACTTCAACACACGTACAACGGCAAGAGCCGATGTGGCGGTCCAGTCGCGGTGTGCCCACCCCGCGGGGGAGAAACCGCCGAGGAGGCGTCTCAGCGGCTCGAGTACATCGGCCGGGCCAACAACACCCCGCGCCCCCGCATGAAGGTACCCACCAACGTTCCGGACCCGCGTTACGGCGGCAGGACATTGCGGCAGGTCGGCAGCGACGAAGCGAACAAGGAACGCAATGCCAGCGAGGCCAACAAGATCAAATATCAGGGCTATCAGGTCGGACATGCCCCTGACACGACATGGGGTGGCGACCCGAAGTCGCCCGGTGGGTGGGTCAAAATGACCCCTCGACTCAACCAGTCGATCGGCGGGCAATCCGGTGCCTACCCTGACGGTTATTTGGCGTACTCGTTCGTCCCGGGACACTGGGACGAGGTGAATATGGAGTGCGTCGCCGACACATTCTGACCCGACCGGACGAACAGCAGGAGACTGAGGAGACACAGTGAGGAACTGGAGTCAGCTCGTTACGACCCTTGCTCAATTGCAGGAACGCGCAGCCACATTGCGTACGGAACAATGGCGATCCGCACCACCGAACCCACCCGCCACCGACGCAGATATCGCCGCGGCCGAACAACGACTGGACGTGCTGTTCGACGACGCCTACCGGGATCTGCTGCGCACCTGCAACGGCTGGCCGGTATTCGGCAGCAGCCAGCTGTACGGCACCAACGATCTCGGTGCCAGTGACCTGTGGGCCCTCAACAACGACGCGATCGACGAATATTTCGCCAGCCAAGGACGCGACGCGACAAAAGCTCCCGACGGTCACAAGTTCGTCCTGGTCGCACACGACAACTCCTCGTCCCGCTTCGTCGTAGCCGCTTTCCCCACCGCGACTCGCGAACAGTCCAGCCGGTGCTACGACTGCCAATCCGGTGAAGACACTCCCTTCGATGACATCTACGCCTGGGCACAGTTCGAATCGCGAGCCATCACCATCGGCCTCGACGAGGCCATCGCCGAGGTCGCAGAGCAGTGACCGACACACCAACCGGTAGCGACGCCGCCGACCACGACAGCGAGGCCGGCCCGGCCGCAGCTCAACCGATCCGAACAAGTGAGCAGCCCAACACCAACAAGGCATCAGGGTCTGGGCGTTGGCACGCCTCCCGGCCGGTGTGGGTTGTGCTGACAGCAGTGACAATCGCTTCCCTAGCCCTTGCGGGCACCACGATCGCGCTGGTCTTGACACATGACGGTCCCGACAGCAGCGATGTCGGAGTGCCTGACCCCCGCGATATCCCAGTACTCGACGCGTTTGGCCTCAAGCAACGCGTTCTGGTGCTCGATGCTGTCCGTCAGTACTTCGAATCGATCGGCGCGCAGGACCCTGTCGCGGTCAACGCGCGCTCCTGCGCCCGTAGCCGAATCGACTTGAACGGGGACGGCATTACTCAAGCAAACGACGCCCTCCAGCAACAGTTCGATGCGCACGGAGCACCACACCTGGAGTACACGATGCTGATGGAGTTCCCGACACGCGACACCGCCTACCTCGACGCGGTCGCGTATTATGACCGCCCCGTCGACGCACTGGGCGGCGCGACCAATGAACGACTCCGAATCGATCTCGAGTGGGAAGACTACGAGTGGAACGTCTGCTCGATCCGCAAACGCTAACGAGTACGCCATGTCGACCCGGTCGTGCCAGGGCCGCGCCGACTCACATCAGAATTGTCAGGTGAGGATCCAGACTGGGCACGGGAAGCTATTCAAGTCGTCGCTATGCCGCGACTCCCAAAGGCGCCAGAGCTGAGTGCTATTCGAGAGTGCCCAACGGTGACACCCGGACGGGGTAGGTCGACCGGGAGTCGCCGACTTCGTCTCCGAACTGCACAGAGGTGCACGATATTCGGCTAGTAGCGGACGTTCCCGAAGGTGACCGTTGGGGTCTACTTCTCCCTGAAGATGCCCGAAGACGTCGAGCAGTCCAAACAAGGCACTGACTCCGAATCTTTGATCGTGCATCGCTTCGCACGAGCAACGGAATGCACCAGTTCGGATACGACGCGTCCCCCCGAACGCGACACATATGCCCCCACCAGGCTATTTCCAGACGCCGACGCGCGGGTCGCGGCATGACAAGTGTGTTTGCAGGCTTCGGCGGACTCCCGCACGCGTAGTGCCGATCATGACTTCGACTTCGCCGCCGACCAGCCACACGAGAACGTCGTCGACGCACAGCGATTGCGGTCCGGTGCGCTCGCGCGCAGCGATCACTGCATCTAGCCCAAATCCGTCCGGCCCGGTGGTGCACACCTCGATCCAGTTGCTTCTGAAAGCTAGTCCCCCGAACGACCCTCGTCGGAGCATTCCCTCGCATACCTGCTGGATCGCCGGACCGAGGATGGCTGATACGTGTTGGTCGATCGGCTGGCTCCGCGCGGATTCGGCGAGAGTCTTGCTAGCGAGGTATCCAGCCGGGGAGCTTGGAGCCGCGTTAGTTGCTCGTGACACCCACTGAAATCCTCTACAAGACTTGATCTTTGGGGGTGAGGTGCTCCGCGTCCCCCTCTCGGGGACTCCGTATTCACTGATATATCGGCTGGTCAGAGTGAGTTCTGGACTTGATTGGCCTGGGAGCTGGGCGCGCCTGAGTTCGAGTAACGTGACATATGGTCCACTCATAAAAAGCCGCAGGTCAGAGACCTGCGGCTTTTTTAATCGATTATTCCAGGGCGGGTGATTGCATGGCTGACCTGCGTCGATGGTTGCAGGTTGGGGTTCGAGTCGCGTTAGGTGTCTGGCATCCAGCTGGTCAAAGTGGCGTGACCTCAGGGGTCCTGCGACTCACACGGTGGCCAAAGCCGAGGCGACGTACGGAAGTCGGTATTTGCGCGCGTGGGAAGTCGTGTCGAGCAACAGATTGGACAGTCGACCAACGCGCGCTCCACGGCTGAAGAGTGCAGCGCGCTGTGCCGTTAGATTCACTACGTGAGAGTGCGCATTCAGGCCGGCGGCAAGCCGATAGCTGTCACCTATGAGATCCAAGGCGATGAGCAGCTGCTGTCGGCCGGTGATCATGTCATCGTGGAGTACGACATCCCCGATGGCGCCGAGGACGATGTGCATGTTCGGCATCAGGAGCATGGCATCACCATCTACATTCCAGTAGCCATCTGGCGGGTGTGGTCGTCCACAGGTGCAGACATCACGCCGTAGGACTTCGCACGAATTTGGTAGTGAGGTTCCCCCGCTTGGCCGGAGAGCGAATTATCTGGTTCCGACCGGAACCTGTTGATGGTAACTGGATTCGAACTCATCCGGTGATCGCCAACCCAGCTTCTTCTGGATCCGCTGGTTGTTGTACCAACCATCGATGTAGGCGAACAACGCGTTCTCGGCCTCGTCGCGGGTCCGCCAGGACCGGCGGTAAACCAGTTCGGTCTTCAAGGTGGAGAAGAAATTCTCCATCAACGCGTTGTCATAAGAGTCACCGACCGATCCCATCGATTGCGCAATCCCGTTGTCGGCCAACCGCGTCGAGAACTTGAAAGCCGTGTAGGTCGAACCGCGGTCGGAATGGTGAATCAGTTCGCCATCGCGAACGTCACGGGACCAGACGCCGTATTCCAGGGCGCCGAGCACGAGATCGGTGTCGCAACGATCGGAGGTCTTCCACCCCACGATCCGGTTGGAGAACGCATCGCGGACCGCGGCCAACCAGAACACGCCTTCCCCGACCGGGATGCGGGTCGCGTCGGCGACCCACATCCCGGTCGGGGCGTCGGCGGAGAAATTCCGCTCCACCAGATCTGGTGCCGGCCGGGCCCGCGGATCCTGTCTGGTGGAACCGATCCGCCACTTGCGGCGCAGGAAAGCGCCCTGCAAACCGGCCTGCCGCATCAACCGCTCCACCCGTTTGCGGCCGACACCGATGCCGCGCCGCGCCAGCATCGCGTGCACGCGCGGAGAGCCGTAAGTGCCGCCCGAACTGGTATGGATATCGACGATCTCGGCTAACAACCGCTGGTCTTCGAGTTGCCGTGCCGACGGCTCGACTGCGCGTTTCTTCCACTCGTAGAACGTCGATGACGCGATCTGAAGCACCCGTAATACGAGCTCGACCGGGTACTGCGGGTGGTCCTTGACGAACCGCACGATCACCTCCGGGTCTGGTCGAGCTCCGAGGCGAAATACGCACTCGCAGAACGCAACACCGCGTTCACCCGCTCCAACTCCGCGACCTTCTTCTTCAACGCCCGATTCTCCGCGGCCATGTCCGTGGTCGGCCGATCGGCCCGTTCACCGGCATCGGCCTCGGCCTGGCGGATCCAGTTCCGCAACGCCTCGTGATGCACCCCGAGCTGCGCGGCGAGCTTGCGGACCGTCGGCTTGGGATCGGACTCCCGATACAACCGGACCGCCCGCGCCTTCAACTCATCGGGATACTTCTTCGGTGCTGCCACAAGAGGCTCCTTCCTGGTCCTATCGGACCATGCTCAGAGCCCTCCAGGAAAGCGGGGGAACCTCACCCCCAACCAGCCCGGCCCTGGTGGCGGACCCAACGGCGGCGCATATATCCCACCAGCACCGAGTCCCTACAACGGCACACCCATTATCCCGGTGCCCGGCGCCCCGGAGCCAGTGCTACCTGGCAATGAACGTCCCCCTGCACCGCCGCCGACGCAAGTGCCGAACGCGCCCGAGGGTCCCGCGCTTGCGCCCCCGCCGTCACCGCCCGCTGTCCAGGGCCCCGATGTCGTGTCGCAACTCGAACGCGCCGCGAAGCTGCACGAACAAGGTGTGCTTTCAGATCAGGAATTCGCCGACCTCAAGCAGCGCATTCTGCACGGCAACCCGCCGCCACTGCCACCGGAATCGTCGCCACCTTCCCCAGCCACGCCGCCGCACGACGAGAACGAATCCGGACCACAGCCTCAGAAACGTGGAACCGATGGCCGCATCTCGTTCCTGCTGATCACGGCAACGGCAGCATTCCTCGCTGGCGCCCGATCTGCAGGGTCTCCCGCCGGGACACGAATCGGACGCTCGGGGCTGCCGGTCCAGCAAGTAGCCAGCGATCCCAAGGCCATCTACCCGGACCAGCAGGTCACATCGAACCTTCTGGTCGCCCCACCGATCCAGCCCTCACAAGGCAGGGTCGTGTGGGAGCCCGATACTCCAGGATCTCAAACCGGAACATTGAGGGGCACACTGCACACCGGTGTCGACGCCGGCACCTCCCTCGGCCCAGGGCAGCTTCTGATATCCAAGAATGGCGAATACCTGGATATCCCGGTCACCAAGAACGGCAACGACTACGTCTGGGAAGTCCCCAACGCCAAATCAGGCGACGAGATACAAATTTGGCAGGAAGTCTACTTCCGCTCACTCAAAAAACCGCGGGACCAGCCGACAGTCACGTTCAAGGGAACGGTCCATCCACAGCAATACCCGCCACCCGACGCAATCAAAGTCACGCCGGAAACAAGAACAAGATCTATAACGGCCATCCGAATCCGAATGTTGAACATGGTGGTCATGGATGGAACGCAACGAACCCGAAGCGGAACAAGGATCTCTTTCCGGAGAGCTGGACAGAGGACGATATCGCTAGGGCCGCGATAGCGATTGCGAAGAACCCGAAGCCGTACCCGCGGCAACCACAGCGGGACAGCGGTAACTACATCGTCAACGGGTACGCCCCAGGTCCTGGCGGCGGGCTCAACATCAACGTTGTGGTTGCCCCGAACGGGGAGATCGTGACAGCGTATCCAGACGGAGGCCAGCCAGGGGTTGGCCGCACGGGCCCCGACGGCCGGCGCCGGTGACCTGCTTGTTGACAGAATCGGAAGGTGAAATGTGGATGAAGCCTACTACGCCCAGCAATTGAAGAATCACCATTGGTGGAGCGAGAGAATCGATAAACTGCTGGATGGCCTGCGCGCTAGATTGGAGGCGCGCTCGGCGGCGCTCGGCGACGATGAAAGTCCATACGTCTTCTACGATGCGATGCGGGAACAGGCAGAAACCCCAATTCTGGTCGACTCCATCGCGGCGACGCTGTACCGTGGGCAGATACCGATCACCCCCGCCGAACGCGACTTGTTCCGGGAACTCATGTACAAGATCGAAGATCCTGATCCGATGTTTCGGTTCTTACATGATCGCGACCACATCATGACAGAACTCAACGTCGTCGACGAGCTCCCCCCGCTACCCGATCCTGGGCAGGACGGGCACCCGGCACTCGAGGTCAGTATCGATCTGCATCGCCAGCCCGAATAGTGAGCTTGCGCGCCGGTGTGAACTATGCCTAACGAGCCTTGACCGACAAATCCTCGATAGGACGCTGCGGATCATGGCATAACTCTTGATCGCCGGACCGAGGATGGCTGATACGTGTTGGTCGATCTGCTGGCTCCGCGCGGATTCGGCGAGTGTCTTGCTAGCGAGGTATCCAGGCGGGGAGCTTGGCGCCGCGTTAGTTGCTCGTGACAACCCACTGAAATCCTCTGCATCACTTGAGCTTTGGGGGAGAGGCGCTTCGCGTCCCCTTCTCGGGGACTCCGTACCTATTGATATATCGGCTGGTCAGGGTAAGTTTTCTGGACTTGATTGGCCGGGGAGCTAGGCGCGACTGAGTTCGAGTAACGTGACATATGGTCCACTTCATTCGCTGGGTGAGCCCTGCACGCGGAATGCGCGTGCGGGGCTCATTTCGTCTGTTTTGTGGGGGCGCAACCCCCACGCCCCGCCCGGCGGGGCTTCGCCCCCCCCGGACCCCCCTTCTCGGGTTCGCCTGCCCGAGGTTGTTCGCGCCCTGGACTACCTCCTCCGGTGCGCCGAGCCGAGGCAGCACCGCCGGATCTCCTTGTCGGGCTCGCCTACCCGAGACCGTCTGCCCCCGGCCCTCTCCGGGGTTCGCCAATCCCGGAGTCGTGCGGAGTTTGGAGTCAGCACCACACGACTGGGTTGCCGGTGTCGGCGGCGGCTTGGAGCACTCGGGTCAACGGGATGAGTATGTAGTCGAACCGGTCTGGGCTGACCGGCGTGTTCTGCACGCGCATCCGGCGCGGATAGCTCGGAGAGTTCGTCGGGTTGATCGGACCGTGCACCGGGACCTTCGTCCGTTGTCCGGTGCCGAGGTCGGTGAACCAGTATCCGCCCCGCCACGACTGTTTCTGGGTGAAGTTGCGCGCCCGAAAGATCTCCGATTCGGGATCTGCGGCGGTGTCGACGATTGTGAGACCGGCTTCGGCATCAAGTGCAAAGTTGTGTTTTGTCCGGCCATCCCAGCTGAAAACTCCTTTGTATGCCGGTACCGCGGTTACCAGCGTTTCACCAGTTGAGGCGTCGACGAGCGTGGTTTCGGTGCCGACGGTGGGCCGGTCGCGGAATTCGGCGATTTCGATGAGCGCAGCCGAGGCTGACGTTGGTGACAGCTGGCCACCGTTGCGGTCGGGAAGTTCCGTGGACAGGGTCGGGAAGTCGGCTGCTCCGGCTGCCTCCAGGGCTGACCGAAAGAGTCTGTAGCCGGACCAGTTCGAGATCCGTTCGGATGCGAATTCCATATGTTCGTGCGGGCATGCGCCGTCACGGATCCAGCCGTCCACACTGTGGTGCTGATCTTCATGCCCTTCGTAGGGCAGCGAGAGCGTCAGATAGCCCGCGCCGTCTTCGACGATCAGGTCTACCGGGACCGGCGCGGCGGTGGTGCGGCCGTCCTGCCAGCATCGGCAGCGTACGAAGGCATCCAACCCCATGCCGCCATCGTAGAGACGGCTTTGACGACGTGCGTCGATGCCGGAGAGCTGTCCATTCCACCGGCAAACCACTGCCGATGAATTACGCACTGAAATTGATTCAAGTGTCCTCGGCATCGAGGGCGATGTTGCGGGCGAATACCAGTCTCCGCTGGGCTGCCACACCGCTGCGATCCCGTCGGCGAATCCCGTTTGGTCAGCAGCTCAGCCGCTTTCGGACGTGTCGGCCACGCCGTCGAGCCCGAAGCGCCGAGCTCGGTGATAGAGCGTGGGTGTCGGCGGTGGTGCTGCTCGGAACTTCAGTCCGTGGAGGTAGACACGGTTGTGAAGATGCCGTTGCTGTGGTTGGTCGTGTTCGGTAGCCTCCGAACATGAGTGATGGGGGGATTCCAGCAGCTGGACAAAGCGTTTCCGTAGTTCCCGAAAAGGTGCGTGATGTCGGCAAGTTCGTCTATGAGCTGGCCGAAGCGCTGCGCACGGCGTTGGATTCCGCGGCAAAGGACGTCGCCACATTGGCGGGTGGCACGTGGACAGGTGACTTCGCGAACGAGTTCGGTGATGGCTGGGCCGATGTGCGAGACGGCGGCGGTCAGATCATCGCCGCCTTGGCAGGTATGGCCGAAAAACTGGGGGTCACTGCCGAGACGTACCAAGCCCGCGATGAAAGCAACGCCACCGCACTGAACGCCTCCAGCTTGGATCTGCCGTGAGTGCGGAGTTCCAGGTCGATCTCGACCATCTCGATGAGATCGTGGCGAGGCTGGCCGGTCTGGCGGGGTTCGTCGCCGAGCGTCTGGATGAGGTCGATGACAAGGTCGCCACTCTTGCCGGGAGCGGCTGGGAGGGCGTCGCGGCACAGGCCTATGCTCAGGCGCATCGTGAATGGGCCACGGGTGCAAGAGAATTCGCTGACGGGGTCCGGGAAATGAGTGATGCCGCGCGCAAGGCCCACTCTGCTTACGGTCGGGCGATCGAGATCAATTTGAGGATGCTCAAAGGGGGCTGAGCAGTGCTCGTCAACTGGGAAACCTACTACGAGGCCGCCAAGAAGTGTCATGACCTTGCGGTTGAGCTGCGTAGTGCAGACAAGCCGGTGCACGATGCGGTCAAGGGTGAGTGCGCCGGCATGGCCGGTGACGCCCCCGGATGCAAGCAATGGGGCGAAACCTACGACCGGGTTGCCCAGGAAACGATGCAGACATGCACGCATCTGGCTGACGCTCTGACCAACTTCGGGAATGTGCTGTACGCCAGCGGATACAACTATGGCGTAGCCAACAAGAGCAGTCCGGCACCACCGCGACCGACGATCCAGCAGGTCGGGGAGTATAGGGTCAGTATTCCAACTTCTGTTCATGAAAATGGAAACGGTGTCAAACACAACGGCGGCGCCGAGGAGTTCTTCAGCGAACTCGTGGCCAAGCTCGTCAGCACATTCGAAAAGCTCCCCAACGGAGATGTCGACAAGCTCGCGAAAGCCTCCACCACGTGGAAGACATTTGCCGAAAACGAGACCGTCAAAGGTGCGAGCGCTAAGATCTCTACGATTTCCTCCTTGTTCGACGGCATGGACCAGGCTCACAACCGGCAGCTTATCCAGGAAACCTTCGGCTCCCTCAAGTCCGGAGCCGACAATCTGGCCGCGGCTTCACTCAATGTCGCTGCACCGGTCGCGGATTACCATGGCTCGACAAGAGAGGTCGGCGAGGCGATCAAATCGGCAATGGAAACGTTCGCTTGGGCCGTCGGGCTACTCGTTGCCGGTGCGGCATTGGGTGCTCTGTTCAGCTTCGGCGGTTCTATTGCGGTGGCCGGCGCGGGTGTTACCGCCGCCGCTGCCGATACAATCAACGTTATCCGCGGTCTCTATAGCAGCAAGAGGCTGTTTCAGATCCTCAAAGTCACGCTGGCCGCCAGCGTAACCGTAGGAGTCATCGACTCCTTCGACAAAGTTCCCACCCTCAGTGATGGCATCAAGGCTTTGGCCACCATCATTGCCATGCGCGCGGTGATCGATGATGGCGACCAGGGTTCTGGCACCGGGCCCGATTCGGCGGCGGTACCCAACAAGGATGTCACTGACGAGATGGCGCGGATGCTCCGTGAGGGCATCCATCCAGGTGAAGACTGTTCTGAGATTGCGGAACGATTGGAAAAGGTAGCGGCGGGCGCAGGAGAGATACTCAGAGTTGATCCACCACCCGGGAAAGATGTGACTGTCGAGGAATATGGGAGGCGCGAAGAATTCCTATATCATGAAGTCTATACAGACGGGAAGTACGTCTACGATCCACGGCATAATTCCAATCCGGTACCGATCGAGGAATGGCGGAAGACTATTATGGGAGATAATCCCGGTGCTACTATCAAGCCGGTGGGGTAATGAACTCTCGTGATTTCATTGCCCGACTCCAGCCCTACGGGGATCTCGAATGGTACCGGCACGCGGGCGGTACTCGCGATGACGGCTCGTCCGTTCCGCCGCTGGTGGTCTGGCGTTTTGCGGAACCTCGGCCGGTTGAGTTCGCAGAACAGCTGCGTAAAATTATCGATTCTGATCATCGTGATATCGACTGGCTGTTCGACACCACGCGGCGGAACTGGGTGTTGGTTCCGGAGCGAGTCATGGCCGAGAAAGAACATCACCGCTTCGCGACCGAAGCGCAAGCCTCGGATTTCCTGGAGCGGCAAGATAAAGAATTCTGCGAGCGTGCGGTAAAAGATTTCGACCGGATCATCGGTGAACTGGATGAGCTCTTGGGCGCTGGCGGAGCCCGGTAGGTGTTAGTGCGGTCGGACCGGTCGCACATCAGCCGAGCCTCACTCGAATGCGCACTTCATCCCGTCCTCATCAGGGAAAGGCCGCTGATTCGCGGAGGCGGTGTAGGCGTAGGGCGAGTTGGATTTCGAGGGCGCGGTCGGGGTGTTGCCAACCTTCGCAGAGGAGGGCGGTGATGCGGTCGAGGCGTTGGGTGACTGTGTTGACGTGGATGTGGAGGAGTTTGGCGCTGTTGCTGAGGCTGCAGCTGGTGGCGAAGTAGGTTTCGAGGGTGTCGATGAGGGGGGCGCCGCGGCGTAGGTCGTAGTCGATGATCGGGCCGAGTGTGGTGTTCAGGAATGCCAGTACGTTGTCGCCGCTGTTGATGAGCAGGCCGATGAATCCGAGATCTGCTGCGCTGGCGGATGATCCGTGTTTGCCGAGTGCGTTCATCAGTTGGATGCATTGGCGGGCTTCGCGGTAGGCGGCGGGTGGCCGGTTCGGTAGGTCGACTGGTCCGGAGCCGGCGACGGTTGCTGAAATCCCTAGTGCCGCACGGAGTTCCTTGGCGACGCAGTGTGCGGTGGTGGAGGCGTCGTTGCCGGGGAGCAGCAGGACGGTGTGCCTGCCGCGAGTTACCGCTAAACCGTGGCGGGACATGACGTAGTGGGTTGTCCACGCCGCGGCGCGGTGGTGGCCGCCGTGTTCGGCGACGACGAGCATCTGCGGTTGTGTCAGATCGATGCCGAGCAGGGTGGCCCGGCTGTGTAATGCCTTGTCGTCGATGACACGCCCGTCCAGCAGGTCGTCGAGGAGTTCGCCGCGCACTCGGCCCTCGGCTTCGGCGATGCTGCGCTGGAACAGCAACAGGAGTGCGGTGACGAGTGCGGCTCGCTCCAGGATGCGCTGATCGGCGGGCGGCAGTTCGCCGGGATGATGCAGGACCAGCGTGCACAACGGCCTACTGCCTGCGCCGCCCGGTGCGGCCCACAGCTCCTTCGCTACGACGGTGCGGCCGAGTTGTGCTGCGGTAGCGGCTATTTCGCGGACGGCCTGTTCGTCGCCGAGTTGCGCGCCGGCATCCGCTGGGCCGATTTCGGTGAGTCTGCGCCCGTCGGCGTCGAGTACCAGCAGCGCGCCGCCGAGAATGTCGGCGGCCACGGTCGCGACATCCGCTACGCCGCCGCCCCGAACGACCAGGTCGGTCATTCTGTCGTGTGCCTGCGCGGCGCGTTCGACGGTGTTGTAGTGCGCGTGCATGGCCGCGCTGGCCGCACTGAGTTCGGCTAGGGCGGTGCGTGTTTCGGTGAGCAGCCGCGCCGAGTCGACGGCGATCGTCGCGTGCGCGGCGAGGGAGACCAGCAGCGCTATCTCTTCGGGAGCGTAGGGGCGGAAGTCGCGATGCGAGGCGAAGAGGACACCGATGACCTGGTCGCCGAGCTTCATCGGCACGCCGAGGATGGCGACGAGACCCTCCTCCCGCACGGCACTGTCGATCTCCGTGGTGTGGCGGAACCGTTGGTCGGCAAAGTAATCCGCAGTGCTGTACGGCATTCCAGTCTGCGCGACCAGCCCGCCCAGACCATCGCCCATCGCCAGCCGGGTGGATCGGAAGGCCTGCGAGCCGGACCCGTCGGTGACTCGCATGAAGGTGTCGCCGCGCTGTGGATCCGGCAGGGTCAGATAGGCGACATCAGCGTGCAGCAGCCGCCGCGCGCGGTGCACGATGGCTTGCAGGACCGCGTCCACATCGCGTAGCCCGGCGAGATCTCCGGCAGTGTCGAACAGTGCTGCCAATTCGGCTTCCCGGCGAGCCCGGCGCTCCAGCAGCGCGCGGACTCGTAGCGCAGCGCACTTGGCGCTGTCCAGCTCGGCCAGTTCGGCGGCGGAAGCACCGGCGGTGCGCGCTTCGAGCAGTGGCGCTTCGAATTCGACGGCAGGAGCTTCCCGCTCGAGCATTTCCAGGAAGATCTCGCACGTCACGGCCATCATGGTGTAGCGCCTCCGCTCGGGGCGACATCGGCAGTCTCGATCCGGGCGTTGGTTGCCGGTCGCCATCGCCTGCCGGTCGGGGCTGTCGGTAGGTCGCGGCCGGCGCCCCGGTCGCCGTGGACCACCCATGGTGCCTCCACACCTCGAGATGTGCTGCCGAAAACACTATGTGTGGTCCAGCGGCGTGACGATGTGGGTGGCCGACACATTTGCCGCAGCGAATGTCCATCTCGCCCATACATTGATCGGCACACCACGGCCCGTATTCGACTGGCCCTCGCGCATGTGGGTGGTGACCTCCGCCATGATCTGCGGCGGAAAAGTGGGTGACGCGCACCTGTCGAAGCGGCCGACCGGCGAACAGACTTTCTGACATCACCGCTCGAAAAGGAACAAGATGCCGCTGTTTCGCCGTCTCTCCGCCACCGTAACGGCCGTCGTTGCGCTCGCGGGATCCCTTGTCGCCGTTTGCGTGCACACGCGAGAAGCGGTGAATACCCGACAACCGGTCGTGCGGTCCATGGCGTGCGTGGCTCCGCTCGTGGTGGGTGCGCAGCGGCAGGACGTCGCCTGCCTCGCAGACTTGACCACGGCAGGCACCGTCGCTTCGGGCCACACGGTGGCTGCGGATTGGGCCGGACTGCATCCTCCGGGCGCCCGCAATCCGACCGGCGTGCCGGGAATGCAGATCGACGGATACTTCCCCGACAACTCGACCACGAACACCAACCACGGCTGGAATCACGACAGCCAGTTCGTCATTCGGCTACCGGAACGCTGGAACGGTGGCCTGGTAGTCGCGGGCACGCCAGGAAATCGCCGCCAGTACGCCAACGACTTCATCATCTCCGACTGGGTACTCGCCCAGGGCTACGCCTATGCCGCGATCGACAAGGGCAACACCGGACCGGAGTTCTATCGTGACGGCGACGCTCCCGGCGATGCGATGGTCGAATGGCACAACCGGGTCACTCAGTTGACGATCGCGGCGCAGGCCGTCGTCGCCCAGCGTTACGCCCGCCCGGCCACCCGCACGCTGCTCGCCGGAATCTCCAACGGCGGCTACCTAGTTCGCTGGCAGCTGGAGAATCGGCCGTGGCTCTACGACGGTGGCGTGGACTGGGAGGGGCCCACCTGGCAAGCGAATGGCCCGAACCCGCTGAGCTATTTGCCGCCTGCATCGCGCGGTTACCAGGATTACCGTGCGAATCCGGCCGCCATCGACGGTATTGTCGCCGCTGGGTTCCCCGCCGAGTCGGAGCCGTTGTGGGAGTACCACGACAGGTCGTACTGGGGGCCCATCCAACGGGGTTACCGGCAGGAAATCGATCCTGGCTATACCGGTGCCGAGGCCGACTACGTCTTTGCCGACCGTCCGGCCGCCATCCGGGACGCCATGGGCCGAGTGTCACTCACCGGACGAATTCAGTGCCCGCTCATCACGATTCACGGCACCCTCGACGCGCTGCTGCCGATCGGTAAGGAATCGGACCTCTATGCCGAGCAGGTCAGCGGTCAGGGTCGTGCCGCGCTGCATCGGTATTACCGGATCGAGGGTGGCAACCATGTCGATGGGTTGTACGAGCAGCATCCGGATCTGGTGCGGCCCATGCTGCCGTGCTTCCGCAGCGCCTTCGCCGCGCTCGAAACGTGGTCCGGCACAGGGCAATTGCCGCCGCCGAATGCGACGATACCGCGTCCGGTGTCCGGTGATCCGGCGGAAACGTGCGAGCTGAGCGGCTGAATCGACCGGGTAAGGCCCGTTCCCGCGGGCCGAACTTTCCCCAATGATGAGGAAACGCAATGAAGATTAAAGAATTGGCGGCGGCGCTGGCCACCGCTGCTGGACTGGTGGCCGTCACCATGAGTTCGGTGACGGCCGCAGTCCCCAGCCCCACGCCGGAAGCCTTGCGCGGTTATAACATCAGCGCCACTTACGTTTCGGGCATCTCGTCCGGCGGGTACCTGGCGAATCAGCTACACGTCGCTTATTCCGATGTCTTCTCCGGTGCTGGGATATTCGCCGCGGGCCCGTACCGGTGCGCGGGGGATTTCGACTACGCGGTCAGAGCCCAGACCGGTTGTATGCAGAATGGAACACGCAAGTCGCCCGCGCAATTGGCGGAGGAGACCAGAACCCTGGCGGCGTCCGGCAAGGTCGACGCTGTCGCCAACCTGGCCGGTGACGCGGTGTACCTCTAACACGGCACGAACGACACGACCGTCCACCAAGCCGTGAACGACGATCTCGCGACCTATTACTCGGGTTTCGGCGCGAACGTCACCTACCGGAAGAACAGTGCGGCCGGGCACGCCTGGGTCAGCCCGCTGGGGCCGGTCGCCTGTTCCAGCACAGCATCCCCGTTCATCAACGACTGCGGTGACGACCCGGTGGGTGAGCTGCTGGCGGCGCTGCTGGGGACCGTCAACAGCCCGGCTGGAACGCTCAGCGGAAAGCTCGTCCAATTCGATCAGAACGCGTTCGCGCCCGGGGGGAATGCGAATGCGATAAGCATGGACGCCAAGGGTTTTGCTTATGTCCCTCCGGTGTGCTCCCAAGGCGCTTCGTGTCGTCTGATGGTTGCCCTGCACGGATGTAAACAGGGCTACAGCTATCAGTCGTTCGGCGACGCCTTCATGAAGAACGCCTATCTCAACGAGTACGCCGACACCAACAACATGATTGTTCTTTACCCGCAGGCGATTCCGCTCAGCACTGCGGGGACCACCAATCCGAACGGTTGCTGGAACTGGTGGGGATACGGCGGTGACGCGGCATATGCCTGGCACGGCGGTAAACAGCTGGAGGCCATATCGGCCATGGTCCGCAAGCTCTCGAGCGGATCGACCCCGACCACGCCGCCGACCACGACAATTCCACCGACCACCACCGCTCCCGCACCCACCTGCGTAACCGACACCAACTACGCCCACACCACCGCAGGCCGTGCCTATCAATCCGGTGGCTACGCCTATGCCAACGGCTCGAAGCAGAAACTCGGCCTCTGGACTATCTACAACAAGAGCACGATCAAGGAAACCGGCCCGGGGCACTGGGAGCTGTTCTGATTCGCAGCGCTGAGGTACACATCCTTGGTGTTTGTTCCGGATCGGCGCGGGTACGCGATGCCGGGGGCTACGGGAGGAGAGCGAGGATGCCGAAAACCACGAAGACGGGTAAGCCGATCAAGAGTGAGCTGCCGAGCACTCTCGTCAAGTCCGAGGCCAAAGCGCAGCGCACCTTTGCCGAGACCTACGACTCCGCGATCAAGGAATACGGCGACGAGGAACGCGCTCATCGAGTGGCCTACGCCGCACTGAAGCACAGCTACGAGAAGGTCGGCGATCACTGGGAACCCAAGGAACAAAAGGGACCCTCCGACGCGCGCGCAGAAAGCGGCGGGCCGAACGCCAGCGGAGAGACCGCGGAGGGCGTCGACGCGAACGCGAGTAAGAAGCATCTCCAAGACGTGGCACGCAGGCTCGACATCGCAGGACGTTCGACCATGACAAAGGACGAACTCGTCGAAGCAATCAAAAAGGCGAACAGGCGCAAAAGCGCGGCAGCACGCTGAAGGCGTTGCACGACTTCGAACCCGTGACCGAGGTTCGCGGTCTGGCCGATACCTGGTGGCGCGGCTCGGATTCGCTGGTGGCGATCTATACGGGGGAGGCCGAATGCTTTGGCGCACAGAAGTTCGCGCCGCCCGCGTATATGCCGGTCTCGACAAAGGGGACTGAGCGGAGAAACGGTGAACAGTCCACCGGCTGAAATAGCCTCGGCCACTTGGGCACCGCCTCGTTCAGGCGGCTAACAGCTATTGGACCAGGCTCGCTGGAGCTGGGGCGGCGGTGGGGCCGCCGCCGGGGAATGTCTCTGTGGTGAAACATGACATGGTGATTGCGGTGCCTGCGGGGCCGACGCCGACGATGGTGTCGAGTGTGTATGCGTCGGCCGGGTGGGCCTGAGTTGCGATGGCGCCGTTGGGGTATGGCGGTTTGCGGGCCGGCGGCCAGCCGAGGTTTTGCCAGGCGGATTCGGCGTCGGCCAAGGTGGTGTACAGGGTGTCGCTCGGCAATCGATAGCTGAGCGAGTAGTACTCGGGGTTGGGGAAGAAGGCGCTGCCGGTTCCGGTGGGTGATGCGTAACCGGGTGGCGTCTGGCGGTCGGGATGCGCTTCGAGGTAGGTGCCTTCGGGCATGGCACGGATGGTTTGCAGGAGGTATTCGACGCAGGCGTCCCGCGCTTGCTGTGCGTTGGCGGGTGGGGCGGCTTCGGCGGGGGCTGCGAAGGCGGTGATGGCGAGGAGGGCTCCGAGGCCGGGTAGGGCCCGGATGGCGAGGTTTCGCATGAAGGCTCACATCCTAAAATTTGGATTACCAGAGTTGCTGGAACGTAGCCTAGCAAGCGATGACGCAGATCACAATGGGTGCGGGCCGCCACGGTGGAGGCGTGCCTCCACCGTGGCGGGTCGGCATCATTCGCCGTCGGACCACCAATCGTCGAGCCACCAGCCGCCGTCGGACCATTCGTCCTCCGGCCAGTCGCTGTCGGACCACTCGTCCTCGGGCGCAGTGTCTTCCGGCGCTGCGTTGTCGTCGGCTTCGACATCCGTCCCGGTGTGCGGGTGGCTGGGGGCGGGAGATCCGGACTCTTGGCAGGCTGGTGCTACCGGTCCATTGCTTCCGGTTTCGAGGAAGCCGTCACTGATCCATTTGCCGTTGTCGAGTTTGTTCCACAGGTCGGTGCTGCCCCATTTGCCGTTGAGCCGGCCACCGCGGGCGGTGCAGGCGATGGTCAGTACTTCACCATCGCGGACCCCGCCGACGACCGAATGCTGGGTGCCGGGACCGGAACGCAGGTTCACCTTGCGATTTCGATCGGGATGGGGCCGCACCACACCCTTGGCCAGGGTGGGATCGGGCTTCGGTGGCTTGGGTTCGCTCGGCTTGGGCGGTGTCGTGGGTTTCGGCGGTGTCGTGGGCTTAGGGTCGGTCGGCTTCGGTGGCTTGGGGTCGGTCGGCTTGGGCGGTGTGGTCGGTTTGGGATCGGTCGGCTTCGGCGGGGTCGGCGGATTCGAGTTGTCACCGCCGCCGTAGTTGACCAGCCTGCCGCCGGCGCGGACCCGCTCACCTTCGTGCTCGGCGTACCCGCCGTACGCATCGGGACCTTCTCGGAATGTCCAGCCGCCGAGGGTGACTCCGTTGACGGGCACCGGTTGCGAACCCTTGTACAGCGACATGTGCACATGCGCCCCGCTGGCGAAGCCGCCGCAGGGCAGCTGGGTGCCGGTGCGGCCGAGGTAGGTGCCCGCGGTGATCTCGGTGCCGTCGGCGGCGCCGATGATGTCGGTCATGTGGTAGTAGGAGGTGGTAAAGCCGTTGTTGTGAACGATCTTCACCTCGGCGCTGCCGTTGCGGACGCACGTCTTGTAGATGCGACCCGACGCCGGCGCGGTCACGCGACCGTCACCACCGTTGAAGTCCAGCGAGTTGTACGGTCGGCTGCTGCCGCTGATGCCGTGCGGCCCGCCGCCCATGTACCAGCTCTGCCCCTGCTTCCACGGTAGCGAGAGCGAGGAATTCGCCGAGCGTGGCTGGGCGGTGGCGGCGGCGGTCAAGGTTGCCTTCTCGCCACCACTGACCACCGATTCCGGTGCGGCACTGACCATGTGGCCGAATTCGGGTGTGCCCTCCAGGGCGACTTCCCAATCTCCGTCCTCGTGTTTTGCCACGTACAGCGTCGATTTCGGCGGGTCCTCGCTCTCACTGTCCTGGGGGACCGTCGCGGCACCGAAGACCCACTCACCGTCGCTGCGCATGCGGTCGACGACGGGTGGCTTCTCGGTGGCGTCTTCCACCTGCTGTGTGACGAGGGTGTCGCTGATCGCGTCGTCCAGGCCGTCGGGACCATCGGTGGCCGGTTGGGCGCTGACCGGGCCGATGGTCATCGCCAGGCCGACGACGGTTGCGATGACGAGTGTGGTGACTGCACCGGGGAATATCCAACCTCTGCGGAGGCGTGGATCAATCGATCTCAATGTAAGGCAACTTTCTGCGTCGGTCGTGTCATCGATCGATAGGCCGAAACGGCCGGCCGGGCATGTGGGGTCGCGTATTTTCGACACGTCGAAACGAGGTGTCGTAGCTCCGTATCGGAAAAAGGCGACGCGACTTCTGAGCCGCCGGGCGGCGCTCAGCAGTGCTCGGCAGGCGCTCGACCGTGTCGATAACGGATCGGTCTCACTTGCCTGCTCGCATTCCCACTTCCCAGCCGAAAGTGTAGGTTAAGCGATTGGTGACAGGCGGAAGAGTTAGCCATTCTATAAATAGACTTAAGCCTGGATTTAATAAACAGGCATCAGTATTCTTGATAAGTTATGCGCATAATTGAGATCTATGCGTCGGTGCATATATCGCTTGCGGGTTCGACGCGTGGTGTCCGCCGAGGTCGGTCTGGAGCCGAACCACGGTTGCCTCGACACCCTCGACACCCTCGACACCCTCGACACCCTCGACACCCTCGACACCCTCGACACCCTCGACACCCTCGGCGCCGTCAGCCCTCGAACCCTCTGGCCTCGCACCCACTCCGGCCGCGCACGAAGGCCTCGCCCAAGCCCCTGGGCTCCCGTCCGGGCTGCGGTCCCGCCCATCGAGTAACGGTCGAGAGCGAATTTCGATATCCCCGTAGTTGCTTACGTATCGTTACACACGCTCCCCGTACCGATCTCGCGAGACGCGCAGTGCACTATGCGCGAGCACACCACCATCGTTGGAAGGTTGCAGGAATGCCATTCAAACAACTCGGCAAGCTATCGGCCGTTGCCGTCGTCGCTGTCGCGGCGCTCATCGGCGCGAGTGCCCCCGCCTCCGCATCGAATTATGTGGGAGTCAACTTGCCGATGACATCCACCGGCGCCGATGGAATCGGCTGCGCCGGCGATGTATGGGCCACGGGCAATGTATATCCGGACGGCGATGTGCCGGGAACGGTCGACCTGCAATTGAAGGGCTGGCTGAAGGTATTCGGAATTCCGGCCCCGTGGTGTTCGGTCACCGCAATCGTCGACTGGCGAAATCTCGATACCGGCGCAAGCGGCTCGGGCTCGGTATTCCTCGGCGGCGGTAATGGCACGCCGTTCTTCTGGACCGCTCCGCAGAACGGCAACCTCCGGTTGGTGACGGGCCGCGGCCAGGTGGCGTTCACGATCAACACCAATTTCCCGCACACCCCCAGCGAAACAACGTTCACCGTGTACTGAGTCACCGGTAGTCGAACGAGAACGGCGAATGCGCACGCTGCGCATTCGCCGTTCTCGCGTCAAAGCACCTGGGAGACTTGGTAAGCAACGCCACCCTCGATCAGATACCCCGAGCCGACGCAGACGATGTCGTTGAGCCACGCGTACTGCTCCGCCCCGGTCTCGAAGAGCGGGGCCGTCCGAAAGTAGTAGTCGGCCGGGTCGATCCGGCGACTCTCGACGGGATCGGCGATGGCGTCGCGCAGTTCGGGCCGGACGGTCCACCGTCCTCCATAAGCCATGTGAATCAAGGCGTCGTCGTGGGTGCGCAGCGTGAGCCGGACGTCCACCGTCATGGACCGGTCCGGCCGGAACAGTGTCCAATCCCCGCCGCCCGGCACCACTTCGCCGCGCAGCTTCGCGCCCGCGAACGATCCGCCCGCCGCGCCGAACAGAATCCGCCGCCCGAACGGTCCCGCACCGATATCCAACGGCGGGTTCAGGTCGACGACCATGTCGAACAGGTGCGTCGTCCGGATCTCACCCACGTCCTTTGCTCGCGTATCGAAGGTCATGTCTCGGCTCTGGCCGGTGTCGATAGTCACAATTCAAAAGTACGGTCGACCGTATGTATAGTCAAGAGGTGGGAGTTGGCCTGCCCGACTTGGCACTTGGCGACCGCGCTGGCGCAGCGGCGCCGATCCGCTCGGGCATTCGTCTTTTCCCGGCCCCACGCGTTAACTTGATCGGGTGATCAGGAATTCGGTACCCACAACGGCGGGAGCATGGCGGGCGGGTGACGGCGCCGCGGTGTCGTTGCGTGAGGCGACAGTGGCGTGGGCGCTGGCCGCGCACGCGGAACTGGCCGAGATCGCCACCGGGTACGGGCATTTCATCACCGTCGCGGAGCTGGCCGAGCGGGTGCAGGAGGTGTCCGGCGTGCATACCGGCGCGCCCACCCGTACCTGGATGGACGCGATTCTGCGCAAGATCGCCCGCCGCTGCCACGGCGCGGGCGAGCCGCCGCTCACCGCGCTCTGCGTGCGGCAGAACCACACGGTCGGCGACACCTACAAGTACGTGCTCGAGCTGGCCGGCCTGCCGATTCCGGATGATATGGAACTGCACGCCGCCTACGCGCGCTGGCAGTGCTACCAGTTCTACGGCGCCGCGATGCCTGCCGACATGGCAGTCCCGCCGCTCACGCCGAAGGTGGCGGGCCGCCGCGCGCCGAGCAGCACCGCGCAGGTGGAAACCAAACCGCAGCCGACGCGCGCGACGGTGTGCGCGCAGTGCTTCATCCAGCTTCCCGCCAACGGCACGTGCGAGTACTGCGTGTAATCGGCTCTCTCAGAACAACAAAGGCCCGCGCTCGGGGGAGCGTGGGCCTTTCGTTTATCACGAAACGGCGCCGATGAATCCACCGATGGCGGCACCGATCGCACAACCGATGATGGCACCGACGTGCGGCTGCTAATTCAGCGCGTCGGGCGCGGGACAGGGATCGCCGGCGTAAGGCAGGCCGAGGGCTCGGTGCACGAGAAACGCGACGGCGGGGGAGTCGGGGAGGATGCCGTGGTGGAAAGTATCGGTGGGGCACACGTCTTGCACCCAGAAATTCTCGACGGTCGCATTCCGGCCCGCGCGCAGAAAAGTCGCTTCCGGCGGGGTGACCACGCGATCCACACGGCTCGCGATCGCCGTGTACCGCACGCCGGGTTCGGTGTCGCCCGCGGCATTGAGCGTGCGGATGAATTCGCTGCCGGTCAACTGTTGCGCCGCGGCGGTGCCGAGCACCCTGGCGATCAGCGCGTCCGCGATACCGGCCGCGCTGCCCGAGGGTAGGAGGTGGCCGAGCCCGTCGGCCGTGGTGCCGTGGTGGGTGGCGGCAATGGTAACCAGGTCATCGACTTTGTTGCGCGCCGGGTCACTGCGCGACGCCCCGCCTTCGAATCGTAGGTACTGCCGGGTCAAAGGGCCGCCTTGCGAATGCGCGACGATATCGACTTTCGCCGCACCGGTGACCGCGCGCACCCGATCGATGAACTCCCCGAGTTCCTTGGCCGACGCGCGAATATCGGCGGTGCCGAAAACGCCGGGCGCCGCCCCGCGAACGCTGAACGGGGCATGTCCGTAATTGAGCGAAAACACGCACACGCCAAGGGCTTTCAACTGTGGAGCGAGCGTGGCCCAGGAGTTCTGATTACCCCACGTGCCGTGCACGAGCACCACCGGCTCCGGTTGGGTCGCCTGCGGCACGCAAGCCCAATCGTTCGCCCCGGCCGGCGCGATACTCCCGTCCTCGGTCACCGCGGCGAAAGCGGGAGTGGCGGCGACCATTCCCGCGATCGTGAGCGCCACGGTGAAGCCGATTCCTCGGCAGTATCGACCTGAATCGCGCGCACGCATCGCGGGACGGCTCCTTTCGCCAGCACAATTGAGCTACTCGGCAAATCGACTGCCAATCCCGTCACCAGGTCTCGCTGCTTCATGGAACCATTGCGGCGAATGAGTGGCAAACATGTTGGCGGAGTGGCGGGAAAACGTTTCGAGTTCGACCCGGCGGATTCCGGCACATGTGCTCCCACGGCTGCATAGGCTCACGGAGTTCGTAGTTCGACCGCCTGGAGTTTTTTGCGATGACGCAGCCCCCACCCACCGCGCACAACCGGGCCGTGCCCGGTTCGCCGATCGACACCGACGGGCCGCGGGTGTCGTTGCACGCACCGGAGTTCGCGGCGGATCCGCACGGCGCATATCGGAAGATGCGTGCGGAGTACGGGTCACTGGTGCCGGTGGAATTGGCGGCGGGGGTGCCCGCCACGCTGGTGATCGGCTATTACACCGCAGTGCGGATCTTCAATGATCCCGACCATTTTCCGGCCGACCCGCGGACCTGGCAGCGCAGCGTGCCGACCGATTGCCCGGTGCTGCCGATGATGCAGTGGCGGCCCAACGCATTACGGAATGCGGGCGCTGAGCACGCTCGCTATCGGCAGACCAATATCGCGGGCCTCGACAAGGTCGATCAGTACCGCCTGCACGACACCGTGGCCGAAGTCGCGATACCGCTGATCAATGCGTTCTGCGCGGACGGGTCGGCGGATCTGGTCCGCCAGTACGCGTTTCCGCTCGCCTTCGCCGTGCTGAACGCCATGCTCGGCTGTCCGGCCGAGATCGCGCAGCAGGCCGCGACCGGTATGGCGGCGATCTTCGAAGGCGTCGACGCCGAACAGGGCAACAAGATGCTCATCGGCGCGCTGCTGGAACTGACCCAGCTCAAGCGGGCCGAGCCGGGCGACGACATCACCACGCGCATGCTGCAACATCCCGCCGGGCTCACCGACACCGAAATGGTGCATCAGTTGGCCACGCTCTACGGCGCGGGCATCGAGCCGCAACAGAACCTGATCGTCAACACCCTGCTGCTGATCCTGACCGACGAGCGCTTCGGCGGCAGCGTGCTCGGCGGCAGCCTGTCCACCCGCGACGCACTCGACGAGGTGCTGTTCAACGACCCGCCGATGGCGAACTTCTGCATCAGTTTCCCGAGGCAGCCGATCCTCATCGACGACGTCTGGTTGCCCGCGCACCAGCCGGTGGTGATCAGCATGGCCGCCTGCAACACCGACCCGGCGATCAGCGCGAACCAGTACGCGGGCAACCGTTCTCATCTCGCGTTCGGCACCGGGCCGCACGTCTGCCCCGCCAGCTCGCTGGCCTACCTGATCGCCCAGGACGCCATCGACCAGCTGCTCGACGCGCTCCCCGAAGTCCGCCTCGCGGTACCAGCCACTGACCTGACCTGGCGTCCGGGTCCATTCCATCGGGCACTGACCGCCCTCCCGGCCACCTTCCCGGAGTCCGCGCCGATACCGCAGCCATAGCCCGGAATGCGCGCGGCGACACCCTGATTCGCGAACCAGGGTTTTCCCGGAGGCCCCGCACGGCCTGGCCCTGCCAAGCTTGAAGCGTGAAATCCCCTGGAGTGCTGCTGTTCGCCGCACCACTGTTCTTCGCCGGATACGGTGTGATCCGGCTCTTCGGCCGGGCGGACGGCAGGTACGGACCGGGGCTCGATTGGCAGGTCGCGCATATCATCGGGCTGATCGGCATGGTGCTGTTCGTGCCTGTGGTGCTGGGTATGGGGCGGCTGCTGCTGTCGAATGCCGTGCGCAACAGCGCGATAGCCGTCACCTTTATCGGCTTGGCGACGACGATTGTTCAGTTCGTCGCGGACGTCGCGTTCGCGGCTCAGGCCGCGGACAAGGCCGAAATGTCCAGGCTGAGCAATGCGTTCTCGGACATCCCCGGTGTGCGTCCGGCGTTCTACCTGGTGGGGCCGCCGCTGTTCTTCCTCGGGCTGATCGGGCTGACCATCCTGCTCGTCCGGGCCGGGCGACTGCGGTGGTGGAGCCCGGTGCTGATGGCGATCAGCACCTTGTCGCCGATGATCACCCTGGATCTGATTCCGCTGGCGGGCGTCGGCATGCTCGTGGCGCTGCTCCCACTCGGCAGCACCGCTGACAAAACCGCGGCGTCATCGCCTGCGCTCGGTGCCGCCGGTTGAGGTAAAAGCAGTGTCGCCCGGCTCGTTCCCCCTGGTAGGAATGCAGCCATGTCGACTGAACTGAGCCTCTTCGCGGGAACGGACCTGGCGGCGCGGATCGAACGCGCCGATCGGTCCTTGATGGCCGAAGGCGCCCGTGCCGCCGCCCGGCGCAACCCGCAGGAAAACGTGCTGCTGCAGCCGATCGGCAGCGGGCTCGCGGTGTGGGCAGGCGCGGCCTCGCCGCTCGACAAGGTCGTCGGCGTCGGCATGGGCGACGACTTCGACGACAGCACGCTGGACGCGGTGGAGCAGGCCTACGCCGAGCGTGACGCACCGGTGCAGTTCGAGGTGTCGACCCTCGCCGATCCGAGCGTCGTGGAGCGCCTGACCCGCCGCGGTTACCTGCTGACCGGCTTCGAGAACGTGCTCGGCCTGCGCCTCGAAGCGGACAGGCAGGCTAATCCCGCTGACGGAGTGGAGGTTTCGGCGGTCGGCATCGAAGATTTCGGGACCTGGCTCGATGCCATGATCGACGGCTTCGCCACTCCCGACACCCAGGGTGTCGCATCGAACGAAGACTTCCCGCGCGAGATCCTCGACGACGCCATGCGCGACATGGCCGCCGCCGAGGGCTTCACCGGTTCGCTCGCGCGCATCGACGGCGTGCCCGTCGGTGGTGCCAGTCTGCGCCTCGCCGAAGGTGTCGCCCAACTCTGTGGCGCGGCAACCCTGCCCGCTTTCCGGCGTCGCGGCGTGCAAGCCACGCTCCTGTCGACCCGCCTCGCCACCGCCGCCACGGCAGGCTGCGACCTCGCCGTGGTCAGTACTCTTCCCGGCTCGAAGTCGCAACAGAACGTGCAACGTATCGGCTTCCAACTCCTTTACGCGCGAGCGATTCTCGTGCGCCCCGCGCCTGCCTCCTAACGGGTCGACTACGCACCTGAACCGGGCCATCTTTGTCGCTCACCCACTCCGATCGGCGTGGGTGAGCATCTCTGGTACAGCTGCACGTCAGCTGGCGAGCGTGGTGTGTATCCGGCTGTGCGGGTCCACCTTTCGGCGGATCTCCGCCAGCCGGGGATAGTTGTGCGCGTAGTACCGCTGCATCGGATCGCCGGCTTCGAGATAGTTGACGTAGCCGCCTGCGGAAAATGGCGCGACGAGACGGTGCGCCTCGGCGATCCACCCTGCGGCCTTCTCGTGCGGGATCTGTTGGTAATTGCCCCATTCCACCAGCGCGGCATGCTCGCGCCACGGGAAGGCGGTCTCGTCGGGGCCGGTGTCGCGGACGGCGCCGTCGAGTGTGTTGATCTGGACCCACCCGGTGCCGCCCGCGCGGGAGTGCGCGGTGATCGCCTCGATGATCGCACCGATGGCAGCGGCGGAGAGTTCGGTGAGAACATCTGAGCCACAGGTGAACTGGGTGCGGGGCTGGGTGGCCGCGCCGCCGGCGAGGTGCAGGACCGCGTCCATGTGCGCCAGGCTCTTGTAGTCCACCTTCAGTGGTTTCGCTGTCGCCGCCATTACCGTGACGGCGGCCCGAATGCCCGCCTTGGCGGGGCATACCAGCTGTATCCAGCAGTTCAGCCCGCCGCGTCCGTCCGCATCCACGCTGACGCAGGCCCACTCGGCGGGGTCGGCGGTCCCGAGCCAGTTCGACCAACCGGCGATCACCTGCGCGGCGAGCGAACCGGGAAAAGTCAGGTGCACAATGTCTTTCGGTGTCGCCGGGCAGGTGCGATAGGTCAGCGAGGTGACCACGCCGAGCTGCGCTCCGCCACCGCGGAGCGCCCAGAACAGGTCGGGCCGGGAGGTCGGCGACACCTCGGCCACGCGGCCGTTCGGCAGCACCATCGACGCCGCGACGAGCCGGTCGCAGGTCAGCCCGTAGCGGCGGGATTCGAACCCGATGCCGCCGCCGAGGGTGAGCCCGGCCGCGCCGACCGCCGGGCACATTCCGGTCGGAATGCTCTGCCCGAAACGGTCCAGCTCGCGGTACACCCCGTGCAGGGTCATGCCCGGTGCGACAACGGCTTCGCCGTCGCGGAAACTCACCCCGGTCAGTCGGCGCAGGTCGATGATCATCGCGCCGGTCGCCGCCGAGGCACCCACATACGAGTGGCCGCCCGCGCGGGCGGCGAGCACAAGGTTGTGCTCGGCCGCGAAGGTGACCGCGGCCGCGACGTCGTCGACCGTGCCGACCTGCACGACGGCGGTCGGCTTCGAGGCGTCGAACCGGGTGTTGAAGAGCCGCTTCGCCGTCGCGTACTCCGCGTCGCCCGCCAGCAGGACCCGACCGCGTACCTGCCTGTCGAGCTTGCTCCAATCCACGCCCGCCGCAGTGCGGCTGGACGTTAGCGGCATGGGCTCGGCGCGGGCGCGGGACGCGTCGGGCAGACCCGCCGATGCCCAGCCGGCTATGCCGATGCCGAGTGCGCTCCGCAAGAAGGCGCTGCGCGAGAAGTTGGTGTCGATCCCCCTAGCCTAGGGTCGTGACCACGCAAAACAGCGCCGCGACACCTGCTGCCGACGCCTGTTCGGGCCTGACGAAGCGACTTCACCGGCCCGAGGAACCGACCATCCGAGGCGGCCGCAGGTCCGAGTGCGAGGCGACAGTCACGCGCTGGACGCCGATCGGCGCGGTAGCCGGTGGTTCACGGAACAGCGGAGCCGGTAGGTGTGCTCAACATCCGGATGACCGGCAGCGGGGCTGGTTGTACACCTCTCGGGCGAGCAATGGGGCTGGAAGATACCTCCTGAGGGGGATACCAGAGGGTCGACGGGGCGATGTGCGACTCCGCTGCCTGGCCGGACAATTCCAGGAGTGCTCGGCATTCGATCCGGGAGGTCCGTCATGACGAACGTACTGCGCAGTGGCACCTATATCGCCGCAACCGTGGACGAACTGCGCAGGCACAGCGCGGCGGACCGGGCGGCGGGGATCGTCAGCCAGCGCGCGCTGTTCCCTCGGCGCGGGCGGATCGAACTCGGCCCACGCGGCCTGGTGCTGACCGACTGGAGTGACACCGGCGACCTGACCCTGTCGCGCGAGGCGATCATCTCGCTGCGCCGCCAGTTCACCGCCCTCTACGGCAGATTGCTGGGCGGGCTGCTCAACGCGGGGAAGCCGCTGATCCTGCAGACGACCACAGCAGGGGAGATCTACATCCTGATCAACCGTCGGCAGATCTCCGAGTTCACCAACAATCGGCGCTGGGCCGCCGCGATCGCGACGTGGCAGGAGTCGTGATACTCAGGTGACCAGGACCGATCGGCGTGCCAGCCGGTCCGGTACGGGTGGTCGTGGGTTAATGAGCGAATGGTCCTTCGCTGGCTGATCGCGGCAGTGGCGGCTGTGCTGGCCGTGCTGATGATGCTGTTCGTCTATGTGATCATCGCGGTGCACATCCCCGCGCCCTTCGTGGTGCTGACGCACGTGGTGAGCGACTACGGGCTGTACCTGATCCCGCTCGGCCTGACGGGATTCGTATTGTCGCTCATCGCCTTCGGGCGCAAGGGCCGGGTCGGGGTGCGGCGGGTGGCGGCGGTGACCGGGCTGGTGTGTCTCCTCGGTACGGTCGCCGGCGGCTTTCCGTTGGCCGCGGCATGGGGGACGGCGGTGCGGCACGACGCGAAGCTGTCCTTCGACGACTACCTGTCCGGTGGCACGAACACCGGTGCGCCGGTCGAGGCGTTGAGCACCGTGTACAACACCGTCGACGGTCAGGACCTGAAGCTCGATGTGAAGCTGCCCGCGGGCACGTCGGATCGACCACGGCCGGCAGTGGTCTGGGTGCATGGTGGTGGCTGGCGAAACGGCGACCGCGGCGAGGCGCCGCTGTGGCATCAATGGTTGAACGACAAGGGATATGCCGTTTTCGCCATCGAATATCGGATGACCCTGCCCGCGCGCTGGAACCAGGCGCCCGGGGATGTGAAGTGTGCCGTCGGGTGGGTCAAGCTGCAGGCGGAAAAGTACGGTATCGATCCCGAGCGGGTGATGATCGCGGGCGGCTCGGCGGGCGGCAATCTCGCGCTGATGGGCGCCTACGCCGACGACCGGGTGCCGCCGAGTTGTGCGGTCACCGACACGGCGGTCAAGGCGGTCGCGGCGTTCTACCCGGTGCCCGATCTGGCCGAGGCGTGGCGCGACACCGGCCTGCCCGGGCGGATGCGCTCCTTCCTGATGGACTACACCGGCGGCACGCCCGACGAGGTGCCCGACCGGTACAAAGCGGCCTCCCCGGTCACCTATGTCCGCCCGAATGTGCCGCCGACCCTGCTCATGCACGGCAACCGCGACCACGTCGCGCCGTACCGCGGCTCCGCCGAACTGGCCGAACGGCTGCGCCGGGTCGGTGTCGAAAATCAGCTGCTCGCAGTGCCTTACGGCGAACACATCTACGACTTCACCTGGGCGGGGTGGGGTACTCAGCTCTCACGGCATGTCTTCGGCAAGTTTCTCGCCGAGCACTTCCCGGCGTCCTGACCGCGCGGTGTGCGCATTCTCGGTGCTTCGTCCGCCGGGATGACGGTTGCGCCAGATCCAGAACACCGCGCACGCGACCAGTGCCCATCCGGCCAGCACCAGGAACGGGAAAATGTGTTGGTGCGCACCGAAATACACGGCGGTGTGCTGTGCATTGACCGAGGCACCCGGCGGCAGCCAGCGGCCGATGTGGCCGAGCAGTGAGGGGAGCAGCGGCCAGGACACCGCCCCGCCGGAGGACGGGTTGCCGAGCAGCACCATCAGGCCCCAGGTCGGCAGGATCGCCCACCGTCCGACCAAGGTGTTGAACATGGTGAACACCATGCCGGAGGTGAACATCGTCAGCGACAGGATGCCCCAGGACTCCAGGAACGGCAGGCGCAGTGCGCCGAGTACCCAATCCGCTACTGCCGCAATGGCAAAGCCGCCTGCCACGGCGTAGAGCGCGGTGAAGACGATCCGCTCGACCGGGTTCAGCGCCGACGCGTGCACACTGAACTGGGTCGCGCCCACGAACCCGATGATCACCGCTGCCAGCGAGATATAGAAGATCGCGAGCCCGCGCGGATCGCCACGCTGCAACGGCACGACATCGATGACCTCGGCCGGAATCCCTACCGTCGGGCCGACTTCGGTGGCGGCCTGGGTGAGCAGCTGAGCGACCGACTGACCGGACGCACTCGACACCTCGAGGCGCACGCCGGGCGACTGCGCCGTGACAATGGCGAACATCTGCTGCTCGTGGACCGCCGACCGCGCCGCCGCCGCGGAGTCGTAGTCGCGCACCGCCAGCGAACCATCCAGCGACCCTTGCATCTCCGCCAGGAACCGCTGGACCGAACCTTCCTGCTGCGGCCCGACTACGGCGATCGGAATCAACCGCGGCGTCGGATTCGCCAGCGCATAGGTATACGACCCGGCGAACAGCCCCGCCGCCGCAGCCACCAGCAACACCAGCACCGTGGCAGGCAGATACGGCGAAGCCCGCACCATCGCCCACCACTCGGCCCGCGTCCGCCGCCGCCCATGCTGACCATGCAGGTTAGCCATCCCCGCACACTAGGTCCCACCAGCCCCGATACCCCCCAACCCACCCGGCCTGTCGGAACCGAGGAGGGGGATCAGGCCGAGGTGGTCGCCGATCAGTACGTCGTCGAGCCTGCACCCCCCGACCCGCGGCACCACGTGTCACCGCCGTCGAGCACACCACTCGACGGTGTGCAAAGTACATAAGTGATTTAAATAAATTGGTGATATATTTCTGGCATGGCAGTACGGCGGGAACTGGATGCCGACGAGCTTGCTCGGGTGATGGGGGCGTTCACGCGGGCGTCGATTCGGTTGCCTGGTGCTGAGAAGCACACCTTCACAACGCTTTCGGTGCTGCATACGCTGCTGCATCGGGGGCCGATGCGGATGACCGCGTTGAAGGTGACCGAGCAGATCACCCAACCCGCCATTACTCAGCTGGTCGGTCGGCTGGAACGGGATGGGTTGGTCGAGCGGTGGCCGGATCCTGGGGATGGTCGCGCGGTGCTCGTGCAGGTTACGGAGGCGGGGGCGCGGATCGTGCAGTCGCGGCATCAGGAGCGGGTTCGTCGGATCACGCAGCTGGCCGACGCGTTGGGCGCTGCGGAGCGCCGTGCGATCAGTGCGGCACTGCCTGCCCTGGAGCGGCTGGCCGTGCTGATGGACGTCGACTTACCCGCTGCCAATCACGTTGAAGTGGAAGGACATTCATGACATCGCAGTTCCCCCTGGAACCTTCTCCCATCCATGTGTCCGATGACGTACTGGAAGATCTCGCGACCCGGCTCCGGCTGACCAGGTGGCCCGACGACGTCGGCAACGACGACTGGCACTACGGCGTCCGCCGCGAGTATCTCCAGGAGCTCGTCGAGTACTGGATCAACGAATACGACTGGCGCAAAGCCGAATCCGCGATCAACGCGTACGAGCACTACCGGGTGACCATCGATGATGTCCCGATCCACTTCCTGCGCAAGCCGGGCGTCGGACCCGCCCCGACGCCGCTGATCCTCACCCACGGCTGGCCATGGACCTTCTGGCACTGGGCCAAGGTGATCGACCCGCTCGCCGACCCCGCGGCCTTCGGCGGCGACCCGGCGGACGCGTTCGACGTCATCGTCCCCTCGCTGCCCGGCTTCGGTTTTTCCACACCGCTGCCGAAGCATCCGGACATGAACTTCTGGAAGGTCGCCGACCTCTGGCACACGCTGATGACCGACACCCTCGGCCACGAGAAGTACGCCGCGGCGGGGTGCGACGTCGGCGCGCTCGTCACCGGCGAACTCGGCCACCGCTACGCCGACGAACTGCACGGCATCCACATCGGCTCCGGCCAGAAGCTCACCCTCTTCAGCGGCGACCGCGCCTGGGATCTCAGTGGCGGGCAACCGATTCCGCCGGACTTGCCCGAGCCGGCCTACCGCCAACTGCTCTCGCTGGAGCGCCGGTTCGCCGTCCACCTCGCCGCGCACGTCCTGCAACCGAGCACCCTGGCCTACGGCCTCACCGACTCACCCGTCGGCCTGCTCGCCTGGATCCTGCAGCGCTGGGTCACCTGGAGCGACAGCCACGGTGACGTGGAGACGGTCTTCAGCAAGGACGACCTGCTGACCCACACGATGATCTACTGGGTCAACAACGCCATCGGCACCTCGATCCGCTACTACGCCAACGCGAATCGCTACCCGTGGACGCCCGCGCACGATCGCATCCCGGTGATCGAGGCACCCACCGGCATCACCTTCGTCGGTCACGAAAACCCGCCGGGCGTAACAACTCCCGAGCAACGGGTGCAGAGCTGGCTCGCCAGCGACCGCGCCGAGTGGTACAACCACGTCAACCTGACCGCCCACGAGGCGGGCGGTCATTTCATTCCGTGGGAACTCCCCGACGCCTGGATCGGCGACCTGCGCCGCACCTTCCGCACCCGACGCTGAACACCGAAGAGCCCGAGCGGATTTCAGCCCTTCTCCCGCACCATCGGCGGCTCCGTCGCCGCCGGGATCGGCAAGCGCCCGAGTTCGGGCGTCACCCCGAGCAGCCGCAGCAACGGCGACGTCATGGCCGTGGTCACCAACGCCATCACGACCAGAATCGAGTACAGCTGCACGCCGATGAGTCCCGTGGTCAGCCCGACGTTCAGGATGATCAGCTCGGTGAGCCCTCTGGTGTTCATCAGGCTCGCCAGCGCACCGGCCTCGCGCGGCTCGATCCCGTTGGCGCGCGCGGCGAAATAGGTGCCACCGAGCTTTCCGGCCAGCGCGGTCACCAGGATCGCGATCATCTCAACGACGCCAGCGCGGTCGAGCGAGCTGAGATCCACCTGGAGTCCCGCGATGACGAAGAAGGCGGGCAAAAATACCGAACTCAGCAGTTGCGCACCGGTTTCCACCACCGGCCGGTGCGTGCGCGGGAAGATGACGCCGAACAGGAAGGCGCCGAAGATGAGGTGCAGGCCGATCCATTCGGTGGCCGCACCGAAGACCAGCGCACCGCAGACGGCGAGGAAGATCATCGTGTTGTCGTTGGTCGCCGCGGTGGATCGGGAGGCGCGGACCAGCAGGGGCCGCACCAGCCACCACATCGCCGGCACCAGCGGCACGAACAGCAGCAGTCGCCACTGGTCGCCCGCGCCGGGCCGGGCCAGCCCGATGACGAAGGCGAGCACGATCCACGCCAGGATGTCGTCGATGGCCGCGCTGGCCATGCTGAGCTGGCCGATCCGGGTGCCCATCAGGTCGCGCTCGATCAGGATGCGGGCCAGCACCGGGAACGCGGTGACGGCGAGCGCACAACCGATGAACAGCGCGAAGGTCAGCCGGTTGTCCTGGTGATATCTCGACAGAACCAGCAGTGCGACACCGCAACCGAGCGCGAACGGCACGAAATAGGCGGACAGCGAAACGGTGGCCACGGCCCGGCGATTGCCGTTGAACGAGCCGCGGTCGATCTCCAGGCCCGCGAGGAACATGAAGATCATCACACCGACATTCGCGAACGCGCTCAGATAGGAACGCACGTCCTGCGGAAATACGATGCCGGATAAATGTGCCCCCAGAATTGTGGGCCCCGCGATAATTCCCGCCGCGATTTCCCCGATTACCGCGGGCTGACCCAGGCGCTCGGCCAGCTTGCCGAGTAACCGCGCCGCCACCGCGATGAGCACGAGATCCAGTAGCAGGAACACCATTTGGTTACTGGGCAACGTTTCGCTCCGTTCGAAATGGGCGTGCCGCAGCCCGCCCGGCTCCTCCGTCGGAACCGCGCCGAAAAACCCATGGATAGTGGTTTTCGGCTTGGTTCCCGACTCCCCGGCTACCACGATAACGGTGGCGTGCCGGGCGTGCGGAGTTGTCCGGAACTAGCCGGCCTGCGGTCCGTCGACGTCGAGCCCCGCGGCCTGCGCCGCCGTGCTCAGCACCGCCTCGACCATCGCGGGCGTGAGCCGGCCGGTGAAGGTGTTCTGCTGGCTCACGTGATAGCAGCCGAACAGGTGCAGCGGTGCGCGGTCGGATTCGGCAGGGGACAGCTGCACGTGCACCCCGTGCCCGAACTTCGGTCGCGGACGCGGAATGACCCACCCCGCCTCCGCCAGCACGGGCAGCAGCGCCTGCCAGCCGAACCCACCGAGCACCACCACGGCGCGGACAGTCGGTGCCAGCAAAGCGAATTCGGTGGCCAGCCAGTGTTTGCAGCGGTCGCGCTCGGCGGGCGTCGGCTTGTTGTCCGGCGGTGCGCAGTGCACCGGCGAGGTCACTCGGACGCCGTTGAGGCGCAGGCCGTCGTCGCGATGGGTCGCCGTGGGCTGGTTGGCCAGCCCGACCGCGTGCATGGCGGCGTAGAGCACGTCGCCGCTGCGGTCACCGGTGAACATGCGGCCGGTTCTGTTGCCGCCGTGCGCGGCTGGTGCCAACCCGACGACGAACAGCCGGGCATCGTCGGGCCCGTAACCGGGAACGGGCCGGCCCCAATAGGTTTCGTGCTGGAACGCGGCGCGCTTCTCCCGCGCCACCTGTTCGCGCCAGGCGACCAGTCGAGGGCAGGCGAAGCAGTCGGCGACCGCGGCGTCCAGCTCGGCGATGGTGTGGCACACGGGAATCACTCTAGATCCGGGACCAGCGCGCCGGTCAGGTGGTCGACGGCCACGTGGGCGTGCAACCGGACACCGGTGACGAGGGTGTCGTCGTCGGCGTAGAAGTACGGGCTGTGGTTCATGAACAGCCCGCGGCCGCCGGGCGCGGGCACCGGCATCCCGTTGTCGGCGAGTTCGGCGTCCTGCACGCCGAGCGTCACATACAGCCCGCCGTATTTGTTGACGAACTCCGAGACATCGTCGTAGCCGAGGGTCGCCGGGCTCTGCACGACGCGGTCGACGCCCGCGACCCGGCAGAACGTCGGCAGACCTGCGTCGATCCACTCCTTCTTGTTGTGCACCGCGGGCACATCCTGCAGATAGTCGACGGTCGCGGTGGTGTTGTAAGCCTGCGCGGTGTGCTCGGCCAGCGTGCCGAGCCGTTTCTGTACCTCGGCCATATCGGCTTCCACGGCACAGCGGATGGTGCCCCACAGGGTGACGGTGCGGCCGATGATGTTGAACCGCCCCACATCCTCGATGTGCCCGATCGACACGGTGATCGGCTCGAACGCGTTCACCTGCCGGTAGAGCTGGCCGATGCCGGTGAGCACGGCGCCGACGGCGGGCATCGGATCGATGCCCAGCCACGGTGTCGAACCGTGCACCTGCTGTCCGGTGATGGTGATCCGCACCAGACACGAGGCACCGAACTGGTTGCCTACCCGATACCCGATGTAGCCCTTGGGAAATGGTGTGACGTGGAATCCGAAGGCCATCGTCGGCACCGGGTCGGCGAACACGCCCTGCGCGAGCATCTCTCGGGCGCCGCCCTTTTCGTCGACCGGCGGGCCCTCCTCGGCGGGCTGGAAGACGAACAACACCGTGCCGGGCAGCCGATCGCGCACGCCCGCAAGCACACTCGCGGCACCCAGCAGCATCGCGGTGTGGCAGTCGTGGCCGCAGGCGTGCGACACCGGGAACGGGCCGCCGGGGTATGCGTCGTCGACCACGTGCGAGGCGAAGTCCACGCCGCATTCGTCGGGCACCGGCAGCGCGTCGATGTCGGCGCGCAGCGCGATCACCTTGTCGCCGGGTTGCCCGCCGCGCAGTACCCCGACGACGCCGTGCCCGGCGATTCCGGTGCGGACCTCGTCGAGGTGCAGCGAGCGCAGCTGGCCGGCAATGAGCGCGGCGGTCTCGACCTCTCGGTTGGACAACTCGGGATGCTGATGCAGCTGCCTGCGCCAGGCAATCACCTGGTCGGCCAGCGCGGCGGCACGCTCGTCGAGTTCGTCGTGGATCGGGCTGTCGTTCGTCAGGTCTCCGTTCGAGGTCGACGGTTGGCCAGTTGATCGGCAAGCGAAACGATCATGTCAACTATGCATGAGTGCGTTTCCGGCGGTGTCGCTTTACCCGACGCAGGTCATTTGTCCAGTTCGGAGCGGTCGTGACCGTGGATAACAAGCCGGACATGTGATCGTGACCACGCGGTCTGTGTTGATAGCATGGCCTTTCTGGCCGACCGGATGCGGGCATCGCCCCCGGATTCATCTCGAAAGAGTCTTTCCATGCAGTTTGAAATCGTCGAGCGGGACGAAACGTGGGTTGCCGGGTTGCCGGTGCGCAGCCCTAAACGTGCGCTCGGAGAGCTGCGTGACCACGACCTCGAGGCCGCCTGGGCGACCGTGCTGCACCAGGAGCTCGGCGGCCCGCTCGCCAGCGCCTACACCGACTACACCGGTGAGCTCGGCACCTACAACACCCAGATCGTCGGCTACGAGTGCGCGTCCTTCGGCGACGTCACCCGCGGTCATCTGGTGGCCAGGCTGCCGCGCGGCACCTATGCGCGGTTCTCCTCGGTCGGTAACTTTCCGCAGGTGATGACCGACCTCTGGACCCAGATCGCGTACGCCGAGGAACACAACCAGATCAAACGGACCTACACCGGTGACTTCGAGTGTTATCCGCATGCCTACAAGATCGAGCTGTATCTGGCGGTAGACGCCCGATGACTTATGCGATCGCAGTGCGTGGTGAGGCGATTTACGGCGGCCTGGTGGTGCCCCGGGTGCGCCCGAGCTTCAAGGTCAGCAACAGCGACCTGATCGAGTTCCTCAAGGACCGCCTGCGCGACCGCAAGGGCGAGGACCGTCCGATGTACACCGTGTACGTGCCGGACCCGGCCGGAAATTACAACGCTGTGGTCTGCTTCGAGTACCGCGAACCCGAATCGGTGCCGATCGGCGACGTCCTGGTGCGCGTGCCGAAGGGCGTGTACGCCCGCTTCGCGCCGAACGGCGACTATCACGATCCGGTGGAGGACGTGTGGGCGCAGGTCGATGACGCGACAGCATCGGCCGAGATCACCCGGGCTTATCGGGAAGAGATCGAGATCTGGCAGGGGCCGGATTCGGTCGAGCTGTTCATCTCCATCCTCGTCTAGCTTGCTGCTGGTTAGCTGCGCTAGAACCGACCAGTCACTCTGGTATTTTGCTCAAGCCCGAGATGGGTTCTGACCAGGGGGAATTTACAGGGGCGCATCCAGTTTTCGGAAGATTAACCAGACGTCTGGTCAATTCTTGCCGGATGACGGATACTGCCCTAGGCAAACCCGTCCGAAAGCAGGATTCGGGTGGAGATGTCGGCCCCGGTTCGACGACCGCGTAAGGATGCGGAGCAACGGAGTAGGAACAGTATGGCTGTCGAGGCGAGCACCGCCGCTGCGCCGATCCGGGTTGCTGGCGGCTTCGGTTGGGCGGTAGCAGGTCATTTTCCGCCGGGTCCCGATTCCCATGATCGCTATCGGGGCGATCCGATCTGGTGGGATAATCGGGGATGTCGGGCAATTGCCGATGAATTGCACGGCTCGCCGATTCGAGTCGAACAGCCCGGCCGCCGTGCGTCGGATACCGACCCCGGAATGGTGGGGTGACGGATGGGCGCGGACAGCAGCCGAAAAGCGCGACTCCCTGGCGCACCGGCCACGATTTTCCCGGATTTCGTGGATACACTGGCGTCGCTTCGATTCTCGGACCTACTCGGAGTACCTGAGCATGAGACCATGGCGTTGGTGCTATGCCTGAGCGAATCGGCTGCTGCCCGGAGTCGTAATGGGCGGCTCCGCAGGCGGCGGCGGCCGGTGCCGGGCGTGGACACCCGTGGATAGCGTGATCGGAGACAAGGTGCCTCGGCGGACGCTCGACTCATTGGTGACCCAGGTCGCCTCCGAGCTGATGGGTGTCGACGCCACGACCATGGCCGAGGCGACCGAACGGGTGCTGGCCCAGCTGGTCGAATACTTCGATGTCGACTTCAGCTACGTGCGCCACACCGACCGCGAGCGCAGGGCGTCGGTGCTGATCGCGGAGTGGCCGCACCGGCCGCAGGTGCCCGATCCGGATCCGCTGGAGGTCGTCTACTTCGAGGGCGCCGATCCGGTGTTCCGCGCGTTCGAGCACGGGACCGAACCGATGATCGCCCGCCCGACACCGGAGTTCGCCGACTATCAGGAGACGATGCGCCGGGCCTCCGGCATCCCCGTCGTCACCACCGCCGCGGTGCCGCTGCTCTCGCGCGGCGAGTCGACCGGCGTGCTCGGCTTCATCAAGACCGGCGACCGGGAGTGGAGCACCCGCGAGCTCAACGTGCTCAAGGCGATCGCCGCGCTGTTCGCGCAGTTGCAGGCGCGGGTCGTCGCAGAGGAGCGGTTGCGCTACATCGCGCTGCACGACGACCTGACCGGACTGGCCAACCGCCGCGCGTTGCTCGAGCACATGGACGAGCGGCTGAAACCGGGCAGCCCGGGGCCGGTGGCGGCGTTCTTCCTGGACCTGGATCGGCTCAAGGCGCTCAACGACTTCCTCGGCCACACCGCGGGCGACAACTTCATCCGTACCCTCTCCTCGCGGCTGCGCGAGCACCTCGACCCGGACGACATGATCGCGCGGCTCGGCGGTGACGAGTTCGTCATCGTGCCGGCCAAGCCGATGGACGCGGTCGCGGCGGAGGAGGAGGGCACCCGGATCCAGCAGCTCATCGGCCGCCGGGTCACCGTCGGCGGGGAATCGGTGAGTCGCGCGGCGAGTATCGGTGTGGCCGTCGGCATCCCCGGCGAGACCACCGTCGCCGACGTGTTGCGCCGCGCCGATCATGCGCTGCTGTCCGCGAAGTCGGGCGGTGGCAACGGTGTGGCTGTGTTCACCGACGCCATGCGGGCCCAGTTCGAGCTGCAGGACGATGTGGAGCTCAACCTGCGCGGCGCCGTGTCCGACGGCTCGCTGCTGCTGCACTATCAGCCCGAGGTCGATCTGCGGACCGGGCGCATCGTCGCGCTGGAGGCGCTGGTCCGCTGGCTGCATCCGACCAGGGGTCTGCTGCCGCCCGCCGCGTTCGTCACGGTGGCGGAGGCGACCAACCTGGCCGGTGAGCTCGGGCGCTGGGTGATCAGGTCGGCGTGCGCGCAGTTCGCCGAGTGGCGCAGGCGCGGCCTGGCGGCGAATGTCGTGATGCGCATCAATGTTTCGCCGGTGCAGCTGGTCAGCCTGGACTTCGTGGAGCGGATCGAGGACATCCTGCGGCTGTTCGGCATCGACGGCAGTTCGATCTGCCTGGAGATCACCGAGCACGTCGTGGTGCAGGATCTGGCGCGCACCCAGGTCACCCTGCGCGGACTCAAGCGGATGGGCGTGCAGATCGCCATCGACGATTTCGGCACCGGCTACAGCTCGCTGTCGCATCTGAAGGCGCTGCCGGTCGACGCGGTGAAGATCGACCGCGGCTTCGTGCAGCGCCTCGGCGCCAGCACCGACGATCTGGCGATCGTGAAATCCATTATCGGACTTGCCGGTTCGTTCGGCCTCGGCGTAGTGGGCGAAGGCGTCGAGACGGCGGTGGCCGCGCGCACCCTGGTCGGGCTCGGTTGCTATCGGGCCCAGGGCTTTCTGATCGCCCGGCCGATGCCCGCCGACGAGGTGGAGGCGCATCTGGCGGTCGGCCGCATTCCACTCGATCTCGACTTGCCCAGGGCGAGTCGCGGCACTGCGGGGATATGACCGACGGACGCTCGACCGAACATCAACTGTCCGAACATGATTGGTTGCTGATCGAAACGTTGGGCCGCACCCCGGACGGACAGTGCGCGGTGCCGACGCTGGTGTCCGACGGAACGAAGGTGAAGGACTGGGCTCGCCTGCTGCGGGTCCGCCGGGAACTGCATGCCGCGGCGCCGCAACGCATCATCGAGGTGGTGCAGCGCTGCGTCGAGACCGCTGAGTCCGTGACCCATTGCGAGACAGGGCTTGTCGTGCACGGTGTGCCCATTGTCTGCGCGTTCGACGAGGTGCACGGCGTGCAGGTGTGGGCCGGGACTGCCGATCAACAGCCGCCGCCGCGTCTGCGGGTCGCCGCCTGGGACTGGGAGGCCGACACCGAATTGGCGCACCACGGACCGGGTTTGGAGGAACTGGTGTTCGCCAGGGCGCCCGAGGACGTCCGGGTGATCCGCACGCCGCCGGAGGCCTTCGGCCGCATGGTGCGTTTCGAGGGCCGGATCGACTATTTCGCGACGGTCGGCACGCTCGACGGCAGGCACCAGAGCGAGGTCGACATGCTCGGCGACGACGGCGTGGTGCGCAGCTTCCAGATGGTGACCAGGGCCGATCCGGTGGCCCGCCGGATCAGGGCGGTGATGCACGAATTCGCCGATGCCGCGCCCGCCCAACCGCATGTCGACATGACCATGCTGCGCGCGGTGTCGCAACGGGCGGACGACGGCGTCGGCTTCGTCGGGCTGAGCTCCTGCCTCATCTACGAGTGGACCAGGACCCCGGCCCCGCCGCTGGACCGCTGGGCCGTCGAACGCCCGAAGGTGCACCCCGACGACCTCGCCGACTTCCGTGCCGCCTGCGCCGAGCTGGCCGCCGAACCCGCCGGCACGGATGCCAGACACCTGCGACTACGCGTGCGGTTCACCGACACCGAGTGGATCCCGGTGCGGGCCGAACTCTCGCCGGTGCTGCCCGCCGCGAGCGGCCAAGGGCTGATCAAGGTGTGGCCGGAGTAGCCCTGGCAAGCTGGTTCGCCGGGTCTTCCACGGCTGTTCACGCCGCGTTGGGCGCATCGGTCCCGAGGATCACCCGATGGCCTGCACCATCGGCGAGGTGCGCATAGTTCAGCTTGCGAACTTCTACGGCCCGCGGTCGGGTGGGTTGCGCACTGCCTTGCATCACCTCGGCGAGGGCTACGTGGCGGCAGGCCACGAAGTGGTGCTCATCGTGCCGGGCGCACGCCGCTCCGAAGAGCTGCTGCCGACCGGCGTGCTGCGAATAACCCTGCCCGCCTTGGCTATTCCGTGGACCGGCGGCTACCGTGCGGCCGACCCGCGGCGGGTGGCCGATGTACTCACCGGGCTGCGCCCTGACGTGCTCGAGGTGTCGGACCGGCTGACCCTGCGCGGTTTCGGCCGCTGGGCCCGGCGCCGCGACGTGACCGGGGTGATGATCTCGCACGAACGACTCGACCGGCTGCTCGGCCAGTTCATGCCGGGCCGGGCCGCGCGCCGCTGCGCCGACGTGGCCAACGGCCGCACCGCCGCCGACTACGACATCGTCGTCTGCACCACCGAGTTCGCCCGCGAAGAGTTCCTGCGGATCGACGCGCCGAACGTCGAGCTGGTGCCGCTCGGGGTGGACCTGGAGTTGTTCAGCCCGCGCAGGCACGACGGCAGGCTGCGCGCCGATCTCGGGGTGCCCGGCCATCCGCTGCTGGTGCACTGCGGCAGGTTGTCGGTGGAGAAACGGGTGGAGCGCAGCATCGAGGCGGTCGCCGCCTTGCACGAGGCGGGCACCGAGGTCCGGCTGGTCGTCGCCGGTGACGGGCCGCGCCGCGAGGCCTTGGAGCGCCGGGCGCGTGCGCTGCCCGCACTGGCAGGCGGACTGCCCGCCGTGCACTTCACCGGCTTCATCTCCGAGCGCGCGATGGTGGCGAAACTGCTTGCCACCGCGGATGTTTCACTGGCGCCCGGCCCGCACGAGACGTTCGGCCTCGCCGCGCTGGAGGCACTGGCGGCGGGCACCCCGGTGGTGGCGAGCCGGTCCTCGGCGCTCAAGGACATCGTGACCGCCGAGTGCGGCGCGGTCGCCGACGACCGCGGCTCCGCGTTCGCGCAGGCGGTCACCGACGTGCTCGCGCTGCCGACGGTGGGCCGCAGGCGCGCGGCCCGCAGCCGGGCCGAGCAGTACACCTGGCCCAGGGCGGTGGCCGGAATGCTCGCCGTACTGGGCCGCTGAGCCGCGCTCGATTACCCTGCGGTGAGCCGATTCGAGAAATTCGAGATGAGGATGCGCAGTGCGAGGTAATGGGCGACCGGGCCGCAGGACAGTGCGGGACGCGAAGGTGCTGATCACGGGCGCCGCCAGCGGAATAGGCCGGGCCACCGCGCAGGCCGCCGCCGCGGCGGGCGCCGAACTGGTGCTCACCGACATCGATGCCGCCGGGCTCGACGACACAGTGGCAGACATCCGGCGCGACGGCGGCGTCGTGCTCGCCGCGCAGGCTTTCGACATCACCGACTTCGACGCCGTCACCGCCTTCGCCGAGCAGGTGCACGGTGAGCACGGCAGCCTCGACATCGTGATGAATGTCGCGGGCACCTCGGCCTGGGGCACCGTGGAAAACCTGGAGCACAAGCATTGGCGGCGCATGGTCGACGTCAACCTGATGGGCCCGATCCACGTGATCGAGAACTTCGTGCCGCCGATGGTGCGGGCGGGCAAGGGCGGCTCGCTGGTCAACGTCTCGTCCGCGGCCGGTCTGCTGGCGCTGCCCTGGCACGCGGCCTACAGCGCGAGCAAGTACGGCATCCGCGGCGTCTCGGAGGTGCTGCGCTTCGATCTCGACCAGCACAACATCTCGGTGCACCTGGTGGTGCCCGGCGCGGTGGACACGCCGCTGGTGCACAGCGTCGAGCTGGTCGGCGTCGACCGGGAGTCACCGAAGATCCGCAGGCTCACCGAGTCGTTCACCAAGCACGCGGTGTCGCCGGAGCATGTGGCGGCCTCGATCCTGCGCGGCATCGCGCGCAACCGGTTCCTGATCTACACGTCCTTCGACATCCGCTTCGGCTACTGGTGGGCGCGAAAGTTCGCGCTGCCCTACGAGATTGTGATGCGGCGCGCCAGCGCCAGGTTCAGCCGGTTGCTGGCCGCGCAGCACAATTGAGCTGCACATCCAGCACGCGCGCACCGGGGCCTTCGGTGCCGAGCCGGTCGTGCTCGTTGACCAATTTGCAGCTGCCGAGTGACAGGCAGCCGCAGCCGATGCAGCCGGTCAGGTTGTCGCGCAAGCGAATCAGCTGGGTGATGCGGTCGTCGAGGTCGGCGCGCCAGGTGGTGGACAGCGTCTCCCAGTCGCGGCGGGTGGGGTTGCGGCCTTCCGGCAATTGATCGAGCGCGTCGCGAATTTCGCTGAGCGGGATACCGACCCGCTGAGAAATGCGGATGAAGGCGACCCGCCGCAGCGTCTCGCGCGCGTATCTGCGTTGATTCCCGCTGGTCCGCCGACTGCTGATGAGTCCTTCGCGTTCGTAGAAGTGCAACGCGGAAACTGCTACTCCGCTACGCTCGGAAAGCTGCCCGGGGGTCAGCTCCTTTGCTCGCCAATCGGCTGTCGACATGCACGCTCCTCCATTCCCCTCAACAATACTTGAGGTTAGCCGGAGCCGGTGGAGGAATCGCCCGCATCGGCAAGTCGGCCCGATCCGCCGATGGCGACTGCTGCACCACGCCGCAAGACCACAACGAACCCCCGAATAACGTGCTCTGGAGCCCGCGGCGAACTACGGTCTGAGCATGGGAGCAGATGCTGTGCCCGCGCGGCACGGAGAGGACTCGGACGCGGACGGGCTGGACCCCGACAGTCCGGGCACGCGGTTGACGGTGACCTCCGAGGTCGGCACGTTGCGCACGGTGCTGCTGCATCGGCCCGGCGACGAGCTGCGCAGGCTCACCCCGCGCAACAACGATCAGCTGCTGTTCGACGGCATTCCCTGGGTGGAGCGGGCCCAGCAGGAGCACGACGCGTTCACCGGCGTGCTGCGCGAGCGCGGCGTCGAGGTGCTGCTGCTGGCCGACCTGCTCGCCGAGACCCTCGCGGTCAGCGGCGCCGCCCGCATCCAGGGCATCTCCGCTGCCGTGGACGCGCGCAGGCTCGGGCACACGCTGGCCGACCAGCTCGCCGCCTTCCTGCGCGGCGTCCGGGCCAGGGACCTGGCCAACATCCTGATGGCCGGGATGACCTTCGACGAACTGCCGTTCGGACCCGACGCCACCTCGCTGGTGCGCCGGATGCACCACGGCGCGGATTTTGTCATCGATCCGCTGCCCAACCTGCTGTTCACCAGGGACTCCTCCTTCTGGATCGGGCCACGCGTCGCGATCACCTCGCTCGCGCTGCCCGCCCGGATCCGGGAAACCTCGCTCACCGACTTGATCTACGCCTTCCATCCGCGCTTCCTCGGCGTGCGCCGCGCCTACGAATCGCACACCGCGCCCATCGAGGGCGGCGACGTGCTGCTGCTGGCGCCCGGCGTCGTCGCGGTGGGCGTCGGCGAACGTACCTCGCCGGCCGGCGCGGAAGCGTTGGCGCGCAGCCTGTTCGACGACGACCTCGCGCATACCGTGCTGGTCGTCCCGATCGCGCAGAACCGGGCGACCATGCACCTGGACACCGTCTGCACGATGGTGGACAGCGACGCGCTGGTGATGTACCCGGCGGTGCGGGACTCGCTGTGCGCGTTCACCATTCAACGCGAAGACGATTACGGCGGGCGCAACGGCGGGGGCCGGGTGGCGATGAGCGGACCCGATCCGTTCCTGGTCGCCGCGGCCAAGGCGATGGGCATCGACAAGCTGCGGGTGATCGACACCGGCCTCGACGGCGTCACCGCCGAGCGCGAACAGTGGGACGACGGCAACAACACGCTGGCCATCGCGCCGGGCGTGGTGGCCGCCTACGAGCGCAACGAGATGACCAATGCTCGCCTGGAAGACGCGGGCATCGAGGTGCTGCGCATTCCTGGCTCCGAATTGGGTTCCGGTAGAGGCGGACCCCGTTGTCTGTCCTGTCCACTATCCCGGGATGAGTTGTGATCCAACCATGTTCAACATCACCGTGTCGCATGAGTCGGCTGTCCCGCCCTACGAGCAGCTACGCATGGGGATCATCGCCAAGGTGCGCTCCGGCGAGCTGACCGCGGGCACGAAGATCCCCACCGTGCGGGCGCTGGCCGCGCAACTCGGCCTCGCGCCGAACACGGTGGCGCGCGCCTACCGCGAGCTGGAGGCCGACGGCGTGGTCGAAACCCGGGGCAGGCAAGGCTCTTTCATCGCCTCCTCCGGGGATCCGACCCGCGACGTCGCGGGCCGCGCCGCCACGGCTTACGTCGCCACCGTTCGCCGCTTGGGGCTCGACGACGCAGCCGCGCTCCGTTACGTCAAAGCGGCGCTGGAGGGTTGAGCGGCGCTGCGCGTGCTCAGCGCCAGCTGGGCAGCCAGAGGTGGTCGTGCCAGTTGCCCGGCGTGATCGGCAGCGCGGTGAGGATCGGCCAGAGCCAGATGAAATTGGCGATCACCAGGCCGAGGTAGAGACAGACGGCGAGCAGGCCCAGGGCGTGCCGTTCGTCGGGTGCGACCGGTAGATAGGTGCCGACCGGACTGCGCGGCACGGGTATTCGCCGGGACGGGCCGAGGATGTCGCCGAGGACCAGCGCCATGCCCATCACCAGGAACGGGGCGAGCGCCACGGCGTAGAAGTAGTACATCTGCCGGTCGAGGGTGAGGAACCAGGGCAGCAGCGCCGCGCTGTAGCCGACGAGCACCGCGGCGTAGCGCCAGTCGCGCCGCACCACGATGCGCCACACCATCCAGGCGATCACCGGGAAGGCCAGCCACCAGATGGCCGGGGTGCCGATCAGCATGACGGCCTTGACGCACTGGGTCTGCCCGCAGCCGCTGACGCCGTTGTCGGCGTAGTAGTAGAGCATCGGCCGCAGGCCCATCGGCCAGGTCCACGGCTTGGATTCCCAGGGGTGGTGATTGCCCGCCGAATTGGTCAGGCCTTCATGGAATTTGAGCGCCTCGCCGCTGTAGAACCAGAGCGAGCGCAGGGCAGCGGGGATCCAGCTGAACGGCCCGCCGGTGCCGACCTGATTGCCGACCGCCCACCGGTTGACCCCGGTCTCGCTGGCGAACCAGGCCCAGTAGGTGCCGAGATACACCCCGAGCGGCACCAGCACCAGCGCGTACAGCGCGGGCCCGATATCGCGGATCGCCGTGCCCGACCATGGACTGCGCACGCCGTAGGCGCGCCGGGCCGCCAGGTCGAAGCCGACGCTGAGCAGGCCGAAGGCGATGATGAAGTAGACGCCGGACCATTTTGTCCCGCAGGCCAATCCGAGCAGCACGCCGGCGCCGAAGCGCCACCAGCGCACCCCCAGGCGGGGTCCCCACGGCGTCGCGTCGATCCGGCCTTCGGCGTCGGCCTTGGCGAACCGGGCCCGCACCTCGTCCCGGTCGACGATCAGACAGCCGAAGGCGGCCGTGACGAACATCGCCAGGAAGATGTCGAGCATGCCGATGCGCGAGGAGACGAACGTGGTGCCGTCGGCGATCAGCAGGATACCCGCGATCGCGCCGATCAGGGTGGACCGGGCCAGCCGCCGCACGATGCGGATCACCAGCAGGACGAGCAAGGTCCCGGCCACTGCGGACGCGAAGCGCCAGCCCCAGCCGTTGTAGCCGAACATCGCCTCGCCGATCGCGATGAGCTGCTTGCCGACCGGCGGATGCACCACCAGCCCGTAGCCGGGGTTGTCCTCCACCCAGCCGCCGTTGAGCATCTGCCAACCCTGCGGCGCGTAATGCTTCTCGTCGAACACCGGGGTGCCCGCGTCGGTGGGGTAGTTGAGCATGGTGAATCGCGTTACCGCCGCGATCGCCGTGAGGAACGCGGTGACGAGCCAGCCGCGCAGCGTGTCGGTCGGCCCGAAATCGGGCGAGGGCCGCCGCGGCGCGGGGCTCGACCAGGAGGGCACGGACCCGAACGGAGCGGTCGCGCGCTGGTCGGTCACCTGTGTCACGCTCCGATCGTATGCTGTGCGCGCCACGAGGTCCCGCAGCGGTGAGCCCGACACCGTGTGAAATCCCTAGCACGCGCGTACTCGCCGCGTGGTCACGATCACATACCGAGTACGCCGACCACCGCCGCGCGCCGAACCGGGTGTCCGGAGTGATGCGTACATCCCACGATTTGCCGCGTACGCGTCCATGTTGCCGGGAATGTCTCGTGCTGCCGCGCATGTCTCGTGTCGCCGCGCGCGTCTCGTGCTGCCCGGTATGTCGCATGGTTGCCGTGCACGAACCGATGGCAAGAACGGGCGCGTGGCGCATTCGGCTGTGCGTGGCGCAGTAGGGCTGCGGGCGCTGGGTGGGTGGGTCGATAGGCTGCGAAGGTTCGGTGGGTGCCGGGCGTGGTGAAGACGGGAGTGCGGTGGCGGACGAGGCGACAGGGCCGGGCAGGCTGGTGCTTGCGGCGACGCCGATGGGGGATATCGGTGATGCCTCGCAGCGGCTGCGCGACGCGCTCGGGTCGGCCGACATCGTCGCGGCGGAGGACACCCGGCGGACCAAATCGCTCGCCAAGGCACTCGGCGTGGAGATCACCGGCCGGGTGATCAGCTTCTATGACCACGTGGAGGTCGCGAAGATTCCGGCCCTGCTCGCCGATATCGAGGCCGGGCGCACCGTGCTGCTGGTCACCGACGCGGGCATGCCGTCGGTGAGCGACCCCGGCTACCGGCTGGTCGCGGCGTGTGCGGAGCGCGATCTGCCGGTGACCTGCCTGCCCGGCCCGTCGGCGGTTACCACGGCGCTCGCGCTGTCCGCCCTTCCGGTGGAACGGTTCTGCTTCGACGGCTTCGCCCCGCGCAAGGGCGGTCAGCGCCGAGAGTGGTTGCGCACCTTGGCCACCGAGTCGCGCGCCTGCGTGTTCTTCGAGGCACCGCACCGCCTCGCCGACTGCCTGGCCGACGCCGTCACCGTGCTCGGCCCCGACCGGCGCGCCGCCGTCTGCCGGGAACTGACCAAAACCTACGAGGAGGTCATCCGCGGCACCCTCGCCGAGGTCGCCGCCTGGGCCGTCGACGGCGCCCGCGGCGAGATCACCGTCGTCCTCGAAGGCGCGCAACCCAAATCCGCCGACCCGGTCGACCTGGTCGACGAGGTCGAAGCGCTCACCGCTGAAGGCATCCGCCTCAAGGACGCCTGCGCCCAGATCGCCGGCCAGAACGGCGTCTCCCGCAACGAGCTCTACGACGCGGTGCTGGTCGCCCGCCGCGACGGCGCGGACTGACCGGCCGTTTGTGCGGGGGACAGCGGTCAGGTGACGAACCGCGCCATGGTGCGCGCCGCGCCGACGCGGCATGATCGTCCTATGTCTTCTCTGGAAAGCAAGGCCAAGGCCTTCCTCGCACTGCACCGTCCCGGTGATCCCGCCGTACTGCCCACCGTGTGGGACGCGTGGTCGGCGAAGGTGGCGGTGGATGCCGGGTTCGCCGCGCTCACCGTGGGCAGTCATCCGGTGGCCGACTCGATCGGCCGCGCCGACGGCGAGGGGATGACCTTCGCCGAGTTGCTCGCCAGGGTCCGGCAGATCACCGAGGCCGTCGACGTGCCGGTGTCGGTGGATATCGAGTCGGGCTACGGCCTCGAACCGGCTCAGCTGATCGACGGTCTGCTCCAGGCGGGCGCCGTCGGGCTCAACATCGAGGACACCGTGCACAGCGAGGGCCAGCGGCTGCGGGCGCCGCAGGAGCACGCCGATCTCGTGCACGGCCTGCGCCAGTTCGCCGACGCGGCGGGGGTGCACGTGGTGGTGAACGCCAGGACCGACCTGTTCCTGCGCCAGGACGGTGACGAGGCGGACCGGGTCGATCGCGCCATCGAACGGCTGCGCCTGGCCGCTGCCGCGGGTGCCGACGTGCTCTTCCCGGCGGGTGCGTCCGGCGACGCTGCCGTGCGCAGGCTGACCGGTGAACTGCCCCTGCCGATCAGCATGGTCGGCCTGCCGGACAAGTCCGACAAGGCGGTGCTCGCGGATCAGGGCGTGGCCAGGATCAGCTTCGGGCCCTTCCTGCAGCGGGCGCTCACCGCGGAGATCGAGCGGCTGCTCGCGCGCTGGAAGTAACCGTTCGCCGCTGAAAAGCGAAGCGGCACTACGGTTACAAGCCGAGGGTGGCGTTGACGAATTGCACGAACAGCGGAGCCAGGTCGGGGACGCGAGCGGGGCCGTCGGACACGATGACGCGGCGGGTCCGCTCCCCGATCGCGTCCGGAAGTAAGGCGATCAGCTCGTCCGACACCTCCGGTAAGGCCGGATCCGCTTGGCGCGCTTGGTCATAGAAGAGCCGGTACAGCTCGGCGAAGCGGTCGACGGCCAGGTCGCGGAAGTCGACGGCGGCCTGGTTCACCTTGAACGACTCGACCAGGATCAGTCGCGCGAAATCCGGTTCGGCAGCGACGGTTTCGCAGAAGGTGACGACGATGGACTCGATCCTGGCGTGCGCGTCGGCATCCGGCGCGAGCTGGCCGAGTTCCTCGGCGATCCGGGTGGCCACGATGTCCACGCCGGTGTGCACCGCCTCGACGAAGCACTCCTCCTTGTTCGCGAAGTGCTCGTAGAAGGTACTGCGCGAGACTCGTGCTCGGGCAACGATATCGGTGAGCGTGGTACCGGAATACCCCATGCTGTCGACGCATTCGACCATCGCCTCGATGAGCCGCCCACGCTGCGAGACCAGGACCGCGTCTCGTGCCGCGCGATGCCGATCGGCGAAGCTGTTCTGCGGCATGGGTGTCGATCCTGTCGCCTGTTCTCGGCGCATCGGTGCCCTCCCTGTTCAGCGAACATATGCATTCGTAACCAAGCATTATGCGTCTGTGCGCCAGGGGATTACGCGCCGGTGGGCAACGATGGCCGTTTCGGTCCGGGTTCGGGCCGCGTGCGGTACCTTCCGGTAGGTGTTCAGTACGCGGTGGTACACGGGGCGGAGAATCGAACGGGGAATCCGAGAGTTGTTGCGCACTACGGTGAGAGCGCTACTCGCCTCGATCGGCCGTAGCCGCCCGGCTGCCGTCCCGGTCCACCCCGAGCGCGGCCCGCTCGGCCGGACCGTGCCGCGCGCGGGCTACTCGACCATCAGGCAGTGTGTGCCCGCGCGCAGCAGCATGGTGCGGCGTCGCCAACGCGGCACGGGCACAGCCTGATTCGACGCACGCGACCGAGCAGGCCGCGTGCGGTTCACTCCTTCGGCTCGATGTACTTGGGGTACACCGGTTCCGGCGCGGGCAGCGGCACACCGGGCACGATCGGCGTCGCGATGTCGGCGAAGCTGCGATCCTGCTGGCCGAGCTGATCGAGGATCTTGCCCGCCGAACCCGGCATCACCGGCTGCACCAGGATCGCGACGATGCGCAACACCTCGAGCGTCACGTACAGCACCGTCGCCTCGCGGGCCAGATCCGCCGGCGTGCCGGACTTGGCCAGCGCCCACGGCGCCTGCGCGGAGAAGTACTTGTTCGTCTCGCCGAGCGTCAGCCAGATCGCTTCCAGCGCGAGATGCATTTGCTGCGCGTCGAATTCAGCGCGGCAGCGGTCGAGCAGCCCATTGGTCAGCGCCAGCAGTGTCTGGTCGGCCTCGGTGAACTCACCCGGCGTCGGTACCACGCCGCCGCAGTCGCGCGCGACCAGCTTGGTGCTGCGCTGCACCAGGTTGCCGAACTCGTTGGCCAGGTCCGAATTGATCCGGCCGACGATCGCCTCGTGGCTGTAGCTGCCGTCCTGCCCGTAGGAGATCTCGCGCAGCAGGAAGAAGCGCACCGCGTCCAGGCCGTAGGTGTCCACCAGCTCCAGCGGATCGACCACATTGCCGACCGACTTGGACATCTTCTCGCCCTTGTTGTACAGGAACCCGTGCACGAAAACGCGTTTCGGCAACTCGATGCCCGCCGACAGCAGGAACGCCGGCCAGTAGACCGTGTGGAACCGGGTGATGTCCTTGCCGATGATGTGCACGTCGGCGGGCCAGAATCGCTGGAACGCAGCGGATTCGGTGTCCGGGAAGCCGACGCCGGTGATGTAGTTGGTGAGCGCGTCCACCCACACGTACATCACGTGATCGGGGTGGCCGGGCACCGGCACACCCCAGTCGAAGGTAGTGCGCGAGATGGACAGATCCTTCAGCCCCGCCTTGACGTAGCTGACGATCTCGTTGCGCCGGGTGGCCGGCGCGATGAACTCGGGATGCTCCTCGTAGAGCGCGAGCAGCTTGTCCTGGTAGGCCGAGAGCCGGAAGAAGAAGTTCGACTCCTCGGTCCAGGTGACCGGCGTCTTCGTCTCGGTGGAGATCCGGGTGCCGTCGTCGAGCAGCGTGGTCTCTTCCTCGGTGTAGAACGCCTCGTCGCGCACCGAGTACCAGCCCGAGTAGTTGCCCAGGTAGATATCACCGTTGGCGAGCATCCGCTCCCAGATGGCGACGCTGGCCGCCTGATGGTCCTCGTCGGTGGTGCGGATGAACCGGTCGAAGGTGACGTCGAGCGTCTTGTCCATCGACTCGAACACGTCGGAGTTGCGCGCCGCGAGCTCCTGCACCGGGATGCCCTCGGCGACGGCCGTCTGCTGCATCTTCTGACCGTGCTCGTCGGTGCCGGTCATGAAGAAGACGTCGTACCCGTCGAGCCGCTTGAACCGGGCGATGGCGTCGGCCGAGATGTACTCGTACGCATGCCCGATGTGCGGCGCACCGTTCGGGTACGCGATGGCCGTGGTGATATAGAAGGCGGGGCGGTCGGCTTCGCTCATGACTCCACCTCGCTGCGCTCGGCTCCGTCATGCGCGGGGCGCGCTGTTAATTCGATTCGCTCGCTACGCTCGCTCATGGTGTGTCTACTGTAATGCGCGTGGTTTCCAACCTTCGCGCGAATATCCGCTGTGCCGATTCGCTGGTCGCCGCGGGCCGACCTGCCGGTGCCGATGTCGCTGTGTCCGGCGGTGCCCGATGAGCAACAAGCGCCCCGCGCCGGACCTGCCGGAGCCGCTCGCGCCGATCGTCGACGCGCACACCCACCTCGATGCCTGCGGTGCCACCGATGCGGCCTCCACCGCCGTGATCGTGGACCGGGCCGCCTCGGTCGGCGTCGGCCAGGTGGTCACCGTCGCCGACGATCTCGCCGCCGCGAAGTGGGCCGTGCAGGCCGCGCACTGGGATCCCCGCGTCTACGCCGCCGTCGCGCTGCACCCGACCCGCGCCAACGCGCTCGACGAGGCCGCGAAGGCCGAACTCGAGCGGCTCGCCGCCGACCCTCGCGTGGTCGCGATCGGCGAGACCGGACTCGACTACTACTGGCCGGGCAAGCTCGACGGCTGCGCCGACATCGAGACGCAGATCGAGGGTTTCCGCTGGCACATCGACCTGGCGAAGCGGCTGCGCAAACCGCTGATGATCCACAATCGCGAGGCCGACCACGATTTGCTGACGGTGCTGCTGGACGAGGGTGCGCCGAATTCCGTTATCTTCCATTGCTTCTCGTCGGATACCACTATGGCGCTGGCCTGTGTGGCCGAGGGCTATGTGCTGAGTTTCTCCGGCACGGTCAGTTTCAAGAATGCGCATGAGTTGCGGGAAGCCGCGAAAGTAGTACCCGACGAGCTCATTCTGGTCGAAACGGACGCGCCTTATTTGACCCCGCATCCATTCCGTGGTGCCCCCAACGAACCGTATTGCTTGCCGTACACGGTGCGTGCGCTGGCGGGAGTGCGCGAACAGGACCCTGCCGAATTGGCGAAGATCACCACGGCGAACGCTCGGCGCGTCTACGGCATCTGAGTCGTACCCGCTATTTTTCGGCACTCCGAGTACCCGTAAGGGGGCTGGATATGCCTGGTGTGGCCTAGATCACTATGGTGGTCACAATTCGTGATCAACCTGCGGCGTCGATATCTTTTCGTGATATTGATAGCTCCAGCTGAAGCCAGTGAAGGTTGTCTACCCCCAAACCCCTCGTTATCGTACTGTGACCATGTCCCCATTCACGAGGATCAACCAGTCTCGCTCCCCGCTGCTGTACGTAGCGGTCGGCGCGTTGCTGATGACGCTGATCGTCGGCGCCGGGCTCGCGATCGTGAACCGCAAGACGGTGACGGTCGTCGTCGACGGCGAGAAGCGGGTCGAGACGACCATGTCGCTCAATGTGCGCGGTGTGCTGCGCGCCGCAGGCTTCGCGGTGACCGAACGCGACAAGGTGGCCCCCGGGCTGGCCGCGCGGATCGGTGACGGCGCCACCATCACGCTCAACCGGGCGCGCGAGGTGCAGCTGATGGTCGACGGTCAGGCCCGCAAGGTGTGGACCACCGGTCTGACCGCGGGCGAGGCGCTCGAGCAGCTGAGCCTGCCCAGCGAGGTGTACGTCTCGCCGGCCCGCACCGAGAAGCTGCCGCTGGAGGGTGCCGCGCTGAAAGTCGCGACGCCACGGGCTGTCTCGCTGATCGACGGCAGCGGCGCACCGGTCGACCTTCGGTTGGCCGCGCCGACCGTTGGCGAATTGCTCACGGTCGCGGGCGTTCCGCTGATCGAGCAGGACACCGTCGAGCCCGCCGCGTCCACCCCGCTCACCGATGGCGCGCGGATCACGGTGACGCGCAAGCGGATCGAGCAGCGGACGGAGACGCTGCCGCTGGACCCGCCGGAGAACGTGATCGAAGACCCGACCATGAACATGAGCCGCTCGGTGGTGGAAACCCAGGGTGCGGCGGGCGTGCAGGACGTCACCTTCGCGGTCACCATGGTCAACGGCGCCGAGGTGGAGCGTAAGCCGATCGCCTCGACGGTGACGGTGACCGCGCAGCCGAAGACCATCCGCAAGGGCGCCAAGCCGGGCACCGAGGTGCCGCCGGTGCGCGACGGAGCGGTCTGGGACGCGCTGGCCCGCTGCGAGTCCACCGGTAACTGGAGCATCAACAACGGCAACGGTTACTACGGCGGCATCCAGTTCGACCAGAGCACCTGGGAACGGCAGGGTGGCCTGAAGTACGCACCCCGCGCCGACCTCGCGACCCGCGAGGAGCAGATCGCCATCGCCGAGGTCACCCGTGCTCGCCAGGGTTGGGGCGCCTGGCCCGCCTGCACCAGCCGCCTCGGCATCAGCTGAACACTCCAGAGCCGCACACTTTTTGATTTCCCGCATAGGAAATCGCATGCGATTTCCTATGCGGGAAGACAGAACCTGTGCGTGTGATGGCGGTTACGCGACGGAACCCCTTCGTGTTGCCTTTGATTCGCTGAGCGGTCACGGCGACCAGGCAATATTCCGCTGATCTGTACACTCGTCCAGGTTTGTGACGGTGTGGGTCGGGTCAGTGAGGTGTGGTCGATGAGGGTTGTTCAGGCGTGTCGGCGTGCGGTGGCGGTAGCCACGTTGTCGGCCAGTGCCGCGTTGTGCGTGAATGTTGCTCCGGCACACGCGGAAACTCCCGGGACGCTGATCTCGGTCGCCGCCCAGCCGGACGGCTGGCACGGGGTATCGGGCGGCTCGGTGGTCGAGTACTGGATGCGCGCATCGGACGGAACGCCGCGGCAGGTCAGCGGCGCGCTGTTCGTCCCGCAGGGCACGCCGCCCGCGGGCGGCTGGCCGGTCGTCGCCTACGACCACGGCACCAGCGGTCTCGGCGCGGGCTGCGGCGGGCAGTCGGAGCCCGCGGGCCATCCTTATCAGGAGATCCGGTCCAAAGAGGACCAGCTGATACAGCGCCTGCTCGGCCAGGGCTTCGCCGTGGTCGCGCCCGACTACCTCGGACTCGGCCGCTTCGACACCGGCCCGCACCCGTACCTGGAGATCGCCTCCGAGGCGACCGCCACCATCGATCTGCTGCGCGCCGCCCGCACCACCCACCCCGAACTGTCGCGCACCTGGGCCGTGCTCGGGGTGTCGCAGGGCGGGCAGGCCGCGCTCGGCACCGGCCACCTGCAAGCCACTTACGCGCCCGATCTGGATTTCCGCGGCACCATCGCGATCGATCCCGAATCCGATGTGGAGAAGGTGCTGCCGCTGGCCGGGCCGGACATCCCCGCGGTCCGCGGCGGTGACGGCGCGATGAGCTTCTTCGTCAGCATCCTGGCCGGCCTGCGTGCCGCCCGCCCCGACGTGCATGTCGACCAGTACCTCACCCCGCAGGGTCGCGAGGTTCTCGACAGCGTCGGCACCCTGTGCCTGGACGGCATCACCGAGCGCGTGCGCGGCCTCGGCGTCGGCGACCTGCTCGCCAGGCCGCTCGCCGACGAGCCCATCCGCTCCGCCCTCGACACCTACCTCACCGTCCCGACCTCGGGTTACGACGCCCCGATCCTGTTGCTGCTCAACATCACCGACACCGTCGTGCCGTCCCCGCTGCACGCCGCCTTGGCCGCCCAGTTCGCCGCCAACGGTGTCGATTTCCAGACCGTCACCGGCACCGGCAGGCACACCCAGCTCAACCCGCCGATGTGGGCGGCCATCGATTCCTTCCTCGACCGCGTCAAGGCACCGGCGCCGCAGCGGTAGTCCACGGCCTCCGACTGGACCGCAACGAGGCGGAGCGGCCGGGCACATCCCGGAGGTTGATAGGTTCTTCAGGTGTCCGAACCTGAAGTTGCTGCTCGTGGGAGTGCCGCGTTGCTGGGGCCCGCCGAAGTGCGGGTGCTGGCCGAACGGCTCGGCGTGCGGCCGACCAAGCAGCTCGGGCAGAACTTCGTGCACGACGGGAACACGGTGCGCCGGATCGTCACGGCGGCCGGGGTCGGGCGCGACGACGTGGTGCTCGAGGTCGGGCCGGGCCTCGGTTCGCTGACGTTGGCGCTGCTCGACGTGGTGGATTCGGTCGTCGCCGTCGAAATAGATCCGGTGCTCGCCGAGCACCTGCCGGTGACCGTCGCGGACCGGGCGCCCGAACTGGCCGACCGGTTGACGGTCGTCGAAGCGGACGCGTTGCGGGTCGCCGCCGCCGACCTCCCGGTGTCGCCGACCGCGCTGGTGGCGAATCTTCCGTACAACGTGGCGGTCCCGGTGCTGCTGCATCTGCTGGCCGAATTGCCCAGCATCACAGTGTCTTTGGTGATGGTGCAGGCCGAGGTGGCGGATCGGCTCGCGGCAGCGCCCGGCAGTCGCATCTACGGGGTGCCCAGCGTGAAGGCGGGATTCTTCGGTACCGTCCGTCGCGCGGGCGCCGTCGGCACCCAGGTCTTCTGGCCGGTTCCGCGCGTCGATTCCGGCTTGGTCCGCGTCGACCGCTACGCCGAACCCCCGTGGTCGATGGACGACGACCATCGCCGCCGCGTCTGGGAGGTCGTCGACGCGGCTTTCGCGCAGCGCCGCAAAACTCTGCGCGCGGCGTTGGCCGGCTGGGCAGGCTCACCCGCCGAAGCCGAGCGTCGCCTCGTCGCCGCAGGTATCGCCCCGACGGCCCGCGGTGAAACCCTCGACACCGCTGCGTTCGTTCGTCTCGCCGCCCAGGCCTGATTAAAGCAGTCTGCGGAGAGCGCGCGGGCGTACTGGTCGGTTTGTGTTGCGGCCGAAGCGAATACGCGCCCGGCGAACCTGCATCGGTAACGCGTTCCACCGGTGATTCTGGCGATGCAGATTGTGGATAACAGACATTTGCCTTTGTGTCGCATCGTCGGCGGTCGCAGTAACGTAGTCGATCCGATTGTGCTTCTTCACGATTCGCGCGGCGCAGTAAACGCAGGTCAACCCGCCTGTCGACGGCCCGATCGAGCGCAGACCTTCGAGTGTGAACCTCCGTACCGGGCACTCCGACGCGGTGTGTCGTCGGATGTGGATGGGCCTGTGGATGATTCGACCATGGCGCCGTCCATGGTGAACGCTGCGGTGCGCACCGTGCCGCCGGAGGAGAATTCTAGATAGCGCCGATGCGCGCCCGCGCTCGGGGGTCTGCGCATGGCACGCGACTTCGGGTGCGATCGGTCGCACCTGATCCTGCGTCGTGTCGGGCCGGATGATCAGCTCGGCTTCCTGTCGTGCTGGATGCGGGACCGGACATGCCCGGTCCCGCATCCGAAAGTGCAAGGCTCCGGCCTGATTCGGCGCCCGAAGGCGGCGAACTCCCACCGGTCCTGTATCAGACGGCGACCTCGTAGCCCGCCTCGTCCACGGCGGCGGCGATCTCGGAATCGGCGATCGGTGCCGCGCTGTCGACGGTGACCGCACCGCTGGCGAGATCGACATCGATACTGGTGACACCGTCGATCTTGCCGATCTCCGTCTTGACGGAGCTCACGCAGTGCCCGCAGGTCATCCCCGTGACGGTGTAGGTGGAACTGGGCATCTCCGACTCCTTCGCTCATTTTCATCATACGGGCCGGGGGTACCCCGACATCAACGAACATACCCCCCACGGGTATGTCACGCAAGTGGTGATTCGACTGTTCGCCACGACCGTACTGCGAGGGTCACCGCGGTCCCGACAACAGCACCCCCCGCGATGAACACGACCTGCGGGGTGCCGAGCGTCTCGTCCCCGGCGGTCAAATAGATCCCGACATTGATCAACCAGTGCCCCACCGCCGCAACCACAATCCGCTGCCGGCAGCTACCGGTGCCGAGGCTGCCGAGCAGCACCGCGAACGCCATCGCGGAGACGAAGAAGGAAACGGCGACCACCGGACCCGCACCGAACGCCTGCACGTGCCACAGCGCCCATGCCGCGCCGGTCACCGCGATCGCCACGAACCGGCGCACTCGCGATTCCAGCAGCGGTTGCAGGAAGCCGCGCCACCCGATCTCCTCACCGGTCGCGCCGACGAGCTGAATCACGAAGAACACCACGAAGGGAACGCCTCCGACCGCCGCGGGCCCGACCAGATCGTGCCCCGCGAATGCCGTTGCCCCGGCGATCAATAACCCGCACAGCAGGCAGGCAACCAGAACGTATCCGAGGTTCGTGCGAACCTGCCTGGCAGGCACCGGCGCCGGAAGCAGTGGCCCGACAATCCTGCGTCCGACAAACCAGGTGACCAACGCGCCGAGCGCCGGACCGAACTGAACCAGCGCGAGCGCCGCCGGGTCGATGCTCGAAACCGGTTGCAGCGCAAGCATCGCCGCCGAGCCGAGCAGGGTCGCCAGAATGTACAGCCCGACGAATGCCCAGAAGATCCGGCCGCCCGGTGCGGAAACCGGCAGCTCCGTCCGCGTCCCGATGTCCGGTCCGGCATGAATTTCAGGCTGATCTATCACCGGACGATCGTCACACGGTGCCAGCACTGTTCCTTTCATACTTCAGAGCCATTTATCGCGCTGCGACGTCATCCTTCCGGTGTCGTCGCCACCCAGCCGTGCATCGCCAACTCGGCAACCTTCTCCAGTTCCGCTCGGCTCGCCCCGTCCCGCGACGCGTGCGACATCCCCTGCATGACGGTGCCGATGTAGGTCGCCAGGGTCGCCGCGTCGGCATCGGTGACGAGCACGCCCGCATCGATATCGGCCTGAATGCGTTCCCTGATCAGTCCAAGGTTTCGCTCGCGCAATCCGCGCAACATGTCGGCGACCTCGCCGCTCGTCGTGTTCACGCCCGCACTCATCACCAGGCAGCCGTGCGGACAGTCCGGCCGGGTGTACTCCGCCGCCCCCTCGCGCAGGAAGCGCCGCACCGCCGCCTCGGCGGTCGGCTCCTCCGCCAATGCGCGGGCAATGAATTGGCCGTACTGCGCGCCGAAGGTCTGTACTGCCTCGCTGAACAGCGTCGCCTTGTCGCCGAAGGCCGCGTAGAGACTCGGCGCACCGATGCCCATCGCGGCGGTGAGATCACCGATCGAGGTGGCCTCGTAGCCGCGCGCCCAGAACAGGCGGGTGGCCTTGTCCAGTGCGGCCGCTCGGTCGAACGATCGCGGCCTGCCTCGGGTGGAGGTGCTCATGGAACCCATTCTATAGCGATCGCTAGATAATGTGCTAACGTCCCATTCTGTAGTGATCGCTAGAGAAAGGGACCCACAATGGGCGCACTGACAGGCAAGACCGCACTGGTGACCGGAGCCAGCCGGGGCATCGGCCGCGGCATCGCCGAACGACTCGGCCGGGACGGCGCACGGGTAGCGGTTCACTACAACGGCAACGAGGAGGCGGCCAAGGAAACCGTCGCCGCGATCGAGGCCGCGGGCGGCTCGGCCTTCGCCATCCGCGCCGAACTCGGCGTCCCCGACGACGCCGCGGCACTGTGGGCCGCGTTCGACGCGCACGCCGACGGAGTGGACATCCTGGTCAACAACGCGGGCATCGACGGCATCCGCGAGCCGATCGCGGGCACCGACGAGGCCGCGTACGACCGGGTCTTCGCGGTCAACACCAAGGCGCCGTTCTTCGTGACCAAGCTCGGCCTGGACCGGCTGCGCGACGGCGGCCGGATCATCAATATCTCCACCGGCCTCACCCACGGGGCGCACATGCCGGAGCTGATCGCCTACACGATGACCAAAGGCGCGATCGATGCCATGACCACCGTGCTGGCCAAGGAGGTCGGCGCGCGCGGGATCACCGTGAATGCGGTCGCACCCGGTGTGATCGACACCGACATGAACGCGCACTTCTTGAACGATGCCGAGACCGCGGCGATGGTGTCGCGCATGTCGCCGCTGAACCGGCTCGGTCAACCCGCCGAGGTGGCCGATGTCGTCGGTTTCCTCGCCTCCGCCGATGGGCGCTGGGTCACCGGGCAGTGGATCGACGCTACCGGCGGTGCGCTGCTGTAACCATACGATTCCGCTTGAGGGATAGCCCGATATCGGGGGGCGCGACGGTCGGGACCACCCGTTAGGCTTGGGCACCGTGCTGTCAGTTGTGCCGAGCCCCATCACCGTGCGCGCGCCGTCGAAGGTGAACCTCCATCTCGGAGTCGGTGACCTGCGCGCCGATGGGTTCCACGACCTGACAACGGTGTTCCAGGCGCTGTCGCTGAGCGACGACGTGGAGATCGCCCCCGCGGCCTCGTTGGCCGTGCGGGTCTCCGGCGAAGGCGCCGCCGACGTGCCCACCGACCGCACCAATCTGGTGTGGCAGGCGGCGGTCCGGCTGGCGCATCTGGCGGGCCGGGCGCCGCTGGTGGAATTCGCAATCGCCAAGGGCATTCCGGTGGCCGGCGGAATGGCCGGGGGCAGCGCGGACGGCGCCGCGGCGCTGGTCGGACTCAACGAACTGTGGGATCTCGGGCTCACCCGCGACGAACTCACCGCCGTGGCCGCCGAACTCGGCAGCGACGTGCCGTTCGCGCTGCACGGCGGCACCGCGCTCGGCACCGGGCGCGGCGAACGACTGCTTCCGGTGCTGTCCCGCAACAGCTTTCACTGGGTACTCGCGCTGGCCAAGGGCGGATTGTCCACCCCGGCGGTCTTCGCCGAACTCGACCGGCTACGCGAGCACGGCACGCCCCCGCGACTCGGCGAACCCCAGCAGCTGATGCAAGCCTTGGCCTTCGGCGACCCCAAACAGCTCGCCCCCCTGCTGGGTAACGACCTGCAGGCGGCCGCCTTGTCACTGAAGCCGGAGTTGCGCCGGACCTTGCGCGCCGGCGTCACCGCGGGGGCACTGGCCGGTCTGGTCTCCGGCTCCGGCCCCACCTGCGCGTTCCTCTGCGAAAGCGAGGAATCCGCAGTCGCGGTAGCGGCGGAGCTGGCGGGCGCCGGCGTCTGCCGCAGCGTCCGGACCGCGAGCGGCCCCGTCCCCGGCGCCCGTGTCCTCAACAGCGAGAGCCCGGGCAAACGCTGAAGGGTGCCCGATCTTCGCCGGTTCAGGCGATGGCGTCGGCCAGGCGGTCGACCTGGTCGGCGTCGCTGCCGTAGCAGTAGAGCATGACTTCGTCGGCGCCGAGGTCGTCGAACTGCTTGATGGCGGAGCGGATCGCGTCGGGTGTGGTGAGCATGCCCGCGAGCATGTAGTCGGCGCGGCCGCTGAATTCGTAGTAGCTGCCCATCGAGGCGCGAGCTTCATCGATCAGGCTCTGGTCGCCGAGTGCGACGTTGACCTGCGCGACGATGCGCGGCTGGCCGGTGCGGCCGTTGTCGGTCCAGGAGCGGCGCACGGTGTCGAACAGTCCGCCTGCCCAGGAGGGTGCGGCAGCGGCGAGAAAGCCACCGCCCCACCGGCCCACGCGTTCGAGCGCGGCGGGCTGGAAGCCGCCGAACAGGACTTCGGGGCCTTCGGGGCGCAGCGGCGCGGGGCCGATCGGACCGCAGTCGGTGCGGTACGGCGCGCCGGACCAGACGCGGCGCATGATCTCCATCTGCTCGTCCAGGCGGCGGCCGCGGGTGCGCAGGTCGGTGCCGGAAGCGATGTGGTCGTCCGCGCGACCGCCGACACCGAGGCCGAGCACGAAACGTCCGCCGGACATGCGGTCCAGCGTCGCGACCTGCTTGGCGAGCAGGGTCGGTTCGCGCAGCGGCGCGATGAGCACCTCGGTCTGCAGTTTGATGCGGGTGGTGGCGCCCGCGGCGATGGCGAGTGCGACGAGCGGTTCGGGGTTGTCGTAGACGAGCCGGTCGAGCAAGCCGAGGGTGGAGAACGGGCCGGCCTCGGCGCGGCGGGCCCAGTCGAGCAGGACGGTGGGGTCGGAGATGGGCAGACCGAGACCGACGTGCATGGGAAACCTCCAGGAGGAAAACGAAATGGATGGCGCCGCCCGCGCACCTCGTTGCCGAGGTGGGGCTCCCGTTCTGCGGCTATGTGTCTGGAGAGCGCCTATTTAACTAACGACGTTCGTGGCGAACGCTGTTCGTTGACATCAATCTAGGCGAACGCTGTTCGTTACGCAAGAGGCGCGGTATCGGCCACGGACATGGGCACGCGGAACGTGGCAGTCGGAGCTCAGTACGCTGGCTCAGGGCAAGCAACGAGCCCGCCACCGTTAGGACCGGAAGGATTCATGTCCAACCTGATCAACCTCGAGCAGGTCTCCAAGAGTTTTGGGATCACTCCGCTGCTAGACAACGTATCGATGGGCGTCCACGCGGGCGAGCGTATCGGGGTTGTCGGTTTGAACGGTGGCGGTAAGACGACGCTGCTCGAGGTGCTCACCGGGCTGGAGCCGCCGGACAGCGGACGGGTCAGCCGAGTCGGCGGGCTGCGGATCGCCACGGTGACGCAGCGCGGCGTGCTGCCCCCGGGTTCGACGGTGGGTGACGTTGTGCTGGCGGGTCTGGCGGACGACTTGCACTGGGCATCGCGCAGCGATTCGATGGGGGGTGGTGGTCGGGCGACGGGTGGGCCTGACGACGTCGCCGAGCACGAGTGGGCGGCGAACCCGCGCATCCGAACGGTGATGGAGGGTATCGGCATCGCCGGGCTCGGCCTGGAAACCTCCATCGACAATCTCTCCGGCGGCGAGCGGCGCCGTGTCGCGCTGGCTGCCGCGCTGGTCCGCGAGCTCGATCTGCTCGTGCTCGACGAACCGACCAACCACCTCGACGTCGAAGGTGTGCAGTGGCTGGCCCAGCATCTGCTCAACCGGCGCAGCGCGCTGGTGGTGGTGACCCACGATCGCTGGTTCCTCGACACCGTCGCCACCAACACCTGGGAGGTGGTCGGCGGCAAGGTCGAAACCTATGAGGGTGGCTACGGCGACTGGATCTTCGCCCGCGCCGAGCGCGCCAGGCAGGCCGACGCCTCCGAGGCGCGGCGCGCCAACCTGGCCCGTAAGGAACTGGCCTGGCTGCGGCGCGGCGCCAAGGCCCGCACCTCCAAGCCGCGCTACCGGGTGGAGGCCGCCGAGGCGCTGATCGCCGATGTGCCCGCACCGCGCGACAGTGTGTCGCTGGCCGCGTTCGCGCGAAAGCGCCTGGGGCGCGTCGTCATCGAGCTGGAGGACACCACCCTCACCACCCCGGACGGCCGGGAGTTGGTGCGCGACTTGACCTGGCGGCTCGCGCCGGGGGAGCGGGTCGGCCTGGTCGGGGTGAACGGTTCCGGCAAGACGACCCTGCTGCGCACGCTGGCCGGTGAGACGGAACCGGCGGTGGGCAAACGCATTCAAGGCCAGACGGTGCAGATCGGCTGGCTGCGACAGGAACTCGACGACCTGCCTACCGACATGCGCGTGCTGGAGGCGGTGCAGCAGGTCGCGCAGCGAATCATGCTGGGCGACAAGGAGATCTCGGCGGGGCAGCTCGCCGAGCGGCTGGGCTTCACCCCGGCCAGGCAGCGCACCCCGGTCGGCGATCTGTCCGGTGGCGAGCGGCGCAGGCTGCAGCTGACCCGCATCCTGATGGCCGAGCCGAACGTGCTGCTGCTCGACGAGCCGACCAACGACCTGGACATCGACACGCTGCAGCAGCTGGAAGATCTGCTCGACAACTGGGCGGGCACCCTGGTCGTCATCAGCCACGACCGCTATCTGATCGAGCGCATCTGCGACTCCACCTGGGCGCTGTTCGGCGACGGCAAGCTCACCAACCTGCCCGGCGGCATCGACGAGTACTTGAAGAAGCGCGCCGCACAGGGTGACGCGGTGGCCCGTTCGGGCGCCGCCGACACGAAGTCGGCGCCGGTGACCGACGCGGCGACCCAGCGGGCCGCCCGCAAGGAACTGTCGAAGCTGGAACGGTCCATCGAGAAGTTCGACGAACGCGAGCGGCAACTGCACGCCGCACTGGCCGAGGCCGCGACGGACCCGGACAAGCTGGTCAAGCTCGGGGCCGAGCTCAAGCAGGTCATCGCGGAAAAGGAAGCGGCAGAGGAACGTTGGATGGAGCTGGCGGAGGGTCACTGACCCCGCCGACCGCCGCCGGAGCCGTCAGTGCCCGGCGGCGCGATCGTCCTCGATCGCGACCGGCAGGCAGGTTCGCACGAAGTCGCCACCGAACCCGGTGAGCGCCACGCTGCGGTAGATGACCTTCGTGCCGAACCCGGAGCGCTTCAGCAGCTCGCGCACCGGCGCCTGCGCCTCCAGCAGCTGGTATCGGTGCGGATTGCCGACCGGCTCCCGTGCGTGCTCGACCAGTCCGAGCCTGCGCAGGTTGGTCAGGTACTGCTGGATCCGGTTCGGAAAGCGCAGCCCGGCCTGCTCGCCGACCAGCGTCAGCATCGACCCGACGCGTTCGGCGCCGAGCGCGCGCGGGCGTCCGGTCCGAATGTCGATCGAGGGCTGCGGGCCGTCCAGGCGCAGGAAGCGCAGGATCCGGGCTTCGTCGGGGGTCAGTTCGGCCAGCATGCCCGCGAACGCCGGATGGTTCTCCTCGTCGCCGTGCGTGCTCGCCGACAGTCGCAGCAGCGCCGCACCCTGCTCGCGCAGCGTGGGAACGGCTTGCGCGGCAGTCTCGTTCGGGGCTTCGGGGAAGCCGAGCGCCCGGCGCACCCGGTCGCGCACCTCGGATTCGGCCTCGGCCAGCACTTCTCGCGGCGGCACGCCCTGGATGCTGCGTTGCACGACCGTGGCGGTGACACCGACCGCGGTGCCGACACCCCACGCGGTCGCACCGGTCACCGCGGACCAGGCCACCCTGGCCACGCCGGTCGCCGCGCGCACCCCGGCGATGGGATAACCCACCCGCGAAGGCGATTCGTCGTGGCGTAAGACGTTGCTGTCCGGCCGTCGCGCGAGCTCGGTCGACGGCACGACGGCCGCGGCGGAGTGCTCGACGGCCCCGGCATCGTCGCCGGGGTCGGATTTCGCTACAGCCATGTGGTCGCCACTCCTGTTCCGAATATCAGAATATGAGCGTATCCGGCGAACAGGCCCAACACGCCGCCATGGAGAAAAAGCAGCCACTCATCTTGCTTGATGGCCGATCTCAGCATGTCGACGAAGTCCGGCGGCCGCAGTGCCGCCATCTGTTTGGCGATGTAGGAGTTGATCTGCCTGCCCTGGCGGACGTTGAACTCCGGGTCGGCGAAGGCGATCGGGGCGATGGCCATGGCCTCGGCGGTGAAGGTGTCCTGCAGCGAGTCGTAGTCGCGGCTGCCGAGCATGAACTTGACGGCGGGCCTGGCCGGGCCGAGCGCGCGGTCGGCGGCGGGCCGCAGGGTGTCCTCGAGCATCTGGATGGTGCGGTCCGAGCGCGGGCCGTTGAGCAGCTCGTCGCCGATGTTGGCGACCGTCAGTACCTGACTGGAAACCAATTCGGCGTAACCGTCGGTGATTTCGGACTGCCGCTTGATCAGCAGACCCTGCCGCCACGGGCACCACCACTTCGGGTAGGCGGGCGCGAAGATCATATTGATGCCCACCCAGTTGACCACCCAGCCGATGATCACCCCGCCGATCGGCAGCACGATCAGCGACGACAACCCGGTGAAATGCAGCAGGGCAACCAACACCACGCCCATCGGCGCACCGAAGTAGAAGCCGAAGTTGATCATGAACCGCAACTCTTTCGCACCGAGTACTTGAAACAGGGTGTTGAGCAGTTGCGGCCTGCCCTGGAAGTAGCGAATCACCATCTGCTTCACATCGAGCAGTTGATCAATATTCGCGCCTAATTCATCGGTCAGTTCGCGCAGAATATCCGGCAGTTGTTGCCGGACTCGGGCTTGCACCATGTCGCGCACTTGGCTCGGCAGGTTGTACCAGAGCTGCGGATGCTCCCGCTTGAGAATATCTTCGACGATCGTCTGGATCTGTTCGTCAGCGATGCTCGCGAGATGCTCGGCGAGCTTGTCCGGCTCCAACTCGCGATAGAAATCGGCGACACTTCCCAGTTTGGCCAGACCCTTGTCGACCGCGATGCTCGCCATCTTGTCCGCGCGCGACGGGACGATGCCCTGCCAGCCGAATCGGCCGTCGTAACTCAGTAGCGGAAGTACCTGAATTCTTTTGGGCAGGAAGGGATACAGCGCGCGAAGACCGGGTAGTCGGAAGCCATGGAACGCAAGTGGGCGGAACAGCATGAGCACGCCGGTCCAGTTGGTGATGTAGCCGATGATTCCCGTGAAAAGTGGGATAGTCAGAAGCTCTAGGAGGATTGTCGGGTGGATCCCGAACACACTCTCTAACACGACACCCTCCTGCCGACACACCGGTGACCGCCGCCTCACCGGAACATCAAGTTAGCACCATGTCGGCACCGGGACCTTATTGTGAGATGTCTAGCGGGGTCCACCGCCAGTGCGCGGTGCCACAGTGTCGCACGTCGAGACATCGGTCACAGTGTTTGTGCGGAATGCCGCATCGGCCGGGCCCGACCGCGACAATGACCAGCGACACAGGGGGCAGTAATCTGTGGGGCGGGATTCGTTCACCTGGCGATATCGGAGTATGACGTGGCAGACGACAGGGCCGGACAGGACTCGCGGGGTCGGCAGCCGTCGGAGCTTGCGGAGACGGCGGGGTGGGTAAGTCCAGCCCGAGCCGGTTCCCGCGCCGTTGAGCGCAGTTCGGATGTCGAACAGCGGCAGATCAGCAACGAGGCTCGGCTGATTCGCGGCGTATTCCGTGCGGCCGGCGTCGCGGCGGGCAGTGTCGTGCGCGGTGGTCAGTGGGCGGTCGGTACCACCTATGAGGTCACCAAGGAGATCACCCAGGCCGCGCTGGACGGTGAGTCGTCCGCCGATATCGCCGAGCGAACCGGAAATGCGTTGCGCTCCATAGCCCGTAGCGCGCTCGGCGTCACCGAGGGCTCGGTGCGCGAGATCGTCAGCTACGTGCCGACACCCAACGGCCCCGGTAATAGCAGCGGTGCGCAGCAGCAGGCGCTGGCCGTCGGCTCCTATCTTCGTTCGGCGAGCATCGATGAGCTACGCAGACGCGGCGACGCGCTGCTCGCCCGATCCGCCGACGTCTATTTCACCGAAGATGTACACCCCGCCTACGACCGAATTCTCGACGAACTGGCCCCCGACGAGGCGCGCATTCTGCGCTTCATGGCGCAGAACGGCCCGCAGCCCTCGGTCGATGTGCGCACCAACCGGCCGCTCGGCATCGGCTCCGAACTGGTGCAGGGGGATCTGACCTCGGTGCCCGAGCAGGCCGGCGTCCGCTACCCGGACCGGTCCCGCCTCTACCTCATCAATCTCAACCGGCTCGGGCTGACCGGCATCTCCGACGACCCGGTGGTGCTGAGCCGATACATGGTGCTCGAGGTGCAGCCGCTGGTCGAGGCGGCGCTGAAGAAGGCGGGCCGCGCCCCGAAGATCGTGCGCAAGAGTCTGCGCCTGACCGAGTTCGGCGAGGACTTCTGCCGCACCTGCTTCACCATCGGGAACTGACGCGGGATTCTGCGCGCACAGCCGGTCAGCCACCGATTCTTCGGACAAAGAATCGCGGTGTACACCACCGACACAATGTGGGGCCGTAGTCGCCGTGCGCCGAGAAAGCGGACGCGGATGGTACAAATCTCCCAAATCATGAAGCTGGCGGGCTTCGGATGGGATTGTTAAGTATGGATCAGGGAACCGGCGGGCAGGGCCGCGGCGACCCGAGCGCGGGTGGTGGCGGGCAGGAACGGAACAACTCGGGGATCGGCGTCGGCGCACAGCAGCGCGGCGACCCGTCGATCGGCGCCGGCGGGCGAGCCACCGGAATGAACGCGGGCGAGCAGCAACGCCGCGAGGGCGCGCGCCGCGTCGACGATCGGCAACTGGACGACGTCACGGCGATCAGCCGGCTGAAGTTCCGCTACCTACGCACCCTCGACACGAAATCTTGGGATGAGTTCGCGGACACCATGATTCCCGAGGCCACCGCCACCTACAGCGAATACCTCCAGTTCGAATCGCGCGATGCGTTTCTCGCCTTCATGCGCAACACCCTCGGCCCGCACGTCATCACCGAGCACCGCTGCGACCACCCCGAAATCGACATCGACGGTGACTCCGCGACCGGCACCTGGTACCTCGCCGACACCGTGCTCATCCCCGGCCACAACATGATGCTGCGCGGCGCGGCCTTCTACTCCGACAAATATGTCCGATGCGACGACGGCCGCTGGCGCATTTCGCATACCGGTTACGAACGCACCTATGAAGTGGTGGTCTCGCTCAGCGACCTGCCCAGCCTGCGCCTGACGTCGAGCCGCTGGGGCCTCATCTCCCGGGAAGACGGCGTCATCTCGTCCGTCGAACGCGACCCGGGCGCCCCGCCCGTGCGGCGCGAACCCGAAGCCGGGTGATCAGTCCGCCGTCGCGACCAGTGGCTCCAGCGTCAGCTTCGGGAATTCCTTCTCGATGTACTGCAACCGCCACTTGTCGCTGAACAGCGCGAGCAACGCACCGTCGCTGCGGGTGAACACCTCGACGCCGCGCTGCTTGCCGAGCTCGTCCGCCGACGCCGCGTCGGTGCGCCTGGCCAGCGTGTAGGGCAGGTTGTCCAGCTTGGTCTCGACGTTGAACTCGGTCAGCATGCGCGCGGTGACCACCTCGAACTGCATCGGCCCGACGGCCGCGAGCACGGGGGACGCGTCGCCGCGAATGTCGTTGCGCAGCACCTGGACAACGCCCTCGGAGTCGAGCTGATCGATGGCCTTGCGGAACTGCTTGTACTTGCCCGCGCTCTCGGCGCGCAACACCGCGAAGTGCTCCGGCGCGAACGACGGGATCGGCGGGAACTCCACCTTCTTCTCCACGAACAGCGTGTGGCCCGGCGCCAGCGCCGTCGCGTTCACCAGGCCGACCACGTCACCCGGGTAGGCGGTGTCGACGGTGTTGCGCTCCCGGCCGAACACGGTCAAGGCGTACTTCGTCGCGAACGGGCGACCGGTCTGCGCGTGCGTGACCACCATGCCGCGCTCGAACTCACCCGAGACGATGCGCATGAACGCCAGCCGGTCCCGGTGCGCGGCATCCATGCCCGCCTGCACCTTGAACACCACCGCGCTGAACGGCTCGGTGACCTCGCGCGCGCCGCCGTGCACGTCCGGGCGCGGACCCGGCGCGGGCGCCAGCGAGACCAGCGTCTCCAGCAGCTGCCGCACCCCGAAGTTCAGCATCGCCGAGGCGTAGATGACCGGGGAGGTCTGCCCGGCGAGGAACATTTCCTGGTCGTGGTCCTGCCCGGTGGCCGAGAGCAGTTCGCTCTCCTCGACCGCGGTCGTCCACGCCTCGCCCTCGCGGGCCTCGGCCTGGTCCGGGGTCAGCGACTCCTCCGGCGCGATGGTCGCGCCGCCCGCGGTGCGGGTGAAGTGGACGTACTCGAGCGGGGCGCCCTCTTCGCCGCGGCGCAGCAAGCCGCGGAAGTCGCCTGCGATGCCGACGGGCAGGAACAGCGGCGTGGGGGTGAGCCCGATCCGCTCGCTGATCTCGTCGAGCAGTTCCAGCGGCGCCTGACCCGGCCGGTCCCACTTGTTGATCACGGTGATGACCGGAATACCGCGATGGCGGCACACCTGGAACAGCTTGAGCGTCTGCGGCTCCAAGCCCTTCGCGGCGTCGATCAGCATCACCGCGGCGTCGACGGCGGTGAGCACCCGGTAGGTGTCCTCGGAGAAATCGGAGTGACCCGGCGTATCGACGAGGTTGATCACGCTGTCGGTGTCGGAGCCCTCGGCGCGGTAATTGAACTGCAGCGCGGTCGAACTGACCGAGATGCCGCGCGCCTTCTCCATCTCCATCCAGTCCGAGACGGTGGAGCGGCGTCCGGCTTTACCGTGGATCGCGCCGGCCTCGGAGATCATCCTGGCGTGCAGCGCGAGCGCCTCGGTGAGCGTCGACTTGCCCGCGTCGGGGTGCGAGATCACCGCGAATGTGCGCCGTCGGGAAACCTCGGCGGGCAGTCCCTCAGGGGAGGCGGTCAACGGAACAACCTTTCACAGACGACCGATCGGCAACCGCTCTAATCTACGCGATCGCCCTGGCCACGACACGACCAGCGCCTGACCACCCGATTCCATCTGCGCATAACCATTGCGGTATGGTGTTCGGGTTGTCTCGGCGAGGGTGACCGCAGACCTGATTTTGCGTTCACCGTGATCGACGCGGCTCGGCTCCTGGCCGTCCCCGTTCGTTCTTCGTCGGACGAGTAGACCAATCAGCCAGGGCGGAAACAGACCCTGGCGCACTGTTGACAGCCCGGAACAGCCGTAGGGAGTAGATCCAGTCATGTCCGACGCCAACCTTCTCGAAGCCGCCGTACGCACCGAGTTCGGTAAGGGTGCCGCGCGCCGTACCCGTCGCGCAGGCAACGTTCCCGCCGTGCTGTACGGCCACCAGGCCGACCCGCAGCACCTCTCGCTCGACGCCCGCGCCTTCTCCGCCATTCTGCGCGAGCACGGCACCAACGCGGTGCTCAGCCTCGTCATCGACGGCAAGAAGCAGCTCGCGCTCACCAAGTCCGTTGTCGTGCACCCGATTCGCCGCTACATCGAGCACGCCGACCTGCTCATCATCAAGAAGGGCGAGAAGGTCACCGCCGATGTGAACGTCATCATCACCGGCGACGCCGCGCCCGGCACCCTGGTCACCCAGGACGCCACCACCATCTCCATCGAGTCCGACGCGATGAGCATTCCCGAGTCCATCGAGGTCTCGGTCGAGGGAGTCGAGGCGGGCACCCAGATCAACGCAGGCTCGCTCGAGCTGCCCAAGGGCGTCACGCTGAACGTCGACGCCGAGACGCTGATCGTCAACGTCATCGCCGCGCCGCAGTCCGAGGCCGAGGTCGAGGAAGCCGCCGAGGCTGCCGAGGCCGCCGCCGAAGCCGCGAACGCCGAGTAATTACTCCGGTATCGGTTCCTAGATGACCGACGCCGCGACCGGGCCCGCGCTCGTTGTCGGACTGGGTAACCCAGGACCCGAATACGAGCGCACCCGGCACAACGTGGGGTTTCTGGTCGCCGACGTGCTCGCCCAGCGCGTCGGCGGCCGCTTTGCCGTGCACAAGAAGTCCGGCGCCGACCTGCTGCAGGCCCGCCTCGACGGCCGCCAGGTGCTGATCGCCAAGCCGCGCTCGTTCATGAATCTGTCCGGGCGCCCGGTCGCCGCGCTGGCGAAATTCTTCTCCGTGCCGCCCACCGAGGTGATCGTCGTGCACGACGAACTCGACCTGCTCTTCGGTGAGATCCGGCTCAAGCGCGGCGGCGGCGAGGGCGGGCACAACGGCCTTCGCTCCGTGTCGAGCGCGCTGACGACGAAGGACTATCTGCGCACCCGGATCGGCATCGGCCGTCCGCCCGGTCGGCAGGATCCGGCCGACTACGTGCTCAAGTCGTTCGCGGCGGCCGAACGCAAGGAAATCCCGGTGATCGTCGAGCAGGCCGCCGACGCGGTCGAGCTGTTGCTGCGCGTCGGATTGGAAACCGCGCAGAACCAAGTGCATTGAGTGCGGATGTGGCGAATTCGCCACGTTGCCAATGTTTTTCGATAGCTCAAGCAGCTATTCAGCTGAACACGTAGCGAATTCGGCTCGCCCGTACCACCGAACCGGCGGTACGGGCGTAGTGCTGCTCAGCGCAGGTGTGCGGCGGTGGCGGCGCGGCGCAGCTTGCCCGAGGACGTCTTGGGCAGTGCGCCGGGCCCGAGCACGGCGACGGTGCGCGGACGGGAGCCCACTTCCGAGAACACCGCGTGCACGATCTCGCGCTCGATCCGCTTGACCGCCTCGGGATTCTGGTAGTCGTTGCTCTCCACCACCACCGCGAAGCTCTCCCGCTTCTGCCCGGCGTCCAGGCGCACGGCGACCGCGTTGCCCGGCCGCACGCCGCTCACCCGGGTGGCGGCGCGCTCGATGTCGGTGGGGTAGATATTGCGGCCGCCCATGATGATGACGTCCTTGATCCGGCCACACACCACGATCAAGCCCTCTTCGGTGAAGTAGCCGATGTCGCCGGTGTCGAGCCAGCCCGCGGCGTCCTGCGCCGGTCGGAAACCTTCGACCGTGACATAGCCGGAAGTGACCGCAGGCCCGCGTAATTCGATCACGCCGACCGAACGCGGCGGCAGCGGCTGATGCTCTGTGTCCACCACGCGGCCTTCCAGATGGTCGACCAGGTAACCCAGCGTGGGCAGCCTGCGGATATTGCCGGGATGCCCGTGCTCGTCGGGCACCGGAACGGCCTTACCGAGCGCCTCCAGCAGGTCGGCATCGATGACGTCGAGCACCTGGCCCAGTCCGGGATCCGGAATCGACACGGCCAGCGTGGTTTCCGCCATGCCGTACACGGGGGTGAGGGCCATCGGGCTGAGCCCGAAGCGCTTTCCGGCCGCGGCCAGTGTCTCCATGGTGTCCGGGTCGACCGGCTCGGCGCCGTTCCACATGTAGCGAACGCTGCTCAGATCGAACGCGCCGTCGTCGGCCTGCTTCAGCCTGCGGGCCAGCAGCGAGTACGCGAAGTTCGGTGCGGCGGTGACGGTTCCGCGATACTTGGTGATCAGCTCGGCCCACAGTAATGGGCGCATCAGGAAGTCCAGCGGCGTCACGCACACCACCTCGGCGCCGATTTGCATGGGGACGCTGAGGAATCCGACCATGCCCATGTCGTGGAACAGCGGCAGCCAGCTGACCATCACGTCGTCGTCGAGCTGGAATTTGACCCGATCGAACATGGCGTAGGCGTTGACGAAGAAGTTGCCGTGCGTGATCCGCACCGCCTTGGGCGACCCGGTCGATCCGGAGGTCAACTGCTGCAAGGCGATATCGTCCTCGGCGGTCGGCACCGGGTCGGTGTCCGTGCCGTCGCGCAGCTGATCGATCCGCACCACCGTGATGCCGCGCTCGCGCAGCAGCGGTTCGGCCGCCTCGAACGGGGCACCGAGCACCACCGCGCGCGCCTCGATCATGGTCAGCACGGTCTCGGTGTCGCGCGCCCAGACGACCAGATCGGTGCGCGGCGTCGGCTGGTGCAGCATGGTGATCGAGGCGCCGCGCATCCAGATGGCCTGGCAGGCCGGTGCGATGTCGACCGGCATCCCCGCCAGCACGCCCACCGCGTCACCGTGTCCGATGCCTGCCGCCGCGAGCCCACCGGCCATCCGCCGGGCGATCCGATGGATCTCGCCCCAGCTCTGCCGCAGCGGTGCGTTCGGTTCGCCGGTCACCAGCCCCCGGGTAGACGCCTGCGCCGTCGCATACATCTCGTCGGTGAACCTGCTCAACGTCAACTCCCTCATCACCAGCTTCGGGTCGCCTGCCGACCTCCCTCAACTATCCCGCCATTCCGGCGTGGCGTTAACCCTTTTCCAGCGTGTCTGCGTTTGCTGGAGTGTCGCGGGTAACCGGATGTGCGGTCCGGACCGCGCATAGGCGCGGATACGGTCCGGAGCGCGGGTGGCCGGCCTGCTCGGTCCGCCCATCGCTCCAGTGCCGCACCGATCCTCGGTGGGTGACGACGCGTGCTGGGGCGGGGATGGGGCGCCGGTCAGCGAAAGGTGGTGGCGTACTGGTCGACATAGTGGCGGCCCGCGCGGGTGGCGAGGTCGCGCATCAGTTCGTCGGTCGCGGTGCGTGCGGTGTGGTGCTGCTCGGCGGGCAGGTAGTAGCGCGGGGTGCCGAAGCTGATCCGCACCTTGCCGAAGCGGGGCAGTCGCTTGCCGCGGGGGTTGACGCGATCGGTGCCGGAGAGCACCACCGGGATCACCGGTGCGCCGGTCGCCATCGCGACCCGCAGGGTGCCGGTGCGGCCGCGGTAGATCCGGCCGTCCGGCGAGCGGGTGCCCTCGGGGTGGATGGCCCATACGCCGCCCGTCTCGAGAATGCGGGTGGCGGCGGCGAGCGCGTCGGCCGCGGCGCTACCACCGGTCCGGTCGACCGGCACCTGACCCGTCGCCGAGAAGAACCACCGCTGGAACCGGCCGCGCAGGCCGGTGCCGGTGAAGTACTCCTGCTTGGCCAGGAACGTGACGCGCCGGGGCAGCACCAGCGCGAGGTACAGCGAGTCGATCACCGCCAGGTGGTTGGCCGCGACGATCACCGGCCCGGTGCGCGGAACATGATCCAGCCCTTCGACTTCGGGTCTGCCGAGCACCCGCAGCACGGGGCCGAGCAACACGTGTTTGAAGAGCCAGTACCACACGGAGAACCTCCCGATCGAAATGTGTAGACAATGTCTACCGCACTGGCGTAGACAGTGTCTACACCCGGATGTGGCGGCTGGCTGGCTGCCGTAGACAATGTCTGCATGGTCGAGAGTGAACCGCTGCGGGAGCGCCTGGTCGGGACGGGTGTCGACCTGTTGGAAGAGGTCGGTGCGGCGCAATTGGGACTTCGGGCGATAACGCGCGCTGCCGGTGTCTCACATGGGGCACCGCGCAGGCACTTCCCGACGCACCGCGCGCTACTCGCGGCCATCGCGGCGCGCGGGTTCGCCGATCTGATCGACCGGTTCGCCGCGGCCGATCCCGGTGGGTCCGCCCGAGATCGACTGGCGCGCATGAGCGTCGAGTACGTCGGGTTCGCCGGCGAGCGGCCGGAGATGTTCACCCTGATGTTCCGGCACGACCTGCTCGAAGGCTCCGGCGAGAATCTTCGCGCGACGACGTTGCCGCTGTTCGAGCGATTCGTGGCGCTGGTAACCGAGGCCGCCAAGGCTGGGTCCGTGGATGCTGCGCAGCGTGCGATAGCCCTGTGGACAAACCTGCACGGCATCGCCGCACTTCAGGCGAATCGCAGCCTGCGCCTGGTCGCGCCCGCCGCCGATCTCCGCGCGCTCGTGGACCGCGCCCTCGAATTACATCTGGCCTGAACGCAATTCCTCCGCTACTCGCCAGTCGAGCAGAGTGGTCTGGCCGCTAGCTGATCGAGCAGAGTCATCTGGTTGCCGTCCAAGGTCTCTGAGCGACCAGATGACTCTGCTCGTTGAGCGCTGCGGTCCGGCAGTTGCTTACAGCGCGGCGACGGCGGCCACGAATCGGTCCAGCTCCTCGAAGCTCACGAAGCAGTGCGGGGAGGCGCGGACCACGGACTGCAGCCCGCGACCGGTCATGTCCAGCAGCGTCGAGCCTGCCCGGCTGACGGTCACCGTGATGTTCTGCTCGGCAAGCCGATCGCGCACCGCGAGGGAATCGACACCGTCGACGGTGAACGACACGATGCCGCTGTGCTGAACGCCGATGTCGCGCACCGTCACTCCGGGAAGCTCCGGCAGTGCCTTGCGCAGGTGCTCGGCGCGGGCCGAGATGGCCTCGTACACATTCGCGGGACCGAGCTCGAGCAGGTACCGCACGGCCGCGCCGAGACCGAGGCGCGCGGCCACATCGCATTCCCAGAACTCGAAGCGGCTGGCGTCGGGCGCGAGGCGGTATTCGTCCGGGGCGGTCCACTCCGCACTGTGCAGGTCGAGCCGCGCCGGTTCCATCGTTGCCGCCAATTCCGGTCGCACGTAGAGGAATCCGGTGCCGCGCGGCCCGCGCAGCCACTTGCGGCCGGTGGCCGAGAGCGCGTCGACGTCGAGTTCGGCGACATCGATCGGGAGCTGTCCGGTCGACTGGCAGGCGTCGAGCAACACCAGCGCACCGACCGAACGCGCGATCCTGGTGGCCTCGGCGGCCGGGTTGACCAGGCCGCCGTTGGTGGGCGCGTGCAGCACCGAGACAAGCTTGACCCGCTCGTCGACCAGCGCCGACAGCGCGTCGAGGTCGAGCTGCCCGGTGCTGTCGCTCGGGATCTTTTCCACGGTTGCCCCGGTGGCGCGGGCGCGCTGCAGCGCCGCGATGGCGTTGCTCGCGTAGTCGGCCTCGGAGACCAGGATGCGATCACCCTCGGCCAGCGGAATCGAGTAGAAGAAGTCGGCCCACGCGCGAGTCGCGCTGTCGCTCAACGCGATACTGGACGGCGCCGCGTTGATGAGCGTGCCGATCGCGGTCTTCACCGCGGCGAGATCGTCGAGGCGCTCGTTCGCGGCGCGATAGCCACCGATCTCGGCTTCGCGGCGCAGATGGTCGACGACGGTGTCCAGGACGACGCGCGGGGGCAGTGACGATCCGGCGCTGTCGAGGAATACCGGACCCGGCTCGGCACCGGACGCGCAACCAGGGGTGTCGGCTCGGACACGATCTTCAGCCAGCATGATTCCGACCTTAACGGGCGCGGCGGGACCGGGTCTGTCCGTGCCCGGTCGGTCCCCAGTTCGGTTTCTTGTCGATTTCTTGTCGGTGGTGATCGCTACTCTGGATGGATGCCGCGAGCGGAATACAAAACGGCCACGCGGCGATAACAGAACGACGGCGGACACGAAACCACAGCGATTCGGACCCACAGTGGAGGTTGGTATGGCGGTCACGCTGGAGCATTCGGAGCTGGTCAGCCGGGTAATCCACGATGGGGAGCTAGGGTCGCGAGCCGCCGCCGAGGCGTATATCGGCGGCGTCTGCTTCAAGCAGGGACCACCGACGCTGATCGGCGCCGAGCTCGAATGGCTCACCGTGCAGGGTGAGTGTTCGGCGTCAGGCCCTTCGGCCGCCCCGCGTCCCCAGTTGACTGCCCTGGCGGATGCCCTCGGACCGTATGCACCACGGTCCATCGCCCCCGATTCCCCGGAATTGGCCTTACCAGGGGGCAGCCGGGTCACCATCGAACCCGGTGGCCAAATCGAATTGTCCAGCGCACCGTTCGCTGATGCCGCGCAGCTGAATACCTCGCTCCGCGACGATGCCCGCCTACTGCGGGAACTTCTCGAATCTCGTTCCATCCGAACCGTTTCCGTCGCTGCCGACGCGGACCGCCGCCCCAAACGGCTGCTCCAGCTACCGCGCTATCGCGCCATGGAACAGACCTTCGCCGGCATCGGCCCGTTCGGCAAACTCATGATGTGCAATACCGCCGCGACCCAGGTCAGCGTCGACGCCGGTGCCGATCGCGCCGATATCGCCGCCCGCTGGACCGCGCTCTACGCCATCGGCCCGGCACTGCTCGCCGCCTTCGCCTGTTCGCCCGCGCTGCGCGGCGCCCCGGCGGGGGAGTGGGCGTCGCAACGCATGCGCGCCTGGCTGCGGCTGGACAACGCCAGGACCCGGCCGCCGCTGATGGACTGGGTGGATCCGATCCACGGCTACAGCCGGTGGGCCCTGGACGTGCCGCTGCTGTGCGTTCGAAGACCCGACGATGCGGCCCGCGCACCCGGCAACGGCGATACCGGCTGGTCGCCGCCGCCGGGAGCGACCTTCGCGGACTGGCTCTCCGGTGCCCTCGACGACGAGGTGGGCCGCCGCCCCGACCGCAACGACCTCGACTATCACCTGACCACGCTGTTCCCGCCGGTGCGCGCGTCCGGTTACCTCGAGGTCCGCTACATCGACGCACAGCCCGGCGACGGCTGGACCGTGCCGATCCACGTGCTCGACGCGCTCATGTCCAGCCGTGCCGTTGTCGCCGAGGCGACCGCCATCGCCGCGCCGCTGGCGGGCCACTGGCTCGACGCCGCCCGCTACGGGTTGGCCGATCTCGACATCCGCGCCGTGGCGGTGGAGCTCCTCACGCTGGCCGCGGCCCATGCGGCGACGGACGAGGCGGTCCGCGAGATCGAAGCCGCCACGCAACGATGTCGCAGCGGCCAGGGACCCGGGGCGGACGGTCCCGGAGCCGTCTCGTGACACGGGTGGCAGCGAGCCGAGTCGTGCAAAGAGCCTGTCTGCATTGCCGATCCGGTCCGGCGTTGAGCCGTGCCGACGCCGACGCCGAACTATCCCCCGGAGACCTATCGTGACCATTCACCATCCGCCTGCCTCCGACGTTTCCGACACCGAGCACCTGCGTGACCGGATCGCCGAGGTACTGACCCGTGCCAGACAGCGCACGCTCACCCTCACCGACTGCATCGACGAAGCCGAACTGGTGGCGCAGCATTCACGGCTGATGAGCCCGCTGGTGTGGGATCTCGCGCACATCGGCAACCAGGAAGAACTGTGGCTGGTCCGCGATGTCGGCGGCCGCGAGGCGGTGCGCGCCGACATCGACGAGCTGTACGACGCGTTCAAGCACGCCCGCTCGAACCGTCCCGCGCTGCCGCTGCTCGACCCGACCCAAGCCAGGAGATATGTCGGTACCGTCCGCGACAAGGTGTGGGATGTGCTGGGCCACAGCGATTTACGCGGCGCGCCGCTGATCGATGGCGGTTTCGCCTTCGGCATGATCGCCCAGCACGAGCAGCAGCACGACGAGACCATGCTGGCCACCCACCAATTGCGCACCGGCCCAGCGGTATTGACCGCGCCCGCCGTGCCGATCGCGCCCACTCCCGTCACCGGCGAAGTCGTCGTTCCCGCAGGTGAATTCACCATGGGCACGTCCACCGAGCCGTGGGCGCTGGACAACGAGCGCCCCGCGCACCGAGTTCGACTGCCCGGCTTCGCCATCGACGCCGCGCCGGTGACCAACGAGCAGTACCTGGCCTTCATAGACGACGGCGGCTACGAGCGCCCAGAGCTATGGTCCGAACGCGGTTGGGCGCACCGGCAGGAGGCCGGCCTGGTCGCGCCGCAATTCTGGGAGCGCGACCCCGCCGGTCACTGGTGGCGTCGCGTCTTCGGTGTGATGACGCCGCTGCGCCCGCATCAGCCGGTGGTGCATGTGTGCTGGTTCGAGGCCGAGGCGTACGCGAACTGGGCGGGCAAGCGGCTGCCCACCGAGGCCGAGTGGGAGAAGGCCGCGCGCCACGACCCGGCCACCGGCGCAGACCGCCGATTCCCTTGGGGCGACGCCGAACCCGACGAGGCCACCGCGAATCTGGGTCAGCGCCACCTGGAACCCGCCGACGTGGGCGCCTATCCGGCGGGTGCGACACCCGCCGGTGTGCATCAGCTCATCGGCGACGTCTGGGAGTGGACCGCGTCAGGTTTCGATCCCTACCCGGGCTTCCACGCCTTCCCCTATCGGGAGTACTCGGAGGTCTTCTTCGGCGGCGACTACCGGGTGCTGCGCGGCGGCTCGTTCGGCACCGACCCGGTGGCCTGCCGCAGCACCTTCCGCAACTGGGATCACCCGATCCGACGGCAGATCTTCTCGGGATTCCGGCTCGCTCGCGATCTGCGACCGGGGGAGGGCGAGTGAGCGCGGAGGTTGCCCATTGCCGGTCTCGGCCGCCAGAGGTGCGGAGTAGATCAATGCGGAAAACTTCCGGTCGCCCGACGAGAGGTGGTTACTGATGTGCAGACATCTCGGTTACCTGGGCCCGGCGGTGAGCGTCGGTGAGATGCTCACGGCCGGTACACATTCCCTGCGCACCCAGGCATGGGCGCCGCGGGACATGCGCGGCGGCGGCACGGTCAACGCCGACGGGTTCGGTGTCGCGTGGTGGCGCGCCGCCGAGGTCGACGGCACCCGAAACCCCTTGGCGACCAGTGCCTTACCCGGCGGCGGCTCGCCGAACAGCACGTTGATCGCCAGCCGGTACCGCAACGCCGCGCCTATCTGGACCGACCCGGCGGTGGAAGAGGTACTGACGCAGCTGCATTCGACCGCCGTGCTGGGGTCGATCCGGTCGGCCACCGTGGGGATGCCCATCGAGCGGACCGCGTGCGCGCCGTTCACCAGTGGTCGCTGGGCCTTCAGCCACAACGGCGCGGTGCCGAACTGGCGTCCGGTCGTCACCGCGGTGTCCTCCGACCTGGACATGGCCGCCACCCAGGTCGGCGCGACCAGGCTCTTCGAGACGATTCAACTGCTCGAGGCGGAAGCCCCCACCGACGCCGCGACGCTCTGGGTGCTGCTGCGGCAGATGCTCACCGCAATGGAGCCCGGCGGTTTCGTCGACTCCCCGGGCACCGCCCTCGGCCTGCTCGTGTCCGGCGTGCTGCGCCACGCACCCAACGCCCGGCTCAACTTCCTGCTCGGCGACGGCGAAACCCTCTGGGCCACCACGGTGCACCACTCGCTGTCGGCCCTGATCACCGACACCGTCGCGGTGCTCGCCTCCGAACCCTATGACGACGACCCGAATTGGCAGTCGATCCCCGACCGCAGTCTGGTGATCGCCCGGCCAGGCCAGCTTTCCATCGACCCATTGCCCGACGGCACGAAAGGCGCACGATGACCGCACCGACGCTGGAGATCCACCTATCCGACGACGACCTCACCTCGGCATTGCGGGCGGACGCCCGGCTCGGCCTCACCGCCGACCCGAAGTGGCTGCCGCCCAAGTGGTTCTACGACGCCCGCGGCAGTGAATTGTTCGAGCAGATCACCGAGCTCCCCGAGTACTACCCGACGCGCACCGAACGCGCGCTGCTGGAGCGGGTGGTCGGCGAGATCGCCCGGGTCGCGCAGGCCGAGGTGCTGGTCGAGCTCGGCGCGGGCTCGGCCGCCAAGACGCGGCTGCTGCTGTCCGCGCTGACCGCCGAGGGTCCGCTGAAGACCTATGTCCCGCAGGATGTCTCGGCCAGTGCGCTGCGCGCGGCGGCGGACGAGATCGCGGGCGAGTTTCCCGGGCTCGCCGTGCACGGGGTGGTCAGCGACTTCACCGACACCCTGCACAACCTGCCCGGCGGCGGCCGCCGGATGATCGCGTTCCTCGGCGGCACCATCGGCAATCTGGTTCCCGCCGAGCGCGCCGAATTCCTCGCCAGCATCTACGAGGTGCTCGAGCCGGGCGAGCAGCTGCTGCTCGGTGCGGGGCTGGTGATCGACCCCGCCGTGCTGGTCCCCGCCTATGACGACGCGGCAGGCGTCACCGCGGAGTTCAACCGGAATGTGCTGCACGTGTTGAACTCTCGGCTCGACGCCGATTTCGCGCCGGAGAAGTTCGAGCACGTCGCGCTGTGGGACGCGGCCAACGAGTGGATCGAGATGCGCTTGGCGGCCACCGAGGACATGACCGTCACGGTCCGCGAGCTGGACCTCACCGTGCGTTTCGCCCGCGGCGAGCAGCTGCGGACCGAGATCTCGGCGAAGTTCCGGCTCGACGGTCTTGCCGCGGAGCTGAGCGCCGCCGGGTTCAGCACCGAGCAGGTGTGGACCGACCCCGACAACCGCTTCGCGCTCGTCCTCGCGGCTCGCGACTAGGCCAGCAGGGGTGACCGGGTGGTCGCCCCGCTGACCACGGCGCCGAGCCAATCGATCAGGGGCCGCATCGTCTCCCAGGCGGTGCGGATCTCCTTGGCGGCCCGTGGCTGGTCCAGCCACGGCGGCGCCCCGAACTCCTTGTTGCAGACCAGGGCCTTGCGCCGGAGCAGGTCGATGCGCGGATGGTCGGCGTCGTAGCCTTTCGGCTTGGTCTTGAGCTGCTCACCGCCGATCGTGTAGCCGGCCTTGGTCAGCTTCGCGAGAATCTTTTCCAGCTCCGGACCGCGCACCTCGTGGTCGATGGTGGCGCGCAACTGGGCGATCTGTTCCGAGGAACCACCGTAGAAGCCGCCCGCGACGTAGAGTCCCGCCGCGCCGATCTGCACATACCAGCCGGTGCTCGGCGCCACCGACACGTACGCGCCCTGGTGGTCCTTGTACGGCGTCTTGTCCTTGGAAAAGCGCACGTCGCGATACGGCCGGAAGATCTTGGCCGGGCCGAAATCCGGCTCCAGCTCGGCGGTGAGGGCGAGCATCGGCGCCTTCACCGCCGTCTCGTACACGTCTTTGTGCGCGGTCCAGAACGTCTTCGAGTTGTCCGCCTCGAGATCCTCGTAGAAATCCAGCCCCGCCAGCGGAAAGCCGCTGAACTTGTTCATGACTGTGCCTCGCTCATACCGAGCAATCTACGTTCTCAGGTCTCCGTTGAAGATGAGGAACCCCACCAGGAAGCCGATGATCATGGTGACGCCCGACGCGATCGCGGCCCACTTGCCGAGGGATTCGCCCTTGCTGTGGCCGATCAGCCCCAGGACGATGCCCGCGGGGCCGAACAGGATGGGGCAGAACAACACCGCGATCGCGGCGCAGACGAATCCGATGATGGAGAACACCTGGGTGCCTACGGTCCGCGGGGCGGCGTATGGCTCGTAGGACTGCTGCGAGTAAGCGGCGTAGCTGCCCTGCTGCAGACCGGGCTGTTCACCGTAGCCGCCGCTCGGCGGGTAGTTGTACATCCCGCCCTGCGGATACTGCGCCGGGCCGCTCGCGTCGTGGAGTCGGCCACCTCCCGGATACTGCTGCGGGCTCGAATCTTGCGGCTGGCCGCCGGGATACTGCGCGTACTGCTGCGGGCTGCCCGAATCCGGTGGTTGGCCGCTGCCGGGGAACTGCGGATATTGATGCTGTGGATCGGATTGCGCGCCCCACTGCTGCTGACTGCTCTGCGGCCCGGCAGGTCCCGAGTCGCCGGTCGGTTGGCTGCTCGACGGCCCCGCGGGCCCCGTACCCCACGGTTGCGCATGCCCACCGAGCGGTCCGCTCGGCGCGTCGGTCGGCTGCCACCACTCGCCGGGCGCGGGCGGCGGCGGGGTGTACGGCTCGCTCGAAGGTTCCGCCGCACCAACATCTTTCGACAGCGAAGGCGGCGAGCTCGCTTCTGCGGATTTCGCCGACGAGCCGGAGTCGCGCGACGCAGGCGCGGCACCGGTGTCCGTCGACGGATCTCCCGACCCGCTCGCACTCGCCGACGACGCGGACTGCGCGCCCGCCGACCCCGGCGCACCGCCGGGACGTTCCGGATTCTGCGGCGTACTCATCGCGCCTCCTCATGTCGTCCGGCCGCCATCGCTGCGCTCCGCCGCCACTGACCACCGACAGCGGACGGATCGCGTCCGGCATGTCCGTCATGCGTACCACGGCGGCCGAGCTGTCATAGCCGATTGCGCTAGGTGGCGCCGCCGGCCGTGGGCAGGACGTCAGAAATCGGAATCGTCGACGATCTCCATGGCGATCACCTCGGCGGGCCGCTCGTCGTCCTGGGCCTTCTCGGCGCGCTGTTCGCGCGGGGTCGACTCCTGCGCCAGTTCGTCGGCGATGCCGAGCCTGCCGTCGTCCTCGTTCTCGTGATAGCGAATCCGCAGGTCATCCGGCGGATCCTCGACATTGCGCTTGTAGGCGCGGATCTCGTCGGCTTGGTCGTCGTCTCCCATGTCTGTGTCCAACGGTTCACGGTCCATACCTCTCAGTATCCCCGTGCAAAGCCATCGCTACCGGAACCGGCGCAAAAGAAATGGCGGCCCGGACCGAAGCCCGAGCCGCCATCTCGCGGTATGTATCTATGCGTTGCCGTTGAAAAGGCCGGTGACCGAGCCGTTCTCGAAGACCTCGCGGATGGTGCGGGCCAGCAGCGGGGCGATGGACAGCACCGTCAGCTGCGGGAACTTCTTCTCTTCGGTGATCGGCAGCGTGTTGGTGACCACAACTTCCTTGGCACCGCAGGCGGCGAGCCGCTCGGCGGCCGGGTCGCTCAGCACGCCGTGCGTGGCGGCGATGACCACGTCACCGGCGCCCGCGTCCTTGAGCACCTTGACCGCGCCGGCGATGGTGCCACCGGTGTCGATCATGTCGTCGATCAGGATGCAGGTGCGGCCCTCGACGTCACCGACCACGCGGTTCGCCTTGATCTGGTTGGGCACCAGCGGGTCACGGGTCTTGTGGATGAACGCCAGCGGCGAGCCACCGAGCGAGTCGGCCCACTTCTCGGCGACGCGCACGCGGCCGGAGTCGGGGGAGACCACGGTGATGTGATCGAGGGTGTAGTTCGTCCGGATGTACTCGGCGAGCTGCAGCTGCGCGTGCATGTGATCGACGGGGCCGTCGAAGAAGCCCTGGATCTGGTCGGTGTGCAGGTCGACGGTGATGATGCGGTCCGCGCCCGCGGTCTTCAGCAGGTCGGCGACCAGGCGAGCCGAGATCGGTTCGCGACCACGGTGCTTCTTGTCCTGGCGGGCGTAGGGGTAGAACGGCAGCACGGCGGTGATCCGCTTGGCCGAACCGCGCTTGAGCGCGTCGATCATGATGAGCTGCTCCATCAACCACTGGTTCAGCGGCGCGGGGAAGCTCTGCAGCACGAACGCGTCGGAGCCGCGGACCGACTCCTCGAACCGGACGAAGATCTCGCCGTTGGCGAAGTCGCGTGCCGTCTGCGGCGTGACGTGGACGTCGAGTTCCTTGGCGACCTGCTCGGCCAGCTCAGGGTGGGCGCGTCCCGAGAAGAGCATGAGGTTCTTCTGGTTGTCGATCCATGACGCGGTCACTGCTGTTTGCCATCCTTTTGCTCGATTGCCGGACCGGAGTTGTCTTTGGCGGCGTTGGCTTCTGCCGCCGCGCGCGCCGCGGCCGTTCCGGGACGGTGCCGCTGCACCCAGCCCTCGATGTTCTTCTGCGGTCCGCCGGAAATCGCGAGTGCGCCGGGCGGAACGCTTCTGCGCAGTACAGTACCCGCCGCCGTATACGCTCCGTCACCCACCGTTACCGGTGCGACAAACATCGTGTCGCTTCCCGTTCGCACATGCGATCCGACAGTGGTGTGATGCTTGGTCACTCCGTCGTAGTTCACGAAAACACTCGAAGCGCCGATGTTGCTGTGCTCGCCGATGGTCGCGTCACCGACGTAGGTCAGATGCGGCACCTTGGAGTGCGCGCCGATCGAGGCGTTCTTGGTTTCCACGAACGCGCCCAGCTTGCCGGAATTGCCGACCACCGTGCCCGGACGTAGGTAACTGAACGGGCCGATCGTCGCGCCGGGGCCGATCATCGCGCCCTCGCCGTGCGTGCGGATGACCCGGGCACCGTCGCCGACCACCACGTCGGTCAGCGTGCTGTCCGGCCCGATCTCGGCGTCCTCGCCGATTACGGTGTCGCCGAGCAGCTGCACGCCGGGGCGCAGAATCGCGTCCCTGCTGATCCGAACGCTCGCATCCACCCAGGTCGAGGCGGGGTCGATGATGGTGACGCCGGCCCGCATGTGCCGTTCCAGGATGTAGCGGTTGAGTCTGCTCGTCGCGCTGGCCAGCTGGACCCGGTCGTTCACGCCGGTGACCTTGGCCGCGTCGACCAGGCGGGCGCCGTGCACCGGATGCCCGGCCTCGCGGGCCAGCCGCAGCACGTCGGTCAGGTACAGCTCGTGCTGGGCGTTCGCGGTGGACAACCGGCTGATCATGGTGCGCAGCACATTCACGTCGAACGCGTAGACACCCGAGTTGACCTCGGTGATCGCGGCCTGCTCCGGAGTGGCGTCGGCGTGCTCGACGATCTCGGCCACCCGGCCGTGCGCGTCACGGACGATGCGGCCGTAGCCGTTCGGGTCGTCCGGCACGAAGGTCAGCACCGTCACGGCGGAACGCTCGGTATAGCTGCGGTGCTCGTCGAGCAGCGCGGACAGCGTGTGCCCGTCGAGCAGCGGTACATCGGCGGAGGTGACGAGCAGGTCGCCGGTGAAGCCGACGGGCAGCGCGGCCAGTGCGCACTGCACGGCATGTCCGGTGCCGAGCTGTTCCTCCTGAATGGCGGGAGTGATCTCCCGGCCCAGGTCGGTGGCCACCGCGTTGACGGCGGCGCCGACCTGCTCGCGGTCGTGACCGACCACGGTGATCAGGTATGCGGGGTCGATCTCGTTCGCCGCATGCAGCGCGTGTGCGAGCATGCTCCGACCGGCCAGCGAATGCAGCACCTTGGGGGTCTTCGACCGCATTCGCGTCCCGGCACCGGCTGCGAGAACGACGACGGCGGTCTGCTGTGGCATGGATCTCCCTCGGCTGCCTGTCATCGTGCTTGGCTCTGCTCATCGTGCGGGGGTCTGCTGTGCTGGGCGCCGATGTGCGGGCCAACGATAGTCATCGTGCTGCCGAGCTCCGCCGCCAGGACTCGAACCTGAACTATCTGAACCAAAATCAGAGGTGCTGCCATTACACCACGGCGGATTGTCACATCGGCGGATCGGGAACACCCGCCGCTGTGCCACGGCACGGGAAAGATCCTCGCATACACCCGCGCCTCTCCGCGATTCTTGCCGGTAGTTGGAGCGTCGACAGGGTCGCGGCGGCAGTTGATCGGGGGCGCGCCCGGGGTTGACGGCGCAATCTGCGGTGCTGTCTGGAACAGTTAAGGCACCGGACGGTCTTTGGCGAAGGGAGGCGGGAGCGATGTCGACCAGTGAACCGCCCAAGGTGTCGCGTCCGCGGATGACGGGTACCCAGCGGCGTCAGCAACTGATCGAGATCGGTCGCGCACTGTTCGCCGAGCGCGGTTACGACGCCACCTCGATCGAGGAGATCGCGCAGCGGGCCCAGGTCTCCAAACCCGTGGTGTACGAGCATTTCGGTGGCAAAGAGGGTCTGTACGCGGTCGTGGTCGACCGGGAGATGTCGATGTTGCTCGACATGATCGTCTCTTCGCTCACCCAGAACCGTTCTCGGGTCCGGCTCGAGCAGGTCGCGCTCGCACTGCTCACCTACATCGAGGAACGCACCGACGGCTTCCGCATCCTGGTGCGCGATCAGCCGACCGGCAATGCCGAGGGCCGATACTCCAGCCTGCTCAACGAGGCCGTGAATCAGGTGGCGCACATCCTCGCCGGCGATTTCGATCGCCGCGGTTTCGACACCAGCCTCGCCACCCTCTATGCCCAGGCGTTGGTCGGCCAGGTGGCCACCGCCGCGACCTGGTGGCTGGACGAACGCAAGCCGTCGAAAGAGGTTGTCGCCGTGCACTTGGTGAATCTGTGCTGGAACGGGCTGAGCCATCTGGAGGCCGACCCGCACCTCAGCTCGGAGTGGCGCGCTGGTATCGAGGAGTGACTCGGGTTGTTAACCAGCGAATTGCGAAGCGGGTCCAGTCGAATGCTCGAATTGACTGCCGAGGGCCCGCCTGGTGGTACGGTTCACCCATCCTTTGGGTGCTGTTCGGGCGGTAAGTCGGTCTACTTCGTGATGTCGGTCTACTTCAGGATGGCTGGTTTTTAGGATGACAGGCGGATCTGATGGCTAGGCAAGCGCGCGCGGAGATCACCCGCGACTCCGTTCTTGCGGGCGCTGCCGATGTCTTTCTGCGCTTGGGTTACGCGAACGCGAGTCTGAGCGAGATCATCGCGCAGTCCAATGTGACCAAGGGCGCCTTGTACTTTCACTTCGGCTCGAAGGAAGAGCTGGCGCGCGCGGTGGTCGACCAGGGCAACGAGCGGCTGGTCAGCTCGTGCCAGGGCTTCTTCGATCCCCGGGTGCCCGCACTCGAGGCGTGCATCGGCATCACCTACGTCGTGGCCGACCTATCGATGAACGATCCGATGGTCGGCGCGATGCTCAAGCTGACCCATCAGATCGGTGACTATCGCGGCGCGCAGGGCGACAACATCGCCAAGACGTGGGGCGACACCTACCGCGTACTCTCCGAAAGAGCCATCGCCCAAGGCGATTTGCAGCCGGAGCTCGACGCCGAGGTGATCGGCATGCTGCTGCAGGAGATGACCGCGGGCGTGCACATCATCGCCGTCGGCACCGAGTCGATCGACCAGATGGCGACCAGGATGGAACGCGTCTGGTACTTCCTGCTCCCGTCGATCGTCCCGGCCGAGAAGCTCGCCTACTTCCGCGAGTTCGCGGCAAGGCGCCTGCGCAGGTACGTGCCCTAACGGCCCGAGCTCGATGTGTCGGCGGGCTTGACTAGACTCGGCTCGCTGCTGGAAATACCCGGCTCGAGCTCAGGAGTTGTGATGCCGACCCATCGCCCACCGCTGGCGGGACTCGCGGCGGTCGCCGGTGCCGACGCCGCGATGCGGACCGTCGCCGAACTGGTCGGCAAGTCCTCGGTCGAGCTGGTCGGACCGTCCGGTGTGCGTGCGTTTGTGGCCGCGACGATCGAGGCGAAGCGGCCGCTGGTCGTCGTCACCGCGACCGGGCGCGAGGCCGATGATCTGACGATCGAGCTGGAGGAGATGCTCGGCCCGGCGGTCGCGCAGTTCCCGTCCTGGGAGACCCTGCCGCACGAGCGGTTGTCGCCCGGCGCCGACACCGTCGGGCGCAGGCTCGAAGTGCTGCGCAGGCTGGCCCACCCCGAAGACCCTGCCTTCCCCGCGCCGTTGCGCGTTGTGGTGACCACTGTGCGGTCGCTCATGCAGCCGATGGCGGGCAGCCTCGGCGACATCGAACCGATCGTGCTGCGCGTCGGCGCCGAACTGGACTTCGATGAACTACTCACGCGCCTGGTCGAATTCGCCTACAGCCGGGTCGACATGGTCGGCAAGCGCGGCGAGTTCGCAGTCCGCGGCGGCATCCTCGACCTGTTCCCGCCGACCGCCGATCATCCGGTGCGGGTGGAGTTCTGGGGCGACGAGGTCACCGAGCTTCGCCCGTTCGCCGTCGCCGACCAGCGCTCGCTGACCGAAGTCTCGGTCGATGTCGTCGTCGCGCCGCCGTGTCGCGAGCTGCTGCTCACCGCCGACGTGCGCGAGCGCGCCGCAGCGGCCGCCGTCGCCAACGCGGCCGACGCCGCCTTGGTCGAGATGCTGGAGAAGCTGTGCAACGGCGTCCCGGTCGACGGCATGGAGGCGCTGCTCCCTGTGCTGAAGCCGGGCGAGCTGCGGCTGCTCACGGAGGTGCTGCCCGAGGGCACCCATCTGCTGCTGTGCGATCCGGAGAAGATCCGCACCCGCGCCGCCGATCTGGTGCGCACCGGCGAGGAGTTCCTGGAGGCATCCTGGACCGCGGCCTCCTTCGGCGCCGCCGCGCCGCTCGGCGCGCACGGTCTGGACCTGGCTGCCTCCGGCTATCGGGCGCTGCCCGAGGTGCACGCGAGCGCGGACGAGCACGAACTGCCCTGGTGGACGCTGAGCCCGCTCACCGCAGGCACCCCGGCCGAGGTGGTGCTGCCGGTGCTGGCCGGGCCGACCGCCCGCGGCTCCGACGAGCTCGTCGCGACCATCTTCGCCTCGCTGCGCGCGCACGTGGCCACCGGCGGTCGCGCCGTGGTCGTGGTCGCCGGACACGGTACGGCGCAACGCATTCTGGAACGCCTCGCCGACGCCGAGGTGCCCGCCGCCGCGCTGGAACCGGGCGCCGAACCCGGCAACGGCGTGGTCGGCGTGCTGTGCGGTTCGCTGCACGACGGACTGGTCTTCGACGACGCCGGGCTGGTCGTCGTCGCCGAATCCGATCTCACCGGCAACCGGATGACCGCGCCCGGCGACGGCAAGCGACTGCCCGCCAAGCGCCGCAACCAGGTCGACCCGCTGGCGTTGAACGCGGGCGACATGGTCGTGCACGACCAGCACGGCATCGGGCGATTCGTCGAGATGATCGAACGCACGGTCGGCGGCGCCCGCCGGGAATACCTCGTCATCGAATACGCGCCCGGCAAGCGCGGCCAGCCCGGCGACCGGTTGTTCGTGCCGATGGAGTCGCTGGATCAGCTGTCGCGCTACGTCGGCGGCGAGCTGCCCAGCCTGTCCAAGCTCGGCGGGTCGGACTGGGCCAACACGAAACGCAAGGCGCGCAAGGCGGTTCGTGAGATCGCCGGCGAGCTGGTGCAGCTGTATGCCGCGCGCCAGGCGGCGCCGGGGCACGCGTTCGGCCCCGATACGCCGTGGCAGCAGGAGATGGAGGACGCGTTCGCGTTCACCGAGACCGTCGATCAGATGACCGCCATCGCCGAGGTGAAGTCGGACATGGAGAAGCCGGTCCCGATGGACCGGGTGGTGTGTGGCGACGTCGGTTACGGCAAGACCGAGATCGCCGTGCGCGCGGCGTTCAAGGCGGTGCAGGACGGCAAGCAGGTCGTCGTGCTGGTGCCGACAACGCTACTCGCGCAACAACATCTGCAGACCTTCACCGAACGCGTCGCGGGCTTCCCGGTGACCGTGAAGGGTCTGTCCCGATTCACCGATCCGGCCGACGCCCGCGCTGTACTGGAGGGCATGGCCGACGGCAGCGTCGACATCGTGGTCGGCACCCACCGCCTGCTGCAGACCGGCGTGCGCTGGAAGGACCTCGGGCTCGTCGTGGTCGACGAGGAGCAGCGCTTCGGCGTCGAACACAAGGAACACATCAAGGCGCTGCGCACCCATGTCGACGTGCTGACCATGTCCGCGACGCCGATCCCGCGCACCCTGGAGATGAGCCTGGCCGGCATCCGCGAGATGTCGACCATCCTCACCCCGCCGGAGGAGCGGCATCCGGTGCTCACCTACGTCGGCGCCTACAACGACAAGCAGGTCACCGCCGCCATCCGGCGCGAGCTGCTGCGCGACGGCCAGGTCTTCTACGTGCACAACCGGGTGTCCTCGATCGACAAGGCCGCCAAGCGGATTCGCGATCTGGTGCCCGAGGCCAGGGTGGCCGTCGCGCACGGTCAGATGAACGAGGACGCCCTCGAATCCACCGTGGAGGGTTTCTGGGAGCGCGAATTCGACGTGCTGGTCTGCACCACGATCATCGAGACCGGCCTCGACATCTCCAACGCCAACACCCTGCTGGTGGAACGCGCTGACGCCCTCGGCCTTTCGCAGCTGCACCAGCTGCGTGGCCGGGTCGGACGCAGCCGGGAACGCGGGTACGCCTACTTCCTGTACCCGCCGGAGAAGCCGCTCACCGAGACCGCCTACGACCGTCTCGCCACCATCGCGCAGAACTCCGACCTCGGTGCGGGCATGGCGGTGGCGATGAAGGACCTCGAAATCCGCGGCGCCGGTAACGTGCTCGGTGCCGAGCAGTCCGGGCACGTCGCCGGCGTCGGCTTCGACCTCTACGTCCGGCTGGTCGGCGAGGCCGTCGAGGCGTACCGGGCCGCCGCCGACGGCAGGCCCATCACCACCGAGGAACCCAAGGAAATGCGCATCGACCTGCCCGTCGACGCGCACATCCCGCCCGACTACATCGGCAGCGACCGGCTCCGGCTCGAGGGATACCGCAAACTGGCCTCCGCGCAGGACGATTCGACCCTCGCCTCGGTGGTCGAGGAGCTCGTCGATCGGTACGGCCCGCTGCCGGTCGAGGTCGGCCGCCTGGTCTCGGTCGCCAAGCTCCGGCTGCTGGCCCGCGAGTACGAGGTCACCGAAATCGCGGTCACCGGAACAACACTCAAGGTCTCGCCGCTGCAACTGCCGGACTCGAAGCAGATGCGCCTCAAGCGGATCTACCCCAGCGCCAGCTACCGCGCGGCCAGCGGGGTCATCTCGCTGCCACTGCCGCGCGTCGAGGACAGCGTCGGGGCGGACCGGGTCCGCGATGTCGTGCTCCTGCAGTTCGTCGCCGACCTACTGCTCGCGTTGGATGGAAAGGCGCAGGGCGCAGTAGATCTCACCACCGCGACCGAGGTCTCGGCCGCCCGATGAGTACCGACCGGGACGAGGCGGTGCTGCGGGCCGCCCGCCACGCCGCCGCCAGCCAGCCGACCGAGGCACCCTCCGACACCGCCGTGGTGGCGGCCGGTCTCACCGGTGCCGTGGAAGTCATGGACCGCCTGTGGAATTTCGGCGGCTGGGAAGTCACCCAGACCCACGACTCGCTGCGCCCCTACCTGCTCGAGGAAACCTACGAACTCCTCGACGCGATCCAGCACAACGACGCCGAAACCATCAAGGAAGAACTGGGCGACCTGCTGCTCCAGGTGCTCTTCCACTCCCGGATAGCCCAGGCGGCAGGCGAATTCACCGTCGATGACGTCGCCGCCGCCCTGGTGGCCAAGCTGGTCAACCGCAGCCCCTACCTGCGCGACGCCGACTTCGCCGCCGACACCTCCCTCGAAGAGAAGATCGCGGCGCAGGAAAGTGCCTGGGAAGAACGCAAATCCGCGGAAAAGTCCCGCCGCTCCTGCCTCGACGGCATCGCCATGGCGCAACCCGCGCTGGCCCTCGCCGAAAAGATCCGCGACCGGAGCACGAAGGCGGGCCTGCCCGCCGACCTGATCCCCGAGGACCTGCGCACAGTTCACCTCGGTGGGCCCGACAGTGCCGAGGAACGCCTCCGCAAAGCCACCCTCGCCTTCGCCGCCACCATCCACGCCACCGAAGACGCCGCCGAAATCGCCCGCGGTGAACGCCGTCCGCTCACCAGCGACGATTGGTACAAGTACTGGGCGGCCGACGCGTAGCGTTGACGAAACGAACGTCGGCGGTCGGGCAGCAGTGTGCACGGGATTCGGCACAGCCCGGCTCGGGATCGGGAGGTTTCGGATGTTGAGTGTGTTTTCGTCGCCGGGGCACTACGTGCAGGGGCGCGCGGCCACCGAGCAACTCGGCGCGGAGATGGCGCGGCTGGGGATCGAGGGGCCGGTCACCATCGTGGCCGGGCGTAGCGCGCAGCGGTTGCTGGCCGAGGCGTGGGAGCGGTCGCTGACCGACGCGAAAATCGCTTACACCGTGCATCTTTCGAGTGGGGAGTGCACCAGGGCGGAGATCGCGACGATCACCGCGGCGGTGCGGGACAGTGGCAGCACCGCGGTGCTCGGGGCGGGCGGTGGGAAGGTGCTCGATTCGGCGCGTGCGGTCGCCGACGATCTGGCGTTGCCGATGATCAGCTGTCCGACCACCGCGTCGAGCGATGCGCCGTGTAGCGCGCTGTCGGTGATCTACACGGCGGCAGGCGAAGTCGAGACCTACCAGCTGGTCCGCCGCAACCCGGCGCTGGTACTGGTGGACACCTCCGCCATCGCCCAGGCGCCGGCCCGGCTGCTCGCCTCCGGCATGGGCGACGCGCTCGCCACCTGGTTCGAGGCGCGTACCTGCACGGCCGCGCGGGTGCGCAATATGCGCGGTGGTGCGTCCACTCGCAGTGCCACCGCCCTCGCCGAACTCTGCTACAACACGCTGCTGGCGGACGGCACGCAGGCCTTGGCCGCGGTGCGCGAGCACGCCGTCACCCCCGCGCTGGAGCGCATCGTCGAGGCCAACACCCTGCTATCCGGTCTCGGCTTCGAATCCTCCGGGCTGGCCGCCGCGCATGCCGTGCACAACGGACTCACCGCCGCCCCGCAGACACACGCGTTTCTGCACGGCGAGAAGGTTGCTTTCGGCGTCCTCACCCAGTTGGTGCTGGAAGGTGCCGCGGCCGGCGAGATCGATACCGTCCTCGACTTCTGTACCGAAGTCGGCCTGCCCACCACCCTCGCCGCGCTCGGCCTCGCCGATGCCGACGAAAATACGCTGTTCGCCATCGCAACCCGCGCCACCGCACCCGGCGAAACGATCCACAACGAGCCGTTCACCGTCGATGCCGAGATGACCCTCGACGCGATTCGCGCCGCCGACGCCCTCGGCCGGCGCTGAATCGTACGTCAGTCCGCGCGTAGCCGATGTTCAACGTCGCAAGGGCCGTGCGCCGTTGAACGAACCGCCCGCGCGTGCGACATCGAGACGTCGCAAAGGCTTGAGCCGTGGTGCCCCGCTGGTGCCTGCCACGCCGAATCAAACCCCTATTCGGCTATGAGACGCGTCACTGATCAATTCGGCGCGCGGTGACGTCGGCCCACCTCGGCGGGATTTCGACATCCAAACCTCACCTTCCCGAAAGCATGTCGTCACCGTCTGGCGGGAAACCTGTCAGTAGTCCTTCGCTATTCTGGCGGTGGAATCCGAAGCCAATGGCGGGCAAACCGCCGGGGAGGACGTTCGGTCCGGTGCACATCAGCAGAGTCGCGGAGCACCCGCGACCGGATCATGTGTTGTTCCACTTCAGCGACACCCACGTGATCGCCGGCGACGGGGATTTGTACGGTGACGTAGACGCGGACCAGCGATTACGCCAGTTACTAGAGCAGGCCGCGGCCAGTCGGATCCAGCCGACCGCGATCGTGTTCACCGGTGATCTCACCGACAAGGGTGAACCCGCGGCGTACGACAAGCTCAAGGCCTTGATCGAGCCATTTGCAAGAAGTTTGCCAGCGCCCATCGTATGGGTCGCGGGGAACCACGATGACCGCAGTCTCCTGCGCCGCAAGCTGCTCGGCGAACGAGGATCGACCGCGCCGCTGGACCGCGTCCATCTGATCGACGGCCTGCGCATCATCGCCCTGGATACTTCGGTCCCCGGCCACCACTACGGCGAGATCTCCGACGAACAGCTGGATTGGCTGCGTTCGGTGCTCGCCGAGCCCGCACCGTTCGGCACCATCCTGGCCATGCATCATCCGCCGGTCCCGTGCGTGCTCGACCTCGCCGTCACCGTCGAGCTGCGCGACCAGCGCAGGCTGGCCGACGTGCTCGACGGCAGCGACGTCCGGGCCATCCTGGCCGGTCACCTGCACTTCTCCACCAACGCCACCTTCGCGGGCATCCCGGTCTCGGTGGCCTCGGCGACCTGCTACAGCCAAGATCTCGGCGTCGAGCAGGGCGGCCTGCGCGGTCGAGACGGCGCGCAGGCCTTCAACTACGTGCACATCTACCCGGACACCGTGGTGCACTCGGTGGTGCCGATCGACCGCGGCCCGACGGTCGGCTCACCCGCGACGGCCGAAGAGGCCGCTCAGACGCTCGCGGCGGCGGGCATTGTCATCCCGCCCGCCGCACGCATCCCGCATGTCATGCGGCGCCGGGAGACGACTCCGGAATCGGATGACGAGACGGTGCGCTGAGCCGCTCCCACGGTGCCGGATCCGGGAAGTAGCCGGACAGGAACTCTGAAACCGCCTGTACCCGTTCGGTTTCGGTGATCTCCGGGAAGCTTCCGTCGTTCAGGCAGAAGAAGTCGACATCACGCCGTTCGGCGATACCGTCCAGCAGCGCAAGCCCTGTGCGGCTGGTCGTGTCGACGTAGCGCATCTTCGCCTTCTCCTGCGGCACCGCGCGCCCGGTGAGCAGCGCGTAGTAGTGATACAGCGAGTTCGTGACGGAAATGTCGGTGGCCGAACGGAACCGGCTGGCCCTGGTGCGCGCGAAGTCGGCACCGAACTCGGCCTCCATCTCCAGTAACACGCTGCGCCGCAATGGAACCGGCGTGTGCTCGAGGTGCCGGGTGATGACGTGACCGAACCGCTCGGCGAGCAGTTCCCGGTTCCTCCGCGCGGCGTTCTCGAAACCGCTGCGCCGCTCGTTGTTTCCGCCCGGCCCGATCCTGGTGTCGGCCTCGATGAACCGGCTGACGCCGCCCGCGGTGAAGAACATCGACGGGCGCACCGGACGGGCGAAGAACATGTCGTCGTTGGAGTACAGGAAGTGCTCGCTGAGCCCCTCGATGTGCTGCAACTGGCATTCCACCGCATGGGAATTGAACGTCGGCAGTCCGCTGGTGTCCGAAAAGTGGTCCAGCGCACGGACAACCGTCACCCGGGGATGCTCGGCCAGCCACGCGGGCACGGTCGAGTCGGTGGCGATGAAGATCCGCCGGATCCACGGCGCGTTCTTGTCCACCGACCGCAGTGCGTATTTCAGCTCGTCGATCTGCCGGATGCGCGCGTCGGCGTCGTCACCCTCGCCGACCACCACCTGCGCCAGCATCCCGGCGCGGCGGGCCCGGAACTCCGGGTCGGAGCCGTCCACCCAGGAGAACACCAGGTCGATGTCGAAGTTCACGTCGGTGGCCTGCGGCGCGAACATGTCGACCAGGGTCGGCCAGGCGCGGTCGAACAGCAGCACCTGCGTATGTTCGACATCGGCCAGGTCGAACACGTTGCGGGTGAGGGCATTCGGGCGCGGGCACTCGACCGTGTCGCCGTGGTATTCCCACAGTTCCAGCTCGACGTGGTGGGCCGGATCGCTGTCGCGGCCGAGCCGGAAAACGTTGTGCCGCACTTCGGTACACGCGAAGCCGGCGGTCGTCGCGGCGGCCGTCACCCGGCGCACCATCAGCTGGTGTGCGGCGTCCGTCGCGAGCATGAGTCGTGCGCCGCTGTCGCGGATCAGCAGGAACGGCACCTCGGCGGCCGCGAGTTCGCTACGCAGCCAGCCCAAATCCTCGATCATCGCAGCCGATACGGCCAGGTTGCCCGCCATCGGCCGGGTCACCATCTCTACTGCCGTCGGGTTCACAGCCCCCATGTCCATCATCAGTTTCTTCTCCACATCCGTTCGTGCACCGTTGGGTCCCAGCTCCGAGGCACCGCGCCGGGGCCGAGCGGCGCTGCCGCCGGCGTCGTGACGCCGACTGGGCAGCACCGCGCCCGGCGCGGTCGGATTCAGAAGTGGGGCACGATGCCGTAGCGCGGGAACGAATTGATCACGCGGATTCCAGACGATCGGTTAACCATTCGTTTTCACCTCACTCACGGCAGGACGCACAAGCGTCGGATGGGTGTGCTGGATCCGTGCGCGCGGCTGACGAACGACCGAGCGTGCGCACGGGAGACAGCACGCTGGCCGGACAATCATCGGCCGGCAGAAGAGAGATGTCCTAGACAACAATGGGGACTGTACGAATGATGCATCTACGGTGACATTTCGTCAATCGGGACACTCCGTCCCACCCGCTGCCGTTCCGCTGCCTCTGGCGTGGCCCTTTGCGGTGCCGACCGCATAGCGGCCGGTCGCGCAAGGCATCTCGGCATGGTTGTGCTGGGCGTACGCCGGCTAGCGCGTTCGCGCACCGTGATTGTCATCATGACCGGGCGATGAACGAACGGCACGGGGTAGCGCCGCCTGGGTAGCATAGTTAGGATAGCCTCACCAATATTGATCGGAGAAGGGAGCGCAACGCCGTGCGCGTCGTCATTCTGTTCGGATCCGAGATGGGCACCGCCGAAACCGTCGCAGACACCGTCGCGGACGCGCTCTCCGCATACGACGTATCGGTCTACGACCTGAGCGATTTCGCCGTCGACGACCTCGACGCGCACGACTTCCATGTCATCGTGTGCTCCACCTACGGCGACGGCGATCTGCCGACCGGTGCGGAGTTGTTCTTCGACGAACTCGCCGCCGCGGCCCCCGACCTGACCGGCCTGCGCTTCGCCGTGTTCGGCCTCGGCGACAGCATCTACGGCGACACCTTCAATCGCGGCGGGGAGATCGCGGCCGAACGGCTCGTCGAGTGCGGCGCCACCCAGGTCGGGGCGCATGCTCGCCACGACGCGTCCACCGAAATCCGCGCGCGGGACATGGCCCGCGACTGGGCGGCAACCCTGCCCATCCGCGCGCTCGCCCCGGCCTGATAGTCCGCTGAGAGCACTCCGGACATCGGGACCAGCGCCAGCGGACAAGTGGCCCAGCACTTTAGACTGCTATCAAGCGCGGCACAGCCCGTCGCGCTCGACGATCCATGAGGTGACGAAAGATGGCAGCCGGAGCGAGCCCCGCGCAACGTCAAGACCACTCGACAGATCATCACGACGATCACCCCGAGCTGGACGTGCTACCGGAATGGCCCCGGGAAACGATCGCCGTGCTGGTGACCACCGACCCCGGACCGCACGCGATCCCGGTGTCCTGGCCGGTGCGCGCCGGTGATCGGCAAATCCTGCTCAGTCTCAAGTTCGATCGCGGGTCGCTGGCCCGGCTGCGGGAACGACCGCAGGTGGCGCTGCTGATCCTCGGCGGCGGCAACGTCGCGCTGTGCGCGCGCGGCACCGCGCGGGTGATTGCCGAGCAGATGCCCGACGCCGCCGACTATGTCGCGGTGCGCATCGATGTCGAGGCGATCGACGACCATCGGCAGTCGGCCTTCGCGGTGGCGGGCGGCATCCAGCGCACCGTGCTCGACCCGGCCGAGCTGCACGCGCTGGAGGGTCGCGTGAACACACTGCGAGCGTGGGCCGACGGTCAGAACTGAACCTGCGTAACAGGTCCGGGGCCGGACAATAATCGAGATGAAGGCGGCGCGAACGGGCCGCATGGAAGGGACTCATGAGCGTCACATTGGCCAAAGGCGGAAATGTCTCGCTGTCGAAGCAGGCAGCGAACCTCACCAAGGTCGCGGTGGGCCTCGGGTGGGACGTGCGCACCACCACGGGCGCCGACTACGACCTCGACGCGAGCGCGCTGGCGACCGGACCTGATCTGAAGGTGCTCTCGGATCAGCACTTCATCTTCTACAACAACCTGCGTTCCCCCGAGGGCTCGATCGAGCACACCGGCGACAACCTGACCGGCGAGGGCGAAGGCGACGACGAGGTCATCAACGTCGACCTGGCCGCCACCCCGCCGACCATCACCAACATCTTCTTCCCGGTGTCCATCCACGACGCCGACGCGCGTAGCCAGTCCTTCGGCCAGATCCGCAACGCGTTCATCCGCGTGGTGGACGCGTCGACCGGCATCGAACTGACCCGCTACGACCTCACCGAGGACGCCTCCACCGAAACCGCGATGATCTTCGGCGAGCTGTACCGGCACAGCAACGAATGGAAGTTCCGCGCCATCGGCCAGGGCTACGCCTCCGGTCTCGCGGGCATCGCCCGCGACTACGGCGTCCACATCTGATCGAGCCGGCGCGGTCGCCCTGTCGGTCCTTGCTGGTACGAAGTTGTTGTGGCGCAACCTATCGAGCAGTACCGGGCGGTGTATGCCGCGGTCGACGAGCTGGCGTCGCCGGACCCACGGATCCGGGATTCGGCGGCGGCGATGTTGGTCGCGGCAGGTCCGATCGTGGTCGAACCGCTGGTGTACGGGGTACTGCACGAGCAGGACACGCCCGCCGATGTGGCGCTCTGCGCGTCGGTGCTCCGGCAGATCGGCCCGCCCGCCTTCGGTGCTCTGCTCGAACTGATCGCGTGCGACTTGTCGCCGGAGCTCACCGGCCGGGGGTGTCTGGCCCTCGGTATCGCGCCGTCGGATGAGGTCATCCCCTATGCGCAAGAGCTGGTTTCCGAGGATGCGAAAGAACGCGGCGAGCTGGCCTGGATCATCGGCTACCGGCGCAGGCTCGAGTACGCGCCCTTGCTGATCGTGCTGCTGTCCGATCCGGCGGAACCGGTTCGGGCCAAGGCGGTGGCCGCACTCGGCCGGCTCGGCCCCTCCGTCGTGCCGTTGCTGCGTCGGGTGCGTCGCGGACCGGAGCTGACCGCCCGACGTGGCGCATTGGCCGCCATGGCCGAGATCGGCTGGGACACCTTCGATTCGGCGGATCAGACGGTATTGCGGCGGCTCATCCGGCTGACGCATGCCAGGGAAGTGCCGACACCGTTCACCGTGCAGGGTGAGTGGTACGCGGTGCGAACTACGGATCAGGCGGCGGTGCTGGCGGCTTTCGGGCTCGCACAGCCAGTTCCTGCCACGCTGGCAATGGGCCGGGACGGCCGGGTGTGGGACGGCGTCGGCTACCCGGGTGATCGAGGATACGAAGACCACGCGGGCTGTGCTCGGATGTATGTGAGTCCGGTGCTGGACAGCTGGACATTGGTCTTCGGCGTCCCCGTCGTCGAGCAGGAATTGCCGGCCCATGACCGCAAAGTCGCGGCACTCCTGGCGGATTCGACAGCAGAAGACGAAGCAGGAACTCCGGCCGCGGACACCGACTCAGCCGAACACGCGGCACGGCAGGCATTCTGCGCCGAACTGAGCCACCGATTCGGTGCCGCGCAGTGGTACGCCAATGTCCAGGACGGCGGCTGCTCGCACTGGTGGGGTTGGTGCTTCGCCGAGGACGGTGCCGTAGTGCAGTACTTTTCTTCAGACCAGCGCACGGGCATGCCCGATGTCGCAACGCCTTTCGAGATCGCTGATCGAGTCTCGGTCAGTCCTACCAGCCTGGGCCCGCACACTCGCGTTGCGGGCCACGGTGTCCTTGCGCTGACCGCATGTGGTCAGCGCTTCGGACACCGCGGCGCGCTGCCGATCAGCTCGGGCTGCTGAGGCTTTCCGGGGCTTCCGGAATCAACCGGGGGCGGTCGCGTTCCCTGGCGTCGAGCATGGCGAAGTAGCGGCGGAGCATGAGGACGGCCGTGGTGGCCAGGCCCGCGGTGAGGCCCCACCAGACGCCGGCCGCGCCGAGGCCGACCGGGAAGGCCAGCAATAGGGCGACGGGGAGGCCGACGCCCCAGTAGCCGACGAGCGACAGGCGGAAGCCTGCGTTGGTCTCCTTCAGCCCGCGCAGCAGTCCGGTGCCGATGTTCTGGGCGGCGTCGAAGAATTGCAGCACGATGCCGATCAACAGCAGGGTGTGTGCGATCTCGATGGTGCTGGTGTCGTTCGAGTTCAGGAACGGCCGCAGCACCAGGTCGGGTGCGATCACGTAAATCGCGCCGGTGATCGCGGCCACCACGCCGACGTGCCGCAGTGCGAGCCAGGCCAGCGCCCTGGCGTGCTGGTACTCGTCGCGGGTGACGGCGTGGCTGACCAGGATCGACGCGCCGTGTGACAGGCCGATGGCGACCTGGAACACGATGTAGATGATCTGGTAGACGACATTGTGCGCGGCCAGCGCCGCCGGACCGATGCTGCCCATGACGAGGGCGAGCACCGAGAACATGCCCGCCTCGGAGCCGTAGGTGAGGGCGATCGGCCCACCGAGGCGCAGCTCGGCGAGCACGGTGGACCGCCGCACCGGCCACGGGCGCAGCGGCAGCGTGGCACCGAGCCGGGGGTCCCGGCGCACCATCGCCCAGAACACGCCGAAGGTGATCAGGAAGACCAGCGAGGTGGCCACGCCGATACCGGTGAGGCCGAGCTCGGGCAGTCCGGCGCGGCCGTGGATGAAGCCGAGCGCGAGAACCAGATTCAGCACCACCGAGCCGAGCGTGACCAGCAGCAGGGCCTGCGGGCGCTGCATGCCGACGGTGTACTGACGCAGCACCTGGAACCACAGGCACGGCAACAGACCCGGCGCCAGCGCGACCATCAGCGGACGCGCGTCGGCCAGCACCCCGGCGTCCTGGCCGAGCCACTGCAACGACCAGCCGAGCCCGATGAGCAGGACCCCGCCGACGAGGCCGGCCAGGGTGGCGATCAGAAAGCTCGACCGCAGTACGTCTTTGATCTCTTCGTCGGGGGATTCGCCACGCTTACCCGCCGAACTCACCGCGGTGGCAATCTGATTGCCGCTCGCGGTGATCAGCCCGACGCACATGGTGCGAATCTGGTTGAACAGCGCGATCGCCAGCCCACCTGCGGCCACCTGCTGCACGCCGAGCGTGCCCATCAGCACGATGTTGGTGGTGGACACCGCGATCTGCGCCAACTGCGTCATCGCGATCGGCGTCGCGAGCGCGGTGAGCCGACGGCTGTCGGCCCGGTAGCCCGACAGGTTCACCGGGCCACCTCATACCGGAAGCTGCGGACGGCGCCCGAATCTGCCGTGCGCGGCAGACCGTTTCGTTCGCCGCGCCGACCGGGGGCGGTTAGCAAGTGCTTCATCGAACCTCCGCGAGCTCGGCACGGCGGACAGTGGGGGTGTAGCGGTGCAGCATCGCCAGCACTTCGGCTTCGGCCGCGGGGTCGAGCAGGTCGCGTTCGGCCATCCAGTCGTCGTCGAAGACGGTATCCAGGTACTTCTCGCCGCCGTCACAGACGAGGGTGACGATGGTGGAGCCGGGCGGGAACTCGTCGAGCCTGCTGAGCGCGGCGTGCACCGACCCGCCCGCCGAGCCGCCGATCATCAGACCGAGCTGAGCGGCGACGGCGCGGGCGGTCGCGAAGGCGTCGACATCGGTCACCTTGACACCCTCGTCCAGCAGCGAGTAATCCACGGCGGTACCGATGGTGGCGCCGGGCGGGGTGCCGGTGCCGGACTGCCAGTACGGCCCGCCCTCGCCGCCGAAGGCGATCGAGCCGACCGGCTCGACGCCGATCACCCGTGGCACACAACCGAGTTGGCGCAGCCGGGTCGCGGTGCCGAACAGCGAACCGCCGGTGCCGACCGAGGAGAGCAGGATGTCGACCCGCTCAACGTCTTCCAGCAACTCTTCGGCGACCGCGTAGTAGCCGACCGCGTTGGCGTCGTTGTTGTGCTGCTCGGTGAAGTACGCGTCCGGCCGGGCAGCCGCCATCGCCTCGGCCAGGTCCTCCCGGGCCGAGGTGGCCAGGTTGTCGTCGCCATCCTCGGCGACGAACACCAGTTCCGCACCCATTGCTCGCATAGCGCGCAGCTTGTCCTTACATGCGTGATGATCGACCACTGCGGTAAAGCGATACCCACGTTCGGCAGCTACTACCGCGAGACCGAGTCCGGTGTTCCCGGATGTCGACTCGATGATATGCCCGCCACTTCCCAGCAACCCGCGCCGCTCCGCATCGAGCACCATTTCGCGGGCCATTCTGATCTTGGCCGCGCCGGTCGGGTTGAACTGCTCGAGCTTGAGCAGTAACCGGGTGCCGGTCGAGGTGGCCGCCAGTTCGAACAGCGGCGTGCGGCCGATCAGATCCGTCACGCGCGTGACGAGCGGCATGGATTCTCTCCTCGTTCAGGTAGTGGGTGTCAGCCGTCGAGCGTCCAGCGGAGCCGATCGCCGGGTGCGTCGTGCAGCAGCACCTTCGGCGGTATCGGCAGCTCATGGAAGGCGGACTCGTTCGAGTCCATTTGGTAACCGGCGGTATTCGGGTAGATCAGCAGGTCACCAACCACGGCGGCACGCGGTAGCGGGATCCGCCGCCAGCTGAGCATGTCGGAGTCGAGGCAGGTGGCCGCGCCGACGCTGGTCGGGGTGGTGCTGCCCGGCCGGGTGGGCCACAGCAGCGGGTCGGGCAGGTATTCGCTGTCGAACCACTGCTCGGACAGGCTCAAGCTGGTGCCGTCGACGGTGAGCAGATGGTACGGCGCGCCGTCGACGTGCCGGATCTTGCTGCCCTGGACCCGGAAGGCGGTGAAACCGGCATGCGCGAGCAGCGCGCGGCCCGGCTCGATCGCCAGCCGGATGGCATTGTCGCGCAGTCGCTGTGCGAGCCCGTCGTGGTCGAGGATCGCGGCGAGCATGGCCGGACCAGGCGCGGGGAAGTGATAGGGGTAGTAGGACTCGAACGACTTGCCCGAGTGGAACCACTGCCGGTCGACGTGCTCGGTGAACTCCGCCCAGGCGGCGGCAGGCACGTAATCGACGCCGAAGCCGCCACCGATCGACAGCGTGGTGGCGGGCTGGCCCAGCGTGCGCGCGTGCAGGCAGCGAGCGATCAGATCACCGGCCAGCTCGGCCCTGGCGACGGCGTCGTAGCCGGACAGGTGAAAGCTGAAGCCTTCCAGCCGGATAGATGCGCGACCGTCGAACGCGGCCAGCGCACGGTCGAGCTCGGCCTCGGTCATCCCGAACCGGCTGGCCGACGCGGCGGGCAATACCCGGAGCATGATCCGGACCGGCGCGGTCGAGTCGTCCAGTGCGGCAAGGCGTTCGAGCTCGTCGAGATCATCGACCGCGAGCAGCGCGCCGTGCCGGGTGGCCAGCCAGAGCAGGTCGTCGGACTTCGCGGGCCCGGTCACCATCAACTCGGCACCGCGCACGCCCTGCGCCAGCGCGGCCGTCAGCTCACCGACACTGGAAACATCCACGCCCGCACCGTGTTCCGCGCAGGCCCGGACGACGGCGGCGGACTTGTTCGCCTTCTTGCCGTAGTAGACGACGCCATCGATCCCCGCCTGCGCGAAGGCCTCGTGGAATCCCTGGATATTGCGCCCCACCCGCGGCGGATACAGCACGTGAAACGGTCCGCCCACCGCGAAGCTGATGTCGCCCAGCAGATTCGGGTCGCCGAGCACGCGGCGCTCCCAGTCGTCCAGGCGCGCCGGGACCGGGGCGGCGCTGATCGCCTCGCGCGTCACCCCGACCCCGCCCGCGTCTAATCCCACAGGGGCACCTCCGTGCCGCGTCCCTCGGCGATGGCGCGCTCGGCGAGTGCGTGCGCGACCGCGATGTCGGTCAGCACGAGCCCGCTGTTGTAGACGAAGATGCGCTCGTCGTCCGAGCGCCGTGCGACCGCGCGACGGCTCAGGATCTGCGGCAATTCGGCGTCCACCGCGCGCAGCCGCCCGTCCGGCCCGACCATGTCGGTCCCGGTCAGCGCCATCTGCTCCGCGCTGGTCGCGACGACCCGATCGGCGTCGATCAGGGTCGAGGGGGCCAGCCCGTAGCCGACGAGCACCACCGTCGAACCCGGTGCCAGATCACTGGATTCGAGCGCGACCTCGGTGCCGGGGCCCGCGGTGGCCAGCACCACGTCGGCGGTGGCCGCGGCGGCCTGCGGGTCTTCGACCGTCTCGAGCAGCGCGTGCGGGTAGTACTCGGCCAGCTGCCGGTGCACCGCGTCCAGCCCTTCGGGGTGGGTGCCGTACAGCATCAACTTGCGCAGCTGCGGGTTCGCGGCGAGCAAGTGCGGCAACGCGTTTCGGCCCTGGGTTCCGGTGCCGATCAGCAGCACGCTCTCCGCGCCGCGGCGGATGGTCTCACGCACCAGCAGCGCCGACACCGCAGGCGTGCGCAGCGCGCCGACCCGCGAGCAATCCATCAGTGCGATCGGCGCACCGGTGCTGTCGTCGTAGAGCGTGATGGTCGTGTAGTAGCGCTTGGTGCTGCGATCGTGGCCGGGATCGAACTTGTAGGACGTCTTCATCGCCACCACCCGGCGGCGGCCGTCGCGGCCGAGCATCGCGTAGGACACCGACCAGCCGTCCGGGTTCGCGACGCTGAGTTTGCGTGGGTTGTCCGAATCCCCTGCGGCGAACGCCAGATACGCGTCCTCCACGGCGCGCACGACATCGCCGGGCGTGATCGGCACGCCGGCCAGGTCACTGCGGCTCAGCACCCGTAACGGGGTGCTTCGGTCACGGATGTTCAATGGATCCTCGATCATGTGCTGCTTCCCGCTCTATCGCCACCGGATGGGACTCCCGGTGTTCGTCCGTTCGGGCCGACTCGCGGCCACCGGACACGAACGCGGTAGTTTTTGCCGCTCGGAACGGGGCGACGACTCGCTGCCCGTACCCATTCTCGTCGGCCTCTTCGGCCCGCCGCGGTCGATCAGGCAGGCGGATGTTCACTCGCTTGAGCCAGCGGTCGGTGCCGTCGTAGCGCGCGGTGAACGGTACCCGGCCGTGCACCGCGACGTCGTTGTCCACCAGCAAGATTTCACCGGGCGTCAGTGCCGCCGTCACGCAGACGCGCTCCAGTTCGGCGGTGAGCCGGGCGTAGGCGGCGCGGTATTCGGCGTCGGCGTCGTCGAGCGGGGTGTAGGCGGGGTCGTAGCGCAGCGTCGCCTCGTCCGGCCCGGCCGAGGTCCACAGCGTCGGCAGCGGCGTGGCCGAATACTGCTCGTGCCCACTGCCGTAGGAGACGTCGGGCAGGATCGGCAGCGTCGGCGTGCTGAGCAGCCTGCGCTGGGCGGCGCTGAGCTCGACCCGCCGGACCGAGGACACGGTGGTGCCGACCAGGTCCGGATTGCGCAGGCAGCCGAGCATCAGCAGGTTGGCGCGCTGCGGGTGGAAAGCATCTTCGGAGTGCGGGCTGAGCAGGGTCTTGCTGCTCGCGCCGGACTGTTCGTCCTCGTGACCGGGGGAGGGCAGGATGTTGTTGACCAGCCGTCCGCCCTGCTGGCCCTGCCAGCCGAAAGGCTCACCGGCCGAACGGGCGAGCAGCAGCATGACCAGGTCGAGCTCGAACGAATGCGCGCGCCGTGCGGCATCGCCGCTCCACTGCGCGGCCTCGCGCCAGCTCGGCGGGGTCGGGCCGAATTCGGCATCGGTCAGTGGCAGTCTGCGCACGATGGTCGCGCCTGCTGCGGTGGCCGGCGGGCGCATGGTGCGCCGCACGTCGGCGGGTAATTCGGCGAATCTGCGTTCGATCTGCGCGATCACGATCGGATCGGTCAGCGTGGCGGCGGTGCTGGCTGGGTCGGGCAGCGTCGAATCCAGTGTGGTAGATATCTCTCGCGCGAGCTCACGTACCGCACGCCCGGCGGCGACGGGCAGCTCGCGACGTTCGATATCCAGCGGGTGAAGCGTCTTACGTTCGGAGAGAACGCCTTTCACCGAGGGTGTCCCTTCTTCGCATCGTTCGAAAAAGCAGGAGTGACGTCGATCTGCGAAGCTATCCGGTCTCGTGCGGTTAAGCAAGGCTTACCTAAGCGAGTCCGCTAAAAATAGCAGAAACGTATAACACTAGTGAAGTTTGGCTTAATCGCCGTCGCGTGACGCGCAACCAATTAGGCTAGCCTGTCCTGATCGCATCGGCGCTGGCTCAGCACCTCGTCGACCGTGCGCGGATGTTTGTCCAGGAAGAAGGCGGCGCAATGGGTTTGAATCGGCGGCAGCTCCTCCAATCAGGGCTCGGCATCGGGGCGGTGATATTTGTCGCCGCGTGCTCGAAGGGGACGGATTCGTCCGGGCCCGCCCAGCGCGGCGGCACCCTGCGAGTGGGTGCGCTGGGCACCGCGGCGCGGATCGAGCGCGATCCGCACGCCAACCTGAGCAACGACAGCGACTTCCTGATCACCTCGCTGGTGTACGACGCGCTCACCGTGCCGGGCGCCGATCCGAATGTCGCGCCGCGCTTGGCGACTCGGTGGGAGCCGGACGCGCAGCGCCGCCGCTGGACCTTCACCCTCGCCGACGGCGCGACGTTCCACGACGGCAGCCCGGTCACCGCCGACGACGTGGTGTGGTCGCTGCGCAGGCTGCGCACGGTCGGCGGCGCGTCCAAGATGCCGGTCGCCGCCGAGGACATCACCGTGGACGGCCCGAACCGCGTGGTGCTCACCGTGCCCGAGCCGAACACCCAGCTGCCGCTGCTGGTCCGGCTGATGACGTTCACCGTCAAGAAGGACACCACCGACTTCACCAAAGCCGTTGGTACCGGGCCGTTCCGGCTCGAGTCGTACCAGGCGGGCAACGCCAGGTTGGTGCGCAACGAGCAGTGGCACGGCACGCCGCCGCTGCTCGACGCCATCGAGATCACCATGTTCGAGAGCGTCACCGCGCTGGGCAACGCGGTGCTCGGCGGGCAGATCGACCTCGCCTCCAACGTCGGCGCGATCGCGGGCCGGACCGCCGAGGGGCGCGGTGACCTGCGGGTGGTGCGTCGTGCCGACGACACCATGCTCGGCGTCGCGATGCGCGCCTCGGACGGGCCGTTCGCCGATGCCAGGGTGCGCACCGCGCTGCGGCTCGGCGTCGACCGGAACGCATTGGTGAGCCAGGTGCATTCGGGCTACGGCAAGGTCGCCAACGACATCCTGGGCACCGGCGACCCGATCTACGACAAGTCCATCGCGCAGCGCACCCGCGACGTCGACCGCGCGAAAACGCTGCTGCGCGAAGCCAATTTCGACACCGGCCGCAGGTATCCGCTGATCACCAAGGCGGAGGCGCCCGGTGAGGTGGAATCGGCCAAGGTCATCGCGACCCAGCTCGCCGACATCGGCGTCCGCCTCGACGTGGTGACCCAGGATTCGAATGCCTTCTACGACCAGACCTGGTTGAAGGGCGCGCTGTACACCGTCTCCTGGGGCACCAACGATTCGGTGCTGTTCTACGCGGACAAGCTGATGTCGAGCCGGTCCAACCGCAACGAAACCGATTTCAAGGACGCCGAGTTCGACGCCGCCACCGCGAAAGCCATGGCGGCGCAGAGCGACTCGGAGTACACCCAGGCCTGTCGCGACGTGCAGCGGATCCAGCACGAGCGCGGCGGATACCTGGTGTGGGGCATGGCCGACGGCATCGACATCGCGTCCGCGCGGGTGCACGACCTGCCCGCGCTCGGCGGCTTCGCGCGGGTGCAGCTGGAACGGGCCTGGTTGGCCGGGTGATCTCGTTCGCGCGCCTGCTGATCCGGCGCATCGCCCTGCTGATCGCCCTGCTGGCAACGGTCTTCGTGGTCGTCGACCTGCTGCCGGGCAGTACCGCACGGGCGGTGCTCGGCCGGGATGCGACGCCGGAACGGGTCGCGGCCAAGGAGCGTGAACTCGGGCTGGATCACCCGCTGCCGCAACGCTTCTGGGACTGGATCTCCGGCGTGGCGACCGGCGACTTCGGCCGCACCACGCGCGGGCGGCCGATCAACGAGCTGCTTGCCGACAAGTTCCCGCCGACCCTGCTGCTCGGTGGGCTCGCGTTGGCGGTGACGGTGGTCGTTTCGCTGCTGCTCGGCCTCTGGTGGGCGCAGCGGCCGGTGCGGCCGTTGCAGCCGGCAACGACCATCGCGGCGGCGATACCGGAGTTCGTGGTGGCGACGCTGTTGATTCTGGTCTTCGCGCTCGGCGCGGGCTGGCTGCCCGCCGTCACCATTACCGATCGCTCCGGTTTTCCGGCGAGCCCCGACATGCTGGTGCTGCCGGTGCTCGCGCTGGCGATCCCGCAGATCGGCTGGAATACCCGGGTGGTGCGCGCCGCGCTGGTGGACGCGGCCCAGGCGCCTCACGTGGAAAGCGCTGTGCTGGACGGTATTCCCGCCCGCAGCGTGCTGCTGCGGCACGTGCTGCCCTTCGCGCTGCCGACGATCGTGGCGAGTTTCGCCACCACGGTCGGGATGGTGCTCGGCGGTTCGCTGGTGGTGGAGACCATCTTCAACTACCCGGGTCTGGGCGCCGTGCTCGCCGGGTCGGTGGCGGATCGCGATGTGGCGGTGGTCGCCTCGGTGGTCGCGCTGTCCGGCGCGGTGATCATGTGCGTGCTCGCCGTCGCCGACGGGATTCGTACCTGGTCGTTGCGGGGTGTCCGATGAAACGGCTACTGCGCCCTCGGGACCCGGCTGCGGCAAAGGCATCGCCGGATCGCGGTCGAGTGCGCCGCCTTCGGCTGCTGACAGTGCTGCCCGCCGTGGTGGTGACGCTGCTCGCCATGTGCGGACCCGCGCTTGCCCCGCACCCGGCCGAAGCCCCCGTCGGTATCCCATTCGGCAGGGCCGGTGCCGACGCCTGGTTGGGCACCGACCGGCTTGGCCGCGACGTGCTGAGCCAATTGCTCTACGGCGGTTGGGGTCTGCTGCTGCTCGCCGCGGTGATCGCGGTGGCGGTTACGGCGCTGGCGTGCGTGCTCGGCGCGGTCACCGCGCTGCGGCCCGGGGTCGGCGCGCTGATCGAACGGGCCGTCGACTTCGCCATGCTGCTGCCTGCCGTCCTCGGCATCCTGCTGGTGCTGACCGCCTGGCCGGACGCGGATCCCTTCGGCTTGGTTGTCGTCGCTCTCCTATTCGGCACTCCGTACTGCGCAAGGGTTTTCGCGGCCGCAGCGGCGGGAGTCGCCGCCTCGGGGTACGTCGAAGCCGCGCGAGCGAGCGGTGAAACACTGTCGCACTTGGTCTTCCGTGAGGTGATACCGAATCTGCGCGAAGTGATCGTCGTTCAGCTCGGACTGCGCTTCGTAACCGCCGTCTACGTGGTCAGCACAGCGTCGTTCCTGCAACTGCCGACCACCCTCGGCGCGAGTAACTGGGCGGTCATGGTGCGCGAGAACTCGTCCGGCATGCTGCTCAACCCCTGGGCGGTGCTGGCGCCGAGCCTGGCGATCGCGGTTGTCGCGGTGAGCGTGAACCTCGCGGTCACGGCCTTCGGACGAGGGGAGCGGTGGTGAGCGAACCCGTTCTCGACCTGCCGATCGACGATGACCCGCTGCGTGCAGCCGGCCCGCGCCGGAGTGGCACGGAGGCTCTCGGTGACCTGACGGGTTCGGCACCGGTCGTGGTCGACCAGTTGTCGATATACGGCGCGACAGGGCAGGAGTTGGTCGAGCCCACCAGCTTCCGGATCGCGGCAGGGCAGATCACCGCCCTCACCGGGCCCTCCGGGTCGGGCAAGACAACACTGATGCGGGCGCTACTCGGACAGTTGCCGCCCGGTGCCGTCCGGCGTACCGGTTCGGTCGAGGTCGCGGGCCACGATGTCTTCGCGTTGGATCCCGTTGCCCGGCAGCGGTTCCGGCGCACCCAGGTCGCCTATGTCGGGCAAGATCCCGGGTCGGCGCTCAATCCCTTGATGCGCGTGCACGCTCTGCTGCACGAGGTCGCCCGGGACGCCTCCCGTGACACCGTGCTCGAGACCCTCGAACTGGTCGGCCTCTCCGCGGAACACCTGCGCCGCCGATCCGGCGAACTCTCCGGCGGTCAGCAGCGCCGAGTGGCCCTGGCCCGGGCGTTGATTCGCCGGACCGGCGTGCTGATCCTCGACGAACCGCTCGCGGGTCTGCACGGCGCGTTGCGCACCGACATCGCGCGCCTCCTGACCGAGATCGCCGCCGAGCGTTCGACCGCCATCCTGCTGTCCGGCCACGACACCACCGCCGTGCACGCGATCGCCGACAACGTCATCGAACTCGGTGCCGGAGTCACGGTGGACGGCAAGGTCGAAACCGCGCACGCCCCTGACCGGGACTCGACGGCGCAGGGCCCGCTCCTGTTGCGGGCCGGCAACCTCGGCGCGACGATCGGTGCGCGCACAGTGCTGGCCGAGGTAGACCTCGAGCTCGCCCCCGGCTCGGCACTCGCCGTGGTCGGCGTGTCCGGTGCCGGTAAAACCACCCTCGCCCGGGTGATCGCGGGCCTGCACCGCTCGGCCACCGGCTCGCTCGAGCTGGCCGGAACGGCGATCCCGGTCGTCGGAGGTGGACGAATCGCCAGCGGCCGCAATGGCATTCAACTGGTCACCCAGAATCCGCGCGCCGCGCTCAACCCGCGCCGCACCGTGGCGCAGACCGTCGGCCGGCCGCTGCGCCGCATCGGCGGTGTGCCGAGACGGCAACTGGCCCAACGGGTCAGCGACCTGCTCGCCTCGGTCGAGCTGGCTCCCGAGCTGGCCCGCCGCTATCCACACGAGCTGTCCGGCGGGCAACGGCAGCGGGTCGCGCTGGCCCGCGCGCTCGCCGCCGAACCCGCGGTCCTGATCTGCGACGAGATCACTTCCGCGCTGGACCAGGCGACGGCCACGTCGATCATGCGGCTACTCGACCGGATGCGCCGTGACCGTGCCATGAGCCTGCTGGTGATCAGCCACGACATGGGTCTGGTGGCCGCACACTGCCCGCGTCTGGTGGTGCTCGACCACGGCCGGATCGTCGAATCCGGGGAGACGCACGCCATACTCGCGGCACCGGCGCACTCGGCGACGCGCGAGCTGCTCGGCTGAGATTTCGCTGAGCACTGCGCCGGATCTGGATGATAGGTGGAGTGCTCCTGAAGAAGACCGGCGCTGTGGCCGCCGTCCTGGTGACCCTCGTGCTTGCCGGTTGTGGGATCGACCGTGATCTCCCGCCGATCCCCGAGGGCATTCCGCCCGGCCCCGGTACCCCGCTGCCGCTGATCGACCTGGACGGTCCCGGTCGCACCGCGCTCCAGTTGCGCGGGTGGGCCGAGGAACAGGCGGATCGCATGGCCATGCCGTCGGTGGCGTTGGAGGCCTACGGCTACGCGGCGGCGATCCTGGCCAGGTCCAGGCCGGACTGCGGCATCGCCTGGACGACCATCGCGGGGATCGCGAGCGTGGAGAGCAAACACGGCACCCATCGCGGTTCGCGCATCGACGCGGACGGCGTGGTGCGCCCGCCGATCATCGGCATCCCGCTCGACGGTGCGCCGGGTGTCGCCCTGATCAAGGACACCGATGGTGGTGCGCTGGACGGTGACCCGGTCTTCGACCGCGCGGTCGGCCCGTTGCAGTTCATCCCGGAAACTTGGAAGCGCTGGGGCGTCGACGCGAACGGCGACGGCGTCGCCGATCCGCAGAACATCGACGACGCGGCCCTCAGCACGGCCCGCTACCTGTGTGCCAGCGGCGGCGACCTGACCTCCGAGCACGGCTGGCAGAAAGCGCTGCTCACCTACAACCAGTCCAACAGCTACTTGCTGACGGTGCGTGACCGAGCCGCCGCCTACAGCGTCGGTCGCCGGGTCTGAGCTGCGGCACCGGAGTGCCGGTTACCCGCTCGGCTCGGCGGAGGCTAGGCTCGCAGCGCACGGCAATTCCCGTAAGACCCACCGTGCCTGCAGCCGAAGGAGTGTCGTTTTCGTGGCCATCATCGAACAGGTCGGAGCTCGCGAGATCCTGGATTCTCGCGGAAACCCCACTGTCGAGGTCGAGATCGCCCTCGACGACGGCACCCTGACCCGGGCCGCCGTGCCCTCCGGCGCCTCGACCGGCGAGCACGAGGCCGTCGAGCTGCGTGACGGCGGCGACCGCTACGGCGGCAAGGGCGTACAGAAGGCCGTCGAGGGCGTGCTCGACGAGATCGCGCCGGCCGTCATCGGCCTGGACGCGGTCGAGCAGCGCACCGTCGACCAGGTGCTGCTGGATCTGGACGGCACCCCGGACAAGTCCCGCCTCGGCGCGAACGCGCTGCTCGGTGTCTCGCTCGCGGTGGCTCGCGCCGCCGCCGAGTCCTCCGGCCTGGAGCTGTTCCGCTACCTCGGTGGCCCGAACGCGCACGTGCTTCCGGTGCCGATGATGAACATCCTCAATGGTGGCGCGCACGCCGACACCAGCGTGGACGTCCAGGAATTCATGGTCGCCCCGATCGGCGCGCCCACCTTCAAGGAGGCGCTGCGCTGGGGTGCCGAGGTGTACCACGCGCTCAAGGCCGAACTGAAGTCCAAGGGCCTGGCCACCGGCCTCGGCGACGAGGGCGGCTTCGCCCCCGACGTGGCCGGCACCCGCGAGGCGCTCGACCTGATCAGCGTCGCCATCGGCAAGACCGGCCTGAAGCTCGGCAGCGATGTCGCGCTGGCGCTCGACGTCGCGGCCACCGAGTTCTACACCACGGGCAGCGGTTACAAGTTCGAGGGCAGTGTGCGCAGCGCCGCCGAAATGACCCAGTTCTACGCCGAACTGCTCGCCTCCTACCCGCTGGTCTCCATCGAGGACCCGCTGTCGGAGGACGACTGGGACGGCTGGGTCTCGCTCACCGACGAGATCGGCGAGAAGATCCAGATCGTCGGCGACGACCTGTTCGTCACCAACCCGGAGCGGCTCGAAGAGGGCATCGCCAAGGGCGCCGCGAACGCGCTGCTGGTGAAGGTCAACCAGATCGGCACGCTCACCGAGACTTTGGACGCCGTGGAGCTCGCGCACCGCAACGGCTACAAGACGATGATGAGCCACCGCTCCGGCGAGACCGAGGACACCACCATCGCCGACCTCGCGGTCGCGGTGGGCAGCGGTCAGATCAAGACCGGTGCGCCCGCGCGCAGCGAGCGCGTCGCCAAGTACAACCAGCTGCTGCGCATCGAGGACGCCCTCGGTGATTCGGCACGGTACGCCGGGGACGTCGCGTTCCCGCGCTTCGTATTCGAGGGTTAGTCAAACAGGGGACGTAATGACGGAGCGACGTGCGCGAGGTACCAGTCCAGCCGGGCGTGGGGACCGCCGCACGTCGCGTTCCGCCACTTCGCGGCCCAAGGCCGGATCCGACACGGAGACGGCCGCCCGCCCTGCCGCGGTAAAACGCACCGCGCGCAGGCGGTCGGAGGACAAGAAGGCCGGTCCGCAGAAGGTCGGGTTGCGCACGAGCGGCCACGGCGCGGACAAGCACGACCGCACGATTCTGGGTCTGTCCACCGGCAAGGCGGTAGTGCTGGCCATCGTGGTGTGTGCGCTCGCGCTCACTTTGGCCGTGCCGATGCGTACGTACTTCACCCAGCGGGCCGAGGCCTCGCAGCTCGCACAGCAGCGCAAGGACCTGGAGGCCGACCTCGCGCGGCTGCGGGATCGCCGTGCGCAGCAACAGGATCCGGCCTACATCCGCTCCGAGGCACGCGACCGGCTGCGGCTGGTGCTGCCCGGCGAGACCCCGTACATCGTGCAGGTGCCCGGCATCGAGGCCCCCGCCGCACCGACCGCCGCGACCAAGTCCCGGGAGCCGGACCCCTGGTACACCGAACTGTGGCGCAGCATTTCCGAACCACAACCCGCCCCCGCGGCCGAGCAGACGCCGGCGCCCGGCCTGCCGCCTGCCGGGCCGCCGCCAGGACCGGAAGGACCCAGGTGACAGCGCCGAACGACCAGGATCTCGCGATTATCGCCAAGCAGCTCGGCCGCGAACCGCGCGGCGTGCTCGCCGTCGCTTATCGCACCCCGGACGGGATCCCGGCCGTCGTGAAAACCGCGCCGCGCCTGCCCGACGGCACGCCGTTCCCCACCCTGTACTACCTGACCGACCCGCGGCTCACCGCCGAGGCGAGCAGGCAGGAATCCGCGGGTGTGATGCGCGAGATGACCGAACGGCTCAGCGGCGACCAGGAATTGGCCGCCGCCTACCGCGCCGCGCACGAGAGCTATCTGGCCGAGCGGAACGAGATCGAGTCGCTGGGTACCGATTTCACCGGCGGCGGGATGCCGGAGCGGGTGAAGTGCCTGCACGTGTTGATCGCGCATGCGCTGGCCAAGGGGCCCGGCGTGAATCCGTTCGGTGACGAGGCGGTCGCGCTGGCCGCCGACAATGGGTTGCGCGGCACCGCGATTCCGGCCGACTGGCCGAAGTACGAGCGGACCGGAGTTCAGGAAGCGGAGCACAGGCATGAGTGATCGGGTAGCCGCCGTCGATTGCGGAACCAACTCCATCCGACTATTGATCGCCGACGTGCTTGCCGACGGCAGGCTCGCTGACGTGCACCGCGAGATGCGGATCGTGCGCCTCGGCCAGGGCGTGGACGCGACCGGTTCGCTTGCGCCGGAAGCGATCGAGCGCACCCGGGTCGCGTTGGCCGACTATGTGGCACTGATGCGGGAGACCGGCGTCGGCCGGGTGCGGATGACCGCCACCTCCGCCACCCGGGACGCGGCCAACCGCGAGGACTTCTTCGCCATGGCCCGCGCCGAACTCGGCACCGTGGTGCCGGGCACCGAGGCCGAGGTGATCACCGGCGACGAGGAGGCGAGGCTGTCGTTCGCCGGTGCGATCGGCGAACTGTCCAGCGAGGCAGGGCCTTTCGTCGTGGTGGACCTCGGCGGCGGCTCGACCGAGCTGGTCTTCGGCGACAGCGACGGCGTGCAGGCCGCCTACTCCGCCGACATCGGCTGTGTCCGGATCACCGAACGCTGCCTGCCCGGCAACCCGCCGACCGCCGAACAGATCAGCGCCGCACGAGAATTCGCCGCCGAGCGACTGGCCGAAGCCTTCGCGAAGGTGCCCGTCACCGGTGCGCGCAGGTGGGTCGGCGTCGCGGGCACCATGACCACGCTGGCCGCGGTCGCCCTCGATCTGCCCGAATACGACTCGGCGAAGGTGCATCTCACTCGTCTAACGTTGGACGAGCTGCGCGCCGTGTGTGATCGCCTGGTCGCCATGACGCACGACGAGCGCGCCGCCCTGGGCCCCATGCACCCGGGTCGCGTCGATGTGATCGGCGGCGGCGCCGTCATCGCCGAGGTGCTCGCCGACGAATTGGCGCGCCGCGCGGGCATTTCCGAGCTCGTCGTCTCCGAACACGACATCCTCGATGGGATCGCACTGTCCATCGCGTAGTGCGTTGAGTGCGGGTTGCCTACGGGGACTTGCCTTCTCGCGCCCGACCGGCCACCAGGTCCGCCAGCCTGGACAGTGATTCCTTGTTGCGCGGTACCAGCAGCTGCGCCTGGACCACGTCGGGGACCAGCGCGGCCGGTCCGCTGATCGCGCGTTCGAACATGCTGATCCGGGTGCTTTCGGGGGTCACCTCGCTCAGCTCCAACCGGATCCACGCCGAACCGACCGGCCACAGCCGCGCCTCCAGCTCGATCATCCGCGGCGGATCCACCTCGCGGACCTTGGTGGTGTCGGACAGGTTGAGCGGCCAGGGACCGACGCTGTGGTGGATCCGGGTGCCCACAGCGGGCCAGCCGGCATCGACATCGCGGATATGCGAGGCGCCGACCACCCAGAGCGGGTACAGCCAGCCGTCGGCCAGCACTGCGAACGTATCCGCCACCGAGGCGGGCACCGTGATTTCTATCGGTTCCATCCGTGCGTCACTTTCGTCGTCCGACGGGGTCGCCGTGGCGGGGACTCGGCTGCGGCGTGTTGTTCCCGGATGCCCAGGGCGGGCCTGAGGAAACGCTCGATTACGCAGTCTGGCACGATCCGCAACCGGGCGCGACGCTGCGAGGATCTTCGAGATTTCGGTGTTGATGCCGAAGAATCGTCGCAAACATGGGAAGGTCTGAGGATGTCGGAAGTGAAAACGGCTGATTCACCGATTGCCGGACGTACCGTCTTCGGTCACCCGATCGGGTTGACCAACCTTTTCGGAGTCGAACTGTGGGAACGGTTCTCGTACTACGGAATGGTCAGCATCCTCGGGTACTACCTGTACTACTCGACCACCGAGGGCGGCCTCGGACTCGCCCAGAGCACCGGTGTCGGCATCGTCGGCGCCTACGGCGGCCTGGTCTATCTGTCCACCGTGCTCGGCGGCTGGATCGCCGACCGGCTGCTCGGCATGGAACGCACGGTGTTCTACGGCGGCGTGGTGGTGATGGCCGGCCATATCGCGCTGGCGGTGCTGCCCGGCCTGACCGGTGTCGGCGTCGGCCTGGTGCTCGTCGCGCTCGGCAGCGGTGCGCTCAAGGCCAACGCGTCCTCGCTGCTCGGCACGCTCTATCCGAAGGGCGACGCCCGCGCGGACGGCGGCTTCACGCTGTTCTATCTCGGCATCAACCTCGGCGCGTTCAGCGGCCCGTTGCTCACCGGCCTGCTGCGCGACCACCTCGGCTTCCACTACGCGTTCGGCGCCGCCGCGATCGGCATGGCGCTCGGGCTCATCCAGTACGTCGTGTTCCGCCGCAATCTCGGCACGCACGGTCAGGAGGTGCCGAACCCGTTGCCGCGCAGCGCGATCGGCCCGATGATCGGCCTGCTCGCCGGCGCTGCGTTGCTGGTTGCCCTGGCCTTCACGACCGGCCTGGTGACCCTGGACAACCTGCCCGACGTGACCACCGGCGTCATCGCCGTCGCCGCGATCATCTACTTCATCGTGATGCTGACCAGTGCCAAGGTGACCCCGATCGAGCGCAGCCGGGTGCGCTCGTTCATCCCGCTGTTCATCGCCAACGCCGTGTTCTGGTCGCTGTTCCAGCAGATCTTCACGGTGCTCACGGTCTACTCCGACGAACGGATCGACTGGCGCATCTTCGGCTGGACCGCCCCGTCGAACTGGGTCAGTTCGGTCGAGCCGGTCTGGATCATCACGCTCTCGCCGCTGTTCGCCATCATGTGGACCAAGCTCGGCTCGCGCGCGCCCAGCACGCCACGCAAATTCGCGCTCGGCGTGATCGGCATGGGACTGGCGTTCATGTTGTTCGTGCCGCTGTCGTTCATCACCGGCCAGCACGTGCCGATCCTGCTCATCGTCGCCGTCCTGGCCGGATTCGCGGTGTCTGAGCTGCTGCTCTCACCGATCGGTCTTGCGGTGACCACCCAGCTCGCACCGGAAGCTTTCCGGGCACAGATGATGGCGCTGTACTTTTTCTCGGTTGGCATCGGCACGTCGATGTCGGGTACTTTGGCTCGGTTCTATGACCAAGACCACGAAATCGCCTACTTCGGAATCACCGGCGCCGTCGCGGTCTGCGCCGGACTGATCGTGGCCGCCATCGCGCCGCGGATCAGCAGGCACATGGCGGGTGTGCATTAAGCCCAGCCAGCCGGGCATAGACAGGTTCGACAGCATGACCAGAGGTAGAGGAGAAGGTGTGGCGATCGAAAAGGTCGACGACGCAACCGGACAGGGAAGTCCATGGGGCGGGTTGTTCCGCACCAAATCGGTCGAGCAATCGATCAAGGACACCGACGAACCGGATTCGAAACTCCGCAAGGACCTGACCGCCTGGGACCTCACCGTCTTCGGCGTCGCGGTGGTGATCGGCGCGGGCATCTTCACGCTCACCGCACGCACCGCGGGCAATGTCGCCGGACCGTCGGTGTCGCTGGCGTTCGTCTTCGCCGCGATCGCCTGCGGGCTGACCGCGCTCTGCTACGCCGAGTTCGCCTCGACGGTTCCGGTGGCCGGTAGCGCGTACACGTTCTCCTACGCCACCTTCGGTGAGCTCGTCGCGTGGATCATCGGCTGGGACCTGATCCTGGAGTTCGCGCTCGCCACCTCGGTGGTGGCCAAGGGTTGGTCGCAGTACCTCGGCGAGGTGATGGGGACGACGCCGGTCGTGCACATCGGCTCGGTGTCCTTCGACTGGGGCGCGGTCCTGCTGATCGCCATCCTCGGTGTGCTGCTGGCGACCGGGACCAAGGTGTCCTCGCGGGTGTCGGCGGTGGCGGTCGCCATCAAGCTGGCCGTGATCGCACTCGTGCTGATCGTCGGCATCAGCTACTTCAAGTCGGAGAACCTGAAGCCCTACATTCCGCCGTCTCAGCCGGGCGCCGAGGGTGACGGCCTGCGCCAGTCGCTGTTCTCCTTCCTGACCGGCGCCGGGCACAGCAGCTTCGGCTGGTACGGCCTGCTCGCCGCGGCCAGCCTGGTGTTCTTCGCGTTCATCGGCTTCGACGTCGTCGCCACCACCGCGGAGGAGACCAAGAACCCGCAGAAGGCGGTGCCGCGCGGCATCCTCGGCTCGCTGCTGATCGTCACCATCCTGTATGTCGCGGTGTCGCTGGTGCTCACCGGCATGGTGCCCTACACCGATCTGGCCGGTGAGAACGCCACGCTGGCAACGGCTTTCGCAATCCACGGCGATACCTGGGTGAAGAACATCATCTCCATCGGCGCGCTCGCCGGGCTCACCACCGTGGTCATGGTGATGTTCCTCGGGCAGACCCGCGTGCTGTTCGCCATGGCGCGCGACGGGCTGATGCCGCGCAAGCTGGCACACACCGGCAAGCACGGCACGCCGGTGCGGATCACCGCGATCGTCGGCGTGGTCTGCGCGCTGCTCGCCGGGTTCGTCGACTTCGGCACGCTGGAGGAGATGGTCAACATCGGCACGCTGTTCGCCTTCGTGCTGGTCTCGATCGGCGTGCTCGTGCTGCGCCGCACCCGACCCGACCTGCCGCGCGGCTTCCGCGTTCCGTGGGTGCCGGTCGTCCCGATCCTCGGCGTCCTGGCCTGCCTGTGGCTGATGCTGAACCTGTCGGTGGAGACGTGGCTGCGCTTCCTGGTCTGGATGGCGCTCGGCTTCCTCATCTACTTCGCCTACAGCCGCAGGCACTCGGTGCTGCGCAACACCCCCGTCGAGTAGTGGGCCGACGAGTGGCACCCGTGTGTGGAGAATCGCGAGCTCCCTGGTGTGCCACTCGTCCAACTGGGGATGCGCTGGCGGCCCGAGGTGGGCGGTAGCGTGGCCAGGGTGTCGCAGCGCGAGCTCGTCGTCCTCGGGACCGCCAGTCAGGTGCCGACCAAGCAGCGTAACCACAATGGATATCTGCTGCTCTGGGACGACGAAGGGGTGCTGTTCGATCCGGGGGAGGGGACGCAGCGGCAGATGACCTATGCCGGTGTGTCGGCCACCGACCTCACCCGAATTGCGATCACCCATTTCCACGGCGATCACAGTCTCGGGTTGGCCGGAGTGGCACAGCGGATCAGTCTCGACCAGGTGCCGCACCCCGTCGACGTGTGCTTTCCCGCCTCCGGCGCCGAATACTACGACCGGCTCGTCAACGCCACCGCCTACTATCAGCGCGCCGAATTGCGGCCCCGCCCGGTCGAATCGGCAGGCCCGGTGGACTTCCCCGGCGCGCCGTTCGCGGTGACGGCGGTCCGGCTGTCCCACCCGGTCGACACCTTCGGCTACCGGCTCACCGAGCCGGCCGGGCGTCGCATTCTGCCCGACCGCCTGCGGCACTTCGGGCTCAGCGGTCCCGTCGTCGGCCGACTACAGCAGCAGGGCCACCTCGAAATAGCCGGTCGCACCATCACTCTCGACGAAGTCAGCGAACACCGCCCAGGTCAGAGCTTCGCCTTCGTCATGGACACCCGCCTCTGCGACGGCGTGCACGAACTCGCCGCAGGCACCGACCTGCTCGTCATCGAGGCCACCTTCCTCGACGCCGACGCCCCCCTCGCCGCCGAATACGGCCACCTCACCGCGGGCCAAGCCGCCCGCGTCGCCGCCGAAGCAGGCACCGACACGCTGGTCCTCACCCACTTCTCCCAGCGCTACCGCGACCTCACCGACCACCTCACCGAGGCCCGCAAATACTTCCCCGGCACCATCCACATCGCCACCGACCTGACCCGAATCCCCCTCCCGCCCAGACGATGACAGCCGCCACCTGAACCCCCGCCCGCTCCCCACTCTTTGGTCAAATGCCCGACTTTTTCCAGGAGGACGCCGACACGTTGCACAGCTAGAACACTCGGAATTCCGGTACACCCGTACGACTCGGTACGCTGTCCCGGACGCCCCCATAGCCCAATTGGCAGAGGCAGTGGACTTAAAATCCATCGAGTGTCGGTTCGAGTCCGACTGGGGGCACTGACAGCATCGACACAGGCGCCGTCGCCTGCGGTTTCACCAGGCGGTATACAAGGCAAAGCCCTTCCGTGACCCCAACCAGACGAAGGCGCGTGCTCGTTGATGCGACAACCGTGAATGGCCAGGTCGCCGACACGGCGACCTGGCCATTCACTGGGAATCACGTACGTACGGGTAACTCGTTGCCGACCATTCGGCTCGTGCTCTAGCGGCTCGAAGGCTCAGGCAACGACCACTGCGAATCGCCGATCAGGGCAGGACCTGCGGAATCACATCTGGTGCAACCGCACCCAGGATCGCACCGATCACCGCAGCGAACACGACGTAGCTGATCCCGCTGGCCACGATGCAGGCGAAGTAGCCGATGATGAAGGCAAGCACGGCGGGAATGCACAGGATTGCGGCGATGCCGAGGCCGGTGAGCGCACCGGCCG
>NZ_JACVED010000014.1:0-219186 GCF_015355715.1 Nocardia sp. XZ_19_369 | reverse complement strand
ACCAACTCCTCCACGTCATGCTCGTTTTCGTTCACGCCACCTCGCCTCAACTGCACGACCCACGACCGGTGCCGCGGTACCCACGCAGTATCCCCGAACACCGGCCGCGCACCCGGCAGCGACCGCGCCGCGCGCACGCCCCTCACCCACCACCACCGACGAGGCCGCCGGCACGACGTGCACGCCCAGCCCCCACCCTGCGCCAGTCCGCGGCGCCGGTCCGGCCACCGCATCTGTCATCAAAGCTGTTGCCGCGCAACATATTCAGGTGAAAACCGGAATCCGTACAGCCATGCTTGCGCGGCGGGCCCGGCGCGAGACGAGTAGGCATCGCATCCTCTCCCAATTTCAAGACTGTCTTGAAACTGTCGTATCGACGATATAGGCTCGGCCCCACTCCTTCAAGACAGTCTTGAAGATCGCGGGGTTTCCCCCTTCACTTCCCCCAGGAGCCGTCATGAACCATCCGGCACCCATCGCCCTCCAGGCCACACCCGCCACCGGCACCGCCCGCGCCCGCGGAGTGCTCCGCAAGGGCGAAAAACCCTACCTGCATTACGAATTCGGCGCTGACCACACCGGCACCATGGCCCTGACGCTGACCACCGCGCCCGCCAGCAACGACCAACCCGTGCGCATCAGCCTCGACGACACCGTGCTCACCGAACCCACCCCCGCACGCTCCTGTGCCTGCCCCGAGACCGCTGAAACGGTCCTCGACGGCGTGCACGTGCGCCACCTCGACCTCATCGCCTGCGCCGGACCCCGCACCTACGCCTGGAACACCCACGGAACCCTCACCACCGGCAACCTCGCCGCCTACGCCCGCGAATGGGAACAACGAGTCACCGACAACGACCACGGCGTCGACACCGCCGCCGTGCTGCACACCATCACCGGCACCCTCGTCGACCGCTACCGCGTCCACATCACCTACCTGCGCCACGACCCCGGCCTCGGCCTCGTCTTCGAACTGTCCACCGGCGACGAACGAGTCATCGCCACCATTGACGCCCACACCTGACAACCAGCCCACCAAACCCCCTGCCGCACACCAACACTCCCCGAACAGGAACACCCTGATGAACGACCGCGCCCTCACCACCCTGTCCGCCCTCACCGACACCGACACCGACACCGACACCGACACCCTGCCCCCCTGAGCCCGAGTCGTCATCACACTCGCCGTCCTCGCCTTCCTCGCCTTCCTCTTCCGCTGACACCCCACCGACACCAACCAGCCCGGACACACCACCCGGGCTCCCCCGGCCTTCCGGACCACCACAGATCGGAGAACCACCATGGCCGACCCTTGCACCGATGAGGCCGTGAACCTCGAAATCGTGGCCCGGATGCCGTGGCTGGCCGAGCCGGAATCGATGTGGTCCATCACCGGCACCTACGGCCGCGGCGCTGGCACCTTCCACGACTGCCTGGCCATGGTGGCGCCCTTCGACACCACCGACGGGCACCGGGCCTTCGTCCTGATCCACCCCGACGAGCACGCCGATCCGGACTGCCCGGGCCGGCTCATCGCACCCAATCAGATCTCTCACGCTCGCCGCCTGCTGCTCGTCGACGCCGACGACCCGCGAACAGCCCACTTCGCCGACGAGCAACACCTGCTCGACCACACCCGCGACCGACCCGCGCGCTGACCAGCCACACCGGCCGGAGCACACCCGACCTCTCGGACTAGCAAACCCATTGCCACACACCATGTCCCAACATCGAACACCGTCAGGAAGAAGACCCCGATGAACCGTCCTCACGCGTTCACCCTCACCCTCGCCCCCGTACGCCCCTGCACCATCGACACCACCGCGCTGGCCGCGTGGGCAGCCACCGAGGTGCCCTACTACCAGATCCTCGACCCCGACCCCGATTCCCTCGACGACGATCTGCCCGGACTCCTCCACGACGCCATCGCGCGCGGTGTGTTCATCCACGACCCCGCGCTCGACATGGAACTGCACACCGACCTCTTTGACGATCCCGGCTACATCATCACCGTGCGCAACCACCACGACCCCGCACCCCGGACCGGGATCAGCAGCCAGCACACACCCCTGATCCCCGCCGACGCGCAGCTGTCCCTCGCCGACGCCATCGGCCACTACCTGCGCCACATCCGCGACACCACCAACACCCTGCTCGGCCACCCCACCGAGCCCGAGCCCGAGGCCCCGCTCGTGACCGTGGATCCCGACGCGCCTCTGCCCCCGCTCACAGCCCTCGAACGCGGCGACGTGCCCCTCGAGACCGAATTCGGCAACCACCCCACCATCAGCCTGCTCCTCGAACAGCACGACGCCTTCGACGACTACTTCGAATGGGCCAGCGAACGCATCGAAGTCCTCACCGCAGTGACCACCGCCCTGACCAGCCACCGCGACACCCTCACCCCCGCCACACCCGAACACACCGAACTCGACACCCTGCTCACCGAACTCACCACCCTCACCGCCGACCTCGACGTGAACGACGAGGACGCCACCATCGACGCCATCGACCAAGCCCGCGCACGACTCGAACGCCACCTCCACCACGCCATCACCGCCGCCCGCCGATAACCCCCGCGCGACCCCGTGGCCGCCCCCCCGGGCGGCCACGGCCACGCCACCACCGCCGAACCGGACACCTGCCGAGTCGCGCTGGAACACAACCACATCCACCGGCACCCACACACCCGGTCGGCATCACCACCACAGCCAGCCCCACCCGATGCCACCCTCACCCCACCAGGCCCCCACCCGCGAAGGAGCAGATTCCCGTGACCCACGGCGCCGAGATCAACTTCCGACCCCCCACCAGCCGCCGAGACATGATCAGAAACGCGATCATCGGCGCCCGCCACCAGCACAAAGACCGCTTCACCGCCGTCGACAGATACCTCTCCGACCCCCGAGACCACGAAGTCACCGTCGAACGCATCGACAGCGACAGCGAGCTGTGGCGCGACACCGCCACCGGCCGACACTGGACCCTCACCCCCCACAACCAACTCCAACCCGCCCTCGAACCGACAGACATGGGCGAACGACTCCAGGACCGGACCGAAGCACACGACAACGAACTGCCCGACGAGCCCGTCGACGACGCACTCACCGCAGCCACCACCGGCCACCACCACACCGACAACGACAACGACAACACCTACAACCCCCACCGCGCGCAACTCGCCCAATGGCACGACGACCAACTCGACGCCGCCGACCACGACCCCAACCCCTTCGACGGCACCTACTCCGAAATCTGACACCACGCCTTTTCTTCGCGCCACCGAACGCCGAAACCACCTGCCCCGCACGGAGCCCGACCCACCAGGGGACCGAACGAGGCATACACGGCCTGCCGTCACGAATACCTTGGGGCACAACATGTCCAACACATCAAGTTCGCACAGCCACAGAGGGGACACCGAGACCATGAACGAGATCGAACCGCTACAGCAGGTAGAAGTACTGACCGACCCGGCGCGAGTCTGGATCATCGCGCGCGAGGAATACGCAGACCGCGAACCGATCGCGGTAGTACAAGGCACCAAAGACGACGCCGAACGCTACACCGACCACTACAACGCCACCCACCCCTGGCACACACCCAGCGACAAAGCCCACGTCTGGACCGACACCGAACTCATCACACCAACAACCCAGTAATAACAACCCCTCCCACACCGAAACCCCGCCGGCACAGCACGGCACGATCAACCCCACGGCCCCGCGCGAGGTTCGTTCACCGCGGTGGACCGTGACGCGGATCGCGTCACGCCGAGCACTACACACCCGCTCTCCGCGTCACCGGCCAAGGCGCGCGCCCACCAACCCACAGCACCTCGGTGCCCGGCGGCGCGGCGTAGGCCGGTTACACCAGCGAATCCTGTTGTGCGCGCGGCCCGTAGTGGATCTCGAAGATGTTCTGCTCCTCATCCACCGAGACCGAATGGCTCTCGACATAGTCGCGCCAGCCATCGGGCCAGCGCGTGGTCACCGCCGACCAGCGCAGTCCTTCGAGCGGGACTCCCTCCAGGTCAACCTCACGCAGATCGGCGCCGATGAAATCGTTCAACATCCGCTCGAAACCGGCCAGGTCTGCGGCGATCGCGGCCAACGCCTGGGTGACACGGCCGATGGGATCAGACGCCGAAGCGAGATCCGCCTGCTCACCTGCCATGAACTCCAGCACGTATACGCGCATGGTAGCGATCCACTGCGCACCGAACGCACCGGCACCGCGAGTGTCATCAACCCACCTCATAATGGCGTCGACCCCACGGGAAACGCTGCCAGCCGGAACACGGTGCGAAGGCGTGGACAAAGCTTCCGCGAGGGCCCCAAGGATCTGGTCTCTGCTCGGTCCGGTGTCGGTGTCGGTGTCGGTGTCGAACCATCTCGCGATGGCTTCGGCCGTACGGGGATCGGGACCATTTCGGTCCTCGGCACCGACGTCGTGCTGCTCGTCCTCGGCGGCCTCGGGTGACTGATTCTCGGGCTCGCCAGTGAGAGCCACATCGACAGTCCATCCCTCGTCGTCGCGGGCTGGCAGCACGAAAGTGAAGTCGCCACTGCGGATCTCGGTCGGGCGCGGCAACGCTTGAGCCTGCGGGAAGAGTGCGTTGAACTCGTCGTGGAACTCCTCCAACCGCCGATCGCGCAGCGCGCGTGACACCTGCAGATCGAGCTGGGACCCCTGTTGGTCGAATTCCGTGCTGAGCCGCAGGGCCATTCGCGCCGCCGCACCCAGTTTGTGCGCATATTCGGCGCGGATGCGCAGCCGGTCCGGCACCGGCACGTTCGCCAGATCGTCCACGGCCCGCTGCGCCGACCCCGGGTCGGTGGCCGGTGAGGCGGATTTGGGTGCGTTGGGCAGGATCGCGGCCAGCCCGGCCTCGACATCGAAGCGCGCGCCCACACCATCGAGCAGGCGAGTGTGGCGGTCGGGCAGCTGCACCTCCCGCAGCCCCGCCTCCAAGTCGAGTCGTTCGGCAAGGCCGTGCAGGAAATCGGTGTGCTGCCCGGCCAGCCACCGGCCCATCACCGTGAAGTCATGAGGATTTGTCATCGCGCACCTCCATCCAGCTCAGTTGCCAGGGCACGGCGGGCTTTGCGCAGGTTCGAACGCACAGTCGCCGGATTGAGCCGCAACAGCTCGGCGATCTCGACGCTGCTGTAGCCCTCCATCGTCCACACCATCACCTGACGTTGACGCGGCGGCAGCGCCCGCAGCAGCCGGTAGTAGTGGTTGTTCTCGATCCACTCATCGATGCCGGAGTCCGCGGCCAACACCGCCGAGCGCTCACCGAACTCCGCGATCAAGTCTTCCTCGATCGCCGCCATACGCCGCGCCAGCGCCCGGCTGGCGGTGACCCGCGCCCACGCCATCGGCTTGGTGACCACAGACCACGATCGCCACAGCTTGATCATCACCTCCTGCGTGATCTCCGCGGCATCGGCCGGCCGGGCGCCCTGCAGGACCAGGAACCCGATCAAACGGGGAGCGGACTCGCGATAGAACGCGGCGAAAGCCACCTCCTGCTCGACTACCGAGGGCGAAAGCTGCCCTGGCACACGCACTTCGGCGTCGATCTGGTCAGGTTCGTCCATGTCGTCCCCGATTCCTCGTCGGTGCCGCTATCCCGGGTGGCGGCCCCACCGACACCTGGGTGTGCACGCCACCGGGGCCGTGTTGTGAATCAACGGTGCTGCCGCGCGGCAGAACCCGGGCCAGCTCAACGACCTCCCGGCGGTGCTCGGCCCGCTCGACCGCCCTCCACCGTAGCCGTAGCCACGACGCCAGCACCGCCAACACATTGCCTCCCACACCTGCGGCCACAACAGCCAGCACTGCATCACTCATGCCAGGTAGAGCCACACCGACACCCAAACGTGCACCCACCCCCCCCCCCACAAATTCCGTTTCAGGTGGCGCCCCACGCCCAGCGCAACCCCACTACAACCCAGCCCACCACCCGAGACCCAAGACCGCGCTACACAGCGACCACCACTACCCACCGGCCCCGCGCCGGCCCGATCAGGTGACGCCCCACACCTGGCGCAGATACGTGTTGGCCTGCTCGAGCAACGCACCGACCACGGCACCACTGCCCGGCGCCAACCGGGCACCCGTCGAGGCCAACCGCACCCCCACCTCGGCCAACTCGGTGTCGGTCAGCATCATCCGGCCGGACCCGCCGAGCAGAAACGCCTGCGCGGTGCTCAGCGCCACCCGACCATCGCCATGCACCACCAGCACCGCCCGGCCCGGGGTCTTCTGCCCCGCCAGCAGCAACGCCACCACATGCACCGCCGTCAAACGCGGGACACGCGAAACCACCGTGTTCGCCATGAGCTATCACCGCTTCCCGACTCGAAGTGCGCCACACCATATTCCACCGCCCGCTCCGCCCACCGCCGAGAAAAGCGCACCCCACGTCCCGGCAGGGCATCACCAACACCCGGCCGCGCCCGTGCCGACAACCATCACGAACACCAACCCCACTCCGGGCCGGTCCGACCACACCAGCACGGCAGCGCAGCAAAACTGTTGGGCTACAACATGACTCGTACTCGAAACAACACGCCGCGACGCGACGCCCGGCCCAGCACCCACGAAACAGACTCCGGCGCAACGTCCGCCGCCGACCACAACACCGTCCAGTAGCAAGTAAGCGCGTAACCCACTGCCACACAACAACTTCCATGGAACACCCGGCGCAAGACAGTCACCGCGCCACCCGAAATTTCTGTCCCGATTGCCTCCCCTGCCCCGGATTGCATGTTAGCATCATAACATGCTAACAATCGTTGGCAGCGGGAACACCAGACACCCGCACCCGCCGAAAGGGCAACTGTCATGTTCTGGCGACTCTTCAGCCTGTTCCGTAAGTCGTTTTCGTCGTTCGAGCCAGGTTCCGGTGGCGGCCAACTGCTGACCGAGGCCGACCTGATGGGAACCGAAACTGAGCCTCGCCCACTGCGTTACATGCCCGACTACCCGTGCACGGTCTGCAATGCGTTCCCGTCACAGGGAACCATCCACTTCCGCAACCCGGACACCCACTACGAGCTGTGGGTGTATCGCCTCCAGTGCCCTGCCGGACACCACTGGCAAGTCAAGACCGACGGCGGGTAACCCGCCCGACATAACTCATCGGCCGCCGTCGCCACACAGGTACCCACCGCATTGGCACCACCTGTGCCGGACGGCCAGCCCCGGAACGACCATCGATCGACGCACGATCACCGAAACACGGAGAACTAAATGCCCTGGCTGTTAATCATTTCCGCGATACTGGCGATGATCGCTACCACGCTGCACCTGGCATCGCGTCGGCTGCGAAAACTCCCCAACTCCGATAAGGAAGATCGCAGCGACGCGGGAACCTCCCGCACCCTGAGCATGGGCGCGGGCATTCTCGCGCTGATCCTCCTCGTCCTGTCGTGTGTGACCATCGTGTCCACTCGAAACGTGGGTATTGTCACCAGTTACGGCAAGCCGGTCGGAACCCGCGCCAACGGATTGCAGCCGAAATGGCCGTGGCAGAAAGTCTCCGAACTCAACGGCACAATCCGCACCGACAACCAGATCGGCGGATGGAAGGACGCCCGCTGCGACGGCTCGACGGCAGTGCGGTTGGCGAACAACTCCACCGCGTGCGCTGACAACACCATCCGATGGCGGATCGTCCCGACCGCCGGTGACGCCTTGTTCCGGGATTACCAGAACGACAACAACATTCGCGACTCCCTAGTGACGCGAGAGTTGAACGCCACCCTGAACGCGGTGTTCGCCTCCTACAACCCGCTAGACCCGAAGTCGGTGGGTGGACCGAACCTTACCGAGCTGTCCGAGCAGGTCACCACACGCCTGCGGGACAAGATTCACGACCAAATCGAAGTGCAGAACGTGATCATCTCGATCATTCATTTCGATCAGCAAACCCAGGAGAAGATCAACGCCTTCCAGGCACAGATCGCCAACACCCGGATCGCGGAGGAGTCCCAGCGCACCGCCGACGCACAAGCCGAAGCCAACCGGCGACTGGCGGCGTCGGTGTCGAATGACCCGAACGTACTCGTGGCCCGCTGCCTGGACCTCATCGCATCCAGCAAGCCGATACCGCTCGGATTCCAATGCTGGCCCGGTAGCGGCCTTCCCGTCACAATCCCGGCGCGGTGAACACCTGAGCACAACAGCCCAACACCAAATACCAACTCCTTCAGGAGAACCCGCATGACCGACAACCCCCGCAACAACGTTCCCGAGATCGGCACCCACCCCAGCTTTGCGTTTCCCGCCGAGTACACCCTGCGACGCTCCACCTTCGACGCCCTCACCCAGACCCTCACCGCCCACTTCCCCGACAGCCCCGACACCAACCAACCCAGCCGCACCTACCCCGACTACCGAAACATCGCCACCGAGGACGGTCCCGCAACCTGTTTCGCTATCCGCTGCGCCCATCACTGGGTCGCTTACGCAACCTTCGCCACCGCAGCAGCCATCTTGGCCGACGAGATCCCCACAACCCCCACCCTGGCCGACCTCGACACGGCGATGCTCGAACTCACAGCACGCCAATACCTCTGGATCAACGGCAACAGCAACGTCATCCTCTACTGGCCCACCATCACCGTCGCCCCCCGATAGGTACCCGGCGTCGCGCCCTGTCCAGCCGAGACCTGCGCAGACCAGCATGCCGACAACACATCAGCCACGAACTATTCAATTCCCCAAGAGTTCACAATGACCACCTTCATCGACAACAAAACAGCGGAGACGGAAGATCCAACCTTTGGCCCCATGCGGGGAGCAACGCCGTGACCGACTGGACTCCCAATGAACTCGACCTTCTTCGTCTGCTCAGCCGCGACATAGGGCACTGCATCGCCGACCCCGACCATGGCATCGCACACCTGCGTGACAGCCACGGAAGCGGCGGCGGTAGCGGGTTCGGCTACCGGTACACCCGAACCTCGATCGAGGGACTCTGGCACGAATGGATCCCCATCGCCTGGGCGCCCGCCGGTGATCGCCGAGGGCAGGGACAGCCGATCCACTGGCGTAAGGGGGCACTGCTGCGTTCAGCCTCCATCAGCTATCCCCGGCTACACCGATGGTGCACTGCGCTACCCGCCAATGTGCGCGAACAGGCAATCGCCCACTGGCGCACCGCACCCCACAACACCCGCAACCTGCCCGCACTGGACAACCTCGCCAGCACTCTGCTGCATCACCACCGCCTAAGTGGCCCGACCCAGCCCGCCCTGTTCGACATCGAGGAACACACCTATGCCTGACCGGCCGACAGAACCCCAACCCACCCGCTCGCCCACTGTCTCAAAACCCGAACAACCCCGCACCCTCGCCGCGCTGCCAGCCCAGATCCGTCATTTGCTCGCCCTGGCCCGCCGGGCCGTGCGAAGACCACCCAGGCCGCAGGAGTTCCTCCAGCTCTCCCGTCCTGACGGCACGCCACCGCTGCTGGTGCCGATGCCACCCGGCGGCTATTACACATTCGACACCACTGACCCCGACACCATGTGGCTCATTGTCTTCCACCAAACGGGCCGTGAGTACTCGCGGATCCGCCTTTCCCTCATATCGAAACCGTCAGCAGCACAGCCACTTCCAGTTGACGAGGCGGCGAAATCCAACCCTCCGCAACACACGTGAAATCGCCATCACGACAACACGAGATACAGGACAACACCATGTCCCCAGACCCGGAATACATCCTCACCATCGTCCCCACCCAACAGGGCTACGCGAAGTACCCGAACTGGCGCTTGGGGGGATCAGTCGCCGTGAAGGACAGCGACGATCTGCAACGCCGGAAGGCCGCGGCCGACAAGTGCATCACCACCGGTGACATCTCCTCCTACACCATCAAAAAGTATCGCGACCTCGAAGAACAACAACTCACCGAACGCTTGCGCCAACTCGCCCTTCAAGCTGAAACGACAGCGGACACAAGCTGTCGCCCGTGAGCTTTGAACGACCCACTGAACCGACCCACAACACCCGCCCACCAGCCACCGCACTCCCCTGGGTCCCGGCTACAGCGCCACGGTGAGAGGAACCACTGATGAACATCACCCCAGACCGTCACCGTTCCCTCGACTGGCTCACCGACCCCCTCACCGAAATCGCCTACCTGCGGCGTGCACTCACTCTGATCGGCACCGACTGTCCGGTCTTCACTGGTACATACACCTGCACCGACCCCATCTGGGGGCGCAGCCCGTATGCCCGCTACGCCGCCGACCAGTGGTGCGAACACTGCATCGCGCGCACCGCCCTCACCGGCACCGGGTTCCCCCTCCGTGGCACCAGCGGCGTCGAAGAAATCAACAACAATGACATCATCGACGTCACCCACCCCACCGCCGCACTACTTCCATCGCCCGACTCGCCTTCGCCGCCAACGCCGGAACACGATGTCGAACGGAGCCCTGCCTCCTTGGAAACGCCCATGACCGAACCCGCCACCGTCTACATCGCCGAAGCAATCTGGTTCGGCGAAGACCCGGTCGGCGGACGCAACCGCCTCGCGGTATGCAGTAGCCTCGACGTCGCGCTGCATGCCCTGCGCACCCATCCCATCTACGGCGACCCCAGTCTGAGGGCCACCGAAACAACCAGCGCCCTGGGCACCCTTCCACATACCCGCACCTGGGCAGTACACCGACCCGACGCCGAACCCGACGACGACGGCGTCCTCTGGATCACCGCCGAAGCCATCACCAGCACGAAGATTGCTGCTGAAGAACAGACGTAGGCATCCTTCGGTGCCGAGGCGGCGTTCTCGTCAGCGCACACCGACGATGAACATGCGGGGCCCTCATGCCGGACCCGCACCGATGTCTTCCCCGCCAGTTTCGACCGCACCGACATCGACCGCAAAAGCTGCGGCAGGTTCGGAGAGTCGCACCCCGCTCGCGCCATGACGCGCGCGCGTTTTCCCGGCGCCGAGCACCGCCGCCCTAAGCTCACCGGCGTCGAGCACCTCCTGCACCAACGCACGCTGTTCGGGCGTGGCAGCGAACGCCATTCCTCCTCCAGTTCCGGAGCCATCGAAACCGTTTGAATCTGGCAGGGGCGCAGCATGTTTGGCTATCACCGAGGCAAGGCTGCGGAGACGTCGCGCGTCCCAGACCAGGTTCGGTGTCGGCCGGTCCGCCGTGGCGTCGACGCCGTGGCGGTGGCCGTTTCGGTGCTCGGCCAGCTCGGTCATGACGGTGGCGCGCTGATCGAGTGCCTCAGCGACAGCGCTGATGGCCGCGCGCATCTTGTCAGTGGTGTCGGCTACCACCGCGGTGTCGAGGAGCTCAGCGGCCGACAGCTCGCAACGTTGCAGGATGTGGCGCACGCCGGCAAGGCTCTTGGCCGTGGGGACGAACATGCGATGGGCCTGGGCCAGGTCATAATTCGGGTTCTCGGGCTCCCAGCTGCGCCCGGCGTCGTAGCTGCGTTGAGGACCGTCGAGGCGATGCCGCAACATCATCGTGCTGCGATAGCGGTCGACGTGGTGGAGCCCGTATCGCAGTGCACCGGCCAAGTCCGGCCGGGAGGTGGTCCTCCAGCTCGCGTAGCGGCCAGCCCAGTCATACACCTCGAAGTGGCCGTAGCGGTGCCCGATGTGGAGCTCTCGACCGGCGAACACCAGGGTGTGCGTGCGGGGCGGGCTCTCGACGTAGCTGACGTCGGCGGGGATCTGCACACCGGCGACCTCACGCGTCCCGAGTGCGGTTGTGGGTGTGATGTCCGGGCGATCACCGACGGTGGCGGCGCGGCGATCGAGCTCTCGATCAAGCGGCAGAGGTGTCGGATCGCGGGCCACCTGGTCGAAAGAGGTGATGCCCCAGGGTGTTTCCCGGTAGATGGTGGTCTGCTGGTAGGCGGGCGCGACACCGAGGTCTGGGGTCTCGATCATCACTCGCAGGTGCGGGTCGATGGCCGCCACCGCGGCCGTGCGGAGCAGTTCACACAACGCCGCGGGTTCGGTCCGCATCCAGTCGGCAGTGTCTCGGGACTGAGAGACGTAGAAGTCCACAATCTTGCAGATCGCGAGCGGATGCCAGCGCGCATCGACCAGGGTCGGTGTGTATTCCGGTGTCACGATCGGAGTCCTGGGATCGATCAGGTCGCCGTGATCGGCCGGGTCGGCCGATCGGCGGTTCTGCCTCCACAGCATCGAACCGACCAGCCGTGCCGAACCCGGATCGAGAAGATCGTGTTGTATCGCCGCGTTGATGATCGCGTCGATCTGGGTATTGGTGACCAGAAGCGACGACACCGTGGACTCCTTCCATGTCGAGGACGTCCTTTGAACCATCCTGACTGACCTCGTACCGACCCCGTTTGCGACCCCAAGTGCGCCGGCGATCGCGGCTCCAGGCACTGCCCCGTGAGGCTACGGCCGAGCAGCGTTGCGGTGACCGCGAAGGCACACCGCCCGTGTGCCCGCCGAACCACGAACTGCCCGTACCCATACATCGGTCCGGTTCCGCAGGACACCCAGGATGAGCTGGCTGAACCGTCACGAGTAGGTGGTGAGTCTGCCAGGATGACTACGTGAGCACTGAGTCAGCAACGGTTCTCGCGATCGAGTGGAAGGACTATGGTCCTTTCGTTCAAGGGGCTGCGGTGGTAATCGCGTCTTTCGTCGGAGCGACCATTGCTGGCCATTACTTGACGCGAAATTCTCAGAAGACGCCGTACGAGCATCTTGAAATGCTGGCGAAAGCGCGAGCTGAGTGGCCAGATGACCTTGACGGTCGCGATGCGTTGGATCGGTCCATAGCCCATGCATTGGCGCAGATCAGGGTCATAGAGGGCGATACCGCCTACCCCCTCCCTACCAAGGCGGCACGCGAAGCTGACCAGCGAGTCGCGAGCCAGCGACGCAGCGATGCCTGGCGAGACGTACGTCGGGGGATTGGCCTTGTAGTGTCGATGTCGGCCTGCATGGCCTGGATTTGGTGGACCGAAGCCTCCGATCCAGCGGCACACGTGATGTTCCCTTACGTCGTGGTTGACGGCTGGCTATTCATTGGAGGGCTTTGGTTTTTTGTCACGGGGACTTCTACACTCCTCGGCATGCGCGGCGGTCAGCCTAGCCGGACCGTTCAGAAGGACTCCAGCACATAGCAAGTCTGAGCTGACGGCTCCTCGGGCTCGTCCTTGGATCGGGTTTCCGCTATGTCTGGCCCTACATCGTTTGATCCCGTACGCTTGCAAGCGCTCATCCTCCCTGTGAGGGTTCGCAACGAACTGAACTTCAGATGAGTCTGGGGATCGACAAGTTGCCTCATTGCCCCTTCGAGGGGACATGATCACGAAACCCCCGGAATCTCCGGGGGTTTCGTCGCATCCGGGCAAAGGCGGCTCCTGAACCATGCACACCCACCCAGCTCTACCCGAACGTGGCCTGCGCGGCGATCTCTGCGCGGCGGTAGTCGATGGCTGGCTCCAGGATGATCATCAGGACAACCGAATCCCTGACTCTCCCCGCCATTCAGAGGTGAATCGCATTGAGCGGCGTCATTTTTACTACCCGGAACCGCACTTCGTCCGTGCACGGCAGCGAGCGGGCATATGGGTTGCATCTCGCGATCAAGCTGACTGTCGCGGTACTGGATCTCGACAGTCGCGAAGGCGTTCAGCGCGCCCGGGAGTTTCTTCCGGTGGAGGCGTTTATGCAGTTCCCTGGGGACACCGGGCCCGCCGCCGCCTTCAAGCGCTGGGCGTCGGCCGGCTCCTTCATAGACGACAGCTACTTGACGATCGGCGACACACAGGAGCCGATCGGTGAGGTCGTCCTCAACACCGGGATCGCCGTAGGCAGCGACGCGGTGGCCCTGCTGACCCGTCTCCATGGCTCCGCCGAGGACGGCCTGTATGTCGCCGCTGCCGATCAGCAGTGGCTGGCACACATCATCACCGAAGGTCGACGCGCCAACATCCTGCGACAGGGCAAAGGCTGGGAATCCGTCGTCGCTCACCTATCCGAAGACCCCGGCAGTGACGTCCTGATCACCAGCTCCCACACGGATGTGCCAAGAATCCAGCTCCGCGCCACCGGCGCAGCGCACGAAGAAACCACTGGTGACGAATGGGATCGGATCACGGACGAGTGGAAAGCCCGCCCTGAGACTGAGCGTTGGGATCAGAGCATCGACGCGATCCGAAACGAACGGAACCCCGACGGCCGATGGTGGCTGACCCTGGCACCGGACACCTTCCACAAACCTGCCTACCGGAAGGGACTCTCGATGTTCGACGCTGTGCTCCCGGCGCCTGAACCTGCGACGGCCCCAGGCCTTCGCTGACCGCGTTGATGACCTAGGCCAAGTCCCCGAATCCCGAACTGTGACGTCGGTTGTCCGCCAATCCTGGTGGCGTGGCGCCCCTTACGCCGGTTGCCGCGGCCACGACGACCTCGCGGTCGTCGCGCGTTTCCGGACCGTCCAGTCCCCCACGATGCGTGATGGCGGACTCCTGCCTTCCAAACAAGAGTCCGCCGATCGTCCCTGTGCTCGACCGCATGCCAATGCCGCGAGTCCGGGAGCAGGAAAGGCCCGCCGCGGAGGGCAGCCTCTCCGTACTCCACTAAAGCACGGTAGCCGCGTGTCTCAAAGCGGGGTGAGACACGAAACACTAAACACCGCTCTACCTTTGCCGATACGCGCTTGCTGGGCCGCGTGAGACAGACCGGCGGTAGGTAGCTGTCTCAATGAGACAGTGCAGGCGCGAATCAACGAAACAGCAAACTCGAAAACTCTTGGGACAGAAGTTGTCATCTACCGTCGAGTAACCCTCGATGGTTCCTGGTCCTTTAAGTCGGCAGATGCCACGATATGAAGCGCTTTGCACGTCCCGTGCAGGGCCGGGCCGACATACACAACACCTTCCACTCGCGTGTAGTCCGGTCCGTGACTCGTACACAAACCGACCGCATGCCCCCGATGAGTCCTCGCTCCGAGCGCCTGAGCGATCGGTGCCTGGGCTCGTCTTCGCAGACGCCGTGTCTGCTCGAAGAAGGAGTCCCGTTGTGGACCAGTCCAATACGCCAGGAATCCCCGGCACTGGCGTGCATCTCCCTGCATCGCCTGCCGCGATCTCGACCCCCGTCCCGCGGAATAACCTTGTGCTTCTGGCGACGCTATCGCTGGGGCTGACACTTCCTGCGCTGTTCTTCGCCGGTGTCCTCATCGTCCTCGGCGCGGTGGACCCGAAGCTCGGGGCCGCGATCACTGTGGCTCTGGTAGCCGCAGTCAATGCGGTGGTGCTCAGCTTCTTCAGAGGCCGGACGAACTCTAGGCGGCTGCGAAAGGCGTTGGCCTGTCTCATCTATCCAGAGCGCTTTGACGTGCCGTGACAATGGTGCCGGACGGACCGGAGGCTCGGGTGCCTGTCTTGGAGGCGGGCACCCGGGTCGAGTTCGTGATCCTGCTGAGCAGCATCGCGAAGTGGTCGGGCCGCAACGGCGGGCAGATCGCTCAGCGGTCGGGTCTGCCGCGGGCGACGGCGTACCGGATGATGAAACCAACGAACAAGTCGTGGCCCCGCACGGCGCAAACGGTTCAGCAATTCTGCCGCGGCTGCCTGCTTCCTCCTCCGCAGATAGAACAGATGGTGCGCCTTTGGGCACGGCTCAACGACACCACGGCCACCGACGCGGAAGTCGTTGAGGCCGAGCTGGTCGAGGACGACCCGGACCAGGAGACACCGGCGGCCGCCTCAGACAGAAGCAGTGCTCCTGCGCCTAGCGGGATCGATAATCGCGGCGGATTGGTAATCGGCCAGGTCGCAGGCAACCTCAACATCACTGTCGGCAGCGATGCTGACGGCTCAACGTCCGGCATCTTCATCGGACCGGGCACCGAATCGTTCGATCCAAACCATATTCGGTCTCCGAAGGAGCTCGGCACCCAACTGAAGGCGCTATTCCCGAACAAATCGTATTCTCAGATCGCGGCATTTGTAGGGATCCCTCGTGGCACCCTCGGTAGGTGGTTCTCCGGACACTTTGTGCCACCGGCAGACAGCTCAGATTTCGACAAACTCCTCACATCCGCAGGCTTGCCCAAACGTGCCCGGGAGAAGTGGAAGAAGGCCGCGGCGCTCGTGCGGACTCTTCCGCCGACTGACCCGCCCGATGCGGTCGACCGGATCCGGAATTGGCAACCGTACCCCGGCTTGTCGCCGTTCAGCGAGAATGAGGTCGAGGACTTCTACGGCCGCGAATTCCTGATCTACGAACTCGTCCAGAGGGTCGAAGACAGCCTGGCCGGCACTGATTCTCCCGTTACCCTCGCCTTCGGCGAAGCCGGATCGGGAAAGTCGTCGTTGCTACGTGCCGGGCTGCTTCCACATTTTCCTGGCGCTGTCCTGCTCACCCCTGCCCACGAACCGGCCGTGGCGCTGAGCAGGCGTTTGGACGTGCTAGGCGATGCCCCGACGCAGGTGCTGATCGTCGATCAGTGCGAAGAACTGTGGACTCTGCAACGGCGTCATGAGAGCGCCGGACAAAGAGAACGCTTTTTGGACCGGCTATCAGCGTGGGTCAGCGCACCGGGGCGAGCGGTGGTGATCGCAATACGCAGTGATCACCTCGGCCTCGCTGTCGAAGAACCCTTGCTGCGCAAGGCCGTGGAGCGCTCACAACTGCTGATACCGCCGATGAGCCGCGATCAACTAGCGGAGGTCATTACTGGACCAGCGCAACGTCGCGGCGTCATGGTCGAGCCAGCGGTGACTGACACACTCCTCGACGAGCTGGCTCTGATCGAATCAACCAGCAGGCTATCGCTGCTCTCATATGCGCTGCAGCAGACATGGACAAGGTTGCCCCTCAACCAGCTCGTCCTGACCAGCGAGCACTACGAAGCAGTCGGCGGCATCCAGAGCGAGATAGAACATGCATGCGAGGCCATGTACGCCGAGCTTGCCGTGAGCGGACAACGCGCCGCCCGCAGGATCATGACCGCCGGGATCTTGGTGAGCGAAAGTGCGCCGCCCACCAGGCAACACGTCGCGCGCGGCGATCTGGTGTGGCCCGACATACACGCCGTCGAGGTCAACGTGGTGCTCCACCAGTTGCAGAAGCACCGGCTAGTCACAATCGACAAGCACAACACCGTGATGATCGTCAACGATGTTCTGCTGACCAGTTGGCCACGCTTGCGCGACTGGATCACCGACAGAACTGTGTCGGTCTTGCGCCTCCATCAACTGGCTATTGACGCCAGCACGTGGACCGAGCACGACCGCGATCCGTCCTACCTGATGAGCGACGGACGCACCGACGAGTACGTGCACTGGGCCTCGCACAACGACGCGGGCATCCAGCCGGGCCCCCTGGAACAGCAATTCCTCGACGCCAACGTCACATACCACCGAGCCCAACAGCAGAAAGCCAGAGACCAGCTTCAAAAGCTCCGTCAGTCCCGCCGGCGCCTGCGACGATTCTTAGTCGTCACCGTCGTTCTGCTCATACTGTTGTCCAGTGCGACAGCGTGGGCGGTACACAACCGCACTGTGGCCCTCAACGCTGAGAGGATGGCCGCCTCGCGGCAAGCCGCACTTCAAGCAGAACGAATGCGTGCCCAGGATCCCGCATTGGCCCAACAACTGGCACTGGCCGGGTACCGCATCAGCCCGACCACAGAAGCACGGTCCGCGTTGTTGGACTCGACAGCCATTCCAACGCCGATCCGCACGCCAACTGTGCCCGGACAGATCACCTCCGCAGCCAGCAGTGACGGAACGTTGCTGGCAGTCGCAAACACCGATGGCAACATTCGGCTCTATGGAGCTGACAAACCCGGTCAGCCACCGCTCGCCACCATCCCAGTGCTTTCGGCGACTTCCATCGCTTTCCGTCCCCACACGCGCCAACTCGCAGTCAGCAACAAGAATGGAATTCAGCTCTGGGATGTCACCGACACCGCTCACCCGCGTCAGCTGGCCACGCCGCCAGGCCCAACCACAAAAGCACCCGACCTGGCATGGTCACCCGGGGGCGAGGAATTGGCCGCCGCAGGCGCGGGCGGAGCCCTCCGCTGGACGGTGTCCGCCGACGGGACATCGAGTACCTCCATCTCCACCTTGCCGACCTCGAAAGCAGAGGGCGCGACATTGGCTGCTACCGCGGTCGCCTACAGCCCCGATGGCAGCCTGATCGCCACCGCAAGCCAGGACGCCACGGTCCTGATCTGGGACCGACGCATCGGCAACACCGATCCGGTAGCGCAGGTAACGATGGCGAACCCCAGTTCTACGGTGCAGGACCTGGCATTTGACAACAGTTCGTCCAAACTCGCCGTCGCCACCAAAAACGCAGAGGCCTTCATCCTCGACATCTCCAACAGCGCTGCTCCACGAATCACTCAGCGCGCCAGTGGGTTCAACAGTTACGTCAACTCGGTAGCTTTCAACGGCGATGGCACCATTCTGGCGGCAGGCAGTTCCGACAACACCGTCCGGCTCTTCGATGTCGGCGCCGACGCACCGGCTAGGCAAGTATTGCCCCACGCTTCGATCGTCACGTCCGTCCACTTCGTCGGTGCACAACTCATCACGACCGCAATGGACGGCTTCGTTCGGACCTGGCCGCTGCCCAGCCCCGTCACGTCGACGCTTGGGGCGCGCATTCTCACGCTGTCCGCAAACACCGACGCCACAGCCATGGTCGTAGGCGCGGTTCGCTCCTCCCAAGACTCCACACCAGACGCACTGCAGCAATTCGATATCAGCGACCCTAAGCATCCGCGCAACCGAGGCAAACCCCTGCCATTCGATCCGCCGGATCGGTCCTCCGGTGCAGCCACAATCTCCCCGGACGGACGCACTGCCGCCGCCGGAACCAAATCCGGCCTCTACATTTGGGACATTACCGACCCCACCGCTCCGCGCCGAGAGAGCCCGACCGTCGCTGGGTCCTCTGGCCCGGGTGTTGTAGCGCTTGTATTCACCCCCGACAGCCGCTATATCCTTGCTGGCCGTGGCGGTGACGGGTACGGAATCGCTGTGGTCGACCGCACCGACCCCGATCGACCCAAGGTCGCAGCACACATCGACGCCGGCAATCGCGTACAAATGCTCTCGATCAGCGCAGACGGCAGGTATCTCGCAGTCGGCACGGCCACCGCCGTGCGTTTGTACGACATCTCCAGCGGGCCACAGAACGCCAGGCTCGTCGGCGAGGACACCAGCTTCCAGAGCAACGTCAGCGCCGTCCGTTTCGCCAATGACGATCTGCTTGCCGCAGGGAGCGCGGACAACACCGTACGTCTCTACCGTGCCAGCGGGACCGGACTGCGCGAGCTGGCACACATCGTCGGAGCCACTGGACAGATCCAGTCACTGTCTTTCGATCCCGGTGCCACACAACTAGCCGCGGGCACCGGCGACAGCATCTGGGTCTGGGATGTCAGCAACCCGACCCAACCTGCCACTGCCGCAACGCTGTCGGCGTATGGAGGACGCGTCAACGACGTTGTTTACGGACCTCGCGGATCTAGTCTCATAGCTGGCGGTGACGACTCGACACTGCGTACCTGGAGCACCGACGCCGACGCCGTCGCCGACGACCTCTGCACGCGCCCCGCTGCTCTCATCACCAATGACGAATGGAAACGCTACCTACCTGGTATCGCCAACCGAGCTCTCTGCAGCTGACTATCGCCACCGCGGGCCGACTGGCGTCACGGCGGGAGCCCAGTCTTGGCATGCAGCCAGAACCGTTGCAGGTCCGCGGGGTTCACCGCGGCTTCTGCACTGAAACGGTCGCGGTTACGCACTAGAGGTGGATGCGCTGGTTACAGATGTACGACAGATGCGGCGTGCAGGCATCCGCGGGTGTCGAGGACGATGTTGCACGTGTGTAGCAGCCATGCTGTGCCGCTGTCGTGCTGCTGGAGCAGCACGCCGAGATCGTAGTGGGTTGCCGGGTTGGGCAGCGCTGCGCGTGGGATGGTATGCCCGTCGACGCTCCATTCGCTGATGTGGCGGTCGTGGTATTCGACGGTGGCGTTCCCGTTGCGGAGAAGTCGGGCGATCGGGATCGCTGGTGATTCGCGCATGTCGGCGACTTCTGGTTTGTAGGTAATGCCGAAGAGCAGGATGCGTGCGCCGTTGAGTGGCAATCGTTGGGTGTTGAGGAGTTCTTGGGCACGGTGCACGACGTAGGCGGGCATGTGGTTGTTGATCTCTTGGGCCAGTTCGACCAGCCGCATCGGGTACCCGAGTTCGGTTCTGACGCTGGCGCTGAGGTAGGTGGGATCGACGGGGATGCAGTGCCCGCCGACGCCTGGTCCGGGGGTAAACGGTTGGAAGCCGAATGGTTTGGTGGCCGCGAGTTCGATGACCTTCCAGACGTTAATGCCGAGGTCGTGGCAGATGATGGACAGTTCGTTGACCAGTGCGATGTTGACGTGGCGGTAGGTGTTCTCCAGGAGTTTCGCCATTTCGGCCTCGCGGGGGTTCTGGGCGATGACGAGGTCGTCGACGAAGGTGCAGTAGAACGCCATGGCGTGGGTGCTGCAGGTGCGGGTGACGCCGGCGATGACTTTGGGGGTGTTTCTGAGGCTGTATTTCGGGTTGCCGGGATCGATTCGTTCGGGTGAATAGGCCACGGCGACATCGGTTCCGATCGCCAGACCGGATTCGGCGAGGATCGGGCTGAGGAGCTGTTCGGTGGTGCCTGGATAGGTTGTTGACTCGAGTATCACCAGTGTGCCGGGGTGGAGGTGGTCGCGGACCGTGCGTGCGGCGGCCTCGAGTGCGGTGAGGTCGGGCAGACCTTTGCGCAGTGGTGTGGGGACGCAGAGGACTATCACCTGTGCTTTATCCAGTTCGGCGGGGTCGTCGGTGGCGCGGAAGCCTCGCTCGTGCAGGTTCGTGAGGTCGGCGGGGGTGATCGTGTCGGTAGGTGGGACTCCGCGGTTGATTGCTTCGATGCGGGCGGTGTCGATGTCGAGGCCGATCACGTGATGGCCCGCCAGGGCGGCTTCATGGCATAAGCGCAGCCCCACGTAGCCGACGCCGACGACAACGACGGTGAAGCCGAACTCTGTTGTGCGATCTAGTGTTTGGGATAATTCCATGATTGGTGCCTCGTTTACGCGCGGTGTCTGGACGTGCGCCAGCGACATCCCGGTGTCGGGACGTGCGGGGTTGGGATGCTGGTTGCTCTAGTGGGCGTTGCTGCCAGGCCAGTGCGCGGAGATCTGTGCGCGCAGCAGGACCGGGTCGCCGGTGAAGTGGAACGCGCTCCCACCCCATGCGCGGAAGACTTCGCAGGTATCAGCGCAGTCGTCGATGAGCACGGCGTTGCGTGGTTGGAGCCCGTAGCGGGTCAGGGTCGGCCCGAAGAAGAGTTCAGGAGACTCCTTTTTGAGCGACCCGACCTCGGAGGAGACGATCAGTTCGTCGATGCGTAACTCGCCGGTGAGGACCTTGGGGGCGGCCTGGAGGAAGCAGCCCATATTGTCGCTGGCGACCGCGAGGAACGCGCGTGGACGCAGTTCACACACGATGCTCGACATTGCCGGGTCGATCTGGGCGTTTCGGCAGTCCCGCAACAGCTCTCGCAGGAGATAGTCGTCGCGATAGCGGGCGGGCAACCGCACGTTGAGGGTGGCGATGACCTCGGCGTCGGAGACCAGCCCACGCATCCATTCCTGGACGTAACCCTTTCGGCCGCAGAACAACTCTTCGAGGGCGTCGCGCATCTGAGCGGACAGGGGATGGTTGGTGTTGCCGACGATGCTGTCCCAGAACTGTGCTGTGCTGAGGGTGTTGAACCAGTCCAGGAAGACGAACACATCGAAGTACGGAAGGACGAACTGGTCCGACCGAGGCTGTGTCATGTCGACTCCCGGGTCCGTTGCTGGATCGGTGGTGTTCTGGTGGTGATGTCGTGCAGTAGGCGGGCGAGTCCGCGTAACCCGCCGAGCCAGTAGCTGGTGGCCGCGAACGGGTAAGCGGTGAGTCCGCGCAGGATGGTGTCCCGGTTCGGGTGGGACTCGGACGCGATCTCGAGAGTCTGCAGGCTCGCCAGAACCCGAAGGAGCGGACCGTAGAGTCCGAGTAGAAGTCCGCCGGCGGCCAGGAGCCGGTGCCGAGGTGGCAGCGCGGCTAGCACAATCCACCGCAACGGCAGTCCCAGTGCCCACTTCATGCCGTCGAAGAGCCCTTGGGCGGCGAATCGGGTGCCGCGCCGGTCGGTGAGGTATTCCGGGCCACACAAGGGGCCGCGGACCCAGGTGCTGCGTTGGCGTTGCAGCTCGCGGGCGGTGGCGGGGGCGTCGCCGCATTCCAGTGTCGAGAACGCTTCGATGTGGCCGCCACTGGTGCGGATCGCGACGCCGAGGGCGGCGTCTTCGAGGCCGTAGCGGGGTCGGGGCAGTCCGCCGAGGCGCTGGTAGTAGCGCCTCGAGATCAGCAGGCCGTGGCCGACGGCGTGCTGGTACCAGGCATCGGCGATGGGTGCGGGTATCCATCGGATGCGTCTGCTGCCCGCGAGCAGCCGGAACAATTCGACTTCGAAGGTCCAGCGGGTCTGGAAGAACGCTTCACCAGTAGCCAGCCAGCTCAGCTCGGCCAGGTTGCCGAAGAACACCGCCGACTGCTGGGCGCAGTCAACCTCGTCGGTGGCGTATTCGATGATCTCCGAGCAGGCTACGGGCTGGAGGCGTGAGTCGGCGTTGGCGATATAGAAGTAGTCCACCTCGGTTCGGGCCAAATGATCCAGCGCCCAGCCGAGTTGTTCGCCGTAGGTTCGGTTGAATTCTGGGTAGTGGCGCAGTTCGGCCCGGCCCTCGGCTGTCAACCGTGCCAGCACGGGGTCGGCTCCGAGTGTGTTCCAGGTGTGCGGGGCCGTGGGTGCTTCGATGTGTTCGCGTTCTGTGGTGACTACACACAGCCGCAGTTGCGGGTGCTGATCGAGCAGTTTGCACCAGTGCGCGATGCACGCCAGACCTCGATCCGCTTCGTGGAGCATCGGCACCACGACAACGATAGTCGGGTCGGTGTCGCTGTCGGGGGGAACGTGGGGACGCGCGCGCCGACGCGCCGCCATCGCGGTGAGTGTGGTGATGGTGGTGTGTGCGCTGTAGGTGCTCCAGCCGCCGGCGATCCAGGCGGCGGTGACGGCCAGGTCAGCGAGAAGGTCAGTTCGGGATCGTGTCATGGAAGAACTCCTCAACGGTGCGGACAACGGTGGGCAGATCGCGAGTGCTGTCGACGACGAAGACCGTGCTGGTGCAGCGAGTGAGGACTTGGTTGTAGGCGTCGATGAGGTTGGACAGGAAACCCCGACCGCGCAGACGCTCATCGATGGTGGTCGCGAGCCGGTGGTGGCGTGCGAGCGCGGTGTCGAGGTCGAGGGCGAAGTACACGATGGTGTCGGGGATCGGCTTCTCGCACTCCAGGCCCTCGGCGCTGTTCTCGCCGCTGTTCCAGACCGTGGCGGCGAAGCTGCGGTGCAGTGCGGTGCGGTAGGCGGCGATGGAAACAAAGCATCGGTCCAAGACCACGACCGGCCCGCGGGCATGGTGGGCTTGTTTCCAGCGCAGGTCGTCCATGTCGCGATACATCTGGACGCGGCGGTGTTGGTCGGCAAGGGAATTCGACAGCGCAGCCATCTGCGCCCGCTCCGGTGCGGTGAGAAGTTCGTGATAGTCGGCGATCACCGAAATCGAGGGATTCGCGCGGTGGAGTGCGGCGGCCGCGGAGGACTTGCCGGTGAAGGGCAGACCCTCGAGGGCGACTACGGATGGTTCGGGCATGGTGGGGACTCCACTTCGCTGAGGATTCGCGCAAGTAGCAGGTCGGGGGTGTCGGTCGAGGTGATCAGCAGGCGCGGGCGTAGCAATTGCCCGACGTCGAGGTCGAAATCGGTGGTCGAGAGGTGATCGAAGAGCCGCAGTCGGTCGTTGAGGGCGAGAGTTGTTGCGTTGTAGCAGCCGTAAGGCAGCACAAACTCGCGACCGGCGCCGAAAAGGTCTGTGCGCTCGGCGGTTTCGACCAGTTGGTAGAGCACTTCGTTTTCGGTCAGCGGTGCGCTGGTGGTGGCCGGAGGCCCGTATCGGCCGCCGGGCGGGGTTGGCAGGCGGGTTCCGCGGGCGTCGTAGTCGGCCAAGCGCCGGTGGGTGTAGCCGTGGGCGGCGATGCGCACGCCCTTGCTACGTGCCTGGTCGAGGTCGGCGAGTTGGCCATGGGGTGGGCGGCCCAGTGAGCTGATCGGCACGGCGACGACAACTTCGGCGAAGTGGCTCAGGTCCGCGGAGCCGAGCACCAGGTCATAAAAGGAGCGGTAGTTGTCATCGAAGTAAAGCCGGGTGTGCCGTGCCAGCCCGCGTTCAACGAAGCAGTCGATGATCGCGTGCAGCGCGTCGAGGGTCGAATCGAATCGTGACCACAGTTCGCTGGCGGGGCCCGGCTTCACATCGTGGAGCACCAGGTTGATCACCGCTCCGATGTCATTCAGGTGCGCACCGAGGCGTCGTGTGGAGTCGGCGGTGATCATGGGGCGAGCAATTCTGTGAAGAACTTGCGGTGCGCCACCGCGAGCAGCCGGTTGCGGTCGGTTTGATGATGGTGGGCTGGGTTGGCCTCCACATGCACCGCAGCCGATTTCACCTGCGGGATGACCGGAATCCCGCTGGCCACCAATCGAGCAACCAGGCTGGTCTCGGTAAACCCATAGGCGGCAAAGGATTCCGCGAAACCGCCGAGGTCCTGCGCGGCGGCCGTCGGTACGGCAAAACAGCCACCCAGCACCATGTTCGGCAGGCACCACGGACCCTGCATGCCGCTCCACCGGCGGAAAAAGCCCGTGTCGGCGACCAGACGGAAGCGACGGCCGGCATAGATCCAATCGCTGGCGGTCAGGACCCACGAAGGCTGAAAGCGGCAGGCCCATCGCCAGTCGGTGTGCACGCTGGCGTCGGTGAGGACCCGGTCCAGATCGGCATCAGGGTCGGTGCGCAAGGTGGAAAACAGCCCAGCCACGACGGCCGGACGCGGCCGCAGATCCGCGCCTCCAGCGTCCCACAGCTCGACCGTCCGCAGAACCAGATCCTCGGGCACGAGGACATCGGAATCAACGAAGAGGGTCACATCGAATCCCGTCGATGCGCCCAAGCCGACGTTGCGGGCCACCGATCGGCCACGGTTCTGCGGTAGTCGGATCAGCTGCAGTTCCGGAATCATGCTGAGGGGAAACGGATTTGCGACCGAGCCGTCATCGACAACAACCAGTTGCGTGCGCGGCGCGTGCGGGTGAGCGCGGCGATAGCGGCCCAGCCCGTGCGCCAGGCGCGCAGCGCACTCGATGGCCAGCGCACCGGTCTCGTAGTACGGGACGACACACGACACCGACAGCGGGGGCAGCCTCAGCGCCGTCGCGGTCGGGTCGGTGCCGTAATCGTTGTCGTGATTGAACAACGCTGAGCGCAGTGATCGCCGAGCTGGCGGCAACGAAATCGACTGGCTCGCAATCGGAACGGGCATGGCCTCGGCCGGTTCACTGTCGGCGCTTCCCCGACGTGGGACGTTTTGTGCGTGGGCCGGATCCGTCGCCATTTCCGACGCCTGAATGCCTGTTCCCATCGCAGTCCTCCGAAACCTTGACTGGTGCAACGCAATACAGTCATCGTCGCGCACTTCAGCCGAGACAACCAGCGCACACAAAGTCCGTAGTTTGTTGACCAACCTGCGTAATCGATCAATAGATCGTCGTAACAGCCAGCTCCGCGCCGCGCCCGTGCTCCCCAGCGGCTGATGGTCCGAGGAATCTCGTCGGAGAGCTCCCAATGACCCGGTGCACTCCCCTAACCTGGAAGGACAGCTAGAACGGGGGTGGGCCGGTGGCACGAGGTAGGCGCATCGACACAGCTGGCTCAGGTGGCGAATCACCTCTGCGGCAAGCACGTCGGAAGAAGGGTGCCACCCTCGAAAAGGTCTGCGCGGATTTGGCCGCCCTCAGCGACGACGGCTGTGCTGTGACTCCCAGCATGCTCTCGGAGTGGGAACTCGGAAAACACTCCACCAGCGACAAATACCGGCGCAGGCTCGCTGAGTACTACGCCTGCCCCGCCGAGGAACTGTTCGCCCACCAGGACCGCGCCTTCGGCGAGCCGCGGCTGATGGTCGAATACCGCGCCTTGCACCAAGCCATGCTCGAGGTGGTCACCGGCGCCCAGCGCTACCTGGTCGTGGTCGGCTCCCGATCCCGCGACCGCGGCTACCTCGACGCCATCGAAGCCACCCTTACCGAACACCCCGACCTGGTGCACTACCGCATCCTGTTCGGGCCACCACGACACCGCATACTGCTCGAACACCTGCTGCGCCTGATCGACCTGCGAGACCCAGAGGACCGCAGCCGCGGATTCAAGACTCTGCACATCACCCTGATCGACCACATCACCAATCCGGATCTGCCCGAACGCTTCTTCTGCGCCAACGAACACGCCGCCGTCGTCCCCGTGCCATCACTGAACTCGGCGGAAAATTTCGACTCCGGTGTAGTCCTGGGACAAGTTGCCGGCACCCGCTACATCGACCACGTCCGCCAGCTCTACGCCGCTGGTCGTAGGGTCGAGACACGCACGCAGCTCCAAGCGTTGCTGCCATGAACCCACACCAGCCACGGGGACGGAGGCGCACCATCACCCCAGAGGACGTACGGGCGGCCGCCAAACACGACCACGACTCGGTGCTCGCGCTCACCCGCGCGCTCGTTGCCATCCCCAGCCGCGGCGGCATCGATCCCTACATTCCGATCCTCGAGGCCGTCTCGGACTGGCTTCACGAGCATGGATTGGAGGCGTTGCCGGTGCGCGATGCTCGCGGTCTGGCGCTAGGGCTGGCGTGCGAGATCCGGGGCGGCCGCCCGGGACCGCGATGGGTTCTCAACGCCTGCCTGGATACCGCGGGGTTCGACAACCTCACCGCCTGGACCTACCCGCCCACCGATCCCGTCATCGACGATGGGTGGCTCTACGGACGTGGCAGCTCCGATTCCAAATCCGGCGCCGCGATCTTCTGCCACCTCGCCGCCCGTCTGAACCAGATCCGCGACCAGCTCGCCGGGCGACTGGTGCTGCTGTTCGACGTCGACGAGCACACCGGCCAATTCGGTGGCGCCCGAGCTTACTTCGAACATCCAGAAATACGAGACGACGTCGCCGGGGTCATGATCGGCTACCCAGGACACAGCAAAATAGTCATCGGCGGCCGCGGCGTGCATCGCGTACGGCTCCACGTCCACGGCGTCACCTCCCACGCCGGCGGCAGCACCAGCACGCCCAACGCGATCGATAAGGCCACCGAGCTCATCGCATTGCTGCGCACCGCCGAACTGCCCGCGCCCGCCGACCCGGCGTTCCCGCTGCCCGCCAAACTCACCATCACCGCCATCACCGGCGGCGAGGGTTACTCGCTGACCCCCGGCATCTGCTACGTCAACGTCGATATCCGAACCACTCCTGACGTCGACAACACGGCCGCAGCGCAACTGCTGCGCCGTGCTGTCGCCACCGTCGATAACGCCTGGCCCGCAACGGCACCCACCTACACCGAAGAGGTGACCCAGTGGTCGCCGTTTCGGCTCGACCGGAATGCGCCGCTGGCGGCGGCCTTGTTCGATGCCGCCGAATCCCTGGGCGTGTCGGTCACACCGAAGATCGCTGGACCCAGCAACATCGCCAATTTCCTGGCCGGACTAGGCATCCCGGCCACCGCAGGTTTCGGGGTCAGCTATGAAGCCATGCACGGCATCGATGAACGCATCCGCATCGACACCCTTCCTACCGTGCAAGCGGTCTACCACGCCGCGGTCCTCAACTTGCTGTGCGCCCCTTCCTAGAATGCTGGCTTCAACCCCTACGCGAATCGCTTCCGCCACTAACACAGACCTTTACTTCCGAGTTTTTTACTCGTAAGTTGGGTCCATGGTGACGCCCATACCCGTCCTGTGCGCAGGCGCGAGCTCAACCACGCTTGCACGAACTGAGCCCGGATTGCGAGACGGGTAGCAATGAACAACGACAACAATTCTGGACTTGAGCCGGAGGCCGGTTCCATTGGCGACATCTTGTGGCCGATCGAAAAGATCGCCGCGTATTGGGGCGTTACAGAGAACCGCGCCCGCGCGCTTCTCGCCGACCGCGGCATCAACCGCGTCAGCGGCTGGCCCGCAGACCAGGTGCAGCAGGTCATTCGCCGCCAAGGCACGCGCACCGATCTCGGCAAAAGCAGCGAGTCCACGCCGAGGATTGCCCTGGCACCACATCACATTGCGGCGCTGGATTGTCTGGCCGACGGCCAGCCCTGGACCGCGACGCGCCTAGCGGTCACAATCGATCCCCGGAAGGACAGTGAAGCCGCGATCAAGGCTGGGCGCACGCTCATGTCTGCAACCTGTGATGTGTTGCACCGTCTCAAATATGTCGTCCCATGCGGTGAGGGATGGACCATCACCCCCACCGGCCGCGGCTGCTACAGCCGATACGTCGAGAATTGGCGATAGCGGTCACTGCGGCGGCGGAGCCGGTCAACCGCGTGCCGGGGTTGCGTTCGGCGGCGGGGATCAGGGTTCTGCCCCATTGTCCTTCGCGCCCAGCTCACCGACAGGGATGACGAGTTCGGCGCCGGCGGCCGCCGAGATGGGGTTGCGAGGCTTCGAGCTGGCAAGCACTGCGTCGGCCACGGCATCGACGATGGCGGAGAGCTCGACACGATCGACACGATCGACACGATCGGTGTCTCTATTCTCGTCGACGTAAGTCAAGAACGTATCGATCCTGCTCAGCAACGCTTGCATCGTCGATTCGGCGAGATCCAATGCGATGTCGCGCCCGTCGCGTTTGCTGATCTTCAGAGTCGCCGACCTCGGGCCGGTCTGGTCCAGGTCAATGGTATTGCCGTAGGTGCAGGTCAGGGTCAAAGCGGGCGGGCTGGGATGTAGCAGTAGCGTCGTCAGCTGGTCACGCAACGACCGCGCCTGCACCTCCGACAGATGCGGGTCCGGCCCAGGGATGTCGTCGCCGACGAACAACCCGACCGCGTCAATCTCTGCCGACGGCGATTGCTGAACTCTCATTGAAACGCCGTTGGTGTCGATGACTTCGGTGCCGAAGACCGCGAACCCGCGCTGGGTGTAGCTGATGGGGACCGGATGCGGGTTAACGGCAGTGGACACATGTGCCCGTGTGGGCTCTGCGACTTCTGCGAACAGACTTGTCAGCGCGACGTGGTCGATGGCTGGGTCTGGGAAGAGATGGAGGTGAGTGTTACCTGCAGGCTGTTTCATGGCAATCCGGGTCTGGTCGATGGAGAGCACCTCGTCGACTGCCAAGCCGTTCAGCAGTGTGGTGCTGTGGCCGGTGAAGATGAGTTGGGCGTTGCGGGTGTTGGCCTCGGCGCTGTTGAACAACACCGCGACCTCGGCGAGCAGGGCGGGGTGCAACCTGATGTCGAGATCGTCGACCAGCAGGACGCCACCGGATTGCAGCGCACCGACAATCGGCCCGCACAGCTCGAACCATGCTCGGGTGGCGGGCGATTCGTCATCCACATCGATCGACCGCTCGATGCCGAGCTGGCGGTGGTGGAGTCGAATGCGCCCATCGTGGCCGACATCGACATCGGTCACGCCCAACCCTGCCGCGGTCAGCATCCCGATGACCTGGTCGTGGTAGGGGCTATGAGGCGTGCGGATGAGCAGCTCGGTAGTCCGCATCCCGTGTTCGGGGTCGGGGTCGGGGTTCAGGATCGTCAGTTGCCCGGCGAACCAGTCGGCGAGCAACCGCAGGTGTGGTTCGCCGGCCGCGGCACCGGCGCTGAGGAACAGGGCATTGGATCGGGTGGCCGCGATCAGGTCCTGCACATCGTCGAGGACACCGTGAGTCGGGAACCGGTGGTGATCGGGGCGGTTATAGTCTCGGTCGAACCATATTTCGCGTGCCCCTTCCGGATAGCTGTGTAGCCACTCGGCGGTGACCGCACGGTCGGACAGTCGAAATCCGTAGGTGTAGCGGGTTTGCTCAGGTCCGAGCATCACCTCGACCTCGAACAACGACGGAACTGTGTCGACGCCACCGTGATCGAAGGTGAACGGATGTCTGGGCACATGGCCGGGATGTGCACTCCATACGGTCGCTGACTGCTGCACGGCTTGGCGGGCGAATCGCACGGCGTCGACGAGCGAGGACTTACCAGAACCGGCGTCGCCGAAAATTCCCATGGCAGGCAAGACTTCGATGTCTCGATCGGCAGCGTGCAATTGTGTCGGGCGGGCGTACTCGCCGCCGACATCACCGATCAGCGACAGCATTTGTTCGTCCTGGATGCTGCCGTGGTTGGCAACACGGAAGCGCAGCAACATGATTCACCTCGTCGACGGGAAGCACCGCTGGTCCGGATATCGATGTTCGGCGGCGCAACGTGTGCAGCGACGGTAAGGGCCCAGGTGCGGCCACGGCGTTGCAAACACACCCGGAGTGTGGCCACGAGGCGACGTGCCCGGGCCAAATGGTGGCCAGGCCCAACCGTTCCGGCACACATGCTGGCCGATCAGTCGCCTTCTTGCACCCTGCGGACGAGCCGACACACACGGCACTTGGGATCGTCGGCTGCGGCGATCCCGCCGCTGCGCGAGCCATTCGATATACCACACCAACCGAGCGTGACCATATTGTCGGGCAACGGGATTGAACTCAGGCGGAGATCGAAAGCTGATCACTTTGAGCACCAATAGCTTTCAGTCACGGCGGTGACCGCGACGCAGCACCGTAGTCCCCCTCCACGTTCATTCGACGCAGGCACCTGGCGGGCGTGGTTCTCACACACCAGCCGTGGGTTAGCTCGACTGATGGCCCCGATCCCGGTGTTACGTTCGCGCCGCTCACCACGGCTTTCGGAGGTTAGAAACCATATGACACGACGCAACGGGGCGATTGTGCACGCGGGCGATCCGCATCCGGTGCTGACCGCTGATCGTCTCCGTTCCTGGACAGACCGGCTCGCAGCGGGGTTTCGAACGGTCGGGATCGGACCAGGTGATGTGATAGTCGCCGATCTGCCCAACTCCCCGGCCTTCGTCGTCACCTTGCATGCGGCATGGGCCACGGGGGCTGCGTTCGCGCCGATGAATCCGCTTCTCACCCCACGGGAGAAACGAAATATCATCGACCTCGTTCAGCCGAGGGCGATCTTGACCTCCGCCGAGCTGGCCCCCGACGAAGCTGCGGTGCCATGGCCGGACCCACTGAGCGGACCGCCGGAGATCGGTCGCTCCTGCGTGCGCTCGGTGGTGCCGGGCTCGGCGGCCGACACCAGCGACCGCCTGGTGTTGTTTACCTCCGGCAGTACAGGCAAACCGAAAGCGGTCGCCCTGACCGAAGCCAACGTCAGCGCCGGAATCGACTCTGTCGCAGATCATTTCGCACTGACCGAGGACGACCGGACAGTGGCGATGTTGCCGTGGTCGCATGGGCACGGATTGTTCGCGAGCCTGCTGGCGCCCCTGCACACCGGCGGCACGGTGGTGTTGCCGACCCCTCAGCAGATCCAGCAACCGCATCAGATTATGGCCGCTGCCGAGCCGACCTGGTTGACACTGGTGCCCCCGCAGTTGGAACTCATCACCGGCGCCCTCGAACGCTCGAACGAGACCGTGCCGCGTATGAGGTTCCTGCGCACCGCGAGTTCACCGTTGCCTCGCGCGCTGGCCGAGCGCGCCGAGCGCCTGTTCCGATGCTGTGCTGTCCAAGCCCTCGGTATGACCGAGACCAGCCATCAAGCCGCGGCCGATACACCGACCTGGGATCGGCGTCTGGGCACCGTCGGCGGACCGACCGGCGGCATGCAAGTCCGGTTCAGCGGAGAGGACCTGCTCGGCGGTAGCGAACTGGAAGTGCGCGGGCCCGGGTTGTTCCGCTGCTACCTCGGCGATACGGAAGCGACGGCGGCCGCGATGACCGCCGACGGGTGGTTCCGCACAGGCGATATCGCCACCATCGAAGACAGCCGGATACGACTCGTCACGCGGTTGAGCGAGATAGTGAACCGGGGCGGCTACAAGATCGCTCCCGCCGAAGTCGAAACCGTCTTGAGCCAGCACCCCGATGTCGTCGGCGCGCTGGTCACCGGAATCGACCATCCGACGCTGGGCCAGGAACTCGTCGCGGTCGTCGTGGTACGTGACGGCACAACCGCGGGCTCGCGGGATCTGATCCGGTATTGCCGCCCCAGCCTGGCCGGGCACAAGGTGCCCGGCCAGATCAAACTGGTCCAGGCACTTCCACAGTTGCCCAACGGAAAACCCAGCAGACGCTTAGCCGCGGAACTGTTCAAGGCGACAGCGTGACCGGCCACGCTTGCCAGGTCACCGAGGTGCTGCGCGAGATCTGGGATGACACCCTGGGCTGCGACGTCGGCGACGGCGACACTGTGCAGGCACTAGGCGGCACGTCGCTGCACGCGCTGCAAATCATGGCCCGCATCGAGACCGCTCTGGGCGTCGCGGTGCCGGCTGCGGAGGTGTTCGAGCGCGAATTCGCCGCATTGGCTGACGAGCTCGCGCGAAGCGCGGAATCAATCCGGCAGGAGGAAGACGGCATCGCGGTCCTCGGCCGCGAGATCGCGCCCTTGTCTGCCGCACAGCGAAGACTGTGGATGGCCCATCAAATCGACCCTGGCACTGCTGATTACAACGTCGGATACGCGTTCCGTCTTGCCGGTCCACTTGACGTCGAGATCTTCAATCGTGCCCTCGACCACCTGATCGCCCGCCACCGGCTCCTGCGCGTAGTCATCATCGACGACCACGGTGAGCCCACGCAGCGCGTGCAGCCCGCGCGCCCGGCGCGGCTGGTACCGGAACCGACACCTGCGGCGGCGCTGGAAGCGATTGTCCGGGAGGAGGTTCGACGGCCTTTCGACCTTACACACGGCCCGCTGTGGCGAGCTCGGCTTCTCGCCGCGGCTGACGGCACACACGTCCTCGTGACAACCTTCCATCACGTGGTGACCGATCACCAGACGAGCCAGTTGCTACTCAGTGAGCTCGCCGACCTCTACAACCGTCTGACCTCCGGTGCAGTGGCGCACGAAATCCCTGATGGCCCTGACTATCTCGACTATGCCGCCTGGGAGAACACCCAGGCGCAGGCGGATGTGCAGCGGCACGCCGAGGCGCTCGAGTTCTGGACCGCAGCGCTGGACGGCGCGACGGTCCGGCCGTTCGACCTCTCCCCTGCTGCAGGGCCCGCCGGGGACACCGCCCGCGTGCGAGTCGACATGCGCGCCGACCTCATGGCAGGGCTGGCGGCGCTGGGGGCGCGATGCGAGGCCAGCCTGTTCATGGTGACGCTCGCCGCGTGGGAGGTGTTGTTGTTTCGGATGTCGGGCCAGCGGGCCGGTGCGGTGACCGTTCCGGTGTCCGGGCGGACGCGGCCGGAGTTGCTGAATATGGCAGGCCCGCTTCTCAATCCGTTGCCGTACCCGGCTGAGGTCGACCCCGCGCTGCGGTTCGTCGATCTGGTCGGACGGCTCCGCGACACCGCCTGGGGCGTGGTCTGTCACGACCTGCCCGTCGACGAACTCATCGCGGCCCTGCCCGTGGGCCACGCCGGCGCGGGGCAGAGCCTCGAGGCTGTCAAGTTCACCGTCGAGGACGGCGACCCCCGCACGGCGCTGCACTTCGATGGCCTCGAGGTGACCGCGCTCGACATCGAAACCGGCATCGGCCGTTTCGATTTGGGTGTCGAGATCACTCGCCTCGCCCATCCCGAACGACTGGTGATTACGCTCACCTGGCGGCACGGCCGCTACAGCCATTCCTATGCCACGGGGCTGCTCTACCGCTATCTGGCGCTGTTGTCGGCCGTGGTCGAGCGGCCCGAGCAGCACGTCGCGGAATTCGACGTGATCGGCCCTCTCGAACGGCCCTGGCTGCTCGGTCTCGGCCGCGGCGCTCCCGTGGGCGAGATCGAGCTGGTGCCGCAGCTGGTCTCTTGCCGGGCCCAGGCCACTCCGGATCACCTCGCTGTCATCGATGACCAGCACCGGATCAGCTGTCGCGACGCCGACCAGGTCGCCGGTCGGCTGGCTGGCTGGCTGCGTGAGGTCGGGGTGACCCGTGGAGGCCGTGTAGCTCTGATGCTTCCGCCCTCGGCGTGGTATCCCCTGGCGGTGGCGGGTGTCTGGCGCTGTGCCGCCGCCAGCGTTCCGCTGGATCCATCATGGCCGGAGGACCGACTGCGCTGGGTGCTGGACGACAGCCGCGCCACTGCCCTCGTGCGCCTGGGCGCCGGCCCGCTGTCGTTCTGGGACGGACCGCAGATCAGCATGGACGCCCTGCCGAGCACCTCGGCTGAGGCGCTACCGCTGTCGGGGCTGGACCCCGCCTATGCCATCTACACCTCCGGCACCACCGGCAGACCCAAAGGTGTTGTCGTCGAACATCGGTCACTGGCCAACATCGTCGACTGGCACCGTCGGCGCTTCAGCATCAGCCCGTCTGACCAGGTTTCGCAGATCTTCGCCAACACTTTCGACCCATCGGTATTGGATACCTGGTCCGCGCTCGCCGCGGGCGCCACATTGCATGTGGCCTCCGATGATCACCGCCACGACGCGGCCCTGCTGTGCAGCTGGCTGCGCGAGCAGCACATCACCGTCGCCGCGCTGCCCACCGGGCTGGCTGAGGCACTGCTGGCGCTGCCCGATGCCCACGAGCTGGCGCTGCGCTCGATGCTTGTCGGTGGCGATCGATTGCATTGGAACGCAACCGATTCGGTGAGCTTTGAAGTCGTCAACGTTTACGGGCCGACCGAAGCCACGATCTGGGCCACCAGCGCCACCGTCGAACCCCGCACCGACCACCGTCCGCCACCGATAGGGCGACCGATCGACGCCTTATCGACCTACATCCTCGACGAACGGATGCGGTTGGCCCCCGCCGGCGCGGTCGGTGAGTTGTATATCGCGGGCACCGGGGTGGCACTGGGCTACCAAGGACGGCCCGGGCTCACTGCCGAACGTTTCCTGCCTGACCCCTTCGCGCCTGGGCGCATGTACCGCACCGGGGACCTCGCGCGTTGGCTCCCCGACGGCAGCATCGAATTCCTGGGCCGTGGCGACGACCAAGTCAAGATCCGCGGACACCGCATCGAACTCCAGGAGATCGAAGCGCTGCTGCTCGCGCACCCCGCCGTGTCGCAAGCGGTCGCGACGGTACGCGACCAGCGACTGATCGCTTACGTAGTCGCTGAAGAGGTCTCGGATCTGAGCGGTTACCTGCATGCGCGCCTGCCCTCGTACCTGACACCGGACGCCGTCGTCGGAATCGATGCGGTCCCCTTGACGCCAAACGGCAAGATCGACCGGAAGAGCCTGCCCGAACCTCCGCCCGCTCGCACCGAGTCCGTCGCGCCGCGCACTCCGCTCGAGCATGCGCTGTGCGCGATCTGGTCGGAGTTGCTGCCGGTCGACGAAATCGGTGTGGGAGACAACTTTTTCGAGCTCGGCGGGCATTCCTTGTTGGCCATCCGCGCTGCCGTGGCCGTGCGTGCCCGCCTCGGCTGCGATCTGTCGGTGCACACCCTGCTCGCCAACCCCACCATCGAGGACTTGGCGCGCCGACTCGGGGACGCGCCCGCGCCGGTGATCCAATCCGTTTCCTAGAAAGAGGAGCCTCATGAATGCACCGGCCACCGTTCGCCTGCGCGAGCTGCTCAACGCGCCAGGGATGGTGCTGGCCCCCGGCGTCGGCAATGGCTTCAGCGCTCAAATCGCCAGGGACGTAGGGGCTTCGATGCTGTGGGCGAGCGGGCTATGCGCTGCGGCAAACATCGGGTTGCCCGACATCGGACTGGCCACGATGACCGAAATGGTCCACAGCGCCGCAACTCTGGTCGAGGCGGTCCCCGAAATCCCGATCCTGGCCGATGCCGACAACGGCTACGGGGAATCGGTCAACGTTCGACGCACAGTACGCGCGTTCGAGCAGGCAGGTGTCGCCGGAATCCAACTTGAGGACCAGGTTTCGCCGAAACGGTGCGGATACCTCGAAGGTAAGAAGCTCATCACCAAACACGCGATGCAAGGCAAGCTCAGCGCCGCGCGGGAAGCGTGCTCGGATCCGGATTTCGTGTTGCTCGGCCGCACCGACGCGCGGGCGGTGCATGGGCTCGATGACGCGATAGACCGCGCCGACGCCTATCTCGAGGCCGGTGCGGACCTGATCATCATCGAGGCACCCCGATCGTTGGAGGAGTTGAAGGAAATCAGCCAGCACTTCAGGGACAGGCCCGGCAAGCTGGTGTTCAACCGTGTGGTCAGCGGCCTTCTGCGCTGGCCGGACACCGCCGTCCTCGAAGGTCTGGGCGCCACGTTGCTGCTGGACTCCACGGCGGTCCTGGCCGCCGCCGCCCATGGCACGCAGATGATGCTGCGACACCTGATCGAAGGCGGCGATCCAGCAACGTTCCAGGCGCAGTACAGCTTTCGAGAACTCACCGATCTCACCGGCTTGCCACAGGCCCAGCGGTGGGAACAGCGATTCGACGACTACACCGAGGTCGCGGTAGCCCGGTGACCGAGCAGGCCCTCGCCCCGGCCGTCCCCGCGGCGGTGGCCGACACCGGCCCGCACCGATACCGATTCGTCGCCCTGGGCATCGGTGTAGGAGCCCAGGCCAGCTTCACCGCGTTGGCCCAAGGCCTACCCGCGGTAGGGCCCGGATTGCAGCAGCAGTGGCATCTGAGCCTTCCGCAAACCGGGGCGTTGCTGACCGCAGTGTCGCTCGGCGCGGCGACGAGCATGCTCGGTTGGGGGTTGATCGTCGACTGGATCGGCGAACGCACCGTGCTCACCGCTGGACTCACTGCCGCGGCGGTAGCCACGGCCTGTGCCGCTTTCGCCAGCAGCTATCCCGTGCTGCTGGGTTTGTTGATCTTGGCTGGGGTATGCGGTGGTTGCTGCAGTTCAGCGACCGGACGCGCTGTCATGCGATGGTTCACCCGCGACCAGCGCGGCCTGGCTCTCGGGATCCGCCAGACCGCACCAACTCTCGGTGCCGCCGCGGGTGCGGCGATGCTGCCGCCGGTCGCCGCCGCCTACGGGATGCGAGCGGCATTGCTCGTGCTCGCGGCCGGGATGCTGAGCGGAGCGGCACTGAGCGCGACGGGGTTGCGCACGCCATCGGCCACGACCTCGCCGACGAGTGCCGGCGGGCTCACGGTGCTGACCAACCGGCACATCTGGCGTATCACCGGCGCCGCCATGTGCGCGGTCACCGCACAAACGACCCTCGTGGTCTACTCCGTGGCCTACCTCGTGGGAGAACGGCAGGTAGATCTGCACCACGCGGCCATCGTGCTCACCGTGGGCCAGCTCGCAGGCGCGGCCGCCCGCGTCGGTGCGGGCCGCTGGTCGGATCGGGTGCACTCGCGCACCACACCGATACGGCAGCTGACCCTCGTCACCACCGTGGGGCTGGTGATGCTGGCGATCGCGATGAGCGGACCAGCGATCACGATCTACGCCATAGGCATCGTTGTCTTCGTGACCGCCTCGAGCTCCTACGGCTTGTTCGTCACCAGTGCCGTCGAGATCGCTGGCGCCGAGCGCGCTGGCTCGGCCACCGGCATGCTCAACTCCTTCATGTACGGCGCGGGGGCCATCGTTCCGATCGGCATCGGCATGATCTGCGCCTCGAGCTGGCGCCTGGGACTGCTGGCCCTGGCGGCAATCAGCGGCGTCGGATGGTTGCTGAGCGGGCCGCTACCGGCGAGAGAAAACTGCGGATGGACAGCCACCACAACACCCCGGCACTCCGTTTACCAGGCAAAACGAAACGAGGCTGCCAATATGCGCGATGACTAGACATGGCAAACTTAACTGGCCCCGCCGAAGACGGCGAACCACCCACCCCACCACCTGACCCGCCCCCACCACAACAGCGCCCACCCACGGACAAGACCTGGAAGACCACCGAGTTCGTCCGCGACGGCAACGGCGATGGCTCCGAGCCGACCATCAAGAAATCGAAGTAACCAGCGGTGAGTGAGCAAGGCAAGACCTACTCGGCATTCATCGACAACGAACTGAGAGCCGAGTATCAGCGACGCGCGGCATACGACGCCCGCGCCCAGTCGTTGGTGACCAGCTCGGGTGTGCTGGCGGCCCTGCTCAGCGGAGCCGTAGCAGTGATCAAAACAACCGCAGCTCCGCAGATCTCTTTGCCGGTGACCCTTTCCGTAGGGGCCACGTTGTTGATTCTCATCGCAGCCGCCGGCTGCGGAGCGGTCGCTGGTTGGAACAAGCAATACGTCGTACTCGACGGCCAGGCACTCAAGAAGTTCGGCGCTGATAAGTGGGAAGACCACGAGGTCGACGCTCGCAACGATGTCCTGGACGCAATGTCAGACACGCTGATCAGCCTGCGGAACGGTACAAACTTCAAAGCCGACTGGGCGGCCTACGGCCTGATTGTGCAAGTGGCCGCGATACTTTCGCTGGGAGTGGTCGTCGTGCTCCTTGCAATCTCCTCGCTATAGATTCAGGTGAGCACACGGTTCGTTCGTCCTGTCGCCCACGATGTTTCGCCTCAGCGTTCGACTCACGGCATGTCCGCCAGGCCTTGCTGTTGCCCTGAACAGACATCCAACCGCGCCCCTTGCCACTTGTCGGCGTCAGTGCGGAAAGTCGCCGATGATGCCGTCTTTGGTGGCTTCTCGTAGCAAATCAACACGCGTGCGGACCGGACGGCCCACCTCGGCGTAGCGGCGGCGGATCCGGCTCAGGTAGTCGTTGACCGTGTGCTCGGACATGCCGAGCTTGTGCGCCACCATCGCCGCGGTCTCGCCGTTCGCATAGTGCTCCAGCACCTCTCGTTGCCGCGGCGGCAGATCGATGTCGGTCAATGCCTGGTCGCTGTCGAGGGCCGAGGCCCACGCCATCGTCGGCGCCTGCCTGCCGGAGGCAGCCGCGCGGATCATCGCGGTAGTGCGTTCGACCGGGTCACTCTTCAACGCGACGCCGAGCACACCGGCCCGGGCGGCCGAACGGATCAGGTCGCGCCAATCGCCGGAGGTATACACCACACACGGAATATCCATGTCGCGCAACAACTCCACGTTCCCGCGCGGGGCGGAGCCATCCGCCAGGCGCAGGCCAACAACGGCCAGGTCGAGATCGGTCGCCTGCTCCAATAGCTGCGGCACTGTCTGCGCGATGGCCACGACCGACAGATCGGGTTGATCGGACAGAATCGCGGCCAGGCCGATCGCGGTTGCCTGGTGTTGCTGGACGATGCCGATCCGGCGAACTGTGCCCGCCGCCGCGTGCGGGCTGGGCAGGTCGGTCACGGCTACTCCCGCCATGGTGAGCAGTCGACGGATCGATGATTCTGGTTCATCGGCGGTGCCGGTGAGCGTGGCTTTGAGATCGGCCCACCCGGCGTCGGTGTCGCTACTGTGACCGGTGGCGGAGAGGTGTTCGCCGAGTTGGTTGAACGCGGCGCGCAGCAACTCATCGTGGTCCGCGGGCTCAGGCTGCGGGAGCGGGGGCGTGGTGTCGGTCATTGGGTCTTCTCTCCTCGCTCGGCGACCGGACTGTCGGTCGATCCAGTCGGGGGTCCGTCCGTCGTCCGGATCTCTCGATCGGTGCCGGCGGCGATGAGCTTGTGGCGGATGGCCTGTCGTTTGTTGCGGATCGTGGTCGCGGTGGTGGCCAGTACCGCGGCGATCTCGGGTGCTGTCAGGTCCATTCCCCAGGACATGAATGCCGTCGGATACTCCGTGATCGGGTCGAGCACGGTCGACGCGGCCTTCCAGAACCGTTCGATCATTATGGCGCTGAGCAGAGCTTCGACGCCGTCGTCGATTTCGACGTCGGCGGCGTCGGGGACCAGCTGCACGGGGCCCGCGCCGCGGCGCCAGTAATCCTTGGCCAGGTTGGTCGCAGTCGCTTTCAGGATCGCACCGACGACCGGCGGTGCCATCCCCCGCAGCTTGAGGCCATACTTTTCGATGACAGCCAGAAATGCTTCTTTGGTCCAGTCCTCGGCATGGCGACCATCGCCACCCGCAGCGGCCAGCAGATACCGATATAGGCGCTGGTGGTGTGCGCGGTAAACCACTTCGAGTAGGTCGGCTTGCGCCAGTGTCAACCGACGGCGCGGCTTCTGCTTCCTCACCGACCTGCCGCCCAGCGGACATTCGGTTTCTGCAAGCGCTGCGCTACCGCTTTAGCCATCGGTGTTCCGGTCCGCGCCGCAGCAGTCACCAGACGCTGTGCCACGCTCAAAGTGCTCCGAACAACAGGACGATGCGTCATCGACCTCACCAGATCCTGCCTCTAGTGGATCGGTCACCTCGACGATATGGGCGTAACCGCGACCGAGACGCCGGAATTCAGTAACTACCCGCACATCACGGCCCTGCGCGCCGACGATGATCATGCGGGTGTAGCGGTACTGCTGGCAGCGGTGAATCACCCCGACCACGCCGAGCCACACCGCGCCCGCCGCGCCCAACCACACCACCCACGGCGGCATCTGGGACAGCGCAACAGCTGCCGCCGGTGAGAAAGTCATCATGAGCCCAAAACGCCTGGGGCTCCGACATTGTCATTCTTCGCAGGTCAGAGCTGCGTGGAGCGGTAGTCGGTCGTCGCCGTGCGCCGGTGTCGACCCAGCGGGACACGGTCAGCGTCGCACTGCTCGCTGCTCTGCTGGCGCCGCGCTGCGGTCACCACCTCGCGGCCCGCACGTATCCGGCCGGTGTGAATCTGGGTTCAGCCTAAGTGGTTTGGCGGCAGCGGGAGATTTCTGCCTGCCGACGAAACGGTCCCCGGCCGACACCGGGGACCGCTTACCCTGATTCGCACAGACCCGTTGGCATCAGGCGCGCAGCCGATTAGGAGTTGGCTCGCCGGACAGTGATGACCGCTGTCGCTACACCCGCCGCCGCGACGAAAACCTGAGCCGCAGCTGCCCAATCGGCGAGGAACCCGACAGGGATCGACACGAGCAGGCAGATCGTCACCCCCATGAGGAATGGCTTCCACCACGGGGTTTCAGATGCGGGAGGGGTGCTCTGAGGGGTTTGGGGCTCTATGCTCATAGGAAGCTCCTTCTGTACAGGAGTGAACGATGCTTGGCCCCCTGCCTCAATCAGGGGGCCAAGCTCTTCCGAAACCTCTGAACCTCTGCGGCATTCACCGTCGGCGCCAGTTGCTTCGCATCAGATTATGCAGCGTGTATGAGCGCACCTTTACAAGCTGACGACCCCGGGCGCAGACTTTACAAATGAAAATCGTGGAAATCCGGTTGCGCAGAGCTGGAATCAACTGAAAACGTGGCGACCGGTATTTCTTTTCCTCATCATTTGCCCGACGGTCCGCACCGTGAACTGATGGTCCGACTGCACGGGGTTTACAGCCGGGCCGACGTCCCGCCGCTGCGTCGCCTCGAAGAAGAGCTCAAGGGCTCCGGTATCTCCTATAGTCACACCACGATTCGAGCCGCTCTCAAGGGTGAGCGAATCCCCCGGGGCGGCGGGGTGCTGGTCCATCTCTACGAGCTGCTCTGCACTCGATCCGGGGAGGAAATCGATGACACAGCCCGCGACGAGTTCGACACCCTGATCCGCGCTGCCCTCCGAGAGCAATCCGCGAATGATCGTGGCCGAGCGGTTTCCGCCGCCGAGGTACCTGTCGTGACCGACGCTGTGTTGGACCCCAACTCGGCCGCCGCTGCGTCGACTGCCGAAGTCGCACCTCACTCACAGAGTGCCAACACGTCCGAGCCCACGGCGGTGACGATCACCGAATTCGAACTCTCGGCCCACCAGCAGGAACCTGATGCCGCAGAAGGCGAGTCCATCGACAGCCGTCATCTCGGGTCGGCCGGTGCGGCGGCGCTCACCCCGGTAGTGGCCACAGCCCAGACTCGTAAACAGTTCGCCGAAGCGCTCACCGGGTTGCGGGCGGCCCGAAAGATCAGTCTGCGCGGGTTGGCGCACCTCGTCGGCATGCCAATGGGGACCTTGGCCAGTTGGTTCGGAGGTAGCTCCCTGCCCGGCGAAGAGGTGGGCTTTCGCTGTGTCCTTGGTGAACTCGGCGTAAGGGACCTAGCCCAACAGGAAATCTGGCTTGCCGCGCTCGACCGGGTGCGCGGAATTCCAAGCAGCGCGATGGCCGCCGCCAACGTGCCGCCTTATCGCGGACTCGAGGCGTTCGACACCGACGACGCTGCCTTCTTCTTCGGCCGTGCCGATGTCGTCGAGCAACTCGTGGCCCAGGTGGAATCGCAGTTCCACGCTGACTCGCCCCGGATCGTGTTCGTCGTCGGCGTCTCAGGTGCCGGCAAGTCCAGTGTGCTCAATGCCGGTTTGATACCTCAACTCTCGCAGCGAGGACGGAGGCACATCACGCTGAATGGAGCACCTCTGCCGCAATTGCTGTCCGCCCTCGCCGATCTCCCTGCAACCCCGCGCACGGACGTGGTCATCATCGATCAGTTCGAAGAAGTTTGGACCCTCGGCGGTCACAGCGCTGACCTGCCGCGCCTGTTCGAACTCATCACATCCCCCGGCCAGGACGGCCCCGTCTACGTCATCAGCCTGCGCGCCGACTTCTACGCCCACGCCGTAGCACGACCCGAACTCGAAGGGGTGCTGGAGAAGCCCACCGTCGTCGTCGGCCCGATGACACGCGACGACCTGCGCGCGGCTATCGTCGAACCAGCGCGCGCCGCCGGCATGACCATCGAAGATAGCTTGGTCACCGTTCTGATCAACGAATCCGAAGACGGTGGAGCCGGTGCATTGCCGCTGCTCTCGCACGCGCTGCAACAGACGTGGCAGAACAGCTCACGGGCACATCTATCGCTGTCCGCGTACTTCGAAACCGGCGGAATCGCCCAGGCCATCAATCAAACCGCCGAAGCGGTATATCTCTCGCTGACCGATACCGACAAGCAGCTGGCCCGGCGGGTTTTCCTGCGACTGGTCGTGGTCACCGAACAAGGCTCCGCCCGGCGTCGGGTCGCCACCGAGGAGCTAGACGGCCCCCGTGCCACAGAGACTTTCGGCGTGCTAAAGAAGTTTGCGGCCCACCGCCTCATCACCCTCGGCCAGGGCACCGTGGAGATCACCCACGAAGCCCTGCTGACCGGATGGCCCAGACTTCCCGGATGGATCGAGGACAACCGCGTAGCGCTGCTTGCCCACCACCGCCTCAGCGCGGACGCATCGTCCTGGGCCGACGCAGGGAGATGGCCCGAATACCTTTGGCGCGCAAACCGATTAGCGGCGGCTTGGGAATGGATCATCGCCAACGATGCCCAAGAGTCTCTCAACAGTGTTGAACGCGAGTTCATCGATGAAAGTCAGCGACATGTGTCGCGGGCAAGACGTCGAGAGCGCATCCGCCGCAATGTGCTCGGTGTCGGCGCGGCGGCGCTGATCCCCGCGATCATTGTCGCTGTAGTCAGTTCGATGGCTAACCCGCTGTTCTGGGCTGTCACGGTCCTGGCTGGAATTATCATCTTGGTGGCCGCTCTCGAGTAGGTGACAGCTTAGCCGCGCTGACCTCTTTCAGACCGGGCCAGCGATCCGGTGCCGTTTCAGTATTGAAGAACGCTAGCGGTGAATTGCGCTGCGGCAGTGATGGTGTCGCCATAGGCGACGTGGGCAAACGGCTGACTCCCGCCGACCTGGCAGACCGGATCACCGTGGGTGCACCAGCTGCCGGTCTGCCACGGGCCGGGCAGTCCCGCTTGGCCGACCAGCCGAAGTGGGTCACCGAACAGCAGGACAGTTGAGATTCGAGGGGCGAGATATGTTGGTAGACGCACGGTTCCGGGGATTGCGCCGGCGAGGTCATTGCCGAGTGCAGCGTGGACCACGGCCGCGCCCTGGGAGTATCCGGCGACCACGAACCGCTGCTCGGGGCACGCGGTGGACATCTCGATAAGGTGCCGGACTAGATCTGCGCTGCCCCGGCCGACAGACATAGGGTCGAGCAGCTCAGCTGGGTAGGCCACCGGGTAGGTCGTCACGGGCATCTCTAGTACACCGCGAAGTGCGACTGTCAGTGGATCGCCGATCGCGGCACCGAGATAGCCCGGCTCCCGCGTCCCGCGCGCGACGATGAGTTCGATTCCGTTGGTGCAGGTCGGCTCCGCGACCGCGGCAGGCGTTACGCCGCTCACGCCGAGTGCACCGAGCATCAGCACTGTGAGCAGGGCGCAGGTGGTTCCCCGGATCATCGATCGTGTCGATGGGGCAGCGCGAAATCGGCAGGCGCGCAATGAACTCAGCATGGCTGTCATGCTGTCGGTGCCGTCGCCGCGTGGGCTGACCGTTCGCACGCGCGGTGGAAGATCGCACGCATTGTGCAAGAGCGACCGAGACGCCGGACACAACGATGTCCACACCGCCGAACGCGTAAACCCTACTGCCCCAGCGGCCGTCTTCGTTGTGGACCACCGCCCGTAGCGCCCCATGCCACGATGGCGGTATGGCCGATAACCCGCAAACCCGACTCACCGCCGCGCAGCTCCGCGCCGAGCTGATCCGAGCGATGAGAGCCCAGCCGTCGTCCGCGGAGTCCGATGATCCAGCGAGTAGCCCTGGTGACGCCCAAGCAGATCAGCCACAGCGTGGGGCTACCGACATCCAGAACTGACCTGCCGGCCCGCTCTCCGCGCGACAGCGGCACACCCTCCTTGCTGACCCGAAGCGCGCCCTGCTTACCTCCACTCCACGCCACACCGGGCGTGGGTTATCCGGTGGCACAGGCGATTCGGGCCCGCAGCATGAAGGTGCCCTTGTTCCGGGATGGCCTTCCCCAGGAGCTCGTGAGGGCAGACGGGAAGGGGCCGCCACTGTGGCAGAACGCCGACGTGACTCCGATACTGCGCTGGGCCGGATGGTGGCCGCGACCGTGGCCAACTTGGACGCCCTCAACGATCAATCCGCCGCCAACCTGGCCGAGGTCGGCCTGTACACAGCCACGAAGGCGCTGGCCCGGGGCACCCCGGTCGAAGCGGTCGACTTCTCTGCTCTCGATGACATCCCGTCCTCGGAGGCTCCGATGGTGGCGAATCTGATCCAGACCACTGCCACCTGGACGATGTGGGAGACCCGTCGCGTCGTCTACGCGGTGCACCCGCAGCTGGCCGGTGAATTGGCCGCGGTCAACTGGGACACGTTGCCTGCCGGGATCATTGACCGTTTGCCTCACGACAATCCGCTGACCGTGTTCGCCGAACCGGTCACCTGCACCGCGCCCGGCGGTGGAGACGCTGTCGCGCTCGGATTCCTGCTGACCGGGGTCGACACCGTCAGCAACCGCTACTGCGACGTCCACGACCCCGCCCGAACCCACCTGTACTGGTCGCTGTACCTCGACCAACCCGACACAGTTTCGGTGGTGGCGTTGTCCATGCCCACCACCGCGGGTTCCACCTTGCGTGTGGATGACGTCGCCGCGCGCGCCGCGACCAATATGCGCGTCGCCGATCTCGGCGATCCCGACCGCAAGTTCGGACGTACCCCCGCCCAGATCCAGCAAGCGCTGACCCCGATGATCCCGATCATGAGGTTGGCGGTGGCCTCGACCGTCTACTTGTGCAGTCGTGAACCCGACACCGCTGTAGCGGCCACCGGAATCCGCCGCCGCGTCCGGACCCGCGGAGAAGTGGTGGGCACCCGGCGGCGCGAGAAACCCGCAACCGTGGTCGAAGTCGGTTGGCGCCTCGGGCCTCCACTGCCGTCCCCACGCCGCGTCACGACCGAAACCGGGGAGCACACAACAGCTTCGGAGCAATCCGCGTCTGGCGCGCAGAAGGCACCGCATAGTCGGCGCGCGCACCCGCACCTGTACTGGACCGGGCCCGGCCGCACAATTCCGGTGGTCAAGCGGATCGCCCGTATCGATGTCAACGCCCATCTGGGTGCTCCGAAAGCCGCCACGATCGTGCCGGTGCGCTCGACTCACCCCAGCGCGACCGGGGACCCGACGACCGACATGCATGACGCGCTGGCTGCCGCGTCGGCCCCCCACCAACACAAATCCGCTGTGGCGGGCAGGCCCGTCCCTATGACCTCCGGCGTCGCCACCGACCGGCCCACAGCGGACCTAGAGCAGTCGACGGCGAACCTCGCGGCCGGTGCGGAAGCGAGCTGACAGCGTGTGCGGCCCCACTGCTGGGCTGATGGACAGCGCGGCCAAGTGTCCAACGACGTGTCCCACCGTGCCGACGCTAGACGCGTCGAGTGAGGCCGATCACAACCCGCGATCGCGGTGAACTGGGGACTTCCTCACCGAGGTGTCCAGTTGGGCAGTTGGACACCCGAAACCCATCGAGTAGGACGCCTACAGTCGTTGCCAGGCAACATGTCGGTGGTTGCCTGACTCCCCTCCTGGAACGCATGGCGTGCAGTCGAGACAAGGGGAACATCGGTGGACACGGGCCGGTTGGCGTCGGACCCCCACCACACGGTCGCCTCACCAGGGTGGCCTCGCGGGCCTCGGGTCGTTCAGATCGGGAACGACCCGGGGCACCTCGGCCCTGCGGCAAGCCGACACCGCCGCAGTGCGCGCATAGCTGGATTACAGCCCGGCAACGGCGGCGTAGTCGCTGCCGACCGCTGCTTCCGCCCTGTGCGGCACACATCCCGGCTCAGCACCACCGGCGGTGTCGACGCCTGGTGCGACGATCCGCACGCCGCTGCGCAACGCGACCGCGGCCGCCTCGCTGGGCTGGGCATGCCCGTGCGGTATCGGCTTTCCCGCCTGATCTGAGCTCTGTTGGGACGGTCCGCCGGATTCGATGGCGGGCGCGTCCAGCATGTTCGCCAGCCCCATCTCGACCAATCGCTCTCGCAACCCGGCGCCGAGGCCGAAACGCGATCCGGTGTCGATCCCCTCGGCTTGCGTCCGCAGTACCGCGGCAACGAATTCCGCATCCGTGTCACAGATTGTCGTTTCGAGGTAAGCCCCGTCCAATCGCAGGATTGTCCGGTCGGTGGGGTTGCACCACAGGCCGAAACTCCAGTCCTCGCGCCCGGCCACCACCATCTGGGCGTAGCCACGTGACAACGATGCCCGTCCCATGTCGAGCAGGTCACGGTCGATCCAGCCGACCGGTAAACGCGAACGCGTCTCCATCCCCGACCAACTCCATCCTGTACAACCGCGTGTCCAGAAACGCCCCCGGCGCGAGACGCGCAGCGGGGTGCCTTGTTCCGAACACCAAACCATGGCCGCCCTCGCCCGCGCCGGCACAACGCACACCCGGTGTGACATCAGCTGCCGTTCACGGCGCGTCGAGTGGTGGGTGCAGCAGGCACTTCCCGAACCGTACTGCCGCACAGGAAATCTCGGTACCGACAGTGGCTATCGGCTGCACGCCCAGCTCGTCACCTCCACATCCGGGCGTCCCGAGGTGGCCTACGATCCCCAGGTGATGCGATCAGCATGGATCAAATGGGCTCGAGGTCTCGAACATCAGCGGGACTTGGCTCGTGAGATGCGGGTGTTCACCCAGAGCAGTTCCTATGAGTACGTTCGCTTCGACAACGGCGACAACGCCTCGGATCCGCTGGTCAAGATGTACTGGAAACTCAAAGTCACCCAGCCGTTTCCGGAGCGGTGGAGTGTCCTGATCGGCGACGTTCTCACCAACCTCCGCGCGGCGCTGGACCACACCTTCTGGGCGGCAGCCCTCGCAGCGACCGGTGTGCCGGAGTACCCCCACCGTGTCACCTTCCCGCTCGATAGCGAGGCAAAAAAGTTTCGGGGCAGGAAGGATCTGAAATCTCTGGTGACACCGCAATTCTGGGAGTTGGTAGAGGACGTCCAGCCCTTAAACACCGATCCGCCGCGGCGCGCACCGCTGGAATCGCTGCGATGGCTGTCCAACGTGGACAAACACCGTGCCGTTCACGTTGTCGGGCGGATGGCCTTCGATGCGGGACCTATCATTCTGGATCCTGACGGGAAGTACGAGATCCTGGAGCAGGAACGAGTTACCGGCGAGGTCGCCGATACGTCGGTTGTGGCACGTCTGAAGATGAAGCGGCCGAACAAGCCTGGAAGTCTCAACGTGTACCCGACTTTCCAGTATTCGCCATCGCTGCAGGTCAGCGAGGACCCTGCGGAGTTCGTCCCGCTGCACGTGGCGATGGATGCCATGTCCGAGGCTGTCCTGCACGTACTGGTGGCATCCACGTCCCTTCTCGGAGAACAGCTTCCGGGGGCAGACACTCTAGAGGTCGGTATGGGCCACGAGGCGGTCGCCGCAGAGTACGCCGGAGTAGTCGCGCGATTCCACAGACTGGACGGAACAGTCGATCACGTGGCGCTGCCGAAGGACGAGCTGGAGAAATAGCGTCCTGGCTAGTCCTCTAGTGCGGCGACATCACTCCCCGGATGCTTCTGCAGCCCTGGGTCCGGTGCCAGCAACTGATTTCGGCGAACCGGGAACCGTGAGCGGAGTCGGTGCGTCCTACTGAATAAGGGCTCGCCAACACCGCGGTGGGCCCGGCGCGACGGGCGCCGTCCAATCCCCTGACGCCCGAGTTCGCGCGGACCGACCGGTGCCGCCGGGACCTTCCTCCTCGACGGCGCCGGTCGCCGACGCCACGGACCAGAGAATTGGCTGTTGACCTGGGGATCTTGATACATCAGGCGGGTACAGCGTTTACGTTTCATGATGATGCCAGCCTGGAGCTCCCTGCCGTGGGGCTTCCCCTCGCTATGGTTTGTCCTACCGGTTGGGCTAGGTGGGCTCTGGTTGAGCATCCTCGGCTGTGTGTGGCGCTACCAAGCCCATATCCAGACGCGCATGATCCTGCGCGACGCACCTCATGGCAGTCGCGTCGTGTACATCACCCGTCGCCGAACCGTAGGGTCGGCCTGCATCGTTGACGTAGGTTCGGCGCCGCGTCGGACCCCCCGGGCACCGACCGCACCACCAGCCACTGAAATGCAGGTGATATGAGGGGTCGTCGCTCTCCGTCGGCAGATCGTGCGCAGTTCGAAATCCTCTACAGACGGGAATATCTGTCTGTTCAACGGTATTTGCTCTACGCCGTACGCGGAAGGATCCAGCACGCCGAGGACCTCACCCACGAGGTCTTTTTGCGGGTGTGGCGTACCTACGGTGCGAAAGCCGAGCAGATGAAAACCGCCGAGCTGCAACAGCTGTTGATCACCGCTGCCAAGCACTGTGTGATCGACGCGTGGCGCCGGGACAGCAAGCTGGTCTTTTGGCAGGCATACCTCGACACCGACGTCCCTGTCGATCCTGCGCCGGAGTGCGGTGCCGACCCCCTCGACACCGTCGTCGACGCCGACGTGATGCAGCGGTTCTTCGAGTTGGCGTCGACCAGGCTGACCGACGGCGAGTGGCGAGTTACTTTCTTGGGCTGTGGTATCGGGCATTCGGACGCCGAAATCGCCCACGAACTCGAAACGACGGTGAAAACAGTACGAACGCTTCGGTGGTCCGCACGCAAGAAACTCAAAGCGTGCGCGAGCCGTGACGGGTACGAAATCGTCTTCGGCGACACCGACCAACAGAGTTCGTCGACCCCCGGCATAGGAGAGGTGACGGTATGACCGATAACCGAGACCGACACAACACGGTCGAAGTAGTCACCGCCGGCCAGGCTTTCGAGAACCTGCGCCTGCACATCGCCGAGCACGCCGGTGAGCCAGACGTCGAGGCGGGGTGGGCGCGACTGTGCCAGGCAATGGACGAGGAACGTCCTACCGCCCGGTGGCGCCGCTCAGCGGCCTGGCTGTCATGGATGCGAGTCGCGAAGGTATCGGTGGTGTCGGGATTGATAGCCGCCAGCGTGGTGCTGGCCGCCACAGGCGGGTGGTGGCCTGCTCCGCTCGGTGTACTGATGTTTCTCGTCCTCGCAGACATCTGGCGGCAGCAAGAAGTCCGGTGGGAAGCCGAAGAACACGAGAAAAGGGAGCGCCGGTACCAAAAAGAGCTCGTGATCCGGCGGGCAGCCCGCGCCGCTAGGCGGGACGAACTCGACCAAGCACGACGTGCACGACACGATTTCGAGTTCCTGACAGTTGTCGTCATGCCTGCGGGCTGCCCGGTTGGTCACAGCGAGGGTGCGGCTGCCGACTTCACCGGCATGGATCTCAGCACTGTCGTTCTGTCGAAGCTCAATCTGATCGGTGCCAAGCTGTCGGGAACCATCCTGGACGGAACCAGCTTGCGCGGGGCGAACCTGTACGGGGCAGACCTTTCCGGCGCCGCACTGTTCAGGGCCGATCTGGCACGAGCGGACCTGACCGACGCAATCCTCGTCGGCGCCGATCTGACCGGGGCCGACCTCGGCGGTGCGCGGTTGGCCGGTGCGAACCTCTCCCGCGCCCGCATGACTGGCACGGTGTTGTCCAACGCCGTCCTGCAAGGTGCGAACATCACCGAGGCGGACCTCTCAGGTGCCATCTTGTCCGCTGCGGAATTGTCCGATACGGATTTGTCGGGTGCAGTGCTGGCAGGTGCGTACCTGTGCGGGGCGCACCTGCACAGTGCGAACCTCTCCGAGGCGTCAATGCCGGGAGCGAACCTGCGCAACGCCTATTTGTACCGGGCGAACCTTTCCAGGGCGGACTTGTCTGGGGCGAATTTGACTCACGCCGTACTGACCCACGCGGTACTGATCGACACCGACTTGTCCGGTGCGGATCTGTCGGCTCCGAGCGACCTACAGGACGTCACCTGGTCAGAAAAGACACTGTGGGGCAGGTATCGCAGCGAGGTGCAACGAAAGTCGATCCCGATCGGGCGCGGTCGCTACAAACTGAACCCGCAGGGCGGTACCACCCGCGACACCGTCCTGATGCCGAGTGTTCCGGTGTGACGCAGAGACGGCTATCGGCGGGGCCGACGACGACGAGACATGAGGGCGAGTTCGCGCCGTCAGACCGCTCGTGTAGTTCGGTGGTGGGCTCCGCTAATTGCCTGTGTTGTCTACGATTTCAGCGGTCGCGGCGTTCGTCTTGACCGAGTTGATTCCTTTTACCGCACCGGCTTTGGAGGCGTAGCCTTGGCTGGCGCATATCACTTCGCCGTTAGCGGCTACGAGGTGGAACCGGGTCTGTCCAGCCTTGTCGGTGAACAGCTCGAATTTGGCGGCCATCGCGTGTGCACCTTCCCTGACTCGAACTAGAAGCCTTGGACAACTACAGACTAGCCAAAAACACTCATTGTGGATGCATAGGCCGTCCACAGTCACGGAGATTTTCTTCGTAATCCTGGCTTCAGAGCTGGTAGACAGTCCGTGCGCCAGCGTGTCACACACCCGGGCGAACACGTTCAAAAGGACTTGCTGGAGGTACGCTGTGTGTTGTGTCAATTCCGGCACCGATGCTCGCCACCGCTGGTCCACCACCAGAGGATGACCAGCTGTGGGCGCGGGAAATGAAGTGGGACGGCGCGCGTGCGATCATTGCTCTAAGCGGATCGTCCTGCACGATTTATAGTCGCAACAAGCGCCAGCTTACAGCGTCGTTTCCCGAACTGGTGACAGCGCTTTCGGACTTGGCAGACGGACGTGAACTCTTGCTCGACGGTGAGATAGTGGCGCCTGACTCAGATGGTGTGCCACGATTCGGTCTGTTGCAACGGCGCTTACACGCTCGGCCGATTCCGCAACTGGTGCAAACGATTCCGGCCCAATTCTATGCTTTCGATGTTCTGCGCTCGGAAGGCGTTGATCTGACGAGCCGACCTTACCTCGAACGCCGCGCCGCGTTGCAGTCTCTGGGGTTGGCAAGCCGCTCGGTAGTGACGCCTCCGCATTGGCTTTCCATGCCTGCGCAAACACTGCTGGATGTCGCGGCCGAGCACCATATCGAAGGAATCGTCAGCAAACGCGTTGACAGCGCCTACATTTCGGGCAGGTCGCACTACTGGCTTAAACACCCCATCCGCAAAACGACGGATGCGGTCATCGTGGGATATCTTTCCCACCACGGAAGAAACGATTTCTTTCGATCCTTGATTCTGGCCGGGCACTCCCCCGACGGCTCGCTCACCTACGTCGGATGCGTTGGCAGCGGCGGATCGAGGGCCCTTCGCCGCATGGTGCAATCCCGGCTCCACGAAATCGCCATCCCGACATCGCCATTGGATGTGGCACCACCGGATGCTATTGCGCAGCACGCTCATTGGGTTGCGCCGAAATATGTGGCCGAAGTGACCTATCGCGAGTGGACAAATACCCTGCGGCACAGCGCTTTTCGGGGCCTACGCCTCGATATCGATCCAAGCCAGGTCGGCCTCCCCACCCCGTGAACGACGGCCACTCCATTGTGCGCCAGTCCGAGATCGGCGGCAGCTCAGCGGACCATACTGCGGAAATAGGATGCTGACATGATCGCATGTTAGCAACGCTGGATGAGCTTGCGTTGGGTAAGGCGGCGGCATCGTCTCCACTGGCGTGGACGCCCGGTTTTGAGCAACCCCCGCGGTATGCCTGGGAGACCACCCTCGGACACCCCCCACGTCTATCGACACCGAAGAGTGCGGTGCTCGGTGCCGGCCTTGCGCGTACACCGGCGGAAGACCATGTAGCCACGTCCATCTCGTGCCCTCCGGATCCGGCGCATCATTGGGTGCCAGGCGGCCTACCAACGGACAACATCCAGCCAGCGGTGGCAGACCGTTATCCAGACGACGGGTGCCGGTCGCACGCCGCACAGGCCGATGCGCTACAGACAACGAATCCAGTCGACCCGCTGGCCACCACGTGCGGCTGCCCCGCAGACGGCACAGCCCAGCAGTGGCAGTACCGGTCGCTAGGCGGGTTCCTGCGCGACTTCCTGGCTCACGCCTACGCCCGCCAAGTCACCGACAAGAGCGATACAGCGTGGTGCCCGGAGCCGTGGCGACACCGCGAGGGGTTCGAACGCCTTGGCACGCTGTGGCAAACCTACGAACACGCCATGCGAAACCCGGACCCCAAGGCGCTGAACGACTGGTGGCTCTTTTGCGCCGACCCCCACATGCGCGTCTTGCTCGATCCCGCAGGACCGTTCAAATTCTGCAGCGTCCGCTACGGGCACAAGGAGATGCTCCAGGCGCTACCGATGGACTTCGCCAAGGCGCCCGAGCTGTTCCTCGAGGTAGCTGCCCCGGTGTCCGCCGCATCAGACGCGGCGGCGTGAGTAAGGAAACGTCAAATTATGGCTGGTGAACACGACCCCGCGAATTGCAACAGCGCTGAGTGGGTGCGCAGGTTGATCGAGAGGGCGAACAAGACTTTGGAGGAGGCGCGACACCTCGGCGCTGAGATCAGGCGCGAGCAGCTGGAAGAGGCGCAGCGCAGCCTTGATCTCCAGCGAAACCCGATTGTGGGGGTTCTGCTCGACCACGAGCGCGGCACACTGGAGGTCGTTCGCCAACACGGACGTGACTGATCGCAAACGGGTGAAACGACAGCCCCGAATTCCCCCAGGTACCTCACCCCACGACGCTCAGGGCAGGGTATCGATGATCACGCGGTCGTCGAAGGTGCGCAGCAGATCTCCGCGGTGGGTCACGCATTGGAACCCCCGGCGGACCGCTTCGTGAACGACGTGGCGAGCAGCCAGCTCCGTCTCGATGTCAGCTTCGCTGCGGCTGGTCAGGCTCGCGGCTAGGGCTGCTGCGGCCTGACGATCGAGGTTGGCGATAACGGTGTGTGGCAGATTCAGCAGAACTTCGAGGATGTCGAGGCGTTGCTCGGGGATAACCCCCTGTGCCACGGTCAGCGCGGTCGTCGGGACCACGATGGTGTTGCCGATGCGCACGGTCGCCCACGCGGTGGCTTGGACATAGGGAAGTTGAAACGCCCACGCTTTCAACGCGGAGTAGTCGAAGACCACTCCGCTGAGTGCATCGCTCACGCGGCGCCGGCGTGGTGGCTATCGGCGTCCTCGTCGGGCAAGGGTGGATGGCCTTGGCGGGCCAGGGCGGCGTTGATCAGATCCACTGGTGGTCGCCCTCCGGACACCGCCTCGATGGCGGCAAGCGACTCCTTCTGAGCTGCGTCCAGGCTCGCCTGGACCGACACCGCGACGAAACCCGGAATGTCGGAGATGCGACCGGCGGCACGAAGTTTCTCCAGGCTCTCGGCGACCTCCTCCGGCACCTGGATGCTGACCTCACGCGTGTCGTCCATGCTGTTCAGGGTAACCCGGCCCGGCGTGTAAGGAAATCCGTGCGGGACTATCGGAGCCTTGCGGGGTCGGGGCGGCGGACCGAGCCGGTAGTCGGCCCTCCGGTGCCGCCACCGGGCGCGCCCGTTATGGCATCGACGTCACAGGCCCTCAGCTGGGCGGGTGAGCTCGAGGATGCCGTTGATGAGTACGTCGGGAGTAATTCCATACCGACACGCCAGTTCCCGAACCTGGGTGATGGTGGCTACCCCTCGCCCCGACTCCCAATCGTCGATCAGCGTCTCGCTGAACCCGGTGACCGCGGGCGCTTCTTCGAGGGGCACTCTGGCGGCGATCCGAATGTGGCGAAGCGTGTCACCAGCAATGCGGCGCGCGGCCAGCTGTTCTTCGGTCGCGGGATCATCCGCAGCGCCACAGTGCCCGAAGACCTCGCCCCATGTCGCGTCCCTGGGGTCGTCGGTCGAGGGAGCGGAGTTGTCCTCACCGTGCTGCGCGCCTGGCATAGCTGCGATCCTGGTTGTTCTGCCCTGCCGACGCCAGTCGGTGCCGGGGTCAGGTGCTCGGCCACGGCGGCGCCCGTATCTGGTGAACTGTCGCTGGGTTCATGATCAAGCTCCACGTGTCGAACGCGCATTCGAGCGTTGCGGGTTTTTGACACACGCTCGAGATAGGGTTCGGAGGTGGTTTCAAAGCGTCCGCGGGTGTTGCTGGTAGCTGGTGGAGTGTCGGTGTTCGAAGTCGTTTCGGTCGAAGGCGACTACGCGATCGTCGAGTCGATCGATAAGGACGCGCCGGGCTGTTATCAGTTCCCGGCTCCTGTTGCCACGCTCGTTCCCATCGATCCCGAGTAGTTCGACCGTCGACTCGGTGCGGCCTACTGCGCCCGCTTGCGCCGTACTCGCGATCCTCTACCTGGAGATGGTCGGCCTAAGTGCGCATCGCGCCGCGCCGGGTCAGCGCAGAGGGCTCATGCCCTGAATCTCGTTGCGTTCCAGTGTTTTCCATAGTTTTGCAGGTTCCTCCAATGTTGAGGCAAGACGGTGACGGCGGCATCGACTGCCCCTACGATCAGACCTCATGACCGGCAGCCCCCTCGCGATGACCAGCTCTGAACCGACCCGGAGTTTCATCCTCACCGATGGGCAGCTGGTCTTCATCCAGTACGTGATCGAACGCGGTTTCCTGGAATTCCTGGAGTATGCGAGGAATTCGAAGAGCCCGCCGGGCGACTTGGAACGCGTGCAGGTCGATGGGTTCTTGGATTTGTGCGAGATCTTCGGGGTAGAGGTACCGAACCATTGGGCCGGTGAGGCGCGCGGCGGACGTTGAGATCAGCGGTGTCGGGCCTTGTGGCACACACTGTGCGTCCACCAGGCGTCCGATCTGGGTCCGCGTCGTGTGGCTTCGTCGGTTCCAATAGGCGGGAGCCGAAGACTGTGGCTCACCAATATGCGACGCCTCGCGGTCGACGGACACGGACGACGCGGACCTCGTCGCCGCCTGCCACGGCGGCATCGGCGTCGCCCGGTTGTGCGGATCGAACACGGAAGGCCCATCGCGTGACCCTCACGACCGCAATCTCCGCTCCCCCATCACGGATCCTTCGATCGGCATCGGCGCCTGGTCCGGCCGGTGCAGGGCTGCGTCAGTTCATCTTCGGCGACACCTACCGCACCCAGTGCCGCGTGCGCGATGTCTTGTTCGGTATGGATGAGCCACCGAGCCTGGGTGGTTCCGACGCGGCTGAAGCGCACTACGGCTATGAGCAGCTGGGCCGGATCGGTGCCGCGCTCGGCGGGTCGTGGATCGACATCACCTCCGATCCAGAACTGCTGGCCGCGGTTTATGACTGGACGATGGTCCGATATCCGCGTGCGGCACAGTTTCTGAGCCATTCGGCGTTGGGCATTCAGTCCATCCTGACGCTGGGCAACGCCAGCCCCTACCAGCAGCAGTGCCTGAGCGATCTCGACACCTGTGATGCTGTCGGTGTCTTCGCGTCCACCGAAATAGCGCATGGCACCAACGTTTTGGATCTGGGCACGGTCGCAGTGTGGCATCGCGAAGGGCGCTACCTGAGCGTGCACACACCCGATGAGGGCAGCGTGAAGCTGATGCCTAATTTGGCGGACCCCCGGGTGCAGAAGCATGTGGTGGTCCTGGCCAGGTTGGTTGTCGATGGCGTGGACGAAGGTGTCTTTCCTATCCTGGTCTGTTTGCGCGGCCGCGATGGGCTCGCTGCCGGAGTCGAGGTCGGCACACTGCCGACGAGCCGGCACTCCGCTCCGCTTGATCACGCCGCGTTCTATTTCGATGATCTTCGGGTGCCGGCCGATGCGCTGCTGGGTGGGGACTGGGCCTACTTCGATGATTCAGGGTCGTTCGTATGCGAGCTGGATCGCCGGGGTGCCCGGTTCAAACGCTCGGCGTCGGCGTTGTCGGTTGGGCGGGTTTCCTGCGCCGGTGGCGCGGCGGCCGCCGCCCGCGCCGGCTGGGTACTGGCCTTGCGCTATGCCCGCCAGCGCGACATCGACGGCGTCGCGCTGGCCGACCGTGATGAAGCGCAACGCAAACTTGTCTCCGCGGCGGCGCGCTTGACGGCGACGACTGCGCTGGTCAACTACGCCCGCGCTCAATTCGCTGTTTCTGCGCCTGACCCGGCCACCGAGGCACTCGTGATGGCGATCAAACCCCTTGCCTCCGACACCGCCTACCAGGTGCTCACCGACGTCGGCACCTTGTGTGGCGCGCAGGCAGCACTCGGAGACAATATGTTCGGTGACTGGCTGGCGTGTATCGCCGGTATCTGGATCGCTGAGGGTGCCAACGATGCGCTGCGGTGCGCGGTTGGTCGGCAACCGCAGCTGGTTGCGAGCGGGCGCGCGGCGGTGCACATGGATCTGTCCCGCGTGCAGATCCTTGATACCGCACAGCATTTGTCGAAGTGGCACACGCTTTTGCAGACCCGGGAGCGTGTTGTCGTCGACGCGGTGAGGGCCGGTGCGGGTATCGGCAGCACGAGCATCGGCCCCGATTCCACCGCCATCGACACCTACAAGGTGATCAGCGAACGTCTCGCCGCAGACGCGATGGTCGCCGCGGCCGCCCGGCTGCGCGACCCGGCCAGCCGAGCGGTCGCTGAAGAGCTTGCCGCGGTGTACATCCTGGAGCGCATCGACGCCGACGCCGCGTGGTTCCTGGCCCACGGTGGCCTTACCGCCAGCGACGATCTCCGCAGCGAACTGGCTGCCCGGTATACCGGGCTCGTTCCACATTTGGACACGATCGCTGACGCCTTCGATGTCCCCGCGCTACCGGCCACGATCGACAGCGACTACCAGCGCCGCCGTATCGCCGCGCTCGGCTGGCAGGGCCGGTGGTAGGACCGCGAAAGACTAAGTGGTGGTGGCATTGTCGATGACGTCGCGGACGTCGCTGGCATCGATGAGCTGTCGCGCACCGACCAACCGCGAGATGTGCATCAACGCCGAGTCGTGGACTTGCTGTGCGGGGTGCCGAGTGGCGTTGGACGCCACAGCATCCCGTACCACCCAGGGGACGAATCCGTGTTCGAAGGCGTCGAGTGCGCTCTTGAGGACGCAGGCGTCGGTTGCGATTCCGCAGATGATCAGATCCGTGGCGCCGAACTGTTTGATCAAGGCCAAGCCGTCGGCGGTCAGCGCTGTGTAGACCGTCTTGTCGAGGGTGTGGGCATGGGCACCGGTGGTGAGCGGGATCAACTCGGGGACGATGTCGGTCTCCGGAGGTCCGTAGAGCGCGTGCCATCCGATCAAGGTCTCCCACGGCGAACCGGGGTAGTTGAAGTACCGGGTGAAGATCGTCGGACGGGCGATGCTCGCCCATCGTGTAGCCAGGTCGGCAATGACCGGGACTGCCGGCGCGGAGTGCTCGTTGACGAACCCGCGCTGTGCGTCGACGACCAGAAGAACGGTGGTGGCTGGGTTGAAGGTCACGAGCCTGCTTCCTTGAGGGCTTCCATTGCCAAGCTCAATTTCCCCGGCAATCCACTCGAGGACACGATCGCTTCGCGCATCTGCTGATGTTGGCCGGTTTCTTGCGGGCGGGGGGTGAGTAGCAGCGATCGGGCGCCGCGCAGAAATCCGTAGCCGTAGTTCGGGCAGGTCTGTAGCGGGTGTCCGCTTTCGATCTGATCGTTGAGGTGTGCGGTGTAGGACCAGATGGCTTGCAGACCGATCTCGAAGTTGACGAGGTCTTCTTCGGGCAGTGCCCGCAACGGGTCGTGGGGGTGGTAGGCGACTCCTGACCAGCTCGCCCAGGCGCTGGAAACTCCCGGTGTTCCGAACTCTTTCATGTCGGTGGGTTGATATCCGGCGGCGAGTAGTTCCTGCTCGGCGCGTTCGCCGGTGACCTGGGCGGCGGCGGTGTCGGTCATGTCGCGGTCGACCAATACCCGCGGTGCGCAGATCAGGCGCAGCCCGGCGTCGAGGGTGGCACCGACCCATGGCGCTGCGTATACCCAGTACAGGCTGAGCACGTAGGTGGCGTGGACCTCGGAGCTGGTGAGTTCACTCAGGTAGGTACTCGCCCATGCGAGGTTGGTCTCGTAGGACTGGTAGCGCCACAGGGCGAGGGTGGTGATGTTGGGGACATCGAGGTCTTGGACCAGGTGGATGATCACTGTCCCCCACGGCCACACCGTGAGGGTGCCCTGGTCGGCCTCGGTGTCCACCGGCGCAGTCCAGCAGGAGGTCTTGCCGAGATAGCCGACGACGTGTTCCATGCCGAGTTCGCGGCTGAGGCGTTCTGCTGAGGCGTGGCTGATCTGCGCGGCGATGAACTTGTGTGAACGGATTCCGAGACGAGCACCTGTCAAAGGCGCCAGTGCGCCGACGGCGATCAGGACATCGCCGGGAGGTGTCGTGTTGTTCTCCCAGGAGATGACATGGCCTGCCTTGATGGGTCGGGCCAGCAGCGTACTGAGTGCCTCAGCGAACGCGGTTGGCGATAGCCCGGCCGACGATCGGGCGAGTGCGACCCGGTTCCTCGCCAGTGCGGCGTAGTCGGGGTGGTAGCTCGACCGGCGGGTGTGTAGATCGGTGACGTTCCCGGGCCCCGGGGGCAGGCGGTGCACGCTCAACGCGCCTCCTCGATCCTGTTACCGGATACCGGGATGGGATAGGCCAGCCCTAAGTTGGCGTATACGTCCATCATCTGGGCTTCGACTGCCTCGAGGCGTCCTTCGAGCACCGCGATGCGCTGGCGTAGCTGGGCGGTCTCGTCGTCGACGGGTTCGCGTTCCGGTACAGCGCACACGAATGACCCGCGGCCCTGCAAGGTTTCGATCAGGCCTTGCTCCCTGAGTTCGTCCAGGGCGCGATCCACGGTGCCCAGCGCTACGTTCCAGTCCTTCATCAGCGATGCCTTGGTGGGGATCTGGCTGCCGGGGCCGAAGCGGCCGTCGGCGATCCGGGTGCGGAGATCCTCGGCGATCTGCAGGTACCGGTAGCTGGGCCGTCCGGGTTGGGTGCTCACGAGAATAAGAGTAGTTCTCCATGAGTCACCTATGTCAACTGCTCAACCATTGACTCAACTAGGTGACTCTGATTGACTCACTTCAGTGAAGTGTTCTCGTTTCGAGAGCGATGAGGTAATTCAGGGAAAGGAGCAGCGATGGAGCCGCTGCTACACCGATTGATGCCGAATCGGTGGTGGGGTCCACGGCCCCAGACACTCGCCTTCGCGCCGCCCGAGGACCTCGTACCCACTGTGCAGGTCGACCAGTTCCGCATCTCGAGCGACCAATCACCGCATTTCGCACGGTATGTCGGCTGCGACAGATGGGCGGTGGACTTCCTGCCCGGCCGCCCGCTGACCGAGGCTCAAGCAATCGCGGCGATGCGCATCGCGGCTGCGCCTGACCGGCCTGAGGTCAGCCAGTGGGCACAGGCGATAGGCCTGACGTCGGCTGAGGCACTTGGACTTGCCGCTGGTGGTCTACCGACGGCGGGATCGCGATGATCCAGCGCTCAGCGAAGAACCTCCCATAGCGTCACGAACCACGAGGAGAAGACGATGAGTAAGGAAACCGACCTATCGGTGTTGCCCTCCTGGCGAGAACTGCTGCCCGTGTTCTGGGGCACTGATTCCGCCGGGCCAGCCGATCATCCGCTGACCCAGATGGCACGGAACCTGGACCAGTTGCATTGCAACTCAAAGACCGACTCCGGCAAGCGGCACGCGCGCCTCATCGCAGAAGTCGACGAATGGGTCAGTACACATGCCCCGGCCGCTGTAGGCGTCGGCACAGTCCTTTCCGACATCACCAAAGCCGGTGTGCGCGTACGGCATCTGCTGGAGGCCACCTGCCCCCACTCCGATATCGACCTGACTCGGTTGGCTCGTTCCTGGGACAATTTGGCCTACATGGTCGAAAATGCCCGCGAGGATGAGCAACCCACGCGCCGCGACCGACGCCTCGCACTCACCGCGGCTCCCCTCGCGAGTTAGTCCACCACCTCGACAACACTGGATACCGCTGTGAGGCAGGGCCCGTCGAGCAAATCCGCTCGACGGGCCCTGCCTCACACCATGCCCAGGTCGGCACTCAACCGTTCGCCAGTCGGCCGTCGGGCTGACCATTCACCAGCGAGGTGCACGTCAGCGCGTCGCCGGGATCCTTCGGGTCACCGTGATTCCATATGTCCATGTCCCTCGACTACCAAGAGAAACAAAGAGTTAGTGCTCAGGAATTTCTCACGACAGCCATGGGAGATTCTGCGCCACAGATCCAGATGAGAGACGACGGAAGCCTGTTCGTCGAGTACGAAGATGTATCCCTGGAAACAACCGTCGTCAACAGCGACGACATCAGCACCATGTATTGCGTCGGCACATCGGGGGTCCGCCTCTACTTTCTCGGCCATCGGACGGTCCCCGACGCGGTCATAGTTCAACGAAAGCCCGCTGGTGAGCGCGCTTGGACTTTTTCGCGATGGTCCGACGGCGTACTGGACCTGGTGACGACAGATCTCGAACGATCGTTCTACGGGCCCGGCCGCAGCGACGAAGAGCTCGACGAAGATCTGTTGCGCAGGTTGTGGTACACCCCAGCTGTTACCGACGCCGAACTCTCCCGGCGCCTCGGCCGCCCCGTGCGTTCAGTTGGCAGGTGGGCATACCACCTAGACCTGCCTCGGCCACGAGAGATCGCCCAGCAGTTGCGATGCAATCCAGAAATTACCGCGCAGCTCTGGAACGACTCCACACTGACCAGCACGGAGATCGCCCGGCGCTTGGAGATCTCCGGTGCCGACCTTTCCCGCGCAGTGAAGCGGCTGAAACTGCCTGCTCGGAAGCCAGCACCCAAAACTGAGGTCGACGGCTTTGTCGTGGCGGAAGCGTAGAACGGCCACAGGGGGCTTGTGGCACGCATTCGTCGCTCCGAGAAGTTCACGATCGGGTCAATACTCTTCGTATGCTCATCCCCGACAGTCTCGGCTCTGAACTTTCGATTGCACGCCGTTTCCACGCGGTTATGTCTGCGGGTGAGGTGTCAGTCGCGCACAGTTTCCGCGCGAGTTTGGGTACGGTCCGGCCGCGTGCCGGGCCGTATGCCAGCGCTTGAACAGCACCGCCACGGCGGCGGCAACCTCGATACCGACAAGCGCGTACACCAGTCGTCGCTCGAACGTCGTCATGATCATCTGCTCCTGTTCGGTACACGGGGACGGTTGCGATCGCTGCGCCGAGCGTGAATATGCGAGCCCCCGATCGTCAGGATGGGCGGCGTCGACGACGCTGTAGACCGATCATGGTGTAGGCGGGTCCTACTTCTGAATCAGTCGCCTGTGGGTCAACGTCGGGGTCGGTCTTGGCCTTCCGCTAGGCGGTCCAGCATCCGGGCGGGTCTCACGACATTCGGACACGGCCTCTCGATCACGGTCCATGGTCATGGTCCACCGCCTGCGGGTGGGATTTGCCGTCGGCGCGTCGGCGAATCGCTGCGACGCTGCGTTCTGCCGGAATCTGTTGCGGCCACAACGCTCTGATCCCTATTCCGACCATGAGCACCAAGGCCGATAGGGCGCAGATCGTCGTGGCGGTCTCCGGCATCGTCACCCGCCCGGATACTGGACGTGGCCAGCGACGGTCTCGAGTGGACTGACGATGCTGCAGACGTTGGTGATCGCCAGGCGCTTGTCGACCGGAAGTTGATCGTTGTCGGCGATGATGACCGCGGCGGCCTTGTGGGAGTGGATCTTTTCGAGCAGCCACAGCGTCGGGCCCGGCTCGATTTCCTCGCCGGGGGTGTATATCTCGGCGAGTCGGTAGCCGGCACCGGCGGCCAGCTCGCGGATGATCTGTTCGTCTCGGTCGGGGTCCGCTGATTTGTCGGACCGCAGATAGCCGATCGCCGTTGCTTGACCAGTGCTCGTCATGCCACCCTTCCGTCGTCGATGGTGGGCAACCCCCGACCAGGACGACTACCACCGGTCAAGGGCGCCACCTCGGACGCTAAGAACAGCTGGCTGAACGAGGCAAGGTTTTTTCTCGAGATTTCTCGATCTGCCTCCATTCGTATCCATTGAGCAGCAGCATCAGAGCGGACTTCTAGAATTTCTCGAACAGGAGGAAGGTCATGGTGTTACGACTGCTCGGTGGGCCGACCGGCAACGAAGGCTCCCCGCGTCTGTGGATCGATGACGACCGCAGCATGTACTGCGCCCAGGGATTGAAGGTTCCAGGCGAACCGAACCAGGTAGAGATCCCGCACATGCTGCTCACCTGGCTCGTGCCCGACACCCACCTGGGTGCGACGCTCACCGATACCGGACTCGGCACGTTCACTCTCGCGGGTGTCCCCGTGGTCGACGCTGAGCGGCAGGCGATCATTCAAACGCCGGCGCACGAGATCTGTGTCGAGGTTCCGGCGGCCGCGACGAATCGGAGGTGGTGACGGCATGCTCTACCTGCCTCCGGGTACGACTCCTGTCCTGCTGGAGATGGCGACCCAGCGGGCATTTCATCTCGAGGTCGAAGACGACCACGCCGTGGCGAATGAAGATGAGCCGATGCGGCGGTGGCGCGCCGGGCTCCCACCGCTGGCCCCGGACAACTATCCGCCGGACTGGAAACGCTGGGCCGATCTCTGTGTTGCCACCACCGCTCGCGGCATCGCAATGCAGCGTGTCCGGGTGGTCACCGAGCCACACACCGACTACATCCGGTTCCTGCATGCCGTCACTGGTGGGCACAACGTCGCGCACGGTGAGGATGTCCGGTGGTTGCCGCGCCATCACACCGACCCCACCGAGCTGACAGCCGACGAGTGGTGGCTCCTCGATGACAATGTGCTCGCGTGGACGCTGTTCGATCCGCAGGGTGACTTCGCCGGGTTCGCGGTCACCCATGATCAGGTCGAGGTCGCTCGCGCTGTCACGATCCGTGACACATTGTGGTCGAAGGCAATTCAGCACGATGAGTACACATCGGAATCGCGATAGATGACCGGTGTCGAGCAGGCACGTGTGGTCCTGGGGACGCGTCTCCGGGACCTGCGCAAGGCGGCGGGACTATCGGGGGTACAGCTGGCTGCGCGTGCCGGATGGGTACCGTCCAAAATCTCGAAAATCGAGCGCGGTCAACAGACTCCCACCGCCGAGGACCTCACCGTCTGGTGCGAGATCACCGAGGCCACCCTTGTGCTGCCCGACCTGCTCGCCACCCTCACCAACATCGAATCCATGTGGGCTGAATGGAAGCGGATCGCCGCGACCGGCCACAGCCGCCGACAGCACCGCAGTATCGAGCTCGAAGCAGGCACACGCACGATACGGAACTGGTGTCAGCTGATCGTGCCTGGACTGCTGCAGACCGAGGAATACGCGCGCGCTGTGCTGTCGACCTGCATCGAATTCCTGGGCACCGCAGACGATCTCGATGAAGCCGTCGCCGCACGGATGCAGCGCCAACGCGTTCTGTACCACGGCACACGCCGGATCACCATCCTGCTGGCCGAGCAGGCGCTCTACACGACCGTCGGCGGCACCGCGGTGATGGCCGGACAGCTCCGCCACCTCCTCGACGCGTTGGCCCTGCCGCGGCTGTCGCTGGGCATCGTGCCCCGGGACTTCCCGTTCATCTACACCACGACCTCGTTCGCAGCCTTCGATCACCGGCTGGTGATGGTGGAGACCATCAGCGCCGAGCTGACCATCACCAGTCCGTCAGAACTTTCCTATTACGAGAAGGCATGGGCGGCTCTACATCGCCACGCCGCCTACGGCGAACAGGCGAGAGCTCTGATTGCTGGTGCACTGCAGCACCACCAGGATGTCGACTGACCTGACGGCACAAGCGCCGGACCGCATGGTGGAGGAGCCGTGTCCTTAGAAGCTGTCTTTGAACTCCGCCCTGGTTTGACCGTGTGCGGTCGTAGGCTTCGAGAGGTGGTGGACCAGCAGCCAGCCGAAAGAGTTTTTGCGCGGCGCAGCTGTTGCAGCTTCCGGGGAGGCATTGCCCCGCGACTATCCGCCGTTTCAAAACTGCGTTCTGGTCTTCGGTCGCCGGGCGCGGGCCGGAGTGGTGGGCCATATTCGTGACCAGTTGCGCCGCCGGATCCGGGCGACCATGGGGTCGGTTACCGGGTGCTGTCGCTGTGGTGATCGACTCGCAGAGCGTGGGTTGTTGAAAGAAACATTCAGTTGGTTGTTGAACGTGCGGCGCAACGCCCGCGACTACGAGCCCATCTCACCTGGGCGGCAACAACGCTCATGACGAGGAGGTTGACCCGGGGCCCCGTTCGCCCGCGGCCGGGAGGCCGCCGTGCTCGAGGGCGATCCCAGCGATCCCCTGTGCCACGCGTGAGTGATGAGCCCGGCATTGGGTGCCCGGACATGACGATCCGTGCCGAGGCATCACACCCGTTGCAGTCCAACAAATTCGATCACTCCAAGTCAGTGTCGGGATGCGGTGACGGGAACCAACTGCCGTCGTTGGTGGAATGAGAGGAACCATGCAGGGCGCACACCGTCACCTGCACCGCCGTTGATGGGTAGGGTGAAGTGGACGGGGCATGGGAGGCGAATATGACGCTCTACTCGTCACGCAGGACCATCACCAGCGATCTCACCACCGAATGGGCGCGCCGAGTCGGCGGTCCCTCGATTCTGGTGACATTCCCCATTCCGTTGAGTTTAGTTTCCCAGTTGGATTTCTTTGTTCCCCTGCCAGTTTGGTGGGAGTTGAGCTGGATGCCGGGACGCCCGTTGACCTACGCGATGGCGCATTCGGCGATGGAACTCACTGAGCTGCTCGTCGGAGATCTTGCCGAGATCGACATGCACCCGTCCGGACGTGCCCTTGCGCTGGCGGAGGAGCTGGGGCTGTCGCTGCCGAGCGTGCAGGCAACCTTGATTGCCCGCACGCTCGAAAAGCATGGACCGCAAGAAGGCAGGCCCCGGCCGGGCCCCCGCCGCCTCCACGACTTCCACAAGTTCCGCGACACCCGGGAGAACAGTGGTGGCGACCGTGGCGGCCACGACCCTGCCGCCATTTTTCGCGGCGACGACCTGTCGACGGAGGAGCGGGGCAGCTACCTGATGAGGTGGATGGCTCGCAGCACCGACGACACCCTCGGTGGCGACGACACCAACACGACAAAGGAGATCCCAGCCCACCAACCCGATCCGGGTACTGACGACCAGGACGACGACAGCGCAAAAGACGTCAACATCCCTCATATCGTCGTCGGAAACGACAGCACTTCCGCTGTGCAAGTCGGCGTGGAGGGGATCCGCACTGCGCGGGTTGACGAGACCGCTGGCCGTACGGCCAGCGGCCCCGCGACATCGGACCCACCTGCCCCACCCGATCCGCCCGCCAGCGCAGCCCCCGAGGACCGTTACGTGGCTTCGGTGGCCGCGTTCACCCCGGATCCGCGGCCACCTCGTTCACGCCTGCCACGTCGCCGGTGGTGGGGCGCGTTCCTCGATGGTGTCGCCGACGCTTTCGTGCTCATTCCGGCCGCTCCGCATACGTCCGAGGAGCCCGCATCCGATCGCATCGAACGCCGGCTCCGTGAAGCGGTCGCCCTCATGGAATCTTCACCTCCCTCCGGACACCAGCACACACAAGGGACGGATCCGTGAGCGCGCAGCAAGACGAGGAACCCACCCCCACCCCGCCGGTATCGCGGGCGATGTCACGGTGGGCGGACTTTCTGGCGTCGATCGATGTCGAGAAATGGGAGACCGTCCACCCTGGTGCGGTGGAACGCCTCTTCGACGTCGTCGAGAAGGCTGAACGTCATGACCAACGCATGGCGTGGGCCGAATTCGCCATGCGCGGAGTCGGTGTCGTATCGAGCGTGGCCGTCGTCGCGGTCCTCTCAGCCACCGCCAAATACTTCATCGACCACGGCGCCCCCACCCAAGGTGCCAGCATCCTCGGCGGCGGCGCAGCACTAATCGTCACCGCGCTCGTCACCCGGCACCGAGGCCAGCCGTAGCACAACTTCAATGCTCAGCTGCTACCTCGACACCATCCGCATCGCCGATGTCCGCCCTCTTTCTTCTCTGGGTTCCCATGGTCTCGCGCGCGGGCAGTGCCTCCGCGCGTGCGCGAGGCATTTTTCAAGGGAATGAAGTGGCTCGCCGGTTGCAGCTCAGTCTGTCGGTGACACTAGGTCGACGTCGATCACGCTGGCTCGTTCGGGTCGATGGTCGCGTCTATTGACCAGGATCGGGTGTAGCCAGCGCACCTCCGGGGTTTGCGCGCTGCGCGGCCCGGTCCAATAGGTGTGCCAGTGCGCGCGGCGCAGGTGCGAACGGACCCGGGCCCCGGTTGTTCCGCCGTGTTCGTCATGTTCGGCGCCGTGGCGAGCGGTGTGCAAGGCGGGTCCAACGTCGAATCCGAGGTCGATGATGGTGCGCGGCTCCTGACGGCGGCCCTTGCGGCCGCGCCGACCGGCGTCGGACTCGTGGTTACGGGCATCGCGTCGGTCACTGCACAGATACAGCAGCAGGCTTAGTGCGAGGTTGTGCACCTGGCGCTGCTCGTCACGGCTGATCTGCCCGAACTGGTCGTACTCGGCGTGACGGTCCAGCAGTGCGTCGATGCTGTAGGTACCAGACATCGGCACGAACACCGTGGCCTCGTCGTGGCTGGGGTGGCCACCTACGTAATGAATCTTGCTGGCCAGCAACACATACAACTGAGCGGCACGAGGATCCGCGGTCGAGCACACAGTTTCGTTGGCGGTGAGAGCGGCGATCTGCATCCCGACGAACATCGGCGGTTCGACCGCCGGCAGCCCATCGCGGGCTACCGGGGCGGGCAGTGGTGTGGGGAACACCACGAACGGATCCGGGTGGGGCAAGCGCGCGAACACCTCGCACGGCACCTCGGCGCGGGTGTCGGTATCGATCAGGCACTCGGCCAAGCCTGGGTGCACCCGGTAGACCACGCGGTGCTGGCGCCATAGCCGTACCGCGGCGGCGGTCTGAATGCTCAGGATGCTCAGGTTGACGAACTGCGCGCCGCGGAATGCTTCCATCTGCGCCATGAGAACTTTCCCGCGCCGGTGCCCCGGATCGGTGTCGTCCTCGGAAGCGTCTTGCAAATCGCGCAGCATCGCCGAGAACTCGGGATGGCTGCGCCCGATGTTCAGCGTCTCGATGGTGTCCTTGGCGTACTGCTCGGCCACCTGCACGGCCTGCTTGGCCGAGAGCACCTTCTTCATATTCCACAGTGTCGCACCGGCATACGACACAATGCCTGTGCTGGGCTGGCGGAGCCTGCTCGACACCAACGCCCGTGCCGAGGTGTCGTGTGAGGTTCGATCCTGGCCGGAAACCGCCCCGGCACTGCCAGGGGCTGCGGTGATCGAAGTCCGCGTATCGGTCAGCGGCGGGCGAAATCCCCAACGACTCCTCAACCAGTTCGACTGTCCACGCCTGGGCATCACACGGTTCCACGCTTGCGTCGAATCCTCATTTGGTGAAGGTGATCACCTTGTCCTTCACGACGAGCGGTACGTCGTCGGGGCCTTTGACGTATTCGGGGATCCACACGGCGCGTGGAGTTTTAAAACGCTCGAGTTTCAGGTGGCGCCAGTGGCCACGGACCATCCACCGATGGGACCAGTCCAGTGGCACACCAACTGCATCGCTGGGTGGCCGGTGCCTTGACTTCAGGTCGACCGTCAGCAAGGTCGAGGGCATATCTGCTTTGTCCAGACGCCGCCGCAGCGGGCGCGGCACGGCGGGGTGCGCGTGTCGGCCAGCGGCGCGTCCATCAGCGACCAGGTCGCGCGGACGTAGCGGCTCAGCACTACCGACCGGTCGTTGAGGACGCCGGCGTCGCGGCTGGTTTGGTAGCTGGTGGGGTGGCCGGTCGCCAGGAAGATCGGTTCGCCGAAGCCGCCCAGTGGTCCGAAGACGCTGGCGGGCAGGTCGGGTTCGGTCGGCGAGAGCCAGGACACTGTGATCCCGTCGTCGACCTGGCCTAGCAGGGTGCGGGTGGCCGGACGCCAGGTGAATCCTTGCAGTGCGTGCAGGTGCTCGCACTTGGAGTCGTTGCATCGCAGGCGCACCAGTCGCTCCATGATCAGGAACCCGTGCGGGGCGGGTGCTTCGGCGACGACAAAGTCGTCGTCGGGCATTGTGGCCTGAGCGGTGTCGACGATCGTCACCATGTCGGTGGACATCCAGAAGTTGTGCGCTTGCCGCAGGCTGTCCAGATCGACCGCAGGCCCGGACTCGATACCTTGATCGCTGGCGCCGCCGTTGTCGGCGAAGATCTCGGCCGCGACAGGCCCGGCCAGATGCTGCGCGTAGCCTTCCTTCCAGCGCAGAACCTCCAATGGCGGAAGGGCAGCAACGGAGCGGTCGAGCATATCCATCAGGCTAGTGGTCTAAGCGTCCGCTCGTTGGTGGCCTCGACCGGGCCAATCGATCCGGTGAATCGGCGAATCGCCGGAGTGCCGCCCCGTGGTGGAGCGGCATCGGCCGTTTGCAGGCACAACCCGACCTAGCTGAACGAGTCGAACCGTGGTTGGGGCGTGGCGAAGTAGAAGCGAGCACCGAGACCGTCGTCCGGGCTCATGTAAACCTGAGACCGGAACCACGGCAAGGCTTTGCGCGGATGAAGCCGATGCAGAATGCTGGCGTAAGCATGAATGACCCGATGCGCGGGACGGTTGTCGAGTTCGCGGTAGTTCAGGCAATCCACGAACGGGAACGGCAGGCTCTGCTGTAGCACGCACACCCCGGCCTCGGCCCACTGCAATGCCCCGGACAGGACCGCGCGATCCTCCTCGGTCAGTGCGATATCCGGATCGTCGTGGAGGGTGCCGGCGATCCCGTAGGCGATCTCGGTGTAGGCGTCCAGGCAACGTGGATGAACCATCTCCCCTGCGATGTCACGGCAGCCAGTGGTGTATTCCTCGTGCTCCTGATCGGATTCCTCGCCGTCCGGCAGCCATACCCGTTCCATCCGCCACTCAGGACGCTTCCCCAGCTTCTTGACCTCCCGTTCAGGCGCGGTCAATGGGCCACAGTCAGGGTCGGAGTAGAACTCGTCGGGATCGAAGCTCCACTGTGTACGCCATGCGGCGAGCGGCCTGTCCAGCTGCGTCAATGCGTCCTGGACCACAACCCCCGTCGGCGCCAGCCACGGCATCGTCCCCCTGGGCACCTCGTACTTCGTCACCGCGCCAGTATCATCGTCAACCACGCTGCGGCAGAGCGAAATCCAACCGATCTGCCCACTACATCGCACTGACATCGAAGCGGGAAGCAGTCACTGACATTTTGGCGGGAAGTCACACGATGGCCCGGCGGACCGCGTGGCGGATCTGCTCGATGAACAAGTGGTGGAGCAGTTTCGGTTGCGAGCTAGTTGGGAGTACCGCAATGCGACGACACCGACTACCGGGAAGTTCACGGCCCCAAGACTTCGCGCGTATCGAACCATTCGCAATTCGGCGTTGAACCAGCGGCCCGGCGAATCCCTCCCCCTCTACGCTATCGCCGCCCATAGCGGCAGCAGCGCCATTGCCGCGAGGGAGGTTTTGACGACGATGGATGCGGCGAGATCTGGTTCGACGTCGTATTGCTGGGCGAAGATGAACAGGTTCTGCGGTGCGGGCATCGCCGCGATCAGCACCAGATAGCTCAGCCACGGGCCCTGAATGGCGAAGACGTAGCGGCAGACCAGCAACGCCAGCAACGGGAACACCGCGACCTTGAATCCGATGAGCCAGTATTCGTCGCCGCTGGCGCCGCGCCAGCGCAGTCCGCTTCCGCCGAGGTGAAGGCCGAGGGCGAACAGCGCCACGGGTGAGGCGGCATCACCGGTGAACGACAGCGAATCCAATGCCCAGCCCGGCACAGGAACATTGGCGAGGTTGGCTGCGATGCCGCCGTAGCAGGCCAGCACGACCGGGGTGGTCAGGGCCGCCCCGACGCCGCGCCGGATCCGGACACCGACTGTCTGCCCGGGAACGTCCGGGGCGCCTGCGGATTCCATGATCGCGATGACCACCACGGTCAGCACACAGACCTGCAGCAGCAGGACCGGGAAGATCGGTGCCGCGTCCCCGAACAACAGGATGAACACCGGTATGGCGACGTAGGCGGTGTTGACCTGGCAGGCGGCCATGATCCGCAGTGCGGTCCCCCGCGTGCTCGACGCGGACACGAAGCGTGCCACCGTCGCCACGATCGTCATCGCCAGGACCGCGGTGGTGATGTAGGCGGCGATCGCGACAGGATCGAACAGATGCCCCAGGTCGCTGGAATACAGTTTGCCCAGCAGATAGGCCGGGATGGCGAAGCGGAACGCGAACTCGGAGAACACTTTCGAGCTCTCCGAGCCGATGACCTTGCGGCGGGCGAACACTACCCCCACCCCGAACGCCAGCACCACCGGCGCCAGCTTCTGAGCAGTCCCGATGACCTCGCTCACCGTGCGCGCCCGGCGCGGCGCACCGCGGGCCGGCCCGTCACAGCGTCAGTCCCCGCACGCTCAGCCACGTCTCCAGTATCAGGATCGACCACAGCAGCTGCGCGTCCTGGTCGTTCGGGGCATCGCTGTGGCGGGCGAACGATTCCTTCACCATCAGCGGATCGAACAGGTCCTTGCAGCGGTGAGCGGCGAGGACGACGTCGCCGACCATTTCATGCAGCGGCTGTCCCGGTCGCATCATCGCGGTGATCGGCAGCGTGAACGGCTGTTTGGGCCGGTCGATGATCGACTGCGGGAGGACACCGCGGCCCAAATCGGTGACGGGCGCCTTCCCGCGCCCGTCACCGATTTTGGCCGACGCCGGGAGCTGGTGGGCGAAGGCCATGATGGCCGGTTGCAGAAACGGCATCCGCGCTTCGACCGCCCACGCCATGCTCAAGGTATCGACCCGGCGCAGGATGTAGTCGGGGAAGCGATGGTGTTGATCGAAGCGCAGCAGCGCCTCGAGGTTGCCCTCGGCGCTGGCCGCGCGTCCGGCGGCGAGTTGGTCGCCCACCTGATCGGTGAAAAACCCGCCAGCTGCCTGCAATTCGCGCCTGTATGCGTCGCTGTAGAGATGCGCGAGGATCGCCCCGGGTGCGACCGCCAGCGTTGATTGGTAAGCCCGATGCCAGGCGGGGCTGGTGTCGGCGGCCGCGGTCAAGAATCGGCGGTAGCCGGCGAACAGTTCATCGGCGCCGTCGCCGGTGATGGCGCATTTGAATCCGGCGGCATGTACCGCCTGAAACAGGGCGTAGGTCGACAGGCTGTGCGGTGCGTTGTTGGGTTGATCGAGATGTTCGACGAAACCCACGATCAGCTCCGGGAATTCACGCGGGTCGAGCTCGACCTGGTGGTGGCGGGTGCCGCAGTGCGCGGCGACGGTGGCGGCGTGATGGCGCTCATCGCCAGGCCAATCCCCGCGATAGGAGATGTTGAACGTGTCGACCGGTCCGAGTTCGGCAGCCAGCGCGGTCAGCAGGCTCGAGTCCAGCCCGCCGCTGGTGATCGCGCATACCGGCACGTCGGCAGCGGTCATCCTGGCCATCTCATCACGCAACAGCTCGCCCAGGGGTGCGGCCGGTTCCCGGCCCAGGGTCAACACCCCGTTTTCGCTCAGTCGCGCCGCCAGGTCGATGCTGCGCTGCACCACCCCACCCGAGCTGCTGAACTCGACCACCCCTCCTGGGGGCAGACTGCGCACTCCGGGGAAGATCGTCGTCGGCCCCCATACCGCTTTTCCGCCGAAGTAGCGGTCCACCGCGCACCGGTCGACCTGGTCGGGGAATCCTGGAAACTGTTGTAGCGCACGCAGTTCCGAGGCGAAACACAGTTGGTCTCCGTGCACGAAGTAGTAGAGGGTCTTCATCGCGGCGTGGTCGGCGAACAGCTTGAGCACCGGTTCGTGGGCTCGGCTGTCGACGATGGCGATGGCGTACATGCCCTCGAGGTGCTGCACGAACTGCTCGCCGTAGCACTCGTACAGCGGCAAAAGGACGTCGCCGTCGCAGGTTCCTTCGAACCGGTAGCCGCGGCGAGACAGCTTGCGCCGCAACCACTTGTGGTTGTAGATCTCGCCGTTGAATACCGCCATCAACGACGGGCCCAACCGGTAGGGCTGCTGGCCGTGCTCGATCCCCTGCACAGCCAATCGGTTGCTGCCCAGCGCCCACCGGTGATCGCTATGCAGGGTCTGCGCGTCAGGCCCGCCGTGGCGTTGCGCGGAACCAACGGCGGTGAGCGCGGCCTCGGGCAGCGGGGACCCGCCGAGGTAGCCGTGGATGCGGCACATCAGATCACCTTCGCCATCGCGGCCGCCGGCGCGGCCTGCGGCGCGCTGGGATAGTGGCGGGCCATGGTCTCGGCCACGATCTTGATCTGGTCGAGCATGTCCTCGACCTGCGCCGGTGTCGGGTTCACTCCATGGCCGGGCAGCGCACTGTTGCCCGTCTTGAGGTACACCGGTGAGGCGACGCGCGCGAAGTCCGGTGCGTCCAGGGTCCGGATGAAGTTGCCCGACGTCGCGGGATTGTCGACGTGAATATCCAGTGGCACGGTCACCGCCTGGCGCAGACCGGCCAGCATCGGCACGGTCAGATCCCGCACCGGGTTGATGCTGTTGGCGCCGTGTTGTTCCATCAGCCGCACTGAGGCCGGGTTGCCGTGCCCGCAATGCGCCGAGACCTTCAGATGCAGTTCGGCGGGCAGCTTGCCCTGCCTGCGCAGGGCATTGAGGGTGGCCAGCAGTCCCTCGTCGTAGACGACGAGGCCGCGCACACCCAACTCGATGCCGCGCAGGATGTCGGCGATCGCCTGCACCAGTTTCTCCCCTCCGCGCAGCCGATACCCGATTCGCGAGCCCTCCGGGGTACGGGCGGTCGCGCTGATGTCGGTGGTGGCGCGAGGCCCCACCGACATCAAGATCTCCACCCCGTGGTCGCGGCCCAGTGCCACATACCGCCTGATTTCGGCATCGGTGTGGCGGCACATGCCCTTGGTCTCGGTGATCCGATCGATCCGGACTCCGCGCAGCGCGGCTCCGATCAACAGCATCTCCGCGGCATCGGCGCAGTTGACCGTCGGCACCTCGATGCGCCAGCGGCCACCATCGGGGAACCTCAGCGCCGATTCGTCGAGTCCGGCATCTGAATCGCCATCGGGCAGCCCCACCGCCGTCAGCAGCTCCCGCGCCTCACCGAAAAATCGCATAGTCTTTCCTCTCAATCCGACGAAATCTGTTGTTCAACAAACGGTTTCGTGCCCATACCAGGGACGTGACCGGTCTCTCTGTGTGCCGACCGATACAGTCCGGCGTCGACCTGGGGTGCGGTGATGGTGGTCAGGGTTTGCGGCCTAATCCGCCGTAGGCGGGCAGTTCCTGCAAGCGGCCGACGAGAGGGTCCGGGGCACGCCATTGGTTTATCGGGACCAACCCCGGGTCCAGCAGCTCCAAGCACTCGAACGCGGCGAGGATCTGCGTGCGGGAACGCGGAACATACGGCGCCGCACCGGTTTCGGCGTATTCGTGCCACAACGCCAGGAAGTTGTGGTCACAGTCGGTGCCGTCCCACACCGCCAGATAGCTACCTGAGACCAGCTCATCCATCACCGTGCCGACGATCCGCAGCATCTCGACGTGGCTGGCGGCGTGTCCGAGCACACCCATGAACAGCACAGCGATCGGTTCGTTGAAGTTCAGCACATCGCGGGCGCCGGCGAGGATCTGTTCAGGATGATGGAAATCTGCGTCGCAACACACGGTCGCCCCCTTAGAGGTCGTGCTGGACAGCAACGCCCTGGCGTGTGCGAGCACCATCGGATCGTTGTCGACCCAGATGATCTTGGACTCCGGTCGCAGACGCTGGGCGACCTCGTGGGTGTTGTCCGAGCTCGGCAGACCCGCGCCGATGTCGATGAACTGGTGCACGCCAGCCTCGCCAGCGAGGTAGCTGACCACGCGAATCAGAAACTCCCGTGACTGCACCGCGATGGTTTCGATGTAGGGGTAGATGAGCCGACTGTGCTCACCAACGGTCCGGTCGATCTCGTAGTTGTCCTTGCCTCCTCTCCAGAAGTCCCACATCCGCGCCGACTGCGGAATATCGGTCCGGATCACCGGCAGTGTCTCCACATCGGTCATTGCAGGTCCTGCGCATCGCCATCGGTCATCACCAGCTCCCCGCCCACCACAGCCGATCACTCGATGCGGTGATCACCGCGTCGAGATCCAGCAGCTGCCACGAACACCAACCCATGTGGCGCGCGGCGAGCAGCACCGAGGCGACTGCGGCGGTAATCGGCACGCGCGGGTCGTCGCCGCCGGGAGTCAGGTACAAGCTGTGCAAGCGCGGGTCCGCCGCGCAGGTGCGTACGAGGTCTTCGTGCGCGCCATCGATGTCGGCGGCGGTATCGAGCAGCTGCGGACGCAATCCAGCCACGCGCAAGAACCGGAGGGGCCACCGCTGAGCCAGCCCACTGAGCGACGGCAGCCGATCTGGCGCGGCTGCAGCCGCACGGAGGACTTTGAGCTGGGCTTCGAGTCCGTGACCAGTAATGACGTCGGCGTGCGGTTCCCACTGGGCCAGGCGCGCTTCGAGCAGTCCGACGGTGTCGGTGTCGAGCTTGCCGGTGTTGCTGATCCGCTCGTAGCCGATGGTGTACCTGGGCAGGCCTTCCAGGTCACGGGGTTGGTGACGCTGGAAGCGGGCGAAGGCCAGGCTGACCACGCCGCCGGTGCTGGCGATCGAGACCACGATCGGCTGATCGGGATCCCAGCGCACGCCGTGAAACGGCGCGCTGGGGTCGGTCAAATTCGTTGTTCGCATGGGTTCGCCCCCGGTTCGTGGGTTTGGCCAGCGGCAGCTGGGCCGGGATCTGCTTGGTAAAGCAGGGTTTTCATGTCATCGCTCAGTTGGTTGTCGACGCGCACCCAGCTGGCGAGGTGGTGTCGTCGCAGCTCGTCAGCAAAGACGTAAGCGACGGATCGCTCAGCCCGGTAGTGCGGGATCTGGAGTCCGTCGACTCCGAATCGGGTGTCTCCGACTCGGCGGCGGTCGGTCCGGTCACCGGTGCCGGGGACGCACCAGCCAGGGCAGGCGCACGGTCTGGGCTGTCGGGCACGTCCTCAAGCAGCTTCGGTGCGACGCAATCCCACGGCAGCGGTTCTGCGCCGCGCAGAACACGAGCGAGGTTGGCAACGATCACGTCCGCGGCGGCGGTGTTGGCATCGTGGGTGCGCCCGGCGATGCCGGGCAGATGTATCGCGTTGTCTCGCCCCACAATCGGATCGGTGGGCTGTCCCGGCTCGGCGTAGCAGTCGGTCGCCCAGAACAGATCGTCATCGAGCACGCGCCGGCGCAATGCGGGCACATCCACGCCGCCGGTGCCGGTGCCGGTGATCGTCACCACCACCACTCCGCCCCGCAGCTGGTCGATCAGCACCTGAGTCAGTTTCGGTGTCGCGGGATCACCGGCCACCACGACGATGTCGGCCACCGAGGCAACCTGCTCGGCCGAAATGCGTTGCGCGCCAACCTCTGCGATCAGGCCATCGTCGGCGAGAGGTTCTACCACCGATACCTGCGCGCCGTAGGCCCGGCACAACTCGGCGACCTTCTGGCCGACCAGGTCCAGCCCGAAGATGACCACAGTCTTGCCGCGCACCGTCCCATTGACGTAGCGGCTGTGGTCTGCCGATGCCCAATGCTGTGGAGGCCATGTGTATTGGCGGGAGATCATCGAGGTATGCCACTGCGGCAGCCACCGCAGCGCGCACACCATCAGCGCCATCACCAGTTCCGCTTGCGAGGTGCTGCGGCCCCGGATCGAGCCGTCGACGAACGGGATGCCCCGCTCGGCCAGCTCCCCGGCGACTGCGAGCCCGTCGCGGCCGGTCATTCCCGCCACGACCACCAGGCCGGCACACGCGGCGATGTCTTCGGGGTCGGGCTCGACGTCGAGGACCACCAGCGCGGGTATCTCACTGATCCCGGGCAGATCACGTAACCGCTGCCCGGCCCGCAGGGTGATCCACCGCGCCCTCAGATCGTGTGCGCGCAGACCATCGCGCAGCCGCTCTGCGAAGTACGGCCATTTCACGGCCAGCCAGCCGCTATTGACGACCAGCACTTGCGGGACCTCGGGCACCGATGGCACCTCCATGCGTGTGATGTCTCCTCTGAAGAGCCGAGCCATGTTGCCCAGCAACGTGTTTGACGAACCGGCGCCGGACCGGTGTCCGGTCAGCACGACCCGGCCGGTGGTTCCGGATCGCGACCGCTGACCCTGGCGTCCTGTCGCGGGACGGCATCGGGCTGCTCATCCGACAACGGGCCCGGCAACGCCCAGTCCAAGGTGATTAGCGAACCTGGCGACATTGGGTTGTAGACGGCCCGCAGAGTCTCGAAGCTGCGCTCGAAATCCGGCAGACGCTTCGGCTTACCGGTGCGCAACGTCGCATGTATCCAGCTCATGAACCGTGGATAGTCGGCACCGACCGACAGCTTCGCGGTATAGCCGGGGCCCAGAGACATCCGGGCGTCCGCAGCGAGATGGAATTGCCGATCCAGCAATGACACGAACCCCAACCCCAGCACGACCGACAGCGCCAGCGGATCGTGCATCATCGTCGCTGGATGGAACCCCGAAAACCATTGCTGCATATGGGCGATCAGCAACTGCGCCCACGGTTTGTCCGAGGCGGCCAGCAGCTGATAGATCGGACTGCCCTCATCGATCTCGGTCGCGCCGTTGAACGTGTGATCCGACAGCACCAGCGTCAGATTCTCAGCGCGAGGAACCACCTGGTGGACCGCGGCGGCGTCGAGCCGGAAGTTGTGTTCGGCGCGGTAGGGATTGCGATAGTTGATCGCACCGCCCATCTGCGTGATGTGCAGCCGATGCGCCAGTCCCATCGAGTACGCATTGTTGGCGTCGCGGGTGAGCAGATAGGCCAGATCGGTCATCGGTCCGATACCGAGCCAGCGCACCGGTTCGGCTGATGCCGACGAGTCGAACCCGCACACGTTGGCCACCGCGATATACGGGTCCACCCACCAGATGGGAGTATCGGCGGGCGTCAATCCCGCTGCCGCCCAGTACTTGCTACCGGCCCGCCCTCTGCCTGCTGCGACGAGTACGTCGTCGCGGCCCAGAAGATTGAGCAGGTATCGCGCGAACTTGGCACGGCGGAGATCGCGGAACTCGTCAGTAGTGAGCACCAGCTTCAGCCGGGGTTCGGTCACCGCCGCGAGCGCCAGCGTGAACGCGTCATCGGGGTCGCCGCCTGCGTCGGTGCTGATGATGAGTCTGCTCTCCTCGAGAGCACAGCCAGCGCTGTTCATGACCGCCTCGCTGTGGGCGGGTGAGCGGCTACCTCGATCGTGATATCGGCGACGAGGTCGAAGTCGGCGCGGCTAGCTATGTCTGGCTCGACGAGCCATTCGCGCCTCGCATCTTCAGGCCCCGGCAGGGTGATAGTTGCCCCGCGCACTGTTCTGATGGCGTGACGGAATAGCCTGGCTTGCCGGCGTAGTGAGACCTTGGCCTGGTCGTCGTCTTCTTTGCCTTCGACGACGTCGACGTTGTCCTGCTTGAACATCGCGACCGTGCGGTGGTCCTCCGGTGGCGCGGGGAGGGTAAGGAACGTCAGGTAGCCGGTGTCGATGTTCCGGATGATCGGCGTCGTGGTCGTGAGCTTCTCGCGCACAAGATCTCCTAGCGCGCATGGCATTTGGATACCGTCGACTCTCCCGGCTGGAACGAGGATCGAGCCGTGGCTGTCAACGAAGGCTCTCTGCAGTCCTGGGTACGTGCAGTAGCGCGCACAGCACTCTTCAGCGGTTTCGGTCAGAACGGGCATGGCTTCCTCACAAGGCGTGAATGGGCAAAGATGGGTTCGGCCGCGATCGTCACGGCGGGTCACCTGCGGGTAATCGACGCTGTCGGGCGGTGACAGCGGCGACGAGGTCGCCGTACTCGAGCTCAACCTCGGCCAGCGCCGTCCAGGCGCGATGGGTGACCTCGCTGCCCGGGTCGGCAGTCATGAGCGAATGCAATGCCAACTCCGCAGCGCAGGCGACGCGGTCGATCACCGTGCCGAGACTGATGTGATGCAGCGGTGCTGACTCCGGCGCGACGACATTGCGCGACACCCATCGATTGATGTCGGCGATGATCTCCGTGCGGGCGCTCGCGATAACCCCCGCCAGCTCAGGTCGCGCTCGACGGCGCCGATACAACCCGAGCAGGTCACGGCCGTACACGCACAACGGCAGCCCACACGCTGGCCCGGCGCTGTACAGCGCGACCAGTAAATCGTCTTTGGATGGCAACATGATCGGCGCGACCGCACCGCGCGGTGGATCGGCGCGGTCAGGGTCGGCGGGCCCGTAGCCCACCATAAACAACGCCCTCTCCAAACCGACCACGGCGGCCATCCCCGGCCCCTACCGCGCCAGGTCGCTGGGATCGGTGTTCGCGCCACACAGCACGACACACACGGTCTCGTCGGGTTGACGGGGCAGATATCGGCCGCTGAGCCAGAGCGCCGCCAAAGCCGTGGCGCCGCCGTGTTCGACGACTATCCGCCGGTGATCCCACAACGCGCGCCGCGCCAACGTGATCTCGTGATCGGTGACCAATAGCGGGGTCACGTCATAGTTTTGCGCGGCGTACAGCGCCATCTCCGAAATACGCCGCACACCAGGGGAATCGGCGGCGACGGAGTCCACGTCCACATCCACGACCGCGCCAGCGTCTAGCGCGGCGTAAAGCGCCCGCGAGCTCTCCGGCTCGACCGCGACGGTGTGCACCCCGTGATGCTCAGCGGCGGTGGCGACTCCAGCGAACAGCGCGCCACCGCCGACGGCGACCACCACCGTGTTCAGCTGCGGCAGCTGCCCTCGGATCTCGTCCAGCAGCGTGCCCGCACCGCCCGCGATCAGCGGATGGTCGTAGGGGTGGGCCTTGAGCGCGCCGGTCGAGGCGGCGAAGGCCTCGCACGCCGCGACAGCATTGGCGTCCTCGTCCCCCACGGGTTCCACATGAGCGCCGAGTGCTGCCAGCCGATCGACTGTGACCTGAGGGGCGGTGCACGGCAGAAACACCTTGGCGGGCACACCGTGCACGCGGGCCGCCCACGCGAACGCCAAACCCGCGTTACCGCCGGATGCGATCGTCACCCCGGCATCGGGGAGTGAACCGTCCTGCTTGTGGGCGCGCAAAAAGTTCAGTGCGCCACGGGCATTGACACTGCCCGTGTGCTGCATGTACTCCAACGCCAGCCACACCTGGCCAGACTCGCTGCCAGTAATCGCACGGGCATCCATCGGCGCCAACGTGACCGGACGCACCCTCCGACCGATTCGCCGCGACGCCTCCTCCACGTCACCGTAGGTCAGCTTTGATCCATCCGATTCCATTGCGCTCCTTGAGGTTTCAGAAGCACCAGATGAGGTGCCAGGTCCTAATCGTGCCGAGGAACAACGCAGACAAGCTCAAAGGCCCGCGTGCCGCACACCCGCTGCGGAGGTAGGCGAGGCCGAGGAGCCTCGATCTGCCGAGTTTCGTTGTAAGAGTGGCGAACTGGCCGACATACACCTCCTCGCCGGTGCGACCGTCGAGCTCCCATAACGCTCATCGAGGGGTGTGCCCGAACCGATCAGAGAATGGTCAGGGGCCGGACCGAACGCGCGAATCGCTTTGGACACCCAATTCTGGCTATAGTCGGCCAGACGCAAGCTCAAGAACCCCGCGGCGGCCGCCGCGCAGTCAGCATCCGTGAAATCTTCCGTAACTGAAAAGGCAGTTGGGGTGCCAATAACGAGAAACAGCAGGTGACACTCACTGCGCGACGTAGCATTGCCTCGTGCAGTGCGGAGGCGGGTTGAGTTCATTGCTGATCACCTCTGCCTTCGTTCGGTGGTCGTACCCGGCGCCGATGGCTTTCGCTAGCGACTGGCAGATTGTTGCTAGTCGGTGTGCCGATAAGGGGAAGATATCGGCCCGGCGCCGGGGTGCTTCGAGCGTTGCGCACGTTCCAAACGAAGTGAACACACAGAGCTCACACGGACTCACACGAGACCACATGAATCCCACACAAAGACACATGCCAGACACGGGGAAACTCCATGGAAATTGATCGGTGGACTGGAGTCGAGGTAAAGATTCTGCGCGAGTACGGCCTCAACTGGACACAGAAGACCTTCGCGGACCGCACCGGGTGGCACATCAACACCATCTCCAAATGGGAACGACGCGGCGGCACCATTACGCTTAAAGGTGTCTGCGCTCAGTCGATGGATAAACTCCTCGACAACCTTGATTCCCTCCATCGGCAACGATTCGAGAACGCGCTCTTTCAAGCTGTGCGACTGTCAAACCCACTCCACTCGGCCGACTCGCCACATGCCGTCTGCCCCTCCACGAATGGCACCGGCTTACTCTCTGAGCTCGATACCCTGCGGCTTGCTGTCGATCAGACGTTGTCCAAATGCACAGTCGCTCCAGCGCGAGTCGACCTGATCGAAGAGCGGATAGCAGAACGCGTTCGCGCCTACACGACCATCCCGCCGGGCGCTGCTTTGGCAGCTATCGCGCCGGATCTGCTCGAAGTCCAGGCCATCGCCGCTGAACGGCAAACCGCGGCCATCCAATCCCAGCTCTCCGAAGCCTCAGCCGTACTGAGCCTGTTGACTGCGGATGCTCTGATGAAGCTAGGTGAGATCGAACGCGCCAACTACTGGTACAGCACTGCGCGCCTTGCGGCTGACGACAGCCCAAACCTCAAACTTCAGGCCAGCGTGCGTGCTCAGCACGCGATGCTGCCCTACTACTACGGCCACACTGAGAAGACTGTTGCGCTCGCAAGATCGGCCCAAGATCTACTGCCCAACGTCGCCTGTGACGCGACCGCCCTTGCCGCAGCCGCCGAGGCACGAGCTCTGGCCAGATTGGGTGATGACCGCGGTGCCGAAACGGCAATGACCAGAGCCCAGCGGCTCACCGAGGCTCTCGACGAAACCAGCGACGAGGCGTTCAGATTCAATACCAAGCGACTGCTGCTGTATCTGTCTGGAACACTGACCTATATGGGGCGCATCGCACGTGCTCGCCGCGTTCAGGACGAGGCGCTACAGCTGTACCGGTCGAACCCTTCGGTTGTGATCGATCCGGCGCTGATCCAGTTGGATGCAGCTGTTGGGTACGCGATGGAAGGATCTGCCGACGACGGCTGCCAGCTGGCGGTCACAGTGGTCGACTCGCTGCCTCCAGGCCACCGGACACGGCTCGTGGTTGCCCGCGCGACCGACGTGCTCGATGCGTTACCCGCGAAAAGTCGACAGATCACCGCCGCCAGCTCGCTGCGCGAGCTCGTCGAGGCAGAGATGGACTTTCAATGACACGCCAGGACTGCGGACCTGCACGTCTCACCGAATCAACGTTCACACCGGAACGGACTCGCGCCGTCCTCGAAGCAGGGTGTCACGCCGCTGGTTTCGATCCCAGCGGCTCAGCGATACTGCGCCACCACACCAACGCCGTCTACTTACTCGCCAACGCACCCATCGTGGTCAAAATCGGCCGCCCGAACCGCGACGGCCACCTAGATGTAGTCGGCCTCGTTCGCTGGCTTGAGCAGCAATCAGTTCCCACGGTGTCCCTTGTAGACACTTCTCAACCACTTGAGATCGCAGGTTGCCCGGTCACTTTCTGGCGACATCTGGATCAAAACGGAATAGTCAGCGCGGCCGAACTCGCCGCTCCACTCGCCCGACTACATCGAGTCTTTGAACCGCCGCCGGCTCCGCTGCCGAACCAGCAGATCAAATACACCTTCGACGCCATCACCAGAGCGATCGACACCAGCCCGATCCTGTCGCCCGCAGTTCGTGCACTTCTTCACTCGCACAAAGAGGCTCTGGCCGCGCAGACGACCGACGTGCAATTTATGTTGCCGCCGTGTCTGATTCACGGCGACGCACACCATCGAAATGCGCTATGGGACCGCGGAGCCAAGCGAGCAGTGCTATGTGATTGGGAGAACGCCGCAGTCGGGCCGCCCGAGTGGGATTTGGTCACTATCGAAGTCCACTGCCGCCGCTTCGGCCATCCAATCGAGGAGTATCAGCAGTTCGCTAATACTTACGGACTCGACATCCGCGATTGGTCCGGCTACTCCTGGCTCCGGGACCTCCGAGAGCTACGCATGATCACCACCAATGCACGAAAGTCATCCCCCGGATCGTTCACCGCTGCGGAGGTTTTGAAGCGCATCGAAGCACTCAGCGTGAATGCGCCGATCACTTGGAATATCCTTTAGCAAACCGGCACAACGGAGGAGACCGCGTCGCAGTGCACACTGCGAACCCATCGATTCACGCGGGCGACGCCTCCAAATAGCACCAACTGCGCGGCAGCGATACTCAAATACGCCACGCCTCAGCTTGATTCGCGAACGTCCACGACAGGCAGCCGACCTCTGAGCCGATTCGTAGAACGAGTGCGGGTGCTAACCGGGGCGAGCCCTGCCTGGGGGCTTGCCGCAGCGGTAGTCGCGTACCTCAGTGCCTGGCGGCGGACGTCTGGCCTGAGACATCCGCCTGTTGAACCCGCTGCCCTCACGGTCATCGGCGCGCTCAGCGCGCAGCGTGCAGGCCACCGTTACCAGCGCGACCACAATCAGCACTGCACATGCTGCGGCCAGGAACACCACCAGCTCGCCGGTCACTTCACGCCACCGCCCCGGATTCATGGTGCCTTCGATGTTGTCCGGCGTCGATCTGCGTGATCAGCGCGGTCCAGTGGTTGGCGTGCCGCGCCGATAGCTCTCCGTCCTGGTGCACGGCGGACGCGATGGGGTCGGTCGCGGTGAGTCGGCAGTGGTCGGCGTCGACGACCGCTGCAGCAATGGCATCGACTGCGCGGCCGGCAGATTCCGGGGGTGGCGTCGACCGCGTGGCGCAGATGTACATCACCCATGCATCGAGTGCTGCGATCAGTTCGTCTCGGCGGCAGTCTATTTCGGCTATACGGCGGGGCTCGATGCGTCGCGTGTGATGCAACAGCGCGAAGGCACGCGCCAGCTGTAGGACAAAGCCGGGCTCTACTGTCTCGCCACGGACTGCGGCAATGATGCGATGCCAGTCGGGAAGACGGGGCAGCGCGTACTTGTCGGCGGACAGTGCGCCGAGAGCCCGCGGTTGCGGCTCAGTGAGTGCCATCCCGCACCTCTTCGGTGTGTCGGTGGTTCCCGTGGAGTGGTTCACGCCCGCGCCAGCGGGCTAAAGTGAACTATGACACATACAGTGAAGTGTCATAGGACAGTTGCGAGAAAGCAGGTGACTTTCTTGTCCACCCCCGCGCCTAGAGTGCTATCGGGTACTCCAGCCGGAATGCCCAGGTCGCTGGCGGATAGACCGCTTCGTCGAACTGGAACGCACGGTCGTTGTGGTCGTAGGCGGTGAGCCAGTAGACCAGCGCCGACGCTTGATCGCCCAACCCGAGCGCTTCGCGCTCGTGCACGCTCGCGTCGCGCGCACATACTTGATCGCGGGCATACGCCGATCGGATGCCGAGTACACCAGCCAGGTACCGCGCGGTCCCGCCGAGCAGTCGTTCCGCCTCCAACAGGCGCGGTGCCGATTCGGCCAGCGCGGCGTCGAACCACGACGTCGACAGCTCGAGCGGCCCGCTACTGCCCTCGATCACCCGTTGACGCTGAATGGCGGCGGACCCCGGGCTCAGTCTCAACGCTGCCGCCACATGTTCTGGCGCATCGACGATCCCGACGAACGGGAACCGGACCGACTCCGTGTCGGAATACATGGTGCCCAGGGCGGCTGCGCGTTCGAACCGCTCGCGCGCCCGCGGCGCAGATTGCCGTGCAAGCACGTAGGTGCCGCTTCCGCGCCTCGGTTCGACCAGGCCCTGCTGGCGTAACGCGCCGAGCGCTTTGCTCGCCGTCGGCCGAGACACGCGCCATTCCTCAGCGAGTGCGCGTACCGAGGGCACTTCGGCGCCGGGAGCCAGGTCGCCTCGCACGATCTGGTCGCGGAGGTGAGCAACGATCTGCAAGTACTTCGGCAGTACCTCTTGGATTTCGGGCAACTGCTCCTCCGGGTGTCCTATGCCACTAGACGGAGGGTACACTCGGCCACTCGATGACCAGCACAGCTATCGCGATCGCCGCAGGTGGAGGCGGCGACGTCGTCGCGGCGTCGGTGCTCGCGCAGCGGCTTCGTCACCGGTTCGACGTCGTCGCCATCATGAGCTATTCCTGGGATCGGCTGATCGTCGATCCGACTCCCGGACCACGCGGTCTTGGCGACTTCGACGGCCTGACCAGTCATCACGAACTCGTTGCGCAGGTGACCGTGTCGACGGTCCTGCGCGGGCCCGGCCGGTCGACGCTGCCGCCGCTCGCGCACTACGTGGGGTGCCCGCTACTGCTGATGGACCCCGTCGGCGGTGTCGCCGGTCTGGCAGCGCAGTTCGGTGCCGCATCCCGGGTTTTCGGCGCGCAAACGCTGCTCGTTGTCGACGTCGGTGGCGACATCCTTGCCGAGGGCACTGAAGCTGGCTTGCGCAGCCCGCTGGCCGACTCGATGAGCTTGGCGGCGGCGGTGCGATCGGGACTCGGGTTGCATCTGCTCGTCGCCGGGCTGGGGCTCGACGGAGAGCTGACACCCCCGGAACTGACGTCACTTCTCCAGCGCCACGGAGCGACCGAGGTCGCCGAACTCGGTGCCGCTGACGTGACGCGGTTCGCCGAGGTCTGGAACTGGCACCCGTCCGAGGCCAGCGGCCTGCTGTGCGTCGCCGCCGACGGCTGGCGCGGCCGGGTGGAGACCCAGCGTGACGCACTCATCGACATCACCGACGACGCCACGATCGTCTACGAGGTGGATGCATACGGTGTTGCCGCAAACTCCCTGGCCGCCAACCTCATCGCCACCACCTCGCTGGCTGATGCCGAGCAGCGGGTCCGAACCCGCCGCGGCTACAGCGATATCGATATTGAACGTGATCGAGTACCCGCACTAGCAAGGCACGATGAATGGACACCGGCCGCCGACACGGTCGGTGCCATAGATCGCTATGCGTACGCCGCGGCGAACCGCGGCGTCAACGCCCTGACGATTCGGCGCGTCCTCGAGCTGGCGGGCGCCAGCGGCGCGGGCGCTGCTACACGGTTGCGCGAGTTACTCAAATGCGAACGGCCCCATAACATGCGCCCGCCTCTGTACCTCGCCTGACCAGTCGCCCTGGACGACTGCGTCGAATGCCTAGCCCGATACAAAGTCTCACCAGGCGAGCTACGACTGGACGTGGCTGGCGTGGCGGGTTATGTGCTCGGGTGGGCGTGGGCGATGTCGGTGTGGCCGAGGACTTGCAATGCCGAGGGCACAGCGTCGTCCTGCGGTGCTAGTTCACGGTAGACAGCGGCGATGTTGGCCAGGACGCGGTCGGCTCCGGCCCAGTGTTCGGTTGGTGCGTGAGTGAAGGTGGCCGCGGCGTGGTCAGCCGGGTCTCCGGCGCGCCAGCTGTCCGTGGCGTGATCGCGAATACGCTCGAGGTAGTCGCGGAAAAGGATGAGACCGGCTGCGGAGACGACGGGGCCGTGACCGGGAACGATGACTGCGGGGTCGAGATCGAGCATGGTGGTACAGGCATCGATCCATCGCTGGATAGGTCCGCTGTGGATGACCGGGTGGTTATCGGCGAATAAGAGGTCACCGGCGTAGATGACGCGGGCGTCGGGCACGTGGACCAGGACGTCGCCGACGGTGTGTGCGGGCCCCATTTCCAGCAGCTGGACCGTGCGGCGCCCGACTTGCAGTTGCAGTTCCTGGTCGAATCCTCGGGTGGCCGGCGTCGGCTCGGTGTCGGTGAAGTCGAAGTTCGCGCAGATGCCGTCGAGGAAGTCGCGTACTCCGGGCGCCGCAGTCGGCAATTCTGGGTCGCATATCAGGTTCCACCAGTGATCCTGTTGCATGTGGGCGATCGCGGCATGAGAAGCGACGATCTCGGCCTCGTCGGCGAAAAGCTGATTGCCGAACCAATGATCGACGTCGCCGTGGCTGTTGACGACGGTACCGATCGTGATGTCAGGGAGTGCGTCAGTGATGCTCTGTTTGATCTTCTGCGCCTCGCGTAGGGCGAAACCTGTGTCGACGAGTAGCGCCTGGCCTTGGTCGACGACCAGGCCTGAATTGCTTTGGCACCAGGTGCCCGTGGGATGGAGGTATGCGTAGCTACCCGTGCCGACGGGATGCAAGCCGTGGGTGAAAGGAACGGTGCTCATAGGACTTCCCGAACTAGATGTGATGGTACGGATTGAGTGGCTCGGGGTTGGTGGGGTTAGAGCCCGACGTGAGTTCGCCGTGCGGCCAGCGCGCCGGTGGGTGTTTCCGCGCCCGACAGGCGAAACGCAGAGAGGTCAGCGTCGTGAGCAGTGCCGTCGTTAGGTCGATGGCGTGCAGCGGTGATCGGTGTGGTGAGCCGGTAGCCACATCCGAGGGCGCTGGTGCGGTTGAGGAGTTCGGGACAGGTCAGGGGTTCAGCTCGTCGTCGATGAGCTTGGGTGAGCGTGGCGGGCTCGCCAAGATTTCGTACGGTCGCGGTGGATAGTTGTTGAACCAGCTGCACAAGGTCCAGTGAGTGATCTTGTTGGTGTTGACGACGTCGCGGACGCTGATCCTGTTGGTGGCGAAATGCGATTTCGGTGGCGTCTTTTCCCACATGCGCTCGAATTCTGGAGCCACCGCCGAGCAGGCATTTTGAATTTCTTCTAATCGGGCCCGCGCTATGCCGCGCGACCAGAGCCGCATCATGTAGGTCGCGCGCCACGCGACCATATCCCAGTCGACAAATACGACACGCGAGCGCCAGTCGGTAAAAAGCAATTCGATCATGTTCGCTGGGCGGGGTGAATCTTCCGGCGCTGGCGCGAACATCGGATATACCCGCAACCACGCATCGTTGGCACGGATGATCTCGTACTCGGGCAGTTTTCGGTAGATAGCTGGGAATCCCATGTTGTCGAGGACGTCTTTGTCTTCCTCGCTCAGTTCCGGGGGCCATGTCCCTACCGAGATTTTCACGCCGCTCGACGCGAGCGACATCAGTTTGCGGGACCGCCAATCGTCGGCTTGGAACACGCGGCAGAGCTTTTCGATATTCTTGATTGCCGGAGTGCGCGACCCTTCCTCCCATTTGGAGTACGCCGAGAGCGAGACTCCGAGTGCCACGGCTGCTTCTTCTTGTTTCAAGCCGATTTCGGTCCGTAGTTCTTGAATTATCGAGCCCAGGACCAGCGCAAGTGGTTCCGCCGCCTCTGATTCGGGCCCGATTGGTCCCCCGCTCACCCATACCCTCCTCATTTACCTGGACGCGCGCGTCGAGACCGCCGGTGCCTCCCAGTCGACCGGAAGCCTCGAGTTCCAGTGATACGTCCATGAACCTGCGCCCCAGCTGTTGCTGCACCTCCCCGCAGTTTCCGGGTCGGAGTTTCCTAAGGTCTTACCGATCCGCAGCACCATTTGTCAACAGAGCTATTTTCACACTTGATGTGTGAGTGCGATGTTGTAGCGTCAATTTCCGGAGCAATACGCACTCCCGCCACCGGACGCGGGCGGGCGGAAACATCGCAGATGGATCGGGATTTCGAGGGCACACATGGGGGTCGTACGCCGGACACACCGAGGACGAGCTGCACTGCCCAGGTATCGCGAAATGCACGTGCATCTGATAGTGCATCTACTTACCTGTGCCGGAATGCGTGCTGACATCCGGACCTTCGCAAACCGAAGGATCGCAGGCTGTGTCCGCCAGCCGCCGCCGGGCAACCCAACCAGCGAACTATTGGCATCCTGGGCAACGGGCGATTCAATCTGGCCACAATTCGGTGGGATTGTGCAACCCATCGCATTGTGCTCCAATAACGAAGCCGGGGGAACAACGGGAAATCTGGGCCGTCGCCTGAATGCGATCCCAGAGACTCAACCAGTTCAAGCCTGGCTACTGTCATAGCAACCTCGCCTAGATGGATCTGAGCGGCCCATGGAACATGCGCGATCACACCGTCACAGACAAGCTGGCAATCCTCCAGCATTCCTCTCGTCGCCGTCGGCGACACCATGCCCCCGGCCAGAGGAGTTCTAGATGCATACCTCAGCGCGTTCCCACGTCTGCAGCATGGGCATCCAGTGGTGCACCTGCTGCGTACCGTCCCCCGATCCTGCCGATCGCCCCCATCTGCACTGCGATCTGCGCATCGAGTTCCCCCTTGCCCAGCTACCCCAGCCACTGATCATCCAGCGCTCGTGCCGGGTGTACGGCAGCGGACTGCACGTCACCACCATCGATCTGCTGCGCAGCACCGGCGGCGATGGGTTCGAGCTCACTCCGTGCGAAGCCCGGCAGCTCGCCGAGTTGTTCAGCGACCCCGCCGAGCATTACGCCCAGCAGCGCCTGTTCCCCATCTCCGAGGACCTCACACGCCCCCTTGTGTTGTACTGCCGTTTCGCGGCTGGTGACGATCCCCGGTCGTACACCTTGCATCTCGCCCAGCACGAGGCCGGTGATCACTTTCAGCTCACTCCTAGCGAATCACAGCGTCTGGGGAAGTTGCTGAAGGGTCTCGCCGATGACGAATCGTGATCTCAAGGCCGATTTCTGGTCCACACACGTAACCGCATCGTGACCTGTCCTACTTGGGTCACCGCCGATCGGTGAATGTCCCGAGTTGTCCTGGTAGGCACATCTTTTGGCATTCCGTCCCATGATCGGATGTCATCGTGCCGGTCGCCGAGGATCGTGTAAGAGTGTTCCCATGTCCGATCTTGCGCGGATCCTCCACTTCCCTGCTGTGATCACCACGGTCGCCGACCCCGAGACAGATGCGCTGCATCGGAAGCTGTCTGGGGCGGAGCTGCGCCGTCGACGCGTCGAACGCGGTTTGACCGAAGAAGACGTCGCGGCGCATCTGGATTGCACGTCTGCGTTGGTGCGCGACGTCGAGCGCGGCCAGCACGTCGTGGGGCTCGATTGGGTTATCGAGCTGACCGGTGTACTGGGCATCGACCCGCGCGAGCATTTCGAGCGGGTGTCTCGGCAGGTCGAGCGCAGAATGAATTCGGCGGGTGGATGCACTCGGGCCCTCCGGTGCTCTACCGCTGCGTCGGGCATCGAAGAAGAAGCCGACGGCACGCACGGGTAGCACAGCCCTGTCCCTGTGTCCGCCGTTTCCCGCGGGCTGCTTCATCTGTCCTGCAAGCACACCCGACTTCACGAGTCTCGACGACCGTGAGACGCCGTCCAACGATATGTCAGCAAACTGCCGAAGCGGCAACCTGGACGCTATCGGGCCAAAACACCGCCGACCCTAGCGGCCATTAATCGGGTAAACATTCGCCGCCGCCGCATGCCCGAAATAGCCGTAAGCTCAGCCCAGGGCGCGCTAGTTCTATGCGCCAGATGAGCGAAAGATGGTGACAGGCAATGAAGTTGGCGACCTATTTGCATGAAAATTCCCCCGGATGGGGGGTTGTCAATCGCGGGCGGATTACTCCCGTCCGGGTGACTACCGAGGCCGGTGAGGTCATCGATTCGATGGATGCCTACCTGCGGCATTTGCCGGACAGCAACACACTGGTAAAAGACTTCGCCGCCACTCAGGACGCGGGCCTGGCATTGGAGGAGGTGACTTTGTTGGCCCCCGTTCCCAGACCAGCGGCATTGCTCGACTGCGCCGTCTCGCCCCGCCACATCCGCCAAGCCAGCGAGACGCTGATTCGGCGATCGCTCCCGTGGCCGCTGCGGCCGGCGTCTACAGCGGTCGGGGTCGCGATCAGGTATCTGTTTTCGCTGCAAGGCGATACGTTGCGCTATTACAAAGGCCGAGTATCCAGCGTGGTCGGTGATGGCGCGGTGATCCCATGGCCCCGCTGGATCTCGTACCTGGACGTCGAGCCAGAGCTGGCCGTCGTCGTCGGCGATGTACCTCGTGGGGCTTCGCGCACGCAGGCGGCGGAGTGCATCGCCGGGTACACGGTGTTCAACGACGTGTCAGGCCGCGATTTGCAGCTATCGGAGATGTTCGGGTTCGGCTTGTCGGCCTCCAAAGACATGGATGCTGGCAACGTGCTCGGCCCGTGGCTGGTCACGCCCGACCAGGTCGGAGATGCCCGAACGCTGGCCGTCGATGTCAAGTTCGCCGACGGGCGGCACTGGCAGGGCAGCACTACCGAGTACGTCATGGACCCCGTCGACGTGATCGTCGAGCTGGCCGCACGCCAGAGCCTGGCGGCGGGCACAGTGATCGGCATGGGAACTGTTCCCGACACCTGCGGTCTGGACCGCGACGAGTGGGTGAGCCCCGGGTCGGTAGAGATCACGATCGAGCACGTCGGCACACTGCGGCAAATCATCGACGCGCCAACGCATTTGGACCCCACTCGGTGGACGCCCCGACCGTCGATCATCGCCAACAGCAACGGGGATTTCAGCAGGACGTGATCACAGCCGGTGATCGGTGCGGCGAAGTACCGCATCTCTGAGCGCAACCGCTGTCAGAGTCGAGCGGATACGGCGATGCCGCCAGTGACAATCCGGGCGCGGACATGCCCGGCCGTGGCACGCAGCGATCGTCCACGCCCCCGATGCGGGCTTTTACGGGTATCAGTCGGCGCCGGGAGGGGATGTAGTTGAGCCAGTGGCCATGATGGTCGGCAACGGAGTCACCGCCGTACAGGGTGTCGCGGATGGCAGAAGGATTGTCAGGTCGGCGCTGCTCGGACTGGAGTCCGTCGCTGGCTCTTGCTGCGGCCGTAAGCGACCGAGTCTCTTCGCACCGCAGGTGAGCGGGCCCATGGGCGACGGTGGCATGCCGCGGTGCCGCGCGACCGGAGTCGTTGGTGGTCGGTGGCACCACCGGATACCGGGGGCCGCGCAGCGCGATGATCGACATGACCAGGATCATCGTGCCCAGCGCGCCGTAGAGAAGGGCGGCGATGGTTGCGTGGCTCACCGCTTCTCCCCCGCTGGTGCGCTGGCGATGGTGGAGTCGTTCGATCGGGTTCGGGCGTCCAGTCGTGGTGTGGCGCTGTGAGGCATCCATTCGAGTTCGCCGACAAACACATCACTGGCGGCGATCAGGTCGGGTCGCCGGGTTCTCAATCGGGCGACGATTTGTTCATCGAGGACGTCGAGGGTGGTCGCGCTGTCGGGGTCCAGGTCGATGTCGAAGCGAAGCGAGCTCATCTGTGCAAACTCGGTGCTGTATTGCTCGCGGTCGGGATGGGCGGCAATGAATGCTGGGCTCAGACGCCAGCTTTCGAAGTCGGCGATCGAGACCCATAGGGTTATCGAAGCGAACAGGCAATGCCGGTAGTCGCCAGCGAGGCGGCGGAGGTAGAACCCTCGTGCGCGTGTGCCGGTGAGGGTGGCGCGCGTATCGGCGAACGAGGCGCTGATCCATGGCGCGAAATCGGCGGGGGCGCTGATGCAGTTGACGACGGCGAGAGTCGGGTCGGGAGAAGCTGGGGTGCCCAGAGCCGACGTGGTCGTCAGACAAGCGTCGGGGCGACGGTGCATGGGGTCTTCTTTCGTTAAGGCGTGCGGATGTTTTCGAGTGCGGTGTCGTTGGTCGGGGCCGGGTCGATGCCGAGCCGATCCAGCGGCGGGCACGGTTGCTGTACGAATCCGGGCCGCAGTTCAGGGCGGTCGTCGTCGTAGCGGTGAAGAGTCGGCACAGCGGATGCGGAGTGTCGACTGGTTCGGGACGCGCTGGCGGTGCGCCACTGGCCCGCTGGCGCGTGCCCGTCTGCGGTGTCGCGCACCGCCGATCTCACGCCGGGACGGCCGGCGATACGCACTCCGGCGGCGGAAAAGCTATGCAGGACCGCAGTGGTCAGTTCAGCGGCGGCACGCTCACACCGCACGGTCTCCTCGACGTGGGTGTCGAGTCCCAGTGCCGCGGCGACGACGCCCAGTTGGTTGTATCGGCGGGTGTCACCGAGGATCCGCACACCGATTTCGTCTCCGGTGTGCCACCCGCTCCACGGTGCGACCGGATAGGTGAGTCCGCCGATCTCGAGAGACATTTCGCTGACCGTGGGCACCGCGTGCCAACGCAGTCCGAGTTCATCAATTGCCGGGTGCCGGGGGTGCGTTATCGGGATCTGGTGAACGGTTTCTGGAGGTAGTGCGAACCATTCCAGCTGCCGCTCGGGGGTCTGGATCAATAGCGGCAGCACGTCGAATCGGGTACTGGAGCCCTGCCAACCCAGGCGTTGGAGGGTCCGGGTGAGGCCCACGTTTGCTTGGTCGCCAACGATGTTGTCGTCGTTGCGGTATCCGGCGTAGCTGATCAGTTGTGGGTTCAGGATGCGGAACCCTCGTCCGTCCGGGTCGAGCGGCGGCCCGACAGTGACCAGGGGACGCAGGCGGCCGCTGTTGTAGGCACGGTGGAGATGTTGGAAGCACGCGCCTGCGATCTCGGCGGCGCTCGCACAATGTCGTGCGTCGACGGTTTGCGCCGCACGCCAGAACGCGCGGCCCGCGCATCGACTGTTGTTGCGCCAGGCCCATTGCGCACCCGCGACGAGTTCGTCAAGGGTGTGGCGATAGGTGCCGTCGTGTTCGAGTGCGTCGAGGGCGGCACAGCGGCGGGCATCGGGTGCACCGAGCTGATAGAAGAAGACGTCGGCCTCGTAGAGCCGTCGACCGAGAGGCGCGCCCGAGGCTGAGCCGACCGGAGCGTACGTTTGCGCGGGTGGGCTGGCGTCCGCGTGCCGGTGGTGCGACTGGATGGTGTTCACCGCTGAGCCCCCTAATCGATTGACACAAAATGCCCGGCGCATAATTTCCAACCGGCAGAGCGATGCAATGTTCCAACACCCCGCGAATATGCCAGCGCTAGTTTTGCCGTATTGCATGCAGTCGGTGATCGCGTTTTGCCGCTACCGAACTGTATTCAATCTTTCTGGCGTGGGAGAAGATTGTCAACGGAATTCATCGCACTTATGGTGCAAATTCGCCTTACCCGCCTGACACAGTTGGTGCCATCCGCCGGGTCGGCTCACACATCGTGTGCCGATCGCGGAGAAATCTGCACTATATGTGCTGGTAGAAACTTTCACTGGGGATGCTCGCACTGTTTGTGCTAGTTGAGGTCTCTACCCGCACAGTCTGTGTCAGCGCCGCTCGACGGCCGCACCTCATGTACCGAACTTGGCGCCGAACACCATCGATATCGCCGAAATCGTTGACCGATATCCCCATCGCCTGGAATATGAAGGCCACACGATTCACATGATCGCTGGTGGAATCAATTCCCTCGGGCACAGCACTGGAATACCACTGCTAGGGACTTGTTAACCATCTGATTTGGGGAGACGAATGGACACCGTTGATTTCGCCTGGTCGGGCATACACAGGCGGGAATGTCGTTCGGGGGCTGCATGCCGGGGCCGCCGCGTGGGACACCGGCCTGATGCTGAACCCCGACGGCCGATAGGCACGGCCAGCCGCAGTGATCGGGGACCGATCCCCCACCAGGAAGGTTGTTTCCGTTGATCACGCGCACGCCAGCCGTACCGGCTCGACAAGTCAACATCCCGACACCGGCGGCGACCCGATTGCCGACCAGGCTCGCGACCGGGCTACCGCATTGGAAGTGGCGGCACGACCCGGCCCAGTGGGCCAATCCCCGTGCGGCACAGCCGCGTGACCCTCAGTCGAGCACTCGGGTCGATAGGAGCAAGACATGACAATTCAAGACGTTGGCCTGGCTAGTTCCGGGACGAGAGCCGTCAGCGCGATGGCGGTTCAACCCCGGCGAACGCCGGTCCGGCGCCTGGGCGAGCGGTACACCCCGATCGGGCACATTCTGCAGCGATACCGCGAGGAGGTTGGGCTTTCGCAGGAGGCGCTGGCCGAGCGTGCAGGGTTGTCGACCTCGTTGGTGTCGAAGATCGAATCGGGTGCACGGTCGGTCAGCTCGCAAACTATTTCCCTGCTCGCGCCGGTGCTCGAGTTGAACGACGCCACACGGGAGCGGTTGGTCTGGCTGACGGATCCAGAGCTGCGGCGCATCAAGGCTCCGCGTCCAGTACCGCGCACCCCGACCCCGCGTGAAACCGTTGTATTGCAGGCCAATCCGAACCCTGCGGCCTACCTCGAACCTGGAACGGGTGTGGTGGTCGCCGCCAATACGGCGTTCACCAGTACGTTTCTCGGACTGCGGATCGGCGACAGCGTTATCGAGTGGCAACTGCTGAGCCCTTGGGCGCGCGGCGTGCTGGCCGACTGGTATCTCGAAACACATTTGCGGGTGCGTTCCTGCCGTGAGGCGTTGACCGGATTCGTTCCCAACTCCTACATCGACGCCATGAAGACCCGGCTCCGGCAGGCGCAGGAGTTCGAGGATATGTGGCACAACCGGGTCGACGTCGACTACGCCGGCCGCAGTGTCCTTCGGCTGCGCCATCCCTCCGACGATCCCGATGACGTGCGCCGGATGTATGTCTTGGTGTCCTCCGACGACAGCCCATGGCGTCACCTGCAGCTCGTCCCGACCCAGGCTGACACTCTCGGCACGTCGTCCGACGACCCATCGATTACCGTGTTGACCGCCGAAAGCGCTCGGCGGCGCCCTGTTCCGGCCTGCATCCCGATGCGGGCGAGCAGCTGATGACACGGGCTGGAAGACCTGCCGACTCCTCCCGACCGGAGGTGGGGCTGTGAAATGGATTCGTCCGGACGAGGACTGGAAGCCCGCCCGCGGAATCGAAGCGGGCTATGTGTTGCTGGCGACGGCCAGCGCCTATCAGATCACCCCGGTCTGGGTGCGCCAGTACGTCGCGCGGATCGTTCCCTTACCGCTCGAACAGGTTTGCTTCGTCGCCGGCAACGACGATCTGTGGATGCTGCCCGAAGGTTCAGTGGTGACAGGGTTTTCCGTGCCGCTGCCAGACAGGCATCTGCTGCGCGAGGAGACGCCTCATGTCGAGGCTGAACTGTCGGCCGAGATGCGCGGCTTCTTGACTGGTTTGGTAGTACGCGGTGCGGTGGTCGTGGCCAGTTTCCAGGGGGCCATGGCAGACCTGTGCCGCGACCGTCTGTTGACGGCGTCCATCGACAACCCCGCGCGATGGCTGGTTCGGGCAACATCGACCGGCAATCGGCACATCACGATGACAGTTGACGGCCGCCCTGATGGCGGAGTGAAGGTCGAACAGGCCGTCGTTTGGCTCGGCGCCCGCCACCACCCAGACAACGAGCGCAGACTCGACCTGCCAGCCACGGCAGGTCGGCACGAGTTGCTCGACGCCGATCAGCTTGCCGAGATCGTGTTGCGATCCGTGAGTGAGATTTCAGTCAGCGCTCGCCACGAAGAATGTTGGTGACCGGCGGGATAGCGAGGGGAACGGTGCCGCCCGACAGCAGTGAGGTGACGTGCAGGAGAGACCCGTATGACCAGTGCTGGAATCACCCCAGCCGCAACCCCTGAGCGCGGGGCCCTTACTCCTCTTTCCGCCGGTAGCGGGTCGCTGCGGATCGCTCGGCTATGTCGGCGGCTCGGGCCAACTGGCGGACACTGACGCCGTTTTCGCGTGCGGCGGCCGCGGCGGCAAGTTCGACAGCGTCAACCACCATCGCGAGCCTGCGCGCGCCGGAGACTATGGCCAGTGCGAACACGCCGGGGGCGGCTTCGGGCATCACTTTGTCGGTCTCGCTCAGAGGTGCGACAGGGTCTGCGAGGTATTTGGCGACCGATGCGGTTGCGCGGGTGGCGAGATCGTCGACGTTCCATGGCTCGTTCACGCCGTAGTAGAGGCCATCTAGACCTGCGAGTCGAATTATTTCTGCGATTGGGTCAGGCCCGGCCATTACAGATACTCCCATCATGAGGGGTGCCTCATGAGGATATCATCATATCGAATTCAGCCTAGCAGTCGATACGGCCTCATCGAGCTGACCTCGTCGCTGCGAAACCGGCTACCGCCAGGCCGACGCAATTCGCGGGACTACTGATGGCATCGCGTATGGGAATGTCGTGAGTTCTCCTGGGAGCGAAGACATCAGTGGGCCAGCAGCAGCTGGCGCAGCGCGCCGTGCGCGGGCTGCCCGAGGCTAGCTCTATGCTTTCGCGTTATGTCCTTTCCGATAGCTTCGAGCGATCCGGTCCTGCGCACCGCGACGTGGACTGGCGATGACGGCGTCACCCATTTCGAGTGGACCGACGAGGACGGCATGCGCTGCGCCGAGGCAAGCATGGTGCGGAACGCTCCCGCGCCGGGACCGTGGCCCGGCACCGTCGCCGACCCCGGCACGCCCAGCTGGGAGACCTGGCGGACCAAGCTCGCCCGACGCTGATTCGCAGCTGCTTAGTCAGATCCTCACCACCACAACCACATCCGATGCGATTCGCGACGCTCCGGGGTTCAAAACACCTTCTGAGCGTCGCAACAACCTACGGCCGCGCTATAGCTCAGAGGCCAGTGCTCAGCGTCGTTGTCGCCGCGGGCTCCGGGGCCGGTGTGACACGCGTGATGTCAGCAGGAGCGATCGGGTGCGATGACGTACGGCCATGACCGGCTGCGGCTGCGGCCAGACTGGTGACGGCCGCGTCTTCAGTGGCCGGGTGCGTGAAAGCCGTTTCGGCAGTGGGAGTCTCAGGCTCGGGCGCTGGGACGGACATGTCGTGATCGGTGTCGAGGGCGTGGCGTGCTGGGCCTGTGGTGTCGGTGGTGTGTTCGGCGATGCCTTGGCGAGTCAGGGCCCAGACGATGTCGGCGACATCGGTGGTTTCGTCGACTACTTGCCCGTCCAGGACTGCGTCGAGGACTTTTTGTTTGGCTTGCAGCATTTCCCACATGGCGTCGTCGACGGTGCCTGGGACGACGGTGACTTGGTAGGTGACGGGTTGGGTTTGGCCGATGCGGTGTAGCCGTTTGGCCATCTGGATGAGTTCGCCTGGGGTCCAGGGAAGTTCGGCTTGGATGCCGTTGCGGGCGGCGGTGAGGGTGTGTCCGCAACCGCCGGCGCCGACCGCGACCGAGATGGCGGGCGCTAGGTCGATTGGCTGGGTCTGGAAGGCGTGTTTGTCGTGTTCTTTTTCCTGGACCGTTTGCCCGCCTTGGATTTTCAAGCCACCGAACCGTTCGGCGTAGCTGGCGACGACGTGGCGGTGGTGGGCGGCGATCATGACCTTCTGCCCTGCCTGGATCTGCTGGCGGGCCCAGGCTGTGACTGCGGGCATCTTGGCGCGGCCCAGGATCTCGCGCAGGGTGTTCAACCGCACCAGGTGCTCGGCGGATTCGGCGCGCATCCGCTTTTCCACCGCGGCGCTGAGTGGGTCCTCACCGAGTTCTTCGGCCAGTTCGACCGCGCGCTGGGTGAGGAAGGCGATCAGATCTTCTTCGGCGGCAGCGTATTCGGTCATCGCGGCGGCGTCGAGCTGGGCGGGGTCGAGCAGCATGGGGGTCATCTCGAATGGCGGCAAGTCCAGCACTTCGTCGGTCCGGCGCAGATATATTCCCCACGCTCGCAGCCGGTGATGGAGTTCGGGCAGATTCGATGCTCCGTTGTAGTCCAGGCCGTGCCCGCCCGAGCGGCGCTTGGGATCGCAGTAGCGGCGCAGGAAGTCCCAGTATTCGCCGAAAAGGTGCTGGGCTGTGGCGCGTTCTCCGGGTGGAGCGAGATGGCCGAGGATGATCAGTTGCTGGGCGAGCTCGCGCGGGCGGTTGACCATCGGGGTGCCGGTCAGATCCAGCACCAATCCATCGTTGCTGGCGACGGTGGCGCCGAGGGCGGCCAACGCCCGTGAACGCGCGGCGGTGGGTTCTTTGGCCATGTGGCCTTCATCGAAGATCACTGCCTCGGGCCCGAATTCGGTGGTGAGGTGCTCGACCCACAAGAACGTGTCGGGTTTGTTGCCGTCCTTGTCGGCGGGCGGTCGAGACGACAGGGCGGTGTAGCCGATGACGACGATGTCGGTGCCTGCGGGGATCGCGGTGGGGGTCATGCCCTCGGCGAGGAACACCTGCCGCCCGGGCAACGCGCGCGCGATTTCGGTGCGCCAGTTCTCGGTCAGGTCCGGCTTGCACACGATCACTGCGGGGAACCCCTGGGCACGGGCGACGGTGGCCAGGGAGGTCAGGGTCTTACCCAGGCCCATCATGTCGGCGTTGATGGCGCGGCGGTTGCGGTGCAGGTGCGCGACGCCAGCGTGCTGGTGCGGCATCAACGCCATGGTCTCCGACAACCCGGGCACGCTTACTGGTTCGCCGGCGGCGGCGACCGAGGACACCAGGTTGTCGGCTTGGGTGCGGGCTTGCTCGGTGAGCACGGCGCGTACGTCATCGGAGAGGCGCAGCCCGTGGCGGGTGTAGATGTCGAGTTGCTGGGCGGGTTCGATGTGGGTGCCGATACTGAGCTCGCGGTCGGTGTCGAAGCTGGTGCTGCCCAGCAGCCCGATGAGCTCATCGGCGACCCGTACGCGCAGGGCTGGTGGGCAAACGAGGACGATGCGGCCTTCTCGCAGGAGTACCTGGTCGGCGGTGTCGTGGGCGAGGATTTGGGTGGTCAGCGCGTTGTGGGCGTCGGGGTCGAGCTTGAGCTGGTGCTTGGTCAGGACCTCGCGCACCCGATGTGGATCGATGTTGTGGTCCAGAGGCAGGCAGTGCGCGTACAGGCCGTCATTCCAGGTGCGGCCGCCGTTGAGGATGCGTAAGTCCTCGTTGAGCTGTTCGGAGAACTCGGCGCGGATCACCAACCGGTCTCCCGCGAGGGTGACCGCGACCGGCGTGTACTGGTCGGGGTCGGCGGCGACTTGGTCCCCCAGCGCCCGGATCGCGGGGTCGACGTCGATGCCGTAGGTGTCGGCCAGGGCGATGACCTGTGGCAGGGACGTCAGCGGGAATTCGTTGGTCTGGGTGTCGAAGTTGTAGTCGCGCCCGGGGATTCGTTTGGCCGCGGCGACGAGTTCGGGGTTGTAGCGGCGGAAGCCGAGGAGCACCTTCTCGTCGACGATTTGTAGGTAGGTGCCGGTGGTGGCGCGCTGGCGGGCGCGGTGGGCTTGGCCATCCTCGCGGACGGTGGAGCGTGCGGCCCAGTACTGCTCGCGGCTGGCCTCGATCGGCTCGCTCAGCAGATCAGCGGGGGTGAGCCCGCCGAGCTGACGGTGGTAGCTGGTGAGCAGCCCGGCGGCGGTGACCGCGTGGTGGGTGTCCCACGAGTCGAGGCTGAGCCCTGCCAGGTAGTGCCCGATCGCTACGTCGGCGCCGCTGAAGCCGATGTCGTCGCGTTTGACCGCGCCGTCGCATACTCCGGCGAGCGTCTCGAGGGCCCAGTGCAGCCCGGACCATGGGTGCACGTCATGGCCTAGTTCCGGTGGGCCTGATGAGGTTTCGGCCGCGAGGTCAGCACTGTCGTTGTCGTTGTCGTGCGGTTCTTCGTGCGGTACGGGCGGGTCACTGACCGCCGGGGGTGTGCGCGGCGCTGAGGCGTGGGGGGTGTCGGTGTGCGCAGGTTCGGCGTGGTCGCCATCAGGCAGCGTCGGCTCGGTGGCGGGTGCGGCCGGGTCGCTGTCGGGCTCGATGTCGTCGGAGGCGTTGGTGTCGTTGACCGCTGTCCAGGCGCGGGCCTGGATGTCGTGTTCGGCGGCGATGGCTTCGCGTAGCCGGGTGATGTGTGCGCGGAGGTCGTCGAGTTCTTCGCGGGTCTCGTCGGAGAGGTTCTCGCCCTGGGTCGTGGCGAGATCGGCGAGGTTGGCTTCGCGTTCGTTGGCGACGACGAGTTTGCCGAGCAGGTCTTCTTCGGTTTCCTTCGAGCGGGCCAGTGGCCGGTAGGGGTTGTGCTCACGGGACTGGACGCGACCAGCCAGATCGTCGGTTTTGGCCGACAAGCGGGCGATGGCGGCGTCGAGTTCGGCGGTGTCGACGTCGAGACTGCTCAAGAGCCGCTCGAGGGCCATCACCATGGTGCGGCCGTTGGGCATCGTTCTGCGCCGCTCCCATTCCGGTCGCCGGTCCGCGGAGCTGTCGCGGCGGCTCGGGTCGGCCCATCCGAAGTCCAGCCAGAGATAGCGCCCCGTTATCCCGACCTCGGCTCGGTAGGGCAGTCCACCGAGCACGCCGAGTTCGATACTGTCGCCGGGGTTCGCCGTGGCGCTGAACTGCTTGAGTCGCACCGCCAACGCGGTTCCGGCGTCGTCGCGTTTGGCGTAGGTGCGGCCATCGACGGTCATGACGAACTTGTCGGCCTTGGTTGGGACTCGTTTGGTGAGCGCGTCGTGCATGAGCTGGCTGGCCGGGACCGCGGCGGCGAGGAAGCTTTGGCTGTAATGCAGTTCGCTGTCACGCAGGTCTTGCTCGTTGTCCCAGCCGCGGGCCAGCCCTTGCAGGCGGGCACGTTCGGCGGTGGCTTCTGCCAGCTGCACGATCGCCGGGTCGCCGGAGGCCAGTGCGGTCAGCACCGCGAAATTGACTGCCTCGGCGCCGATGTCGTCGAGCTCGCGGACGTCGAACCCGCGTTTCTGCAGTTGGTCGATGAAGCGTGCTTTGCGGGCGAGGGTGTTGAGCCGGAACTCGTCGAAGGTGCGTTCGGTGACGTAGTACAGAGTCCGGACCGCGTCGAGGGTGCCGGGGATCTCGGGCCGGTTGAGGTTGCCCTGGCGTTCGATGCGGCCTTCCCGTTGGGCCATGTCGGCGGGCCGCCACGGGTAGGACAGATGATGCAACGCGACGGCACGGTCCTGCACGTTGACCCCGGTGCCCATCATCTCGGTGCTGCCGATCAGCACCGAGACATGCCCGGCCCGGCAGTCGGCGAACAGTGCTTCTTTGCGCGCGTCGGTGTTGGCCTCGTGGATGAACCGGACCTTCTCGCTCGGGATCCCCTGTTCGGCAAGCCGTTCGCGGATGTCGTCGTAGAGGTCGCAGGCGTAGCGGGCTTGTGAACCTGGCGTTCCCTCATCGAGGAAGACCAACTGCAGCCCACCGGGCAGGGGTTGGGGGGTGAAGTCTTCCTCGGAGACCGGGTAAACAATGTCTTTGGTCTGGGCGTAGATCTCGGCGACTTTGTCGACCAGGGCCGGGACCTTGCTGCCGTCCTCGATATCGCCGCCGACCAGGCGCATGTCCAAGCTGGCCCGCAGGCCCTCGCCGAGGGCTTTGAGGACGCCGCCGGCGTCATTGATCCATTTCTGCTTGGGCAGAGCTTTGATGAATTCTCGTTGCGCGGCGCTGGCGGGAATGATGATTTTCTCCCCCCGCTGGCCGTCCTCGCCGTGCACGATCGGCGGGGTGGGTAGCTGGAGGTCTTCGGCGGTTTGGACGTCGGCGAATGTCCAGTAGGCCGCCATCAGCTCCGGCACGTTGAAGAACCGCGCCAGGCGGGCTTTCATCTTGTAGCCCTCACCCTTGGCGTCGGGTTCGAGGGAGGAGACGACTTCACCGAAGATCCCGACCCAGTTGTCGAAGACCTCGATGCCCATCTGTTCGAGCAGCTCCGGCGCCAGGTAGCGCATCATCACATACGCCTCGGTGACCGAGTTGGCGATCGGCGTGGCGGTGGCGAAAGTGGCGTAGCGGCCGGTGACGCTGGTGGCGCGCAGATAGTCGATGAGCATGTGCATCTTGGTGGCCTTGTTGGCGCCTTCGATGCTCGCCGACGGGATCCCGGAGATGGTCCGCAAGTTCTTGAAGTTGTGGGCTTCGTCGAGAAACAGATAGTCCACCCCGGTGTCTTCGAGGCACACCCCGGGATTGGTGGTCTTGTCGAGCTGTTCTTTGAGCAGCGCTTCAGCGTTCTCGAGGGTCGACTCGATCTGTTTGACCGTCATCGACTCCATGCCCGCGTCCTTGGCGAGGTCGAGCTGGTGGCGAAGGAATCCCAGTTCCCGGCGCATGTAGTTTTCCTGGGTTTCCTTGCGCAGCGGCACCCGGGTGAACGCCTCGTGGGTCAAGATCACCGCATCCCACTCGCCTCCGGCGATGCGGGCCATGAACTTCGGTGCGCGTTTTTCACCGAGATCGCTGGCGTTGATCGCCAGCAGTTTCGCGTTCGGGTACAGGGTGCGGAAGTCGGCGGTCCACTGCTTGAGCATGTGGTTGGGCACGACGATGCATGGTTTGCTGGCCATGCCGGTGCGCCGTAGTTCCATCGCCGCGGCGACGATGGTCGCGGTTTTTCCTGCGCCGACGACGTGGGCGAGCAGGGTTTGCCCGCACAGGATGCGCCGGATCGCCGCGTTCTGGTGATCGCGCATCACCCATCCGGGTAGGAGTCCCGGCAGGGTCAGGGCGCTGGTGTCGTGTTCGGTCGCGACGAGATTGTTGAGGGTGTCGTTGTAGATGCGGGCCAGCCGTTTGGCTCGGGCGGGGTCCGCCCACACCCATTCCTCGAACGCGCGCGCGAGTTTGCGGGCCTTTTCCTGGGCGGCGTCGGTGGCTTGCCGGTCGACGTAGACACGGTTGTTCTCTTTGTGGGTGACCTTGATCGTGGATTCGGTCTTGGTCAGCAGTGCGGCGAACAGCTCTTGGGCGCTGCGATCGCGGGTTCCCCATTCGCGGCGGGCGAGGTCACCGGAGTTGGCGCCGAGGACTTCCCAGATGACACCGCCGGCGTGTTTGACCGTCGCCTCCTCGAATCCGAGGTGGTGCAGGAACGCCTCGAACTCCTGCACCGGTATCCAGGGCGCTCCGACCTTGGCAGTGATCTCCGACGGGTACAGGTCGCGTGGTTGGACTTTCTCCAGCGCGTCGGCGTTCGCCTGGAAGGTCTGATCAGCTTCGGCGGCCGCGATAGCCTGGGTGAGCTTGGTGCGGACGTTGCCCGACAGGTACAGGTGGCGTGGAATCCACTCATCGGGGTCTTCGGGGTTGCGGAACGCCAGCCCGGCCTCCTCCACCTGGGCGACGGCTTGCAGGCGAGACACACCCAGCAGCGCGGCGACCCGGCCCATGTCCAGACGGCCGCCGCCCTGGTCGAGCGCGATCGCCACGGCGGTGTCGACGGTGTCGGCGTGGGTGGGTGACTGGCGGGGTTCGAGAACGCGGGCGTGGAGGACCTTCTGTTCGATACCTTTGCGGGCGCGGACATCCCAGCGTTCGAGCCCGAACAACAACGCGGCGTCGGGATCGTCGTCGATGTAGCTGAACGCGGTCCGCGACTTCCACTCATCGGGAACCTTCTTGATTCCCTGCTCTTTAGCGCGGGCACGTTCCTCGGGTGGAGTGAAGATCCGGTTCTGGCCAGGTTTGCTCAGCGGCGGGTTCGCGCTGCGGTAGCGCCGCCACGACTCCCGCAGCCGGTCGCGCATCCGCGTCAACTGCGCGGTGTCCCCGGCGACGTCGGTGGCGCCTTCGACCGCGTACAGCTGTTTGGTCAACAGCTTGAGTTCGATCAGCTGCACCAGCCGGTCCCGTTGGGTGGGGTGCACCTCGACCGGCACCGGCTCGCCGTCTTCGATGATGGTCGGGTTGCCGTCGCCGTCGAGATTCAGAGCACCCTCGGGCAGGTACTCCTCATCGAGCACCGGCACCTCGAACACCGGCTCCGGTTCGCGTTCGCTGATCCGGGCGGCCGCGGCAGCGACGTGCTCACCGAGGTCCTCGGAGGCGGGCAACCGTACCGACAGTTTCGGCCCGAATTGGCTTCCAACGGTGCACAGCTCGCCTGCCACCTGCTCGGGGTGGGCCAGGAAGTAGCGGTTCACGTCGACCGGATGCTCACTCCCGGGGAGCACTTGCGGCTGGGTGTAGAGCCAGGAGTCGTCGCCCGCCGGGACCTCGTCTTCGCCGCGGCGGCGCAGAACAATGATGTCGGTGACCACGTCGGTGCCGGCGGTGGCCGCATGGGCGCGCGCGGGCAACCGAACGGCGCCGACCAGATCAGCGAGACCGTGCAACTGTTCGCGGAAACTGGGATCGACGTTGTCGAGGGTGTAGCGGGAGGTGATCACCGCCAGGTACCCACCGGGTTTGAGGGCGTGGATCGACTTCCAGACCGCGTATTTGTGGATCAGAAGGTCGCGGTCGCGGTTGTAGACCCGGTCGTAGGGTTTGATGCGCTCGTCGAACGGCACGTTGCCGATGACCAGGTCGTAGGTCGGTTTGCTGACCGGAATGTCTTCTAAGGCTTTGTTTTTGATGGTGGCGTCGGGATAGAGGTAGGCGGCGATCGCCGCGGAGATCGGTTCGACTTCGATGCCGTCGATCTGAATCGGATCGGTGGTGTCGGTGGGCGCCAGGCCGATGAAATTGCCGCTGCCGCAACCCGGTTCGAGCACCTTTCCACCGTCGAACCCGAGGGCCCGCACCGTGTCCCACATGATCTGTACCAGCGTCAGGTCGGTGTAGTACGCGGTGGTGGTGTTGCGGGCTGCAGCCGCCCATTCGCTCTCGGACAGCAACGTCCGGATTTCGTGGCGCTCGTCATCGAGCTTGTGCCACTTCGCCAGCGCTGAAGCCTCACCGGCCGCAGGTTCGGCGGCAAAGACCCGCGGCAACGCTCCCCAGCCCGACCACTGCGCCAGCACCTGCTGCTGCTCGGCCGTCGCCGGAGCACCACCGGTTTGCAGTGCCCGCAGGGTACGCAAGGCTGCGATATTCGCCCGCGCCCGCGCCACCTCCCCCAGCGGTTTGCGCTCTTCGCGCCCGCGCGGGCGGAACCGGGCTAGATCTCCCGGTGCTCGGTGCCCGGCTCCTTGTCCTGCGGGCGCACCATCTCGTCGAACACCGTCTCTGCGGCTTGCATCTTCACCATCGACCGCTGTTCCTCGGGCACCCCGGCCATCATCTGGTCGACCAATGTCCCGATCCGCACCAGCATCCGATTGTCCAGACCGCGGAAGAACTCTCCCGGATTCGCCAGCTCCGCTAACGCTCGGGGCCGGTAGGTCTCCCAGAACTCCTGTGCGCGCCGGCCGTGCGGGCTCAACTGCGCCATCACCGCTCCCTTCACTCTTGCCGCGATCATCCTCTCCCGCCGACTCCTCGATCGCCGCGGCTTCCGGATTATCCCCGGCCACAACTCCGTTCGTCTGCGCGACGGTGGCGTGCGGCGGCCAATCCAGATCTCCGCTGGCCATGAAGCGGCGGATCTGGTCAGCGGTGAGGGCCTGCCCGTCGACGAGGTAGGTGATCCGCCCGCCGCGCTCGTTGTCGTACCCGGTGTCGAATTCCCGCCCGTTCTCGGCGGCCCACGCGCGCAGCCGGGTAGCCAGCGACTGTCGTGTCGATCCGGACGCGGCGACATCGGGTTGCGTGACCTCGGTGATATCGCGGGCTTGGTCGCTGTTGACCGGATCCGGCTGGGGTTCAACGGTCGATGATTCGGCGTCCTGGGCGGATTCGGAGTTCGTCTTCACGCCCGGGCTCGGTTGCCGGACAGGCGCGGCGGTGTCCGGTGCGCGATCGTGGTCGGTGTTTGCGTCGGGCCGGGGATCGGTTGGCGGTTCGATGGGGTAGGTCGGTGCCATCGGCAGCCCGGTCCAGACCTGGTCGACTATGCGCGCGATCAGTTCGGGCAGACGGTTGTCGTATCGGTTGTAGAACTGCTGAACGAGATCGACCACGCTGTGGTCGCCGTGCTTTGTGGCATCCTCGTGCCGCTGGTACAGATAGTCGTGGACGAACTCGCCGACGATCTTGTCGCTGAATTCGGCGAAACGGATGCGGCCGTTGGTCGCGGCGACTTGAGCCAGCCACGGGTTACGCATTGCTGCGCTGATGGTTTGGGCGTCCAGTTCTTCACTGGTCGCTGCCGACGGGATCGCGAGAGCGCTCCCGGCATCGGCACCGGCCTGCCGGGGTTGCCGCGGCTGCTCGGCGGTGGCTTGATCTAGGACGTCGGCGCCGCCGGTGGCGCTGGCGTGTGCAGCCGGGTCGGGCGCGAGGCGGCCGCCCGTATCAGGCGCGGTGCTGTCGGCGGCCGTGGTCGGGTCCCTGTCAGCACGGATGACTGATGTGTCCGGTGCCGGGTCCGATTGCTGGTCAACGGTTTCCAGCAACAGCGCCATCACATCGGCGTGTGTGACGCCGGGGCCGGGCAGCAGACCGCGGGGGGAGCAGGTGGAGCGGTTCGGGGTGAAGACGAACGGGCCGTACACCCCGCCCAGGTCCCACCGCAGTGCCAGCCGTTGCTCAGTGGCGGCATCGCCTCTCGACAACGTGATCCGCAGGAGCTTCTCGCGACCGTTGAGGGTCGTGAAGGCGTGCTCGGCGCGCCAGCCAGCCTCGGCAGCGACGGTGAGGGTCTCGACGGCATCGGCGGGCAGATGCTGAGGCGCTTCCCAGCGCGCATACTCCTCGGCGGCGTCGTAGGCCCATCCCCGCAGGACGCCCATGACCTCAGCGGCCGTCGCTACCGTGCCGATCTCAACGTTTTCGCCGCCGTTGGCCAGTTCATCGTCGGTGGCGTGCGCGATCAGCTCATACCCGTGCGCGGGTTCCTCGGACATGCGCACCGTGAACGGGCGATCACCGAGTTTGACGCCGAGCTCATAGAAGACGCTGCCCTCGTCGTCGAGATCGGAGGCGATCCACGGGGCGAACACCTCGAACGCCGGGTTGAACGCATCTTCTGCCAGCGGCACGATCTCGGTCGCGTATTGCTGGTAGGCGGCTTGAGCAGCGAGTGCGAGATGATCGGCGGTGGTGAGCCTCAGCTGCGCCTCCGCGGCGGCGATATCGAGGAGCTGGTAGGCGATCATCGGCGCGAAAACCTGATAGAGCGTGCCGTGACCGGTGGCCTCGAGCTGGGCCAGCAGGTTGTTCTCGCCATCGAGCGCGGCATGGATGAGCTGGCTGCGCACGCCAAGTTTCAACGGAGGTTCAGCACTGGGGGCGGGCAGCCCCTCGCCGGCGTCCAGGCCCGCGGCGGGGTTGAGCGGGGATTGCGAGGGGTCGCTGGTGTTCTCAGCCTCGTCGAGCAACTCTCGAAGGTGCTCGTAGCTGTCGAACCGGTCATCGCCTTGCCAGAGCGGGTCGGTCAGCTCAGCAGCGGTGAGCAGCTCGCGGGCTTGCGTGAAGTCCAGTCCAGCAGCGGCGCTCAGCGCATTGTGACGATGCTGGGCGGCATCGCTTGCCCGCTGGTGCTGACGCTGTGTGGCCTGCTGGATGCCGCCGAGGTGGCGGGCGTGCACACCCAAGTAGGTGTGCACGGCTTGCCAGACCGGCTCGCGGCCGTGTCGCGCGATCAGCGGTGCCAGCTCGCGCTCGCTTGTCAGGTCGGCAGAGGGTGTGCCGTTGGTGTGGAACCAGTGGTAGCGGTCCTGCACGACGCAGCGCAGCACCGCTAACTCCAGGTCGGTGAAGCGCGCCGCCGCATCCAGATCCGAGATCACCAGGCGCCACTGCTCGGTGTCCACGCGTGGACTCCAGCCTGGTCGTTGCCTGACGCGGCCACCCGCGAGGTGAGTCAGCAGTGTCGCGATGTCGTGGTCGTAGCCGGTGGCCTCGGAGTTGGCGGGCAGAGGCGCCGGGAGTTGCCCGAGATGGTGATGGGTCCACGAATCCGCTTGCCCAGCAGGCAGTTCCGTGGGGTGGTATCCGCGGTGCCGCAGCAGGGTGCGCATGCGGTCCGGGGTGATCGCACGCAGCGCCGCGGCGACCTCACCGCTGGGTCGGCCGCCTGGTCGCCAGTCGGCCAGGATCTCCAACTCGGCGGCGGGTGGAGCCGCTGGGAGGTCAGCGTGCTCGAGCCGTGGTTGGGCTGATGGGCCGGTCGCTGCCGGGTCCAGGTCGTTCCCGCCACCGCCTGCACCGGGTCTCCGGGCGGCCGGTGTCGCGGTGCCCGCCGTCGCGTCTGGTGCGACCGCGATTGTGGCGGCGGGTTGCGACCCGGGGCCCTCGCGGACGGTGAGGGTTGCGATATCGCGGCGTACGACCTTCAGGCGCGGCGAGAATCCGGTGTTGTCGGTATGGCCGCGCCGTGAGGAGGTGTTGTCGTAGGCCCATTCGTTGTCGCTGTATCGCCAGATCAGCGAGTAGTAGCGGGCCCCCTCGCTGGTGTCGGCGTACACGGTGACGGTGCAGCTGCTGCGGTCGGCGGTGACGGCTGGACCGAATACCTGCCAGCCTGCTTGCCGGGCCGCTGCCGCGATCGCTGCGGCGGCGGGGGCGGGATCGCGGGGGTGGGGTGCAGGCTGGGTGGCGGTGGTGTTGTAGAGGTCTGCTTCGACCTGGTGGAGTTGGCGTGCTTTGGTGGGTTGACCGGCACTGGACAGTTGCGGCGAATACAGCCAGGTGCCGTCGAGGTGGCGCCAGATCAGTTCCAGGTGTCGGGGTCCGCGGTCGGTGTCGGCGTCGAGCACGACCCGGCACAAACTGTGATCGCCGCGCAGTAGGTCTGGGCCTGTCACTGCCCAGCCCTTGGCGTCGGCGACCGCTGCCACACGAACGGCATCGGCGGCCATGTCGCCCAGATTCGGGTACTGCACAACGTAATCCACCGCTCGGGGCGGGAAGATGTCGCCGTGCCCATGCCAGGTTTCGTCGATGTAGCAGGAGATTCGGTCCGGCCGGAAGCGGAACCCGCTATCGGCGGTTTCCCACGGCAGCAGAATGCGCCAGTGTGGGTTGACATCGGTGCGCTGCAACGTCAGCCAGAAGGTCGACTCTGTCGACGGGCTCCAGTTGTGGTCTACCGACCACCCGAACTCCCTGGCCGAGGAGATCCAGGATTCGGCGGCCGGCGGAATGGCCGTGTGTCGCGCTATTTCCTCGTGGGCTTCCAGCTCTGCTTGGTTGTGGAGGTATCTGCGGATCGCCGTCCACACGTCGGTGACCGCGGCATCTGAGGCAACGTCGGAAAGTAGTTCGTCGCCGCCGGTGGGATCGAGAACGCGCACCTGGAAGCGACCGTCGCCGGTCAGGTCCAGGCGGAATCGGCGGTGCGCGGCTTGTAGTTCGAGGTGGCCTCGTCCGGATGCGTCGAGCTCGCAGCTGCGCACCGATTCGTGCATCGAGTAGGCACGGACCATCGCGGTGGTGGCGGCCTCGGGCGGGGAGGATGCGTGCTCAGCCCAGACCGCTGCCGCGACCTGCCGCGTCAGGTAGGCGATCAGTTCGTCGTTGTCGAAGTCGTTGGCTTCGCGGGCCAGGGCGCGCTCGTCGCGGTCGCGGATGCTCCAGTAACCGCTGGCCAGGGCATCGATGAGCGCGAAGTTTTCGTCGGCCGCCAAGAATGCCGCGAATCCTCGATACAGCGCGGGGTCGCCCGCGGCGGCCAGGCGCGGCAGACGCGACTCGACTTGAGCCGCCTCCCGCGCGTGGTCGGTGAGCAGATGCCGCACGACGCGGTCGGCCAGTTCACGGTCGAACCCTGCCGGTGCGACGGTGTCGCGGTGCGGCGGTCCTGGGTCGGGGCTTGGTGCCAGTAGTTGATGCGGGATACCGGCCAGGCCCGTGCCGTCAGCGCTGTCGAGTGCCGCGCCTATCTGCTGGCGCAGCATCTCGGCGGTCATCCCGACGCCGGCCCGATACTGTCGGCCCAGAACGACATCGAGGTCGAAGCCGCGGTTTTCCGCGGCGATCATGACCGCTGCCAAACCAGCCCAGCCGGGCGAACCGATCAGCTCTGCTGCGGCGTCAGCGCCGAGGGCGAATGCCAGTTGAGCTTCGGTGTCTTCGGCGGTGTCGAATTCGTGCGCTATCCCCGCGGTGGCGAGCCAGGCTACGACCTGCGCGGTGTGCTGGTCTGGGTAGGTGCCGTCCGGGCCGGGAAGATGCGCTGGGATCAGGGACGCAGCGAACTCGCGCAGCGCGTCGGCTTCGCTACCGGTGAGCGCGTCGGTGCCGAGCAACGATTCCAGGTGCTCCCACGGCGCGCGGTAGTCGCCATCAGCGCGGGTGGTGGCGTGCATGACCGCGTGAACCGCGACGAGCAACTCATGGACGCGATGGTCGGGCAGGGTGCCGAACGCCAGCTTCCACTGCTGGATGAGGGGGGCGAGTTCCTCGCGCAGGGTCCCGAACAGCTCCAGCCGCGCGATCTCGGAAACGTTGTACGCGTGGTGATGCTGAAGATGACCGGCTTGCCTGACCGCCTTGCGGTCGGCGGAGTCGACGGGAGCGATCTGGGCATCGATGAGCGCTAATTCGGCTTCGCGCCACAGGATTTCGGTCACGTCGCCGCCGAGCAGGGCGGCCGGGGCGAGTCCGTCGGCGAGGACCATGGTCTCGTGAGCGTGGTCGGCATACGCGCGCAACTGCTCGATGGTCGTGTTCGTATCGGCCCCGCCGGGAACGGCGTCCGCAGCGGGTGCACGGATCTGAGCGAACACGACGGCCGGTAGCAGGCCACGGTCGGCGGATAGGTCGGTGTCGTGTGAGAACCGGCTGCGGGCGTGCGCGGCGAGGTACACGGGGCGTCGCCAGTCAGAGGGCACTCGCCACGGCATTTCGAATTGCCGGACTTCCCCGTCTCGAACCTGGCTCACCAGGAGCAGATGCTCGAAATCACCTGTAGGAGCTTGCCTTTGGGTGTGCTGGACGTCCCAGGCGTACGCGCGGGCAGCGGCGGCCAGCGGTGACCACGCCGGGATGTGGGGCTCTCTCGGATCGGCGGGGTCGAGGGCTTCGACGGCATCGATGACCGGTGCGCTGGTGTTGTCGGTGGTCTGCGGACGGTGTTCTCGATAGGTGCGGGCGAATCCACGCAGATAGGCGGTGAGCGCTACGTCTTTGCCTGCGGCTTTGGCGGTATGGATCTGGCCGTGGCCGAGCCGGTCGAGTTCGTCGGCGAGTGCGACCAACGCTTCCATCTGCTGATCGAGGTCGCTGTGGGTTTGTCCGTAGGCGTCCAAGAATTCCTGGCTCAACTCCGCCATCTGCCGTGCCTGGGCCTCGATACCACCGCCGCGTGCCCACTCGGTTGTGGTCAAAGCGGTACGAGCGAAGTTCAGGGCCGCCCGATCAGCGACGTCCTCGCTCGTACGCTCAGCGGCACGCAACAACCGCGCCAGGTTCGCCTTGGTCGCAGTGGACGCGGTGGACGCCGCAGGGATCTGCCACCGATCACCGCTGCGTCCCTGCCGCGGCTGAGGATCGGCGCTGACCACCTCGGATGCGGGTAGGTCGGCGAGGTTCGCGACCCGGGCAATAAGGGCGTCGACATTGACGTCGGGTAACGCCAGCGCGGTCAGCGCCGAGTGTAGGTCCGGGACTGGACTGCCGCCGTCGCGTGCCATCGCGGCGGCCTGATCGATGGCGTCGGCGAGGATTTGAGTGTCGGTTTCGTCCAGCCGCGCCCACAGCGGGCCGAGCACTTCATCGAGAACTTCGCGCACGGCGATGCCGCGTGCGAAGGCGGCGCGGGCGGTTTCAGCGGTGTCCAGTTCGTGACGCAACATCGCCTCGTCACCAGGGTTGGTGATCAGGGCCAGCTCGCAGGTGATGCGCTTGGCGACGGCGGCCCAATAGCTGTGGTGGCAGGCTTCGCGCTCCCCCGCTATGGTGAGGTCGTCGGCAAACCGGGCAGCGTTGACGCTCAGCTCCCGCGCGAGAGCCTCCCACAGCCGCGGATACTTCGGGCCGTAGCGGGAAGTTGATGCGACAGTGTCGATTTCGACCAGATCGGCGATTGCTGCAGAGACCTCACCGACCGTGCCGGCTGGCGGCGTGAGTGCGGTACTGGCAGTGGCGAGTGCTTCGAGTTGAGACCTCGTGAGGGCCACTGGTTCGACGCCATCAGGTAGCGGCTGACCCCAGCGACTCAGTTGGATCGAGTCGTCGGCGATCTGGATCGAGCATTGCTCCCACGACGGCCGCCACGGCAGCAGTGTTTTCGGCATCGAGGACGACAGCTGTGAATCCAGCAGCGTGCTGACCGCAGACGGGTTGCCGAGCAATGGGCGCAGCCGAGTCGCACCAGGTGTGGTGCTGGCAAGTGCGTAGAGCAGGAGTCGTTGATCGTCGGACAGGGTCTCGGCGGTAGATAACACCGCTGCGCTGTATGCCGGCGAGGCGTCAGCGTCGTCGAATCGGTCGGCATGGCCAAGCGGGGAATCCGGTTCCGTCCGGGCGCCGACATCCTCGCGAGGCCCGGTATCGGCGTCAACGTCACGACCGGATGCCTCGGTCGATTCCGTCACTGTGACAGCGGAGGTGGTGTCGGTGTCGAAGATGGGGTCGATGGGGTGCGCAGGGATCGTGTCAACGTCGAGCAGAGACAGGATCAGTGTCTCGATCTGTTCGAGCTGTGTCGGCAGCGGGCCATCGAGGGTGACCGAGGCAGCGAACGCCTGGAGGTCGCCGCGTGTGACGACGACCGGAGCGACAGCGGGCGGCAGTTCACCGAATTTGGTGAGGCGCAGTTCGCCGTCGATGATTTTGACCGTGCAGCCCGTCCACTCTGGTCGCAGCTTCCGGACGTGATACGGAATCCCTGCAAGCAACGACGACTCGAGTAGATCGGTCGTCGCGTCGGAATTGTCGATGACAGCGGCGAGTTTTCCTGCCTTGGTCGTTGCTGCGACCACGGCGAGCACCAGTCGCTGATCCGCCGACAACACCGCGCCGACGCCGGGAGACCGCGACACCTCACCGGTGGCGCCCACCGTGGTTGCTGGTGATTCATCTGTGGCAGTGATGGATTCGAGTCCGGTGGGCTGATCGGAACTGGTATTCGTGGCGGTGGACTCGTATTCGTCCGGCGCCGCGAGCTCGACGGTCGGCGCATCTCCCGACGTTGCCGCTTCGTGGCCGTAGGAACGTGGGGCGGTCGCTGTCTGCGCGAGGCTGGGTTGAGTCTCGTTCGTGACAGGTGGGGTGGTGCGCAGGATCGACGCGAGAGTGGACAGGTCGCTGAGTTCGGTGACCGAGGGTGTGGGCTGACCCGCGATCCTGGCCACCGACAGCTTGTAGGGAACCTTGGTGCTGCGGGTGACGGTGAGGATGAAATCGCGGCCATCGGTTTCGAGGTGAACTTCCGCGAGCACGGATTTCACTCGGTTGGCCACGACGTCGGTGACCCGCCCGCTAGCCGGGTTCGCCCAGAACTGCAGGGTCGAGGGATAGTCCGGGCTGGCCCGCCATCGGGGGCGGGTCAGCATATGGCGTCGGTGCGCGTGAGCCCATACATCCAGGACGATGCGGGTGGCTATCTGTTCGATGTGCGTGCGGTCGCCACGAGTGAGCCGCTCGGCATTGGCGCGTGCCGCGGGCCCCAAGGGGGCTGTCGGCAACAGATTGGCCAAGGCGTCAGGGACCACCTGATCGGCGGCGATGCCTCCCGCGAATTGCAGGTAGAGGTCGATCCGGTGCACATCGGCCAACACGAGCAGGGGGTGCCCCTCGGCGAGCCCGGCAACGATCGCAGCGCTCAGTTCCGCGGTCCCGTCGGGGTCGGGAAGTGTTGGCGCGGAGACGGTTTGGGCAAGGCCAGCGCGGCGGTCGTCGAACATCGCGGCTGCGGCGGTCGGGTCCGTGGCACTGGCCCGCAGTACTCTGCGGACCTCCTCGAGATCGACTACGACGTGTGGATCGGCACCGTAGCTGTGGCCGTGGGATCGGAAGGGGTTGAAGACCCAGTCTCCGGTGTCCTGGTGGCGATTCCACAGCAGCGAGTAGCCCGGTTCATTGGGCAACCCGAAGAGTTTGAACGATAGGTCGAACTTGGTGGCGGTGTTGAACAGCGCTGGCGACACTCGGTGACCAGCCGCTTCGACCAGCCGACGCATCTCGATCGCTTCAGCAGGCACTGCGGCGTCCACGGCGGAGGGGTCTGCATCTTGGATGGTTGGCTCGGCAGTCGGGTGGTGTCCGAGCTCCGGTGGGGTCGCGTTCGCCGTAGTCGGCGTGCTGACAGGTTCCCGGTCGGACATAGGACCCGAATGCGGGGCCGTTGAGGTGCGCGAGGTGGCGTGGTCCTCGGCGAGCGCACGGAACAACGACCCTTGTTGTTCCTGCTGTTCCGGGGTGGGCGCCGATGCTGGTTGGGGTGGGGTTTGCTGGTGCGGGTCGCGGTGCTGGGGAACCTGATCCGTAAGTCCGTGGTGGGAGAATCGTTGGTAGCTGGCGGCGGCGGTGGTAGCGTCATCCAACTCGTCGAACGCGGCCAGCAGCGCCCACCTGTCGGTTTCAGGGCAGTGCGCGGCCAGAGCAGCTCGTAGTTGCGCCCGCCCCTGCTCGGCGTAGGTGCCCTGCTCGATGGCATGGGCTGCGCGGATGGTGGCGTCGACGGTATGCCGAGCGTGCTCGGGCTCAACCACGGCGTCGACTTCGGCCAGGATCTCGCCGATGCGGCGCTCGGCGCTGGCTCGGGCACCCGGGGCTATCAGCGCGTGGGCCTCGATTTCGGCGGTGCGGGCCAGGTGGGCGCGGATGATCGGCATGATCTGTTCGGCGTGTTCGACGCTGGCGATTCGTGCGATGGTGTCGCGTTCCCAGGCACTGTCATCGCCGCGCGGCGCGTGCTCGGTCCATCGGGGCAGCACGTTCCCTACGGCGGCTTTGGCGGTGTAGATCCGGTACTTCTCCCCCGCCGCGCGCGGCACCCGGAAGATGTACATTCGTTCACCGGCGGTGATGTTGTGGTTGGCGTGGAATCCGCTGTAGTAGCGATCATGACGCTCGTATGCCGGGACCAGCGCGAGCGCGTCACGCAAGGTTCCGTCCGGTGCCGCGATTCCGGTGGTGCGGTCTCGCTTGTGAGTGAGATCGCTTGGAAGCGCGCCGCTTTGGCTGCCATCGAGCTGGCCAGGGGCCGTCTCTCGAGCGGCAGGATCGGAGAGCTCCGGATCGGGCGCGGAGAATGTGTCGGTCGTACTGCTGTGTGAGTCGGCCGGTATCGTGGGTTCCTCGACCCGTGAGAGGACCTGCTCGCCGGTAGTGGAATCGTGCTCAGCGCGGGTCTGCTCATAGGTCAGGCCCGTGGTCGTTGTCGGTTCGGCGTGGGATCCGGTGGTGGGTGGGGTGATCTCGTTGACACCGAGGATGGTGTCGAGGAGTTGGTGGGAGGTTGCGTGCGCGGATCCTTGGTGGGCCAGGTGGATTCGCACCAGTGGTGGCAGTGACTCGGCTAGGGCGGTGAGGGCCTTGCGGGTGACTCGTGTCTTCTCTGCACTTTGGGGCAGTTCTGACCACGATGAGGTGACAATGAGCGTGCCGCCTCGGGCGGCTTCGTATCGCAGGCCTGCCCAGTCGGGCCGTAGTCGCACTATCGGGTCCGGCAGGGGGCCGCTGGTCAAGGACTCGAACAGTGATTTCGTGCGCGATTCGGCGTAGGTGCCCAGCAGGTCCGCGGCCCGCTCGGCCCCGAACGAGAGCAATAGCAGCCGTTGATTGCCTGAAAGCTGCTGTGTGACAGCCGATGTGGCGGTACGGATCAGTTGTGCCGCATAATCGGCGACTGCGAGGCTGATCTGGTGCCGTAGATCCTCACGCGCGGTGATCTCGCCTGCAGCAGCGCGCAGTTCGGGATCGGCGTGGAGCTCGCTGAGTTCGCTTAGCACCGCCTGGAGTTTGTCGTCGATGTGTGCTGCGGCATTGCGTCGAAACTGATCGTGTTCGGCGGCAGGCAGACTGAACAACTGCGGGTCGCTCAGCGCTCGATTGACCAGCACATCGAGCACCAGTGCTGTGCGGGGTGTGGCCGGGTCGAGCAGGGCCCTCCATACCGGTTCGAAGCGCCACGCCGGCGCCTGCCGCTCGCCGACAATGCGGGGCGAGATCGAGGGCGATACCTCGAACAGCGCGTCCGGTTCGGAGGGTGGAGCCTCGATGCCTCCGGCTATGCCGGGTGAAGGGGCTGCCGTCGTTGTCGTTGGTGTCGGCTCGGACTTGTGGTCGTCCTCGGCGGCGATCAGGCTGCGATAGTGCTCAGCGGCGATGTCGGGGTCCACAGCGGCTGGTTGCACGCTGGTCAGGTACATGGCCGCGATCTCGTCGGCCCGGCCCTGTGGTTCGTCGTCGTCTTCCATCACCAGCGTGGCGGTCAGCCACCCGGACCGGTCGTGATATCCGCAGACGATCCCGAAACGACCGGTGGCGATCGCGAGGACACGGTCCCCGACCGCAGGACGGCCTTGCCTCAGCTGCGCGAACGCGCGCGGTCGGGCGCTGAATGCCACAGACAGCAGCGGCGATCTCGGCTGGGCGTGCACGAGATCGCCGTAGGCGATCAGACGCTCGGCCATCACTGCCTCGACCCGGGCGACCGGTCGCGCGAACCGGTCTCCATAGGTGTACACGGGTGTGCCGGTGACCCCCGCGTCCACGGCGATGCGATTGTCCCTCGCCGCGTACAGGACCGCGGCCTCGTCGGTGATGACCGGCAAGGCGTTGAGGTCGTAGGTTGGCCCCTGCAGGGCGAGCTGGGCGAACATCGCCTCGGTTTCGGCGAGTTCGGCGAGCAGCCGCGCCTCGCTCATGTGCCGCCGGAGCCGGGGCTGGGCCAGGTCGGTCTGGAGGCGCTGCCTGCGCGCGTCGAGATAGTGGCGACCACGTTCGAGCAGCGACCGGACCGGGCTGTCGTACCGTTCTGGTTCGGTCAACCGTCCGCGTGCTTCCCGCTCCGCACGCAGCAGATCGTCCAGCTCTTCCGGTGTGGGACCGGCGACGGTAACCGCTGTGCTGTCGCTGCTCAACTGCCGGCTGTCGCGATCAGGATACTTTGCAAGCCAACGGGTTTGGGCTACGACGCGGCCTAGATCGGCCGCAAGGAGTTTGTCCGAGCACAGTGCGGCGAGGGCTGCGTGGCGCGTCGAGTCACCGGATTCAGCGGCGGCTTGCGATGCGGCGGACAGGGTTTGGCGCACCACGTATTCGCTGCGGCGGGCCATGATGTCGGCGAACAGCGACGGCGGATAGTCCAGCAACTCCCCCAGCAGTGGATCCTGCATCGCGGCGGCTGTGGCCGCGTCGATCACCGCGTCGAGTCCGGCGGTGGATGCGGGCGGTTCGCACGGTGTCAACCACTGGGAGACCGACCGGAGCGGGACCTGCCCGCGGTCGAGGAAGCCACTGTTGGAATGCCACACCGACCACGACCGGTCCTCGCGGTAGACGAAGCCGACGCCGGCCCGGTCCTGCACCCAGGGCAGCAGGTAGTCACGAAACCCGGAGGTCGGTGTGCCACGGAGCCGCAGCTCCCACCGGATTCCCTCGTCGTCGTACTCCTGGGTGATGGCGACCCGCCAGCCCGCCTCGAGCGCCTGCTGTACGGCCGCGGCCATGCCCGGCATCTGCTCGGCTTCGGCTGGCAGGCGCGGGGCTGAGTGGTCGACCACGGGGCGCCACAGATGACCGTACTCGAACTCCTCGGCCGCGACCTCAGCTGTTGCATCCGCCAAATGCTCGAGATCTGTTGCAGCAGAATCGGTTCGGTCGGAGCAGCGCTCATTGCTGATGGCGGCGCGGTGCGCGTCGTGCAGGGTATCCAGGCCCGCGAGCAGTTCCCACCTGTCGGCTTCGGGTGTGCCGCGTGACAGTTCGTGGCGCAGGACGGTGTCGCGTAGTCGCGGGTAGGTGCCCGCCTCGATGGCGGAGAGTGCGGTGTCGATGACCTTGCGGGTGCGGGCCGGTTGCACCATGGTGTGGGTGGCGATCGCGGCCACGATCGAATCGATGTGGTCTCGAGCGATGTCGACGGCGTCGCGCTGGTGCAGGGTGTGCGCGTGGTGTTCGGCGATCGGTGCCAGGTGGGCGCGGATGATAACCATGACGTCGCCGAGGTTCTCGGCGGTGCCGATCTGGGTCGCGGGCTGCCGGGTGGTCCAGTCGTCGCCGGGCAGGACGCGCTCGGTGGTCCGGGTCAGCAGCCGCACGACCGGAGCGGCGGCAGTGAGTACGTCGTAGGGCTGGCCTGGCTGCTGTGGTGAGCGCACGAGATACATCCGTGCACCGACGGTCAGGTGGTGATCGTTGCCCGCCTGGCCTTCGTAGCGCTCGACCCCGTCGATCAGCCCCAGCCCGTGTTCGACCTCAATCTCGGCCGCCACGGAGAGGTTCGGGCCGGCCAGGTCTCGGCGGGCGTTGTCGATCGCGACGGCGAGGTCCTCGGCGCCGACCCATGATTGCGGGTTGTCGAGATCGATCCAGCGAGGTGCGTCCGGGTCGATATGGCGCAGGTAGCGAGCGCGGTGATCGGTCAGCACGATGTGCTGGGCGGCGGGATCACCGACCACGATGTCGTGTAATCGCTCGCACACGTCGCCGCCGATCAACGCGGTGCCAGGTGCGGGCGGGTTATCGGCGTACTCGCGCTGGAGCTGGCGCAGCACCGGCTTCACGGCGTGCTCGATGAGCACGTCGCGCGCGCGGAGACCGGTCGCGGTGACCTCGGCCGCTAAATCGGTTGCGGCGGTGGGTAATTGATCCAAGACGGCGTCCACAGCCGCGTGAGTCAAGGCCGAGTCCAGAGCCCCGTCCATCTCCCCCATGATCGTGGTCCGCATCAACTCGGCGTCGCGGGCGACGACGTGGATCAGTTCGTGCTCGCGCAGCAGCGGACTCGCCCAGCCGGCCAGCGCGGTGCGTGCTGCATCGACGCGAGCGTGGACCGCAGTGACCTCAGGGGTGAGCAGGTCGCGGCGCTCGGCCGTGATCAGGACCGCGCCCAACGCCGCGCGGTAGTCGAGCCCCCAGTAGTCGCGCCACAGCAGGTTCGACGCCCTCGTGCAAACTGCCCAATTGCCATGGTGCCACTCGACTTCGAGGTGGTCGCTGGTGTTGATCCGCCAGGCGTAGGGGCGTTGTTCGGTCCACAGTGGATCGGCGGCGGTACGCGCGAGCGCCGGGTAGATGGTGTGGCAGATATCAGCAGTCAGCCAGTCCCGCGCGGTCGGATCGACGGGGTCGGCGAGCAGCCCGGTGTGCTGACTCAACGCGGTGGACACTGTGCGGGCGATGACCTCGTCGAGTACACGACCGCGGGCCACCCGGTTCGCGCCGTTACTCAGGTTGGGGTCACGGAAATTGCGGACGGTGAAGATCGGATCGTCGGCCAGCTCGCTGATCACCTGATCCCGCCACGCGTGCAAGGCTGCACTGTCCCGGAACGGGTGCCTCGGCGGTAGCGGCGGCGTGTAGGCGTCCTCGGCCACCGTCATGGCGGCGTGCCTGTCGCGGTCGGCGCGAATCCGGGCAACGAGTTCGCGGTAGCCGGGCTCGGCGACCGGATCCCAGAGCGGATCGGTGAGCTCGGCCTTCCGCAAAGCGGTGAGCGCCCCCGCGTGGTCGCCGGTGGCCCACGACTGCAAGGCCTGAGTCCGGTGCTGTGCGGCCTGCTCGGACCACTGCTCGAGCTGCTGGGCCGCCGGGTTCGGCTCCTCCGGTGAACTGTCAGGGTCGGCGGTGAGCAGAGCACGGTAGTGTTCGCCCAGCTCGGCGGCGACCTGGGAGACTTGGTTGCTGCCGTATTTGTCTTGGAGGTAGCTGACGCGTCGGCCGATGAGCGGTCCGCCCGGGTGTCTGCGTCGCAGTACTCCCCAGCCGATGACCGCACGGTCGATATCGGACACCCCCAGGTAGGGGACGGTTTGGTGCGCAAGGGTTTGCGCGGACGGCTCCTGGCTGCGGGTTTGGCGGGGTCGAGGGATCGCGCCGATCTCGAGGACTTCGTATATCAGCGTTTGCACGTCCTTGGCCGGAAGCTGATAGCTCTGGGCTAATCGGCTGCGCACCAGTGGATCCAGGCTCTGGGCGAACCGGTCGAATTCCGGGTCGCTGATCCGCACCTGAGGATCGGGCATCGGTCCGACGATCGGCCACAGCGCCAGCGCCACTTCCGTGCCGGCGTAGTCGGTGTGCATGTAGCTGTTCTTCCAGGCAGGCCGATGCCGGATGGCTCGCGTCGGGACGGGCCCGGAGGTGGTATCGATACGCCGGAGCCCCTTCTCGTCGGCGACCAATGCGTCCGCGACCTCGCCTGGCTTGCACGCGAACAGCAGCAGCCGCTGGTCGTCGGAAAATCCGTTGCGTGCCAGCAGGTGCGCCACCGCGTCGGCCGAAGCAGAGGTGGAACCGGGTTCGACATCGTCGCTGGTGCGGGCCAGTGCGGTCGACCCGACCGCAGGCACCGGAGGTTGCCGCTCGGCCTGGGACTCGAGTGGCGAGAGGACCTGGTTGGGTTCGGCGACCTGCTCGCCGGTGGGTGTCGCGGCGACCTGCACGGTGACCATTGGTTCCCGCTGTGAATCAGTGGCGGAATCGTAGAGTTCGTTCGCCGCAGCGGGGGTGAGGACGTCGGGATCGAGCGTGGTCAAGAACACCGGATCGAGCTGCTCGCTCACACCTTGCGGCACGCCTTCCTGCTCGAAGACCACCGCGGCGCGAAGGCGTCGCGTCGGCAATTCCTGGTAGCCGCACAGGATGCCGACCCTGCCGGACAGATCGTGCAGCACCCGGTCGCCGACGTTCGGGCCTTTGCCGCCGAAGGTCTCGAGCCACTCGCGCTCGCCTTCCCCTTCGCCGGACAGCGCGAGCGTCCCGGCGGCGCTGCGCAGTACCGCGCCCTCCTCGATGAGCTCGGTGATCGTGGCAGGGTCGATGACCACCCGCTGCGTTCCGGACTGTCGCCGGTAGGCGTAGACGGCGGTCCGGTCAGCCTCGATGGTGATGTCGAGCAGGTCATGGGCGATCGCACACAGCGCGGTGAAGCGGTGCCCGACGGTGTGCTGCTGCCCGGGCTGGCGCAGCCAGCCCACGGCATCATCCGGCTGCCCGGTTTGTGCAGGGCTCGGGCGCAGGAAACCCGCCGAGACAGCATTGTTGATCAGCCCCTGGTCGCTGGCGGCCTGCCAGATGTGTACGACGCGGCTGACCCCGGCGTCTTGGCTGGTCGGGTCCTCGATGTGCAGGGCAAACCTGTTGCGGCCCGTGCGAGGTATGGGGACATATCGGCGCAGGGTGAGGTTGTATTCCCGGGCCGCCACGTAGCCGGGCAATCCCCGCACCACGCCGGTGGGCGCCTCCGCAGTGTCCTCGACAGCGTCTATCGCTGCTTGTGTGTCCACGATCGTTTCGGCACTGTCGGCGGCAACCGGGGGCGGGGGCACTGAGGCCTCAGCTGCCAGCGGCGGCGCGCCGATGGCTGTCCGGTACATCTCGGCGGCTCGCTCGGCGCTCACGGCAGCGGGCTGCAGGATCACCAGATCGGTCGGTTCGACGTCGTCGCTCCAGGCACGGTCACCCCCGCCGTGCTCCCAGATCACCTCAGCCCAGCGCAAGGTCTCGTCGAGTTCGTTGTATCCGCAGACGACACCGCCGGCGCCGGTGACGATGTTGAGGACGCGGTCTCCGACTTCGGGTTCCGCGCGAGTCACGCGCCCGAGCGCGCGCAGGCGATCTTCTCCCGCCGGGGTGCACCACATCTGCTCTCCCCCAGCCTCGTTGGGGGAGCTGGTGTGCAGCAGGTGTGCGTTGTGGAGCGCGGAAACGGTGCTCGAGCTGAGCTGGATCGGTTCCACCGGGCCGGGCGCGGTGAGGCGGAATCTGGCGGCAATCGGGTTGGTGCGCGCCACAGTGATCAGCCGATGGTGAGCAGCGCTGAGGATCGCGAGTTCGTCAGCAACTTCGGTGGCCGATTGCGTGTCGGCGGACCGGATAGTGATCGCGGCGGAGTCGTCGTTGGTGACGTCGCCGGAGTCGAGCGCATGGCTGAGCTGTGTTCTCCGCTCCTCTGTTCCTTCCACTGGTGGAGGGGTGAGGACGACCTGGATTTGCAGAAGGTCACCGAGTAACTGCCGACGCGGCGTGGTGTCGCCGTAGTGGTCGAGCGCGTGGCGCTGAGCGGGGGTGAGTGAGTGGGCAAGAGCAGCGAACTCGGCGCGGGTTATCACCGCGACCGCAGTCGAACCGGGAGCGGCGGCATAGTCGCCGCTGGGGCAGAGTTCGATGATTCCGCCGCGGATGTGGAACCGCAGATCCGTTGCGGCCCAGTGCGGGCGTGTGCTGGCGATCGTGGCCTGAGCGACGGGCCCGAAGGCTTGTCCGGGCGGGTCGAACAGCAACGGCAAGTAATAGCCGGGGTCGGCCAGCGCGTTGGTGATCCGCCAGTCCAGTGGCCACTGCTGGGCCACCAGCCACAGCACCAGCCGCTGGTCGGGCGTCAGTTCCGGTGCCGGACCGGTGGGGTCGGTCGACGTCGATGGTGGAACCTCACGGCCCCCGACCGATTCGATCATTCGCCGCACTTGGCTCAGCGGGAGCCCACCTGTAGCGCCGGAGATCGAGGTGTGGGTGCGGCTGATGCGGCTGCGGCGCGACGCCTGCGGGTTGTACACCGGTACGCCGTCTTCGAGGTCCCACACCAGCCGCAGGTAGTGGCGGTCGCCGGTCTCGGTGTCGTGGTGACGGAAGGTGTATGTCGCAAGGTGGCCGGGGTCGTCGACTCGATCGAAGCGCCACCCGCACTCGACGGCGTAATGCGTGGGCGCGTTTACCGGCGCGCTGGGACCGTGGGTGGCGCGGCGGGGATCGGCCGGGGCTATTCCTTCGGGAGGGAAGTGCTCGTCGAGGATTCGGCACAGGTTGTCGACGCGCGGATCTGCGGCTGTGGTGTGTGCGGCGGCGGCGAGGAGCCGTCGCGCCTGTCCCGGGTTGCCGTCGAGGAGCGACTCGCGTGCCTGCTCATACAGTCGGGTGGTGGTGGCCTGCCTGGCTTCGGCGCGGACGGCGACGGCTGCTTCGCGCTGACTGTGGGTGCCGGTGAGGAGTTCGTCTCGGCGCGAGGCGATCTCGGCGGCCACAGCTTGGAAGACTGGATGGTCACCCACGCGGCTTCGCAGCTCACGCAGGTGTCCTTCCGCGATGTAACGCGGCGCGCCCTGTTCGCCCATGAGCCAGGCGTAGGTATTCGCGTGATCCTCTACCACACAGTGGATTTCGACCATGTCCGCTGCTGTGAGTTCGCCGTCGAACCAGATTTGCCGGGCGATGGCGGCGCTCAGGTTGTCCACGAGCGGGCGATGCTCGACGACGGCGGCCGCCGCTCGACGCCGGGACTCGTCGAGTCCGGCGCTCTCGCGTTCGAGCGCCGCGTCGAGTGCGGTGGTGATCGGTCCCGTGACTCGATCGCGGTAGGTGTCGTAGGGTTCGCCGCTGGGGCGGCGGGTCGGCGCCGACGCCAGCGCCTCGGTGGTGATCGCGTCGAGGATCTCGGCGGCGGCCTCGGGTAGCCTCGCGGCGGGGGTGTCTACCAGCCGGGCGACAGTGTCCAGATCAGCCGATCCGGTTGTTGCCGAACAGTTCTCGCTGTCGATGTCCCACCGGTCGCCGTGACGCAGCCAGCGCAGCGTTACTTCCTCGAGGCGGGCACCCTGCTGGCCGGACAATCGGAGTTCGAATACCAGATCGGCCAAACCCGATTCGTTCGCCGCTTCGGCGGCGGGCAGCACCCGGGTGCTTGCTGTCCAGCCGTTGACGCGGGCCCGGTCGGCCAGGGCGCTCGCGGCGATCAACGGCGAGGGGATTTGGGCGGGCGGTGGGTAGAGCAACGCCCGCCACACCTGCGGATAGGCGAAGCCCGCGCGGACCGCCGGATCGGTGACCGGCGCAGTGCTCTCGGGAGACGTTGCAGCCTCGACCAGCTCGTTGCTCGCCTCGCCGCCAGAAGAGGCCGCTGGCTGCGGGGGCGCCCCGGCGGTCAGTCCACTGGCCGGCTCGGTGACCACGCTGGGTTCGGGATCGTTGCCCGGTGCCTGCGAGGTCGGGGTTGGTCGTGTCCAGTCGGTGAGCAGTTCTTCGACGATGCTGCCGTCAGAGTTGAACAGGGCCAGCGCGGTTGACTGTTCACGCAGGGTGTCCAAGAGCCGGGTGACTTCGGTCAGGGGCAGCCCGGGGTGCACTTCGTCGTCGACGACGAACCCCGATCGCCACCGGTCGTAGTTGTAGTGCTGAGTGCCTGGGTCGAGCAGCCAGGTCAACCGCAGGGTGCGGGCCGGCTCGTCCTGGCTGGTCAGGGTCAGCACGTAGGGGAACAAGTCCTCTGGGTGGCGGACGTGGTTGGCGGTCCATCCCAGTGCGAGCGCGGCCCTGGCGGTGTCCAATGCCGCCCGTGGGGGCTGGAGCTCCGGTTCGTCGACGATGGTCACATCGGTGCCGTCGGCGTCACGATCGAGGGGGCGGCCGGTACGCGCGGGCATGGCGAGGGGTTCGAGGTGGCCGATCAGATAGGTGATCTCCCCCAACGGAACTCTGCTCGGCCGCCCGTCCGGGCCGATCAACTCCGAGTCGTCTTTTTGGTAGACGAACTTGGTCCCAAACCTCTTCCAGTACAGGTCAGCGCTGTAGGGGCCCTCGCTGGTGTGCACGGACAAGCTCAGTCGATAGGTGTTGCCGTCCCCGTAGCGGCTATCGGCGTAGCGAGAGTCCTCGTCGAGGACACTCCAGCCCGCTCTGGCCTCAGCGGCGGCGGCGAGGTTGGCGCCGCTGCGCGGCGGCGGCAACCGCTCACCGCGCGGGCCGGGCGCATCGCCTCCGGGGGCAGGCTCAGATGTGGTCTCAGCAGGCTCGCGCCTCACGTCCGCCGGTGCGGGCACTGGATCAGGTCCCCGGCCGGACTCATCCGCAGGGTGCGCGGCTGCGGTGGGCTGCTCGGCGGTGATCGCATCAACCGGCACGGAATTACTGCGCTCAGATATGACCGTGGGCGTGGTGAGGTCGGCGGCCGGATCCCGGTGTTCTGGCTGCGTGTCCGCGACGTCGGGCGGCGCAGTCGCCCCAGTCTCGGCCGCGAGCTCTCCAGTGCCGGCGTCGTCCGACGTCAAATGTTCGGGGGCGTGCTCGGTGATCTCGGTATCACGATCGGTGCTGGCGTGATCTCGGTCCGCTGTCGAGTCGTCGAGGACTTCCTGACGGATCACCTCAGCGGCGACGGTATCGCCGCAGAGCGAGATAGCCTCGGCAACAACAGTTTCCGGACCGTCGCCTGCGGTCTGCTCGCGCGAATCCGGGTCTATGGCCGCGCGTCTCAGCGCGGCGTAGTCCAGGCTGGTCGCCGTGTCGAGAACGTCCAGCGCGCCCTGCATGACGACCTGCTGCTCAGCGTCCGGCAGCTCCGACAGCTCCTCGGCGGCGTCGATGACCGTTTGCACGTCCTGCGCGGGTGCGGCCAGTCCCGCGTCGGCGGCGATCGAGTCAACCAGCTCGCCGACCAACCGGCGATACGGTCCTTGTGCGGGCCCGCGCCGATTCCACACTTGTTCGGCGGCCTCACGCGCCACCCACCGGTAGGCGTCGAGATCGTCGAGCACCGCCCGCAGCACCCGGCGCACCTGCGGGTCGCTGGTGCCGTCGTCAGGCGAGCCGTTGTCCGGGTGCTCGCGCAGACGTGTAGCGATCGCGGCCTCCGCAACCGGGACGGCCTGACCGAAAAACCTGTCGCGATCATCGGCGACCGCCACCAGGTCCACCATGGCCGCATCGGCGCTCACCGCGGCGACCACGGCAGCCAGCAACTCGGACCGAACCAGCTCATCAGCGACCGGTGCGCTGGAATCTGTCTCTACCGACTCCTCCGCGACCGTCAACAGCGCAGTGCCAGCCACAGGCCGCGGCGCGGCCCGGCCGCTCAGCCACTGCCGGAAAGTCGCCTCATCGGAAACGACGTCGACCACATCGCCGATCACCGCCCCGCTGACGTCGAGGAGTTCCACGACTTCACCGGCAGCCAGTGCGGCCGCCACGCGCTCGATCCGGGCCAGCTTCCGCGGTTGCAGGCGCGGATTCGTGCGGGCAGCGATCACGACACGATCAACCTGCCGACGCAGGCCCGCACGGTCGGCGCTGTCGTCTCGGCACAGGTCGCCGGCCTGCCGCAACGCTGATTCGACTCCCCCCGTCAGCCGCAACCGCGCATCCGAAACGGCATGCGCATCTGCGACGACCACCGGGAACAGATCCGGCGCATCATCGAAACCACGGCTCGCCGCCGGCACGTCGGTGTCCGCGACGATGTTGATCGGGGAGCCGCCACCGCCGGTCATAGCGACAGGTGCGCCGCGGTGAACCAACTTGGCGCGCAGCATGTTCCGCTGGGTCCGGCTGTCCGGGGTGAGCGGCGCAGAACTCGGCGCAGCCGCCATCTGCAGCACTGCTTTGTAGTTGATGTGCTCGGGTGCCACCCCGGCATCGCGGAGACGGTCTTCGAGATCCTGCATGTGGCGGTGCAGGCTGCTCCACCGGTTGCGCTGCACCTCCAGCTCGGCGTCGAGGTTCCGGGCCAGCAGTGCGTGGCCGTTCTCGCGGATCCGATCCAGATCTCGGACAGTCGTTGACCACCGGTAAATCAGGTTGTTGAGTTCAGAGTCCTGTTCAGCGCCCGGAAAGCGTGATCGATCTGTGCTTCCAGTTCCACCGCCAGCGGATCCGCCGCCGTCTTGGGTGTCGGCTGACCGTCCTCGAGGCGCTGGGCGATCAACGCGGTCGCCAGGATCTGCCAGTCCAGCTGGGCCACCCTCCCCCACACCCGCACCGCGATCTGCGCGGCCAACGGATTGTCGGCCACCAGACAACGGCGCCACCGCTGCGGATCCGCCCACCACGCCGCCGAAGTCAACTCCCGGCTCGGCGTCTGCTTCATGAGTTCTCCCTGCCGCCGCGACCCGCTCGCCGTCGTCCAGTGCTGGCTGTCGCGGCTCTCGATCCCCCTCGGCGATCCGCGGGCGCGGTTCGGCATCGGACACGGATCACTCCCCTTCGAACACCCAGGGGCTGTGACGCCAATCTCAGGACGTCACAGCACGTCAGTGCTCGACCGTATCCACGCAATTCCGCCGAAAAGGCGGCCAACCCACAGCCGGTGTGCCACCAGCAGAAGCGAATCGACGTGCTGAACTACCGCGGCCGCGGCGCGCCTCCCCGGACGCCCGAGGGGGCTACGAGGCGCCCTGGCCCATACCCAACTTCAGCAGCGAGAATCCGACCATCAAGACCAGCGCGATCGGGAGGAACAACACCGCAACGCCGACAACGAGCCCACGCCAGACACTGCCTGCACGCACACCCGCAACCACCCCCGCCAGCACTGCAGCTGGCAGCAACAAATAGGTCACCCACACTGCGGCCACCCCCTTTCGCTGATCCTGGATCTGTTGGGTCGCAAACGATCTCGAACACAGTAGAACACAAGCCTCAGACAACTCGGAACCGCAATTCCTGGCCGCTAATCGCGCACACACGCGCCGCATACGATCGCTGCGTGACTAAAAGCACGCTACTTCGGCGGTGGAAGTGGTTCCCGACGCCCGAGATATGCAGGGAGGGAAACACAACCCTCGATAGACCCCCACTCACATTGGGGCGGAGGATCGCCGCGGGCCAGGGGCATCTGGTGCAGCGAGAACGCAGAACTTCAGAAAGAGGGCAGACCGTGTCGGTCCGTGCTCTTTCGCGATCCAGCGGTCGGGTGGAGATGCCGCGGGACCACCGGCTAGGGCGGGACCGTGGCTATGCGGAGGCTGTGGGCGTGTACTGCGATTGATCACCGCGCCAAGCCGGATGCGTGTTCGTCTGGCCGCCTCAGGTGGATAATTGCCAGGTCATGGCTGCTCACGTAACCCTGCACCCCTTGCAACCTGCCGACGGGCTGGCGATCTCGGCGTGGTTCGCGAGCCAGGAGGCCGACCATCGGGTCGGAAGCTGGCGTCCGGGCGACTGCTCGAAAGTGATGCCGGTCGGCGCCGGGCGTTGTATGGAATGGGCGGGACGCAATCACCTCGGCGAGTGTGTTGTCTACCTCGCAGCGGCCAGCGTGCCGCCGATAGCGGACGAGTTCATCGCCGGGGGAATCCAATCGGTCGAGGGACGAGATGCGGTAGCGATCAAGTACTTGGTGCCACAGCATCTTCAAGGCCTCGGATATGCCACGGCTGCGCTCCGTGCAGCTGCCACTGTTCTGACGTGGCACGATACCGACCTGTTTTGCCACATCGCATCCGACCACTCCGCGAGCCAGGCAGTGGCAGTCGCGGCAGGATTCGAGTTCGTCGGTGCGACACGGTATCGGGCGAGGAAGAATCACCCGAGGTACATGTGGCACTACCGTTTACAGCGATGATCGCCCCGCGGCACCGCGCCGCGGTCGCAGGACTAGTAACTTCAGCCGACCACAGCAATCGGCTTGCCGCGCGAGAAGGCTCACCCCTTCATCGCGTCCTGTGTCGAATCCGGCAGGGGTGGAAAGTAGACCCCCTCCCACTTGAGGTGCTCCTCAATAGCCGGGTAGGCCAAGACATCTGCCCCTTGGTGAGCTTGCTGCGCGGAGTACTCCCAAACAGGGCGTCCTGCGGCGATTCCGCCGGGTGACGGAACAGGCACCCATTCGATACGCCGCGGTGTGCACAGGCTGAGGATGTACTGCTCGGCTTCACGTGTCTGGTATCGGCCGCACGATCCGTCGACCGGATCCGTGATCTCCCACCAAGCCACCTCGGAGCGGTGACGCTGAGCAGGCGGCCACCGGCTGGGCCCGGTTGGCTCCGGGGCGAACTCCAGGCACCATTCACCGACCAGTCCACGCTGCTCAAGCGCCTCAAGCGCGTCCCCGATGTGGTGCTGGCGGACAGAACGATAACCGAAACGCCCCGATGGTTTTGGCATGGAGGCACAGTATGCGCACCGACCCGAGCGTCAGCAGATTCCCTGAACCGCCCGGCGGTTCGGCACAACTCGATGATTAGAGCTGGTTCTCCAGTCGACTACGCGGTTTCCGGTCTGCGCGGTCCAGCTTCTTACCACCGAGCTCGGCGCCGGCAGTCCTGGCCGTCAGCAATCAAGGGGACCACACCATTGGCCCGGAGGTCCAGATCTTGACGCACATCACCTGGGCCCGAGACCCGAGCCATGGGAGCGACTGGCCAACGATCTCGGTGTCGGTGTGGTGCTCGATCCCTGCAGGGGGATACAGCAGTGTGACCGCATTCCGCGAGCGGCGGACCCTCCCCTAGTTGAGACAGTCGAGAATCGCTGTAAGACCGGATTGCTATAGCCATAGTTTTGGCGTCGCTGATCGAATTCTTCCTTCATCGATCGTGCCCTTAGCTCAAGATGGTTGACCTTCGCCCGCCGGATGGAGCGAACCGGTTAGCTCCGTAGCACATTGGCCCGAATAACGCCCATGCAGCTGACTACCGCCATTTAGGACACGGTCCTTCACCACGTTTCGTCACTGTGACGCCAAAATCGGGACATTCTCAGGCGGGTTCGTCACCAAGCCCTCATGCACCCATGAATGCTGTGGCCGACGCGTCGGCGAATGCATCGGCGCGTTGCGCAGCACGTCCACGTCATCGCCGTTCATTAAATCTACCGTGCAATGGCCGCGGGCATAAGCTCAGAAGTTCGTACACGACCTTACGCGGCCAGAGGCAAAGAAATATATTGGTCGATGCTGGCCCGTAGAGCGTCGACAATGATGAGCCGACCTAACCGCGCCGCCTCGCGACAGATTCGTCTGACAATACATCGGAGACCTCGTCTCTGTATCCGACCGTAGGCTTACGTACAGATTGTGCTCGCAGTTCGGCGAGCCATTGGCGAGACAATTGACCGCGTTGGAAATCGGCTTGTATGTACACTCACCACTCGGCTTGAAAACCAGAATATTATGCGCTTGATGCGTAGCAAGGTTTGCATGAAAACCGTCTCGCGAACAGCCTGAGCAATGACTGAATCGGGTTGCATGGCAGCAGTGCGAAAGACCTGTCGCCAAACTGCTACACAGCTGCGGCTGGTGGTGCGTAGCACTACCTATCAGGTAATTTGTGGGCACACCGTGAAGCACGCTCACGGATACGGTTAACGGGGACCATACCAGGGTTCCTCCCACGCAGTGGTCCGGCAAACGCGCACACTTATATATGGGCTCAGTAACAGCAGCATGCATAGCAAGCTGAGCTGATATACCTCGACAACACCATTTGCCAAAGCTCACGAAAGAATAGGTCAATTTGCCTATTGAACAATCTTTCGCAGTACCTTCATATGTACTCATATATACACGCCTACGGGAATCGACATCGCCATGACTTGGTCGATCTTCGCCGCTGCTGCCGAAGCAGTGTGTGCTCAAGCCTATGTGGTTACTCATCGGTCGGCTGGTCGGCCTACTTACGGACGAATCAACCAGATAAGCTGTGTACCTACTGACGGCACCACCTTCGGACACACCACGGAGATGACCTCGCGATCTATCACCGGGTCTATATGCCGGTATTTGCGGTGGTATATACGCTTGTAGGTCTTGACCTGCGTAGATCGGAACGTTTAGCTGCGACTTCGTGCGCGGCTTCGCGCAGCAATCAGACATCGCATCGACGCAGCCATCCCCCGGAGCACCACCCGGAACGCCCTCAGCGACCTTGACGGACAGGTGATCGGAGTCGCGCGTTGATTGACCGCCTGGTGCGCGATGTGCGCTACGATCCATCCTGCCGTCCGACACCTTTCGGCCTTTCTTGAATCTCGCAGGTAGAGACGAATATTGGAGCTCAGGCAATGATAGTTCACAACTCGCAGGTCAGCCGCACAGGCCGACAGCAACGCCTCAGCGCGCCGCCCGCGTGCGAACAACGAACCTGACACGGAAGAGACATCGGAAGAAGTCATGGGACATCCACTGAGCGGAGTCGCTCCGACGATCAATTGGTCGGCGCTGGGTAACGTCATAGTCGTCGCGAACTGGAAGGGCGGAGTAGGCAAGACAGCAACCGCCGTCAATCTTGCGGCAAGGCAGGCCTCCAAAGCAGCCGTCCACGACGACGCCGTCGGTACGGATAGTGGCCGACCAAAGCGAGTCCTTCTGGTCGACCTCAACGGACAAGGCACCGCATCGCTATTGCTCGGAATCAAGGGCAAAGCTGGCGTCGATGACGATGGGCTCGGCCTGTTCCAAGCAATTGTCACCCACACAGATCTCAAGCCTGCTCGCTCGGTTGGGGGACGCGCAGACCTCGACCTGCTGCCTGGCGGCACCTACGTCTCCATGATTACGGACGCAATCGGCAGTCGAATGAAGTCCGCCGGCGGCGCAGCATCGGTGATTCTCAGCCTCGCCGAGCGGCTGCAGCACTTGGCGCCCCACTACGACGTCGTCATCATCGATACTCCACCGGAGAACGAAACTCTCCTCTTGATTGCTCTCGGTGTCGCACGTTTCGTGCTGGTTCCGATCAAGACTGACGACTCGACGCGACTTGGACTGCTCCAGCTGGCCAGCTACATACGGGTGGCAATGGAGCACAACCCATTCATCATGCTCCTTGGAGTGTTCGTCTTCGGCTCCGGTCACAGCAGCAAAGCCATCCGGGCCGAGATCGGGCGCGACGTGGCACGAGATCTCGGCGATGCCACCTTAGTGCTGAAGTCCTTCATCAGATTCTCAGAAGGAGTGGCAGCAGACAGCAGCCGGTACGGCCGAGTAGCCGAGGAGTTGTCGCGGGAGATCGAGAACAACCCGTCCTGGGTGAAGCGGCGCAGGGGAGAAGCGAAGGATTCGATAGTCGTCTCCGGCGCGTCTAAAGGTGTGGCCGAGGATTACGACGGCCTTGGCGACGAGGTGTTCGCCCTTGCGGAGAAGAAGCGAGCAGAGCTAGTTGAGAAAGGATTGTGGCCATGAGCTCTCCCCTGACGAGGCAGAACCTGGATACCTCCGGTAGCGCAGGACTTGGTGACCTGTTCGATCCGGCGAAGAGAGCCGAGTACATCAAGAACCTCAGCCAGGGCGAGACTGCTGACAGCGATGTCGCGACCGACACTGAGACCGAGGAGTTCGACGAGGACGACGAATCAACACCTGAGACTGCAGTTGAACCCCAGAAGCCGCAGAGTCGAACGCAACGAGCGAAGAGGCCCGGCGCATCAGCTGTGTACGTCGACAGTGATGTTGAGGCACGACTGAAGAAGTACGGGAAGGACAACGAACTGAGCAATCTCCAGATAATTCTGGAGGCAGTTGGTGCAAAGGTCGACGTTCTCCAGGAAGTCGTGGAAGCACGCCGAATCGTCACTCGGCCGGTGTCAGACCTGTTCGATCCAGATCCGAATGCAGTTCGGTTCCGCGGTGGAGGACAGATCCCGATCACATACCGTCCGACGCCTGCGCAGGCAGCGAAGCTCGACGAGTTCGGTTCGAACCTCGGGTTTCAGACACGTTCGACATGGCTAGCACCCGTGCTTGACGCGTATCTACCCAAACTGAGGAAGAAGCGTTCGACTGGGGGGTGACCCGATCTGCCGGATACAGCCATGCCACCACCCCGCATGGACGGGGGCGTGGCTGTGTCCGGTCGCTCCGATCGCCACATTGATCGAAGGCCACCATGCCCAACCGATGACTCCAGCGCTTAGGCGTGTCTCGGCGGTGGTTTCAAGAGTGATCTGCAACATGCAAAACTGCTGCGCTGCAATCACTTTGACCAGGAAGCTCTCGTGCCTTCGACATTGCGTCGGACAAGACGAACCGCTCGATTCACCCGTCGGTACGCCCTGCCAAAGGCTACGGTCGTCACCTGGGTGTCGTGTCCCAGTTTAGGCGCCGAGCCAATGACGTTCAGGCCAGCCACAACGAAACCAACGCTACGAAATGACGCTACGGAATTCATGGTGCTCAGATTCAGCGGCAGGGGAGCGTCGTCACGCTGCTGCAGCCGCTGCGGGTGTAGCTTGCCTCTTCGAGCAAGTCGAGCAACTGTGTTAGCCCGCCAGTGACCCACCCGGCGCAGAGATCAGCAGCACGGGACTTGTAAGCGTCGCCCTGGGTCTCCGCGAGGCCCAATCGCGGCACACCCGACAATCAAACTCGACGATCCGACGTAGACGCTGTAGCCCTGCTCGACGCGGCGCCCCTCTCGTCGTTTCCGGGACTGTTACGCTCCAATCGAGGGCGGAACGATTAGGCTGGATTCCACTGCCCGCCAGCCCTTGGGGAGTACGTGCGGCCTGCTCGGCGTCAGGACCAGGCCGGCTGTGGTGAGTTCGACGTTGGCGTCTCGGTAAACCGACAAGACGCGGGCTAGCTTTTTCTCGTATGCCTTGCGGGCCTTGTAGCGGGCTTCCTTGGTTTCAAGCTTGCGCATCAGCCCAAGGCGTTCGTTGAGATCGTCGAGCGAGATGGTGATGCGGCGCTTGAGGGTGGCCATCGTGTAGGTGAGGAAGATGTACAGGTCGATTGCTGTGGCGTCGTCGCCGAACACATGTAGCGCGTTCCAGTCCAGTGGTAGTGCACGCTGGAGGATCTCGTCATAGAAGTCGCCGGAAAGCTGGACCACCGCGCGGCTGGTGCCTTTGCTGTCCTTGCCCCAGAGGACGGCTTGATTGGCGACGGTCAGGTTCTTGATGATGGTGGCGGGTTCACCGTCCGGGCCCGGCCGGTCGATGCGCACAGTGATTGCGGCATTGAATAGTTGCTCGGTTTGAACACGTAGCCGGGTCAGGCTGCCGGTGGGGCCAGCGGATGCGGCCGATCCGGGCTGCAGCGTCCGAAGGAAGTCGGTAATGCCGTCGCCCATGACCAGCTCGCGTGACTTGGTTCGGCGGGCTTCTCCGATGATCCAGATCATCGACTTGCGGGCGAGTACGCCACTCGGGTAGCCCAAGCTCTTGGATTTGCCGGTCTTTGGGTCGTCGACGTAGCCGGGCCGGATCGTGAGGAGGGTGTCGCCGTTGCGGCGCTCGTACACCGGGATGTTCCCGGGGTTCCGGACGGGCAGGCACGTTTGAGCGAGGAGCGGCGTTGTCCACGCCAGTTCCTGATCGTCGGCTTCCCTTGCTGCCTCTATGAGATCGGCGGCAGCCAGCAATGCCAGCTCATCGCGTTTGGGTCGCGCCATGCCGATCACTATGCCTCAGTGGGGTGGAGATGACGCGAACGAACACACCCCTTCGAATAAGAAGGGTCACCGATGTTGTCGAGTGTCCTTGCGTGCAGGTCAGGGCCGTGTTCTTGAGTCGCCGCGGGTGACCCTGCTGATTCGCTAGGCCCCGCATAGGTCAGGTCACCGCTGCCTATCTGGTCCTGACCTGGTTGTTTGTCGCGGCCATGGTGAATCGACGGCAGTGGTGGTGACCCTTCTTATTCGCTGTCCAGGGTGCCATGAGCACTGATGCCCGTGGGACGAAACATGGCTCTGAGCAGCGGATATTACTCAAGGTGACCTATCTAATTCGTTGGAGCGTCGGACCCTCAGCCGGTGGTGACCCATCTAATTCGCCGGGCGCCAGCCCTGGCCGACTGTGGTGACCTATCTAATTCGTTGCGGCGGGCGCGCGGACGGCAACGTGCACGGCGTGCACGAACTGGACAGACCTGGTGACCCTTCTAATTCGCGGTGACCCATCTAATTCGCTCAGGTCAGGGTCCCGGTGACCCATCTAATTCGCATCCCAAGTTATACACAATCTGTGGATAACTCGGGCGCTGGGGAAGGTTATCCACAAATTAATAGGGTCACCGTCTCAAACTCATTTTCCCAGGACCGGACGAATTACAAGGGTCACCAGCTCGAATTAATGAGGTCACCGTGACACGACAAAAAGGCAGGTCAAAGCACATTTTTTGGACCCCCATATAGTTCTTTCTTGTAAAAGAGATTTCCTGTAGTAGGCTCGCCTCGGCTGTGGAAATTACAGGTGTGCAATTCTTGGCCCTCCCAACCACAGCATCGAGCCGGCCAGCCCTACAGGTCTTTCACTCTGGATTCGCTGTGTCCAAGGCATCGTCTGCAGCAGGTCAAACGGTTACCCCGAACCCTCCGGCCTGTCCGCTCGGATGCATACGGGTAGACCCGTCGACCTACGGTGAGGATGATCGCGCGGTAGTTGCCCAGGATGGCTGTAGCCAGCAGGTAGTCCCCGCTCGCCGACCCTTGGTCGCAGTGAACCGCCGGTGGCACTGCGGAATCTGTGTCGAGGTCCCTGGCTCATTGCGCCGCTTTACTGATCGACTTTTTCGATGCCTGCCGACATCTTGTGGTGGATAAGCATTCCGATGCCGACCAGCACCGGCGCAACCGTGTGTACTGCGGTTCGCCCCCAGTGCCTTCCACGCTGTGGTCGTCCGTGTCTTAAATACCGCCGGCAAGTCGGGTAGGGGCCTCTTCTTCGACAAGCCAGCGGAGAAGTGGCCGTCCGCCGTCTGTGGGCTCCTCTGGTGATTGAGGGGCTGGAGTGGGCAGCTTCTTCGCCAAGTGGGGCTTCTTGCGGTCCATCTCGGTGCGCCAACGCCGGTAGCGTGCGAACCCCGGGCCCTTAGCGACATCTGTCGCTGCACTTTCTGCACGCTGACGCTGGGCCTCAGCACGGTTGGCCGCGGATCGTGCGCGGGCGACGGCCGCTGGCTCCGGGGGAACCTGTTGCGACCAGTCCAGGTTGCTCAGCAACGTACGAAGGAATGCCGCAGGTTGGTGGATCTGGTTGGGCCAGGCCAATCCGCGATCCTTGTTGTGCTGGTCCAGGCGCTTTTTGATAGCTTGCCCAGTCCAAATGGTGGTGTCGATTCCTGCTGCGACGATGGCGTCGACGACTGCGCCGATGTGGTTGCCGGGCACCCGGATCCACTGGTCGAAACCCAGTCGCCGCCAAGCGCCGCTGTCGAGGCCGATGCAGCAGCCAACGAGCTCGGCGGCGGTGAGTTGGGCGTGCAGTGGGCGTGGCAGGAGGTCCAAAGCGGCGTTCCTACTTGAGTTCATTCCGCGCCGAGTGTGCGCTCGCGCGCGCTTTGGTGAGTTCTTCCGAACTAGAGATGAACTACAAACCCCCCTGGAGGGGGGTAGATCGCCACCGGTGCTGACCTGGGGAATGCGTGATGCGGCTCGGCGGGCTCGCGAACCGGGGCCCATCGAGGCTGAGCGACGGAATGGTGCACGAACGGCAGCCGATTCCCTCGGGGTGGTCAAGTACCACACCGACGCCGCGCGGGCCTGGTAGCCACCGTGGTGGGCTTTCGCGGCCGCGCGCTCCTGTGCTGAGAGGAGGCGTCCTCGTTCGACCTCCACGGCAAGCCCGAGATCGCTCAGGACCCGCCGGGCCCGCGACACCACTCGTTCGCTGACTCCGGCGTTGCGTGCCAGGCGATAGTTGGATGCGGTCACATCCCGGCCGGTGTCGCTGGAAGCGAGCAGCGACATGGCGACGGCGACGGCGATCACCCGCGAGGCTTTCACCTTCTGCGTCGCGAGGAGACGCTGGCCGGTGTCGCTGTCGAGGGCGGCCTTGACCTGATCGTGCCAGATACTGCGGCTCGTCCACGCGGGGATCCGTGCCGCGACCCCGGTATCAACGGGAAGCGCCCACGACCGGCCACGCTGGCCGGCGTTGAGGCGCGCGATTGTTTCGACGTCAGCACCTGTGCTGGTGACAAATTCGTCACAACTCGCCGAAGGCTGATCGTCTTCGGCGTGAGGGTGCTGAGCGCATGCGTTACCCTTGGAGCTGCCCACCACGGCAACACCTTTCTGAGAACGCAACGACCACCCAGGGATCGACCAGTCATCGAACCCAAGGTCTGAGCAGTCGAGGGAATCTCCCTCAGCGCCGAACCCCTTCTGCCAGGAAGAGGGTTCCGTGCTGCTCGAAGCCGCTGCTCGGCCCGTATTGACTTAGGAATTCGGCGCTGTTCAGCGCAGTCGAGAACCACCTCCTCGCGCGGTCGGGAACCAGCCAGGCGAGCGCGTCAGCGATCCGACGTTCGTCGGCGGCGCAGAGCATGGCCACGGCATGGGGAAGGTGAACCACGGCGCCCGGGCTGGCATCGGTGGGGGAGCGCAGCTCACCCCGAACGTGCCAGCGGCAGCCGTAAGCAGGCGAAATCGCCGCGAAATCAGGTCGGACGCGCAGGTAGTCCGGCGCTCGATCGGCGCGCTACCTGGAAGATTCGCCAGTAGATGCTTTACACTCGGATCAGGCATACAGCCTCCCGAGTACGCGAAAGGGACATACAACCTCTTCGATGCTCGTTGGTAGTTGAAGCGAAGGTCCCCATCTGTTTGGACGCGGAGGGGGCCTTTCGCTTGTTCTAGGTCAGGTACCCGTAGGTGCCAGTGGCAACTCCGGTTGGACCGGCAAGTCGGCGCTTCGCTCCTGCTCGCGGGCCAGCCCGCGGTGCAGCAGTTCGATCATGCAAGCGGTGATCGAGGGGAAATCGGCCGGTACGTCCTCGGTGGAGACCAGCGCCATGAACTGGTCACCGAGTGGCTGAGGCAGATCCACTGGGCCGATGTATTTACGGTCGCCGGTGTAGATGACACCGAGTCGGTTCGGGCCCTGGGCGTAGGACTCCAAACCGTTGCGTAGCAGCGTGACCACGCGGGCCTTGAGGGTCGGGTAGTCGGGTGTGCCGACGGGCTCTTTGACCAGCTGCGCCAGCGATCCGGGGATCTTGGCACCGACTGTGCGATAGTCCGGGCCGTCCTCTCTTTCAGGACGTCCTCCCGCGCGTTTCGCTTTCTCCGCCATGCCCCAGATCCTGCCTCGAGGTTTCATAAAACCGTCGGCGGCGCGCCGGAATGGAAGCCGATGAAAGCATCTGGCCGGTCCTGCCGCAGCGAAACCATCGACCGAGGTGCTGCATCGCTCACACACGAGGTGCTGGCGGGCGCCTATCGTGGCTGGTAGGCCCGCTTTAGTGGGTCGGTACATGTTCTCACCTCGTTCCTGGTTTCCAACATCTGATCATCTCTGCCGTGATCCGTCGACTGAACGCGGTGGATACTGCACAACCTGTGTCAGCCGTGGTGTCTTCACTCGGCGGTCACCTGCTGTCGCGTGTGGGTGGAGCCAGCTCGGACAACGGCACGGCATCGAGGTATGGATCTGTGCCTGCAATGAGGTCGTCGGGGGGCAGTTGTGCGGCGGCGCACTGGATCGCATTTCCGTACGCCGCTGACAGGCGGTGGTGGATCAGCAGGGCACCGCCGATCATGCCGGGCGCAACTGAGTGCACGACCGCCTGACCCCACGCTTTGTCGGCGAGGAAGGGGTAGGTGTTGAGCCCGATGGTGATCGCGAGCAGTCCGAGCTCCGCCTGTCCGATACGGTGCGGGCGTATGCCCCATTCCGCGAGTTTGGGTGTGCCGACCATGATCACGACCAGGCAGATCGAGATCATGGCCTCGAGCAGGTAGCTGGTCCAGTACAGCAGGTCCGAGGAGGTGAGGCCTTGGGCGACGATGTTGCGTTGGACGTTGGTGGCCGACCACGCCATGCCGGCGGCGACCACCGAGGCCAAGGCCAGGGTGGTCCCGAACTGGTAGGTGAACAAGCTCGCGATCTGCGCGTGCGGGCTGGTCTTGCGTCGTTGCGCGGCAAGGGCTTTGCGGGCGATCCGCCGCTCCCGGCGCTGGACGGCCCGCAGGCGAATGAGTGCCTTTCGGTCACGGCTCTCGTCCGCGAGCTGCGCGGCGACCGCGATTTTGCGGGCCTTTCGCCGCCGGGCGCGGATCCACTCGGCCACCTCACGCTCGGCTATGATCTCGTCGGCTGACCAGTCGGCGAACAGTGCCGGGTCGGTCTGGATCGGTTGCGCCTCACGGCCACGAGTGGCGAGTTCGACGAGGATGCGCGCCGGAGGTACGTCCTTGTCCTGGGGTGCGCCGGTACCCTGAACGTCGCCGATGTCGGCCGGATCGTGCGGTGAGGCTTCAGCGGGGGGCTGCGGCGCCACGGTGGCTGCGCCGGTGCTGAGCTCGCTGTCAACCACGTCGCCGCTGCTACCGCTCGTGGCCGGTTCGGGCGGCGCGGTATCGCCCTGGATCTGGGTGCGGGGGAGATTGTCGTCGACGTCCCGCTGCGCCGCTGCCGACATCCATGTCGGCTGCTCGGGGGAGTCGCCGAACAGGTGCAGATAGATGTCATCGAGGGTCTGCGCCTGCTTATCCCCGATCGTGGCCGGGATCGGCTGGGCTGTCTCGCGCGCGGTGATCCATTCCCGCCAGAGTTTGGCGTACTGGCCGACGTTGTTCTGGATCGCGGGCTTGTCGAGGGTCTCGTCGTCGGTGAGCTCGCGCAGCCGTTGCACGACCTCGCCACGGTTGAGCTGAGCGGGGTTGCTGCGATCACCCAACAACGCGCACACATAGAAGGTCTTCGCTACTCGGGTCGTGTAAACCTCGCGAAGAGCCTGGCGGTGGACCGCGTCCTGGTCGAGTTCGTCTGGGCCCGACCCCGCCTCGGCGGGGTCGGTGCCGGGCAGGGCAACCTCGGTGTCGGAATCGATGTGCGCCGCCGTCGCTGGCGGTGGATCGGCGTCGCCGGAATGGGCCGATTCGGCCTCGGGAGGCGTCACCGTGGCTTTGTCCCAGTCGGGCTCGTCGCCAGCGTGGGTGTCCTCGAGATCGGGGAAGTCGGCGAGTTCGGTCATCGGTTCGTCTCGTCTCGGTCCGCGAGGTCAGCGGCTGTGTCGTCGATCGGCGCATCGGCGGCGCGCACCGGCAGCGGACGCCTTACCGACGTCGCGGTGCACCGCGGTGCACCTGCATCTCGTGGGGCGACTCCCACGAGGGCAAATGTTAGCATGCGAGCATCATAACATCCGTGGCTGGTGGGGCTGAAGTGAACAGTGGACGCGCCGTCCCGCTCCGATGCCGACGCCCGCACACGATGCCCGGCCAGTTGCGTGCTGCCGCAACCACATTCGCTACCGGCACGAGGGCCGCCACCTGTGGAGCAGTGGGCGGCCGCCGCCGCTGGCGGTTGATCGCCGATCATCGCGGTGCCGGTTGGCCGTCTTCGGCAAGTGCCTCCAGCAGGTAGGGACGGGCTCGGGCGAGGTCTGCCTGCCAGGTGCTCCACGTGTGGGTGCCCGTCGGCGGGAAGTCGTAGACCGCGCCGATTCCGAGACCGTCCAAGCGCTGCTTGAATCGGTGGGTGGACACGGCGGTGACGGCCTCCAAAGCCATGGCACCGACGGTGTCGGCGGCCGCGGAGAGGCTGTCGATGCGATCACCGGGGGAGGGCAGACCCGGGCTCGCGGCGAGGTAGAGCGGCAGCCCGGCCAGCAGCGGCGCCGCGGTGACCGGGTCGAGATGGTCCCAGGCGGGGCTGCCTGGCACGGCCATGCGGTCGGGATCGTGCCCGGCTTGCCAGGTGGCGGCGCGGACGGCTTCGCGCATGTCCGGTGAATGCCAATCCAGAATTCCGGAGAAGGCGGCGGCGGCCCTGAACTGGCTGCGGTGGTGCGCGGCAAGCACCAATGCGGAGCTGGCGCTCATCGACAATCCCACCACCGCATATCGGTCGGGACCGACACCGAAACCGGCCAAAAACCCCGGGAGTTCGTCGGTGAGGAAAGTTTCCCACCGATAGGTCAAGACTCGTCCGTGCTCGGCGGTCGGGCCAGCCCAGTCGGCGTACCAACTTCCCGGACCTCCCGCCGGCATCACGACGGTGAGGTCATCGTCGGCGAACATCGACACGGCGTCGGTGTTGGCGAACCAGCCGTTGACCGCGCCGGCGCGCAAACCGTCGAGCAAATACAGCGCGCCGGGACCACAATGTCGCGCCCACTGCACCTGCACCGGTATCGGACCCATGCCCGAGGGCACGGACAGCGTCTCGATCGTGCCCGCCCGCATCCGGCACTCATCGCCAGGATTCGCCGCCGCCGGGACCACCGTGGGGAACAACAGCGCCGCGACCAGCGCCGTGTACAGCCAGAAAACCCTGGTCCGCCGGTGGCCGAGCCGATCGATCGCCGCTGCTGTCATGATTCGGTTCTCCCCAGGTCGCGAAGTCGATCGCCGTCGCGGCGGCGAGTCACCGCCGAGGCGCCACGGTGAGGCGGCTTCCGCCTGGTTCACGACGCGAGGGCCCGCTACACGGCGCTGACCGGTATTCAATCCGCTCGCCATGGTCGCGACCGCGCCCAGCACACTGCCGGTGTGGCACCAGCGATCCGGGTGCCACGGCGCGCCTGTGGCGTGGATGGCCCGCGGTGGCAGAGCATGCTAACCATGGGAAAGAGGTCACGAACCCCGCGGAAGCGTCCTGCTCACAACGGGCAAGGAACCCATGTCACGATCGGCGGGACGCGGGCGCGCACCCCACAGGAGATGGCGATCGTCGCGCAGGCCTCCGAGGGCGACCGCCAATGGTTCGACGCCAATCCCGGGGCCCGCCACCGCGTGCGCGCTGCGGTGGCGGGCGAGTTCGATGCCGAAATCGATCCCTCCGAGTGCCCGCCGGGGTACCACAGCGTGATCGCGGTGGAACAGATCGCACCGGGCCACAGATTGAAGACCCCCCTGGCCTACGTGCCGATTCTGCCCGGTCACAGCGAGCCGACCGAAGACCAATTCGCGCTCGTGTGGGGCGATTACCTCTACTGGCGCAAGAACAACGGACTGCCCGGGTACCGCGCCGACGAGCTCCGCCAACACCTGCGCGGCGCAACCCCGAGCATCGCCAGCATCACCACGGCGGGATTCGCGATGGTCGACCGGCCCATCCCCGACACCATCCGATTCCGGCCCCCAACGCACCAATAGCCCCTCGACGGCCGCGGCGACAACGCTGTGGCCATCGAGCTCATTGACCCAACATGCGCGAATGACCCACCGGCCGTGTGGATCCCGCCGTCGACCCGAAGCCCGCGTGGATAGGTTGGCCGCGCGGCGGACGAGAGTCGCTGCGGGGAGCCGACACCAACCGGGCAGTCGGCCGTCTTCATCTCCGGAAGAGGTCAACATGGACATTCGCACTGCCATCGCCGCAGCCGGCATCGGTTTGGCCGCTGTCACCATCTCGGCCGCAACGGCATCGGCGGTCGTGCCGATTACCGCCCCCGGCGTGATCGCCGGTGCCGGTTTCAGCCACCCCGAAACCGTCGCCCTGTCCAACAGCCCCGTCCCAAGTGTTCTCGGCATCGGACTCCTGGCTGGCGTCACCGCCGTGCACGTCGATCCGAACTCATCGATCCCCCAGCAGGACGGCCGAGTCAACGCCGACATGGCGACCGTGTTCGCCGACGCCGCCAACTCCCCGAACGGCAAGATCGTGCTCGCCCTGGTCGACCCCGCCCAATGGAACGGAAAATTCATCCTGGTCGCCGAATACCTCTGACCATGCAACCGGTCACAGGCAAGGAAACTGATCAATCCCTTTGGCTGGCAGCGCCTCTCGCGAAGCACCTGACATCGGTGAGCCTTCGATCCGCGCCCGACTTGTCACGCCGGTACAAACCGGTCAGTGAACGATCCAGGCGCGGATCGAAGGCGGGCGTAGAACTTCCGGTCTCCGGGTGTCACGCCAGGAAATCCCAGTACCAATGGGTATGGTCACCGCAACTGGTGCGCCCCATCCTGCCAGCTCCGCAGCCTGTCCAAATGGAACCGGTTGCTCCGCGCCCGTACCGATGCCCTGTGCTGGAAGGATGTGCCACCGTTTGAAAACAATCTCCGCCCGCGAGGCCGGACCTGCGGCAGATCTCGCGTCGGCTGCTCGGATACTGGCCTTCGAACTCGCCAGCCACCACAAAGACCTGAAGAACGTCATCGCCAGCGATATCGACGGCCTGCTCGAGCTGGGCACACATTTCGCCGAAGCCTTAGCCCGCCATTGCGAGCACGACCAGACCCTGATCCTCGAAGACACCACTATCCGGCTGGCATGGCGGACATATCTGTCGGTGCGCCTTGCCCGTGACGCCGACCGGCTCGATCCAGACACTCGGATGCGCATGGATTCCGCACTGGCGCTGGCTGATCGGATGTGGGCGCAGGCCCGGCCGCTCTATCACGCTGAAAGCTGCTTCGCCTCGATCGGCCGGCACCCGTGGTACACCCCCAGTTCTCACAGGCCATGTGGCACTCACGCGTCGCGGGTGCGGCTACGCATCTACGACGGCAACGCAGTCGATCTTGTCGGCCAGCCGGTAGACACTCCTCTGCTGTGCCTGAACCACGCAGCAGAACAGCTGGCCGGGTGGCATCGCGACGGCACGATCCCGCCGACGATCATCGGCGGCACCGCCGCCGACCAACTTGAAATCCACACGCGCGCAGTCCAGATCCGCCACGAGCAGCTCAATACTCTGAAGTGGTGAACCGGGTGCGGTGCGGGTGCAGCGCATGCGGGTCACGGGGGTCTCGAACGCCTGCCACTTCCGCCATTTGCGCGGTCGTCCTTGGTCAGGTCCGGCATCAGGTTCTGGTTCAGGACACGAACATGTCTTTGATGCCGCCTTTGTGCAGCGCAGCAGCGAACGCGTCGTCTAGGTTCTCGGGCAACCGCAGGATCCCGTCAACCTTGTTGTGGGTCGACATATAGTCCGCGTCGTCCGCGTCGGCGAATCGAACGAGAAGATCGACCTCATCCGCAGTGAGTACGTCACCGGTGATCGAGAATGCGGGCTCGATTTCGTTGCTGTACCGCGCTTCTATGAACTCCGCCAGACGCTCGAGCGCAACGCCGTTGCGGTCAATGAGAAGCCAGAAGTTCCAGCGCGCCCCCTCCCATTCGTTGTTCTCGATAAGGCGGCGATAGGTGTTCATCGGTTGTCCCTTTGGATCGATCAGTGCGGACCGCGAGGCGAGCCGACCCTATCGACGCTGATGTACCAGAACCGCCAAGGATCGCCCGCGCTCACGATGGTGCCAGCAGACTCCGACAAGACGGCTGCGGGCGGACAGGAGACAGCGATCCGCGCAAGACGATGACCGCGGCGCCGAACTGTTCGATGATCGCGGGTACCAGGATTGCTGATAGCCGTACGGGTGTCTGGTGTGGATGTCACAGTTCATGGACGGCGGCGTCCGGGAGTTGCGCGGTCTCACTCGGCTCGCTGGCCAGCTCACCCGGCGCGGTCGACGTGGGCGCTCCGTGTGCCGCCCGGACGCGGTTCTCAGCGTCAATCATGTTCTGATGCAGTCGATTACGCCGGTGTCGTTCGGCCATCGCGACAGTGAGTTCATGGGCCGCGTGGGCGGCCCGCTGTTCTGCTCGGGTCCGCAGTTGTTCCTCACGGCCGTCGGCGAGCTGCGCCTCGGCGAGCTCTTGGGCCAACGCGTGCGTATCGGCGGCGCGTGCGAGCAAGGCCGACCATCGGTGCCGGGGTGCACCAGCGGCCGCGGCGGCTGCCACGGCAGCCTCCGCAGCATGCTGGTCGCCGTCTTCGGCCGCGCGTTGGGCGGCGGCGATGGCTGCGACCTGCTTGGCCAGGCGGGCATGGTTGCCGCGTACCTGCTGTTCCAGGGAGGTGGCGGGGTCGGTGAGGACGGGCCAGGTGTGGGCGGCGCTGTGCCGCAGCGACCGGATGAGGGTGTCGAGGTCGTTGTCGGTGCGCATCCGGATGGGGTCGGCGCGCATGTGCTCGGCCAGCTGCTCGTCGACCTCGCCGGCCACCTCGCCGAGCGGCTCGAGATCCATGTGCGGTTCACGATCGGCGGGGACTTCATCAGCGGTGCGGCGGTCGACTTCGGCCAGGGCTTCGGATCGGGAGAGGCCTTCTGCGGCTTCGAGTTCGCTGGCGGCGAGGCTGCGGGCGCGATTGAGGTACGGGGGCAGACGCCGCAGGGCCGCTCGCGCGTCGGTGATCGTTTCGATGGCCAGTTCGTCACCGAGTAGTCGCATGCGGTGCAGGTCGGATTCGTCGACGACGCCCTCGGCGCCTGCGGCCGTGTGGAGTTCACGTTCGGCGGCATCGGCTTCAGCGCGCAACCGATCGGCCCACGCCCGGGCGTCCTCGGCGAGCAGCTTGGTGTGGGTGATCTCGGCGTCGGTGGCGGCGTCGGCCCGTTCGGTCATCGCCTCCCGATATTTGTCGAGCAGCGCGTGGAGTCGGGCGCGCGCACCAGGATTGGCTGTGCTCGCGGTGGCCTTGTCGGAGAGGAACTTCAGGAATTGCTCGTCGGCCTGCTCGGGTTGGCGGCTCAGGGCTTGACGGTAGGTGTCCTCAGCGGTGATGGTCGCGGCGTGGGCCTGTTCCCAATCCTGTTGGGCGTCACGGTAAGCCAGCAGCAGCGGTCGCAGGGCGTCGACGCGTTCGCGGCAGCGTGCCACCAGGGGGGTGATCGCGAGCTGGTGCTCGTGGCGCTCTTCACGGAAGGCGCGCTGCAATTCGCTGACACGGCTCTGGGCGGCGGCCATGTCGGCGCGCACGCGCACCACCCGTTCGAGCGGATCCAGCTCGGGGTAGAGCTGATCGGTGCGGGCCGCCGCGACGTCGATCCCCTCCAGCGAGCCGCCGCCACCGTCATCACCGTCCTCGGCTCCAGGGTCGGCCACGAGATCGGCCGCGAGGTCGACCGGCGACACCGGCCCAGCGCCGGGGAGTCCCTCGCGCAGTGTCGCCGTCCGGGTGCGGGCTCGCCAGTCCGGTGCGTCGGCGGGCAGATCCAGCAGCGCCTGCCGCAGTGCGTCGGCGTAGTCGGCGGCGACGGTGTCCATGCCGGGATGTTCGGGCGGGATCGGCGTCAGCCCTGCTGGTGCGGGGAGGTCCCGCAACGCCCGGAACCGGCTCGGAAAGCGGCTGCTCGCGGGGGTGTCGCTGGTTGCCGTGCGCGTGGCGATCCAGGCATCGGCGCGGGCCCGCAGCAGGGCCGCAGAGTCGTGGGCGTGCAGAACGACGTCGAGGTCGCCGCGGGTGATCGCCGTGACCAGAGTGGCAGTGTCGAGGTCATGGGCGTGGGCCAGGGCGATCGTGTCCACCAGGCGCACCCAACTGCGCGCATCGACCAGGCGCTGCATCACCGGGGCCGGCAGGGCACAGTCGAGCCGATAGCGCGCATGCTCACGTGCCAGCTGCCGGGCATAGAATTCGTAGTCGCGCCGGAGCCGATCGTGGGGATCGACTAAATCGTCGACGCTGCCGGTGCCGGCTGTCGATTCCGGCCCCTCGGTGTCGACCGGCGGCGCGGTCGCGTCGTCCAGATGTGGTGGCACGGGAGCCGGACCGGGCAGCCGTGACCGAAGTTTCTGGGCGTAGTCGGCGAGATCGACATCGACGCCGGGGTGGCGCGCGGGCAGCCAAGCCACCGCGTCGACCCGCCCACCGCCCCCCACCGCGGTCGACGCGGCCAGACCCGGTGCGCCCGGCGCATCAATCAACTGCCCGGAACCTGAACTGACAGCCACAGCGTCTGCCTCGGCCGAGACCGGGACCGGGACCGTGTTGGCGCGGCGGATGGTGATGTGCCTGTTGGCGCGCGCGCACAGCACCGCTGCGGCGTCGCGGGCGGTGAGCAGGGTTTCCCCGCGCTCATCGGCGCCATCGTTGGTGGTGATGTCGTGGATGAGGGCGGCGACATCGAGACCGATCTGCTCGGCGCGGGTGAGGGCATCGGCCAGCGAGTCGAACGCGCCACCGCGGCGGACTTCATGGAACAACACCGCTGGGAGGGCCCGGTCGAGCAATTCGGCGGCCCGCTGGCGGCCCAGCAGCAGACAGGTCTGGGTGTAGATCTCGTGCAACCGCTCGGGATCCTCGAAACGCGCGAGCTCCTCGCGCAGGGTTTCGGTGGCGGAGATGTTGTCGTCTTGGCGGGCCAACACCTGGACGAACACCTCGGCATCGGTCAGGGGTTCCTGCGGGGCCCGTTCGGGGGGTGGCGGGCCCGGCAGCGTGTCGGTGGCGAGATAGAGCCCGTTCCACAGCCGTCCACGAGAAAGCCCGACGTAGGCCAGCGCACGGCCCAAGGTGGTGTTCATCAGCAGGTGGGCGCGGTCGACGGTGAGGCCTTGGGCGCGGTGGACGGTGCACGCATAGCCGAGCTCGACGTCCTCGCGCACATACCAGGCGGGCAGATGAACCCGGCCCCGGCAGTCGAGACCAGTGACGGTCAGCGAGCCATCGGTGTGCACGGTCACGATCTGCCAGCGGTCACCGTTGGTGACCGGGCTGCCATCGCGGCCGCCGCCGAAGACCCGCAGCCGCCGCGCGTTGCGGCGGGTGACCACCAGGTCACCGACATATCCGTGATGACCGTCAGCCAGGCCCGCGAAAGCGCCGGTCGAGTCGACCGTTCCGCGCAGGACATGCGCTTTTTGGGCGGCACCGTTGAGCCGGAACACGTCCTCGATCGTGGCGGCCATCATCAAAGACGACAGCCCGGCGTCCAGATCAGCCAAATGCGCTCTCAGCATCCGCGCGCGCAGATCGGCGTCCAACCCCGAATGCACGCGGTCGTGGTCGCGGTAGAACATCCACGCCGCACCGGTATCGCCGTTGCGGACATGCAAGCTGGCGGCCGCTTCGTCCGGGTCCGCGAAGCGCACCACCGTGTCCAGCTCCGGCGCGCGGGTGTCGGTGGCGATCAATCGCAACGCACCACCGGCTTCCACCGCCGAAAGCTGCCACGGGTCACCCGACCAGCGCACCACCGCGCCCGCCTCGTCGGCGAGGCGCTGCACCGCCACCAGATCGGCCGTACTGGCCATCCCAGCTTCGTCGATGAGGATCATCGCCCCCGCCGGGATCGGTGGCGCCAACCCGTGGCGATGCGCCCACAGCAGCGATGCGACGGTGTCGGCGGGAATTCCGATGTCGCGGGACAGCACTCGCGCGGCGCTCTTTTGCGGGCTCAGCGCGATCACCTCCCGCCCGTCGTCACGCCAGGCCCGCACCACCGCCGCCAGCGCGGTGGTCTTACCCGCACCGGCAGGGCCGATCGCCACGGCCAAACGGGTTCCCGCCCGACACAAATGCTGCACGAACCGCTGCTGCCCGACCGTCAACCGCTGTGGCACACCATTTTTGGTGGCGGCTTGCTCAACGCTGGCGATCGCCGCACTGACCTGTCCGGTCGGCAGGAAATGCGCACTGGACCCGACCGCGGCGTCCTGCAGGGCCGCTTCGCCGGCGAGCACCGCCTCGCTGGTATAGCGGACCGTGGTCGAGGACGGGTGCGTGAACACGCTGTCACCGTTGCGGCGGCGCAACTGGTGCGGCACCGGGTCCGGGTCGACGCTCAATTGCACGCTGTGCCGGTCGCGCACCAATGCCACGACCTGCTCCACCGCGGCGCGATGGGCGGCATCATCGGCAAAAGTGCACAGGGCCAGCCGGTCCTCCACCGCCGCCCGGATATGGGTCTCACACCATGTCGCGCGATAGGTCGCCACCGTTTCGACAACTTCGGCCGCGATGGGCTCGGCGTCGAATACCCTGCGTTGCACCGTATTGCGCGCGTGGATCACCTCCGCGAGCACGGCGTTGGGGTGTCCGGGCTCCAGCAGTGCCAGCACCTGCTCTCGCGCTGCGGAACGGGCGGCCGGTGTCGGGAAACTGATCCGGTGCAGCTGGTCATCGACTGCCGTGACGAGGGCCTGGCGGTCACCGGCGTGCATCGCCGCCTCACCGGCAGCGACGCCGGCCTCGACCGCGACGGAGCGGGGCTGAAACCGCGATCCGGTCGCAGACCGCCCGGCGAGCAGGTCGGCGACGAACTCGCGCCCGGTGCGGTGATCGCCGGTCGACGCCAGCCACTCCGTCGCGCGCACGTCCCATTCGTCGAGCATCTCGGCCAGCGTGCGCGGTGCGGGTTTGCCGCCCCGGGTAGCCAGGGTGGCCTGCTGGCTGAGCTGATATTGGGTGGCCTTGCTCGGCGAGCGGCCGTGGTTGCGGCGGTAGTCGGCGACCAAATCTTCTGTGGCTGCCTCGATCTCCGCACGCCGCGACGAGAACAGCCGGATCAGCTCCTCGGGGATACCCGCCACTTCGAGCACTGGCTTTTTCCCGCGCCCGCGGGAGCGTTCCTCGAACTGGACACCGAGTCGCCGCGTCAGCTTCCCGATCAACGTGGCGTTGTAACGACACGACAGCGACGCGGTAGCGTGAATCAGCCCGCGCGCATCCAGGCAACTCCACTTGCCGTCGACCCCAAGCACTTTCGCTGAAATCACCGCATGTGTATGCAGATCCGGATCCCCGCACCTGTTGTCCCAGTGAACAAACTCGGCCACGGTCCAGCCCTGAGCGTCGATCCGGCGGACCCCGCCCCGCCCGCGGCGGACGATCGCATACTGCTGCTCGGCAAACGCCAGGGTTTCCCGGATCGCCTCACGATCGGCCTGCCAGATCATCTCGCGCACCGCGTCATCACCTAACGCGACCAGCACTTTCGCCACCGACCCGGGGCCGGTGAAGGCGCACTCGTGAGCCGCGACGGATCGACGCGTCGCGCCGCGCTCGCCCGCGAGCGCCTTTTGCACCTCCCGCGCTGTCGGTTCACGTCCGCTCACGGCACTCAGATGTGTGACGGCCGCATCACGACGCAAGCGCGCCCACTCGTGCCGGTCCGGTCCACGCCCATGCGTGCACCGAAACTCCGCGACAAGCCGGTCGTGGCTATCGGTGATCGGAGTCGGCGCACCACCGAAGGCGTAAAACGGTGAACCCAACTGGGTAGCGGCCACCGCCATCTCCGTCGGGATACCCCGATCGGTGGCCTCAGCGACCATCTGATCGGCGTTGGGATGGACCCCGTCCCCGAACAACGCCTTCATCTGCGCAGTCGTCACCACACCGGCCACACCCAGCAACTCCGCGGCACGGCCAGACCACACCCCCGGCGGAGTTCCGGTCACGTGGTAGTAGATCGACAGATCCTGGTGCTTGGAATGGGGGATATCACCAGCGGCGACCGTACGCGTCAAATACCGGTACCCGGCGCCGCTATGGATCACATGCGACGTCATCACCGGCCCGAGCGTATCCAGCACACAGCAACAGCCCAGGCCAACCCAGACACCCAGTGTGACAAAGCAATCCGCCGCGCCGCGCCCTCCGGGCGCCGGGCCAGCGTTGGCCCGCAACGCCGCCATCGCGCCGGTGCTTCGCTCACGCCGTCGCTGTATCCCAGGACGAGCAGTGCACGGCAGGCATATCGTTGCCGGGCATGGCAACTGCAACGATATCGCTCGACGACGCACTGATGGCGCAGGTCCTCGAAGCGGCCGGAGACAACCTTTCGGCCTGGATCGCCAGAGCATGCCGGTCCCTGCTGCTATCGGAGGAGGCGAAGGCTATCCGCGAATGGGAGCTGACGCATCCGGATCAGGCCGCCAAGGACCGCGCCCAGGACGCGACCCAACTGCTGGAATCCGAAGCCGAACGCGAAGTCACCGACCACGCACACACCCTCGCCCACAACCGCAGCCACCACACCGAGCCCACCACCGCGGACTACCTTGCCGCATACCGCCATGTCCGAGAACTGCTCGAACGCGCCGAAGAACAACTACGCCAACGCTGAGCACACCCCATCACATAGGACGCCGGCCGAGTTCTACAACGGACGCCGTCGGTGGGGGCGCGGGCGGAGCCAGCGGCGGCGGGTGATCGGCTTGCGGACGAACGCGGACAGGTGGGCGGGAAGGTGCGCAGCCGCAGCGGTGAGAAAACCGGGATCATCGAACCATTGCCGAGGCAGAGTTCCGATCGGACCTGTGTGGGGATGTCCGATTAGTTGTTCGACCGTGGCCAGAGAGCGGACTGCGGACTGCGGGTCCGCGATGAGGATCGGCCATCTTGTACGTATGTTGACGAAGTTGAAGAAGCTGTCGAGTTCGGGGAAGGCGGCAACGCCGAAGGTATGCAGCAACTGCCGGTAGAGAACGACCGAGTCGTCGTCCAGCGGAGCCGGACGAGTGTCGTACATGCCTTCGTGCATCCGTATCTCCGCGAGAACGCATGGCACCTCGAGAGCCGCTAGCGCAGTCAGCCGATGATTGCCGTTGGTCTCGACGCGGAACAGCCATCCAGTCGGCATGTCCCAGCCTTCGACCTGGATCATGGGCTCATCGAGACTGCCGAACAGCGTGTACAGGCCCTCGGGATCGGCACGCTCTGCGGCGAGGCGCCCGGCGAAATCGGTCAAGCCGTCGACCGGCGCGACACCGGTGCCGGGCCGGCTGCTGTTGTCGTGGATGAACGACGCCGTGCCCGCACGGCTCAGTAGCACCCGGCGCGGGTCGATCCATGCCACCGCCGTCTCCGAGACCGCCGTCCGTGCATCCTTCGGCAGATATGGACGCGGCCGATCGGCGAACGCGGCAACCCGCTCGCGCAGCACACTCGTTGGCGGCGGCTCGATTCCGCGCAGATGATCAATCAGCAGCTGGAGACCGCCAGTGAACCCGTCCTCGGCAACGATCGGCACCGCTCCGTCCCTGGCTAGCCCCCGCGAAGCCTCCGCGCCGGAGTCAGTGTCACCAGCGCGGCGATACAACGAATCGGCGGTGATCTCCGTCCGTCGCCACCACGGAACGTCATCCCCTATTGTGAGGCACCACCTTTCGGGCACTGCGCGGGCTTCGAGCGCTGAACCTGCGGCAGCCGTGACCGGCACCGCAAGCACCCTTCGCCCCAGACGCTCGAACTCACCTTCGGCAGGATCGCCGCCAGGTTGATCGTGGCACCGAATGCAGCATGACGAGCCGCATCTGGCACACATTTCGTGATCAGGTCTGGCGTTGCGGCGGCTTCGGTTCGGAAAGCGGTGAGGTCATGACGGCGACGGCACCTCGGCGTTCTCCTCGGGCAGGTGAGAAATCCACGCTTCGACAAGGTCGGCCGCTTGCTGGAGTTCCTCCGCAACGACGCGTGCTTCTTCTCGCGTGCGGATCTGGCCGCACTGCCCGACCATCTCTGCCTCGATCCGAGGGGTTTCAGGAGTTCCATCGGCACTGGTACCGCACACCAGGTTCGCCATGAACTCGATCCAGCCCTTATCCAGGTATCGAGGGATGGAGGTACCTGCCGTGGCACTCTCATGAAGGACCTCACGGCCGTTATCGATGACGTGCGTTCCTGTGCACCAATCCGGACATGTGTATGCAGGGATCGGCGAGGTCTGAGGGGCTGTGGTCACGGGGTCAGATTATTGCGACCAGTACCCGGCATCGCAGGTAAGCGCGCCCGGACAGCCGACCGGAAAACGCCGTCACCGGCGGCCAGTGCCGGTTACCAAATATTGGTATCGTGGTGGCATGGCTAAGAACACGTCGGTCAGCCTGAGCGATCACCATCTAGGGTTCATCGAGGCTGAGGTCAGTTCCGGTCGATACGGGTCGGCCAGCGAGGTAATCCGCTCGGCCTTGCGGCTGCTCGAGGATCGCGAGACCAAGTTGCGTGCGCTGCGCGAGGCTCTGATCGAGGCCGAGAACAGCGGGCCGAGTCTGCCATTCGACGGGGAGGCATTCCTCGCCCGCAAGCGGGCGGAGTCATTTCAGGATGAATAACGGTGGGACGCAGTCTCTTTCAGTAATTGGACGCGGGCACCGTTGAGGGGGCGGCCTCCCCGAGCGATCTCTGCGCTGGGCTCGCGCACGCCTGACGCTAGAACGTATCCGAACCAGAGCTCCAACCGGCAGGATCGACCGTTCGCCATGGCACAGACGCGAACTGTGCGACCACTGCGTGCGGCTGGGCGATGACGCCGGCGCGTTCCCGTAGCCACCGGTGGTACTGCTCAGGCTCGAGGGCGGCCGGTTCGAGAGCGAGAAGACGATCACGCGTCTGCGGCGTCACGCCGGCCAGATAGATGTCGGTGAGTGCGGTGCGTAGTTCCGACCAGATTTCGTGCTGCCGACTCCGATAGAGCTCGAACTGCGGGGTGAGTCGCTCGGTGAGCTGTTTCACCTGGTCGGTAACGGTGATGCCGCGTATCTCGGCGCGCATGATGTCTAGCCAGGATTCGAAGACTTGTCCCTCGGGAAAGTGCGTGGTGTCGGGGCAAAGCTGTTGCGCGGCAGCCAGATCAGTGACTGCCACATCGACGGCTCGATCGCCTTCCACGGTGCTGGGTAGCACGGGTGCCGTCGACAGCGGGATTGTTCGCAATCGCACGATTACGTGAGGGTCGATCGCGAGCGAGATCGAGCCGGGGGCCTCGTGAGTGTTGACGTAGCGGACCGCCCGGGCGCCACGAGCCGTCAGCGCCGATATCGGCACATCGCCGAACCAGCCAGCCATTTCGGGGTGGATGCCAACTTCCAGATCGGTCGGCCGGAGCCGGATCTGGACCTGGTGGAGCCAGTATTGGTGGGCCGGTGAGTCCTGGTTCTTCATGCGCCGGAACATGTTCTCGACAGCGGCAGCGTAGGTGCCCAAATGCAGGGCCAACGACGACTTTGCCTTGATCGCCTCTGCATGCTCGTGCGCCGGCAGGAGTGACTGCTTGAGCTGTGCTGCGATGTCGCCGCGGTATCTTGGCGACGGCCAATCTTCGTAGGAACTGCTGTGATACCACCAGTGGTTGTCCACCTGGTCGTCCTGGCAGTCGACATCGCTGAGGTCGCGCAGGGTGGGGTGCACCTCGGAAATAACGATCGTCGCGCCACACTCGCACCGGGGATATGGCTCGTCGCCCTGGCACTGCCGATCGTAGGCGGCTGCCGATACCTCGACGCGTTGTCCGCACTCGCAGTCGAACCAATACGCGAAGTCGAAGGCGAAGCTGGCTGGATGCTCTTCCAGCGGGTCGGAGATCACCCGCGCAGTGTACGAACTGCGACCGACCAACCCGCGGTTCGCAGCGAAGGACGTCCCTGCTGGATCCCACAGCGTCTATTACCGGCTCACCCCCGGCGGCCGTCGGCGAGGGCATGCGCATCCTGCATCAGCGCATGGACGCCCCGCCGCCACCTCTGAAACCTCCACCTGGCGCGAAACAGGCGATGCATGTCGGTGCCTGCGCCCACACTGACCTGACATTCCACGTGCAGCAGGGGAGCATCAACATGGCTGGAACAGCAGAGTTTTCATTTCAGGACGCGCGCCGGCGCAGCAACGAGGCGCGGACCGCGTTCGTCCGCAAGTTCGCCGCGGGCCTGCCCTCGACGACGGTGCTCGCACTCACCAGCCTCAGCGTCTACGCGGCGTTCGCGAACTTCGGGATCGGGTGGGCGCAGGCGGCGGGTGCGTCGAACTGGGAAGCGGCGGTGTGGCCGATCGCCGTCACCGCCGTCACCACGCAGGCCTTGTTCTGCTACGTCCGGTTCGCTCCCAATTGGCATGCGGGCTGGACGCGCTGGCTGTTCTCAAGCATCGCTGCGGCCGGCATGGCGCTCGCCGCCCTGGGTAATGGCCTGCGCCTGGATGGCTCGTCGGCCGAGCTCGGGCCGGTGGCGTCGATCTCCGTCCTCGCTGTGCCTGGGTTCTGCATGATTCTGTCGGTGTGGATGGCCGGTGCCTTCCTCTTCGCGATCGACCCGGTGATGCCCGAGTCCCCCTTCCACGCTGCGCTGGCCGCACGCGCTGCGGACAACGAGACCAACGAGCAGGTGTAGCGGGCACGGTGGTTTGTCGCCCATGGGCGACAAACCACCGTCCGGAAAACCGTCGGGACGACTCGCCATCGAGAGCGACAAACCCGAGTGAGGCCAGCGCGGTCCTGGAAACTTGAGCGCCGTGAGCACCCCCATCCCCACGCCGCGCTTCGAGCCCATCCTCGACCTGGACGAGTACGCCTTCGTCTTCGCCCAGAAGGGGTTCGGCGGAATGCCGCTGCTCTGGATGGACCCGCAAGTGAACCCCTACTCCGTCACCACCGCCTTGCGGCTGCTCGCCGATCAGATCGACCGGGCTGCGGACGAAGAGGGCATCTACACCGCGGCCGATCGGAAGCGAGGACGCGGATACGTATCCGAGGTCTGCCGGGTGAGGGAGGGTCGCGCAGATGGCAACCGCTGACGATGAGGCCCGTGCCCGGCGCCACGACCCGCACACCTTCGAGGTGCTCGGGCGAGTTGCGGCCCTGCTCTTCGATACCCCGGGCCCGCTGGCCGAATGCCTCTCACCCCGCCTGTATCCCACTCTGACCGGCAGCGGCTACGTGCTGTCCTGGCATGGCGTCGCACCCACCGTGGACGACGTCGCCGACTATCTGAGCACCGCCGCGGCCGACGACGAGATGACCACGGTCCTGCGGCCCGGCGACGTGCGGTTCAAGCCGGGTCACTACTGCACCGTCGCCGAGGTACGAGGGGTGCAGTTCCACCTCCGCCCCGATCCGGTGATCCGACCCGATGCCTACGCCGCGATGGGCGAATACTGGCGCACCGGCAAGCTGCCGTTTCCGGCTGCCGCCGCTCGCCAGTAGATCGGGCCCGCCGGATTCGCCTACCCCGTACCTGCCCAAATACGTCCCTACTCGTGTATGGGCATGTCCTCCTCCGGCAGATGAGGAATCCAGTCTTCAAAAAGGTCAGCCGCTTCCTGTAGCTGCTTCGCGACCCTGCGCGCTTCTCCTCGCGTGCGGATCTGGCCACACTGCCCGATCATCTCTGCATCGATCCGAGGGGTCTGCGGGCTTCCGTCGACATCGATGTTGCACACCAAGGAACGCCATGAACTCGATCCAGCCCTTGTCCAGGTACCGGGGAATGGAGGTGGCTGCCATGTCACTCATGTGGAGGACGTCCTCACGGCAGTTTCCGATCGTGTGGGAGTCGGTGCACCAATCCGGACACGTATATGTGGGGATCGGCGAGCCCTGAGTGGTTGTGGTCACGGGGTCCGATTATCACGACGAGTGAGGGCCATCGTGGGTAGGCGTGGCCGGGCAGCCTTCCGGAAACGACCGTTGACGAGTGAGGCCTAGCGGCTTGCGAATGCCCAGCCAAGAGGTCGGCGCGCTCTTCTTCGGTGAGGTTTATGATCGCCAGATAGGGCGCTCGTCCGATGTTTCAGACGGGAAGCAGCTCCCGGATGAGCTTCCAGCGCAGCGGGATCACGCCCTCGGTCCGGAAGACACGCAGCAGCGACACCGCCGCATGGTGGGGAGCCGGACTGATCGGAATGCCCGCCGCGGCTACCTGCCACGGCAGCGGATGCCGCGGGCCGGGCAGTGCCATCGCCCGCATCCCGAGGGCGCGGGCGTCCATCAGGCCCTCGGCGGAATTGAGCAGCGCCACCACGTTTCCCGCTGCCATGCCCAGCGATTCGAGAGCGATTTCCAGTAGGTCGGCGGGATCGCCGACGACGATGCTGGACACCGGGTCGAACAGGTCGGGCAGCTGATCGGTCAGCGCAGCGACGTAGCCGGCGGGCGCGGTGGTGACGATCACCACCGGAACATAACCGGCGAGGACTCGCACCAGCGCGTCCGCGTCGTCGATCGCCCGGACTTCCCGTACATCGTCGATGGCATGGCCGGTGCCTCGCCACGGGGGCGCGGATTCGATGATCCCGTCGAGATCCATGACGACCGCAGCGATCATGCCGATCTCCTCACCTCAAATCAGGACAAATCACTAATCAGCCTATGTGAGGAACGCACAGCGAGGGGTGCGTATCCGCCGCGGCGAATATCCTCCGGGGCCAGCGGGAACCCCTGGCGAAGCAGGCAACTGCGCGCGTGCCGCGAACCCCGATCGGGCCGAGTCACTACGCGGATCACGGTCGGCGGCGGACTGGATCCGGGCGGCGCTGTCCTGGGTCATTCGCTCACTGTCCGTCATGCACGGACAGTAACCGCGCCGGCCGCCGCCGAGTCGCAAGGAAAGGCGAGCACGGCCGCCGCCGGTGTCGTAGAGCCGTTCGGAAACGACCGAATGCCTCCCGACTCGCCGGGACCCTTATACAGAGATACAACCTCGACCCTATGTTCTACCGCCGAGTTACACCGCGCCAGGCCCGTGTGCTTGCAACGATAAGAGGGTGACGATCAACGAGATTGCGCAACCTGCATCGGTTGTGGGCCCTGTACGGTACGAACTCTTCGTTCCGATCCCGGACGAATGGGCAGGGCCCAGCGACGATGTCGCATTCACGGTCAACGGACTCACCCTTCCTCGCGTGGACGACGACTTGACCTTCGAGGGCAAGGGCGTGCTGATGGTCAAGGTCAAGAAGATCGACCACTCGTTCTTCTCCGATAAGAACCGCTCTCCCCGCCGCACGATCACCGTCAGCACTGCTCCGTTCAACGTCTCGCGCGAGACCCTGCTGAGGCTGCGCGATACCGCCGAGCTCGAACAATGGATAGCCCAGTTCTCGATGCTTGAGATGTTCGAGGACTGAGGGGAGGGCACGCCTTGCCAGGCAGGCCTCTGAAACGCGAGACCTTCCTCCGTTCGTAAAACGACGCCAGCCGAACGCGAACACCTTCCGCTCACTGCCGGACGATCAGGCAGGTCGCGGTGTTCGGAAACTCGTTCGTTTTGCAGCTCAGCGACCTCGCGGTGACTGTCGCGAGCTGGACAGGCCTGGCGGGCCGACATGGATGTGTCCGGGCTCTGACAGATCCGCGCCGATGTCGAGAATTGACGCATGACCGTCAGTGAGCCGCCGAGGATCGAGCAGTTCATCGTCGCCCGTCTCACCGACGACGAACAGGATCCCGCTCGCGAGCGCTACGTCGCGGCGCTGCGGACCGCGGTCATCTCCGTGCTGGAGTACGAGGGTGAGCTCACCCATCTGTTCGGCGAGACGCCGGACACCGAGCGGTCACGGCTGGAGTACATCCCGACCCTGCGCGCCATCGCCGAAATCTGGGCAGATCACCCCGATTACCAGCCGGAGTGGGCCGCTCCGAAACCTCGATTCTGACCGCCGATAAGCAGGTCGAATCGGTGGCCAAGTAACCAGCCCCTACTGCCAATGGGGGTTGGCCCGGCGTGTCGCGCCGTGTCGCGCCGTGTCGCGCCGTGTCGCGCTCAGAGCGGGCCAAAAGTCCCATTGGCAATGAGTTCTCCGCAGATCGCGAACGGAATACGTTCACTCTCGTGACTGCAAAACCGCTGTTCAGCGACGTGGAGAACCACGTCCCTAGCGTGACCGGCGACGATAACGCCGCCTCCGCCGACATTGTTTCCACTCACCCTGCCCCGACGCCTCGACCGCCGCGCCGGTGCCACGACCGGATCGGAGTGGACCTGCTGGTGCTGACACTGCTGCTAATAACCGTGGTCATCCTGGTCGGTTACTTCCACGCCAACGGATACGCCGTGGCTGCCGCAGGAGCGTTCGTTGGGGGCGGCGTGGCTGTGTGGCGGAAGCTTCGCCAACGATGAGGCCCAGACAGGCGAGTGCTGCGCTCTGGTGTCAGCGGGCGCCGCTACTGTGGGTAGCTAAACCCGGAGTGCACCAGGGGGATTGGTGACCAGAGAGCAGCCCACATGGCAGGACATCGCCGCCGACATCCGCCGGCGCATCGCGACCGGTGAGCTCGGCCCGGGTGCCCTCCTACCGCCACGGCAGAAGCTGGCGGACAACTATGGGGTGTCCGCGGCCCCAGCTAATCGAGCGATCCTGCAGCTCATCCATGAAGGAGTGCTGACGTCGGATCCCAACGCGCCGCGGCGCGGGGTGTGGGTACGCGGTCCGGGTGCCACCAGGACTGAGGTGTCGGGGCTTGTGCGATACAAGATGTGGATCCCGATCCCCGTCAACAGCGAGAGCGACGTAAGCAACAGCGTCACCTTCGCGGTCTATGGGTCGGTGGTTCCTCGCATCGGCGAACACGTACGTTTCGACACCGCCCCCATCGGACTGAAAGTGACCGTCGTCGACGTGGGGCACTGGTTCTGCTCCGACGAAGTTGCCGATGAGCTCGAACTCCATGATGTGCTCGTGGAGGGTCGGCTCGAAAACAGCCACTTCGACAACGCCGTCCGGCTGCTGGATCCGATGGCCTTACGCGAGTGGATCGCCCGGTTCTCGCATCTGGAATACATCGAGGACCCTTCCGTGCATCCGGAGTAGGTGTGTGCCAACATCCGGTATTGCGCTGGGCGCGCGTTCGATCAGGCAGACGTGGGCCCGGCAATCGAGGTCTTGGAAACGCCCGCCTTCTGCCGCGACCCGTCATCGCTGAGCATCGACGCACCGTTGCACCCACCCAAAGTGGTGACAGAAACGGTGATCAGGTGACAGCCGATGTTGATCAGCCACAAAGATCGCGAAGGTAGCCAATCGATAGCCGACTCGGCTAATATCGAACTCATGTTCGATAACGGACCGGGGATGGTGCCGCCGTGATCCGCGTCGATCACGCCCAGTTGGCGGGGCTGTCGCGGTCACAGGCAGCATCGCTGGTGCGGCGTCGGATCGCCGAGGAGTCATCACCGGATCCTTTGCCGCCCAAGGTCGCTCTACCGACGATTGAGCCGCTGGCGGCGATGATTCCCGGCGGGCTGTGGCGAGGTGCGTTGGTGGACTACCGAGGGGCGACGCAGCCGTTGCTGGGCATAGTGGCTGCGGCCTCGGCGGCGGGGCTGTGGGCGGGGATGGTGAACCCGAGCGGACGCCGCGACGTGCAAGCTTCCCTGCTGGCTGTCCACGAAATGGCAGGCGACCTTGCCCGCGTCCCGGTGGTGACGGCCCCCGATGAGGAGCTGGTCCCGACTATTCGAGCCCTGCTCGATGGAATGCATTTGGTGGTGGCCGGACTGGGGCAGGCATCCGTCGCACCCGGCATGGCGCGCATCCTGGCCACGCAGGCGCGTAAGCGTCAGTGCACTCTCGTGCTCGCCGGCGGTCGCCGCCGCTGTGAGGGTGCAGACATCCGGCTGGCGGCACGAGTCAGCGGCGCCGAAGGTCTGAGTCTCGGCCGGGGCCGGTTGAAAAGCTTGCGCTACAACGTGATCGCGAGCGTCGACGGGAAGACGGTGCACGGGGAGATCCAGGCCTCGTCACGGGCGGGCCGACTCGAATGGGCTGACGTCACCCCAGAAGCGCGTACGCATGTCGTGCCACTGCGTACAGGTACATCATGACCCGTCCGGGATGGGGCGCCGCCGGAGACTACCGGCCAGTGCGCCTGGTGCAGCCCCCGGTGCGGGTCCTGGTCTGGCCGAGTCGCATTTGGCCGCCGAGCCGCCTGAGATTCGGGCAATCGCGCCCGCTCTGGCAGCGGTCGGCCGGACTTCAATTGTCGGAGAACACCGTTGGGGAGTTGACCGAAGTCATCGTGACGCAAGCGGGAGATCTGTTGTGTCGCATAGTATTTGCCGTGAGGATCGATCGCGAGCCACACGTTGAGTGCATGCTCCTCCCGATTTCGGAGCTGTGGGAGCCTCTCGATGCCCACGATGTGCAGCGGTTACGTTTGCTGGTTGAGCAGCTAGGTGTGCGGTGGTGAGTGTGCGCCCCACCCCGGGGGGTCACCGATCGAATCCATCCCATCGGTCACGTTCGAGATGTTCGAAGGTGTTGCCGACCAGGCCGGTGAAGGCGTTGCGCGTCGGAGGCGCCGCGTCCAAGACCGTCGGGTGCGCGAGGGCATAGCGTTCGCGCACGATCGCAGCATCTGCGATAGTGCGGGCCCGGTGCACGCGGTCGTGTGCGTCGACGCTCAGTGCGTGGGCGCGATCGCTGAGTTTGGTCAGTTCGTAACGTTGTAGGTCGTCGTTCACCTGGGTTCGCAACTCGTAGTCGAGTTGCTTGATGATCTTGCCGATCCGTTCGATCTGATCGGTGGTGGCGTCGCGGTCGAGCCTCGTGAGCTCGTCGATGGCATCGCCGAATCGTTCTTCCAGGCTGCGCATTTCGCCGCTCCTCTCGCTGTGTGTCGACCCAGGGTACGGCGGCGGACCGACATCACAGCGTCCTTGTGCGCGATCGATGGTGGCCGGGCGTTGTTGAACAGGTGCCATCTCCGGAAAGGACGCCGGCTGCTGATGTAGGCAAAGGAGCCCGGGCGCACACCGCCCGCCGCGCAGAACAGCCCCCCGATACCTCATCGACCAGGACGTGCCTCCGGGGTGGTCCAGGACCCAGTCGTGTACCTTCCTTCTTCCGACCGGCATTCTCGAACGTGACCCACGGTGAATAGCGGCGCCTGTTTGCAAGTTCGCCTCTGGGTCGTCTATCGGTCGTATCGGATGCCGCTGAGGGCCATTATCGGATAACAGTTATTCGCCCTTGTGCATCGCCGCCATTCGGCAGGTTTTCACTCGAGTAAATCTAAGTCGGGGTTTGGAGACTTATTCGACGAAGTGTAGAAAAAAATGGCCGGACGGAATGTGGCTTGGAGGAGATCGCCACCACGAAGGAGATTTTCGAAATCGGCTGCTGGAGAACAGCTTCGGTTGTGGACCTGGAGACATAGACCACCGTCGGCATCCCGACAGGGGGGCGGTGTTCGGCGTGTCCGCGGCGCCCTGATAAATGCATGGATAGCAGCCGGACGCATATTTTCTCAGAGGCGGAATTATGTTGTTGCGGCGTTTCTGTAGCGGTGCTAACGTCGGTGACGCGCCGCGATCATCTCGTACTTGCTGAAATTCTGATAGTTGCGACGCGAGAAATGTAACGGGCCTCATATCGCATCTCCGACCAAAGAGTTCTGCGATATGAGACCCTGACCCGAAAAGTGAGGATTACATGGAATCCGGTACGGGTCGCGCTGAGCCTAGCGCGCCATCCACCTCGATCGCACGCCGTGCGGCGATCAAAACACGTCAACCCGCCGGGTCGTGCTGCCCGCTGCTGCTGTTCAACGCAGACCCCGGCGACGCCTGGCTCGAGATGATCGACTCGATACAGGGATTCTCCGCCGAGCCGAGTGTCGGCCAGATGTACTGGCTCGACGTAGGAGAGGAACGCGACGGCGAAGACCTACCCCCTGCCAGCGACCGGTGCTTGCTGCTCGATCACGACGGAAGCTGGGACGACATCACCGACCGGGTCCGCCAGCTACGCGACTACGCGATCGCCGAGGTGGCCGCCGGGAGCTCCCCGCCGGTGCTGGTGATCAACTCGATCTCCCAGCTGTCCGACATCACCCGAGCAGGCGCGGCGGCGCACATGCTGTGCAGCGACGCAGCAGCAGAGATCCATGCCGCCGATCCCCATGCCGGTGTCAAACCTGAAGGTGGTCACTGGAACCAAGCCAACGCCCGCTGGAAGTACCTGATGGGGCTGCTGATGGAGTTTCCGGGAATCGTGCTGGCCACCTCCCGCGCGGACACCTTCTCCGGTGTGGAAGAGGAGACCACGGCCTTCCGTGCGCTGTATCGGCGACCAGATCTGCCCAATCAGTTGCTGTTCCAGGTCAGCGCCTGCGTGCACCTGCGAAGCGGAGAGAACCCTCTGCTGGTCGTTGCCAAGAACCAGCGCCTGCGCGGTGAGTTGCCGCGTGAGCTTCCAGGGATGACAATCGCCAGCTTGATCTACGAGCATCTCGAGATCGACCCCGCTGCCGTGGCGACCCGCGTCTTGCGTGTTCCGGTAGAGGCAATGCAGGTTCAGCTGTTCACCGCAGCGAACCTGGAACAACTACGGGTCATGTTCGAGGAGTTCGTGGCTCGCCTCGGTCGTGAAGACCCCACGCTGCTAACGGCCTACACGCGACGCCGCCAGCATCTGCGCATCGAGCTGGCAGCCCATCAGCTACGCGACGCTGCAACCATCCCGATCCTCGAAGGCCGATACATCGAAGTCGCCGACGAGGTCGGCAAGGACAAGCCAATAGTCAACCGCGCCTACGACCAACGGCGGCATATCCTGCTCAAGCGGTTGGCTCGGCGGCTGGACACGGCGGCAAACCTGGAGGAACTCAAGAGCCTGTACAACGAAATCGTGGCTGAGGTCGGCGAAAAGCTGCCAGAAATAAACCGCGCCGCCAACGCACGACGGATGAAACTGGAGTCATCGAACTCGGCCAGCCATCCCAGCGCCAGTGCCGATCCCGAGAACGTAGAACCACCAGCCGCCGTGGCAGACACCGGCAAGGTCGCCGTCACCCACGCCGCCTAGCAGTGCCCGCCCGCTCGGCGCACGGGCACACGCCCGGCGTCGAGCGGGCCCGCACACGGACAGGCCATCGGCACGGTCATCAACGCGAGGCCCTCGAGCGAGTTCGTCACAGTGACGGATCGCACGAGGGTCCTTGGCCGCTGAAATGTCAACGCGTCCAGTCGTTATCCGAACTTGTTGCCCGGTAATCGGGCCGCGCGAGCCTCCGCGGCACCTGATGCGGCCAGCGGATCCAGCGTCGCGCTGGACACCGTGCCGGGACGGGCTGGCTGCCGATCGTCGACCAATATGATGCTGCCAAATCCCATCAGGGCGGCGCGCTCTCTTACGATCTCGACCTCGTCGTCGTTGCGGCCGGTAACGGTCATGTGCACCCGCGCATCAGCAAGGCTATGGCCCTTTTGTAAGAGATCGGAGGCAGTCTGTGCCAGGACTGCATCGGTAGCGTCGGCGAAGCTCTGACCAGGTGCAAAATTCTGGTAGCCCACGGCAGCGCACCCTATCCCAGGGAGTACCGGTGCTCGGTAGAGCCTTGCCTGTGCTGCTCATGTGGCGCGATTCGTGTGAGGTGATGTTGTGCCGATTCTTCGCAAGCTGCCAGACCGTCAGCCGCGATCGGCGCTGTGCTTCACACGCCAGCGCCGACGGCGGCGTCCGGCGCGGGAGCGGGATCGCTTGCATCAGATCGTATTTCGTTATCGGCTCGCCGGGCCGTGTCGGCGACGGATGTGGTGAGGGGTGGGCGGGACATCAGGACCGGATCGAGATCGTTCGCGGTGGGTGAGCTGGTAGTGGATTCGGCGGTGGCTAGCGTCTGCTCGTCTTCCCACTGTCGGTAGCTGCCGTCGTCGAGCATGAGCTGGCGTGGATCGCGATCGAATCGAGTTCTCTGGCAGGCATCCTTGAGGATCGCATTGGTGATGATCATGGCGCGATCGGCCAGCTGCCAGTCGACGCCACTGATCCGTTCGCTCAGTGCGGCGGTGATGTTGCTGGTGGTCGACAGATCCGTGAACGGACGCTCGCGTAGTTCTGTGACCCATTCGACCAACGAGGCGCTGCGCTGCTCGGTGCTGAGTTGTGTTGCCGGGGTGTCTATTTCGGGGCTCAGAGGTTTCGTGTGCGGCGAGACCTCGGTGGTTTGCTGTTGGCGGTTTCCGTCGCCGATCACCGAAGCGGACACGTTCTCGATCTTGGTGGTGAGTTGAGCGGTCGCGTCAGCGACGGTGGTGCGCATTCTCGACATTCCATTGCTCATGCTCTGGCGTAGCTGATCGACGCGGTACCGCACGACGTCCATGGCCAATTTGCGATCCGGTAAGAAAACCGGGCGGCTCCGGTCGTAGGGGATATGCAACACCATCCGTGCCCGTGCTTGATCCTGCGCGGTCAATCCGGCCATGGACGAGATCTCCTGGGCGATCTCTTCGCGTTCTTCAACCAGGAAACCGGGAAGCTCGATGTCCTGCGCTGCCGGCACGAACGGGACGGCCACCTCGGCTGCGGGTTGCACGTCAGGAGCGGACGAGGCCTCGGTGGTGCCCGGCGCGGCACTACCGCCTTCGCCGGAGGGACTGAACTCGTTGTGCTCGGTCGGCCCGGCGTCCGGGTCGTAATTGTTGCTGGACATGTTCTGGTAGAGCCGGTCACGCTCGGAGATCTGATATGCGGCGACCTTGTCATGAAAGCGCCGGATGCGTCCTTGAACACGAGAACGGGCCTCGAACCGTTGAAAAGCTCCGGCATGTTGGTTGAGGTCCTTGCGGCGGTCGTGCTCGCGCAGAAGGCGATTGATCGTCCTGCGTACGCTGCGCGGCACGACGGTGTGCGGGGGCAGGTCAGCGTCGGGATTCTGGGCCAGCCATGCGTCCAACCAGCCATTCGGGTCGGCGTCGGGATGCTTGGCCAGCCACTGTGTGCGCCACTCCAGGTCCTGGTCGGCGTTCTCGGCGAACCATGTCCGGCGCCACTGATCGAGGATCTGATGGATGCGGTCGGCGACGGCGGTCCCGTCGGGATTGTTGGCCCGCCATTGGTCCAGAATCCTGCTTCGCGGACTCGGTTCCACGTCCTGGGATGGTTCAACGCCGTTAGGTGCGGTGGTGTCGGGCATGGTGGTTGGTCCTCGCGTTCTTCTCCGGATATCCGGAGATCTGTGGTCGGTCACGGTGCGGCAGTGCGGGTGTGGTGGGTGTTAGACGCTGGCGTCGACCACGACTTCGGCGGCGGCGGCTGATTCGGGACCAGGCGGAAGGGGAGGATCACTGGCCGAACCTGTCGTCGGTGCCGCGGTCAGCGTTCGCGGCCGCGCGAGCAAGATCGCCGGATCCAATCGGTGCTCCTCCGATGGAGCGGTTTTGCGGCCGACAGGGCCGCCGTCGGACTCTGAGGCATCACGCAGGTACGGGCGCGCCTCATGCCACATTTCGAACCTGTGGGCGAAGATGATCAGCGCGCGAGGGTTGGCGTCGAATCGGACGCCGCGCCAGGCGTCAGTGACCACCGCAGCCGCAACAGCGCGCGCACGCTCGGTTTCAGCTGGGTCCAGGACACCGCTGCTGAGGTGTTCCTGGAGTCGGTCAACGGCGCCGGTCTGGGTGAACACCGCGCCGGGTAGGTCGTCGCACAACCGCAATAGCGCTTCCCGCGAAATATTCTGTCCGAGTGCGGATTTAGGGTCGGCCGGACGTGCTGGTCGCTCGCCGCTCGGAACGATCTGGGCTAACTGCCGTGACGGCGCGGTATCCGACGGGGACCGTGGCTGGTTGTGCGGGGCCTGAGTGCGGTCGCGCCTAGCGGCGATGGTGTCTTTGAGGTTCTGCCACACCGAGGGCTTGAAGACGGGCCGATCGGGGCCGGTGAGGTTTCGAGCGCGAGTCAACGCCTCCAGCGCCTGGGCGCGGTCACGATCGGACAGTTTGACGATGCGGATATCTCGCCCGATGTCGGCGTGCAGGCGGTCGAGCCATTCCTGGGCTGCGACGCTGTCCTGGTCGGAAGTCGCTGCGGCGGCTCGGACCTGGTCGCGGTAATTGGTGATGAGGTTGCTGACATATGCGCGGGTGGCATTGGGCCCGGTCGCTGCGGTGCGTCGCCCGCGCAGGACGGCGTCGGCGGGGTCCGCCTGAGTGAACTGGAACTCTGGTGCTGGATTGGCGTCGGTATCGGCCATGATCTCGTTCCTTCGACGGTGGACTATGGGCTGGCGGCGGGCCCGGCCTCGTCGACGACCGCGCCCGGCGGCGCCGGGTGGGTGTCGGCGGCGGGAGACCCGGAGCGGATGGTGTTGCGCTGGCGGATGTGGCCGCGTGAGGCGGCATGGATGTCCCCGTTGCCGGCTTGCGGTGCTGGTGCAGGGCCGAACAGTCGCTGTAGCTGCAGGGGACCGAGCACCTGCGCGACACCTGGTGCGAGCTGGTCGATCCAGGCGGGGTCGCCACGGTGGTAGGCGCGCGCCAGCTCGTCGATGCGAGGGCGGCGCTGTGGTGTGGTGGCGTCGTGGATTCTGCGACCCAGGACTGTCTGGTAGTTCTCGTTGCGCCGTCGGTCAGCCAGATCGGTGGGGTCGGTGATTCGGCAGGACACGGTTCGGCTGCTCGGATAGTTCTCGGTGAAGCCAGGATCGATTTCCGGGCGTGCGATCACTCTGACGGTGATGTTGGATGCGTCGAGCCCGCTGGCGCGCAGGGCCGCCTGCCACATCCGACGACGTTCGTCGCTGGTGAGCCGTGGCGTGGCCGCGTCGTGCTGGCATTGGCCGTAGAACTCGATCAGATCATCGGGCGGCCGTACTTTGGTGCCGGCGGGGCACAGCGATCCATCGATCACTGCGATCTCGACGTGCGCGAACTCCAGCGACAGGCGTTTGACCGCTGCGACATCGGCGGTGGTGACCACCGGAAACTGGTCGAAGACAACGGCTTCCGGACGCGCGAGTGATGCCGCCAGCGGCGAGTACACCGGGGTCGGCAGCCGCACACCGGGCAGCATCGATCGTGCGTCGTCAGCGGCCCACTGCAATGCCTGTTTCCACTCCGGGCGCATTCTCGACGCCAGATCGGTGTACAGGTGCAGGTAGGCTTCGCGGTCGGTGTCGCTGCACGGCAGCGACCGCGCGAGTTCGACGACCTGGCGGGTCGCCACCCACCGGTTCCGGCCCTCGGGATCACAGTCATCTGGACCCCATTCGCCGGTGACGAGACGGTGCCGTCGTGCGATGACGCCAGGAAAGTGCCGGAACTGGCGCAGGCTGCCCGGGGCCGGTGTGGACCAGGGCTTCTCGACGGGAACGGCTTTGCGGCGGTACACACCGAGAACGCCGATCCGCGGGTCGGCATCGAGCCAGTCGACCACCGAGCCGAGATGCTGGTAACTGGATTCGTGGATGGCGCGGTCGGGCGCGGGCTCCCAGTCGTTGCCGAACTGCTCGTAGCTGTACTGAAAGCTCGCCAACCAACCCAGCCAACTCTCGGCCGAAGGCACCGCCATCACCGCCGCTTCCACGCGATATGCGGTGTCGGCCAAGGGGACCAGGATGGTGTCGAGTTCGGAGCGGCTAGCGAACTCGTGGACGACGACGAGGTTCGCGCGCCGTCGAGCGGCTTCGGTCACGGTCATCGCCAGCCAGCGCGCGACATCCACAGCCACCATCTGCTCGGCCATCAGTGGGCCGTAGTCCTCGGTGAGGCTGTAGTGGTTGGGATGGAAACGGGTGAACTGGTCGGAGTCGATGACCACGGGCCGGGCACCGTCGGGCGGTTCTTCATCGGAAATCGTGGCGGCGACCGCGGCTTGTCCGGCGCCGCGTTGCCCGACGACCAGGGTCGTGATCGGCTCGGATTGCGGGAGGCTTCGCTGGAACAAGCGGCCGGCGATCTGGGTGCGGAAGATCAGATCGGCGCTGCGGGGCGAGAGCACGTGGTCGCGGTAGCCACCGGAGCTGGTCATCGTCGGCCCAGTGCCTTCAGCACGGCGGCGTCGGCGGCTAGCACATAGGCCACCGCGTGGTCGTCGCGCGGGTTCAGTGTCGTCAGCCGTTGCGTCCACTCATCGAGCAGGGCGGCCCAATGCGTATCGGCGACAGCGCGTGAGCTTGCGTAGCCGATCAGCGTTGCCAGGATGCGGCAGGCCGAGTCGAACTTCGCCGATGCCTGCAGGCTGATGGTGTGAGGGTGGGGATCCATCGTCCTCCGGGTCCTGCTGTAGCGGATGCGGGATAGGGGAGGGGCACCGGCAACGAAACGGCTCCACCGGAGCCAGGTTCGTTTGCAGTGGCCCCTCACGCGCGGTCCGCACCACGCATTGCTTGGGCCCGATATCACCGAATCCCTATGCAGCAGCGGACATGTGCGAGGTGCGGGCTGCCGAATCGGGTCGTGACCAGATCCAGGGCGCGGGGGTCACGGCTGGTGAAATGATCGAGTTATCGCCGATACCAGCATTCGCGACTTCTGTGCGCCCGGGCAATGGGTCCATGCCACACCTCGCGTGCGGGTAGTGGTGAGCTCACCTGGTCGGCGTGACGGGCCAGCACGGTCCGATCATTACGACCATGGTGAAAGGCGTTGTGGCACAGACCTATCCGCCCGACATTCACGAAGTCACGCGGCGGCTGCGGGCATCACATGAGTGGGGCTCAGAATCAACAGCTCCCATGTTCCCCGCGGTGCGGGGCGGTAGGTGGTGGTGATGTGGGACATCCACCGAGTGCGGGTGGGATCGAGGAAAGTGAACTCGGTGTTGTTGACGTCCTCAACGGTGGCGTCGGTCATCCACATCGCGTGGAACTCCGAGGCACGGCTACACGAGGCGACCAGGGCGTCGAGATGGTCGGGGGGCACCACTCCCGGCGAGAGCACCTGCAGCTGATTGACCATGACGTGGGTGACTCGGTACCAGTCTCGTATGACCTTGCGGGCCACCGGAGATATCAGCATCCACTCGATGAGATTGGCCGGGCGTGCAGCCGTCGGTGGCGCCGGAACCAAACCGGGCAACGCGCGGCGGAAAGCGGCGTTGGCGGCGATGATGTCATGGGTGGGCAGGCGCCGGTAGCAGGCCGGGGCCGGAAGCAGTTCGAGCTGGCGAAGCTCAGCGGTCGACGGGGCGATCCGGCGCATCCCGGATGCCAGCTCCAGCTGCAGCTCGAACAGCGCTGGCTGCGATAGCGACAGGATCTTTTCCCGGTAGAAGTCGTTGGCGGGCAGCGCGTCGAACCAGTGCTTGAGCTTGTCCAGCGTGGGCAGCCGCTCCCCGGACTCCCATTTTTCCAATGTCGAGGCAGTGAGGAAGGATTTAGGTGCGAGCTTGTCGCGGGAAATATTCGCACGTTCGCGGCATTGGCGCATCGTTTTTCCCAGCATCGCCATTCTCTGCGGCGTGACAACTAATGCACTATGGTCCCCCGGCACAGACTTCTCCTTTTCCTCAGCTGATACTGATCCGCTTCCGATACCATTCAAACCCGCCTCTTCGTCTAGCCGTAGTTCATCTGACAACGCTGCGTCGCGGACCTATTACCAACAGGCGAGATGGTCAACTCGGAAAGATCGTTGCCGGTACGTTAAACCGCCCGGATCGAATAAGGACATCAACAAGTTGTTGAATGCCCTGGTCTGTCAATAAATGGAGGCTGTAGACAGCTCAGAAACACGATCGGTGTCAACTCGGGTGCGCCGGACAGATCCTGTTGCACACGATGTGCACGAGTTAGGTCTTCCTGACCAGCGGATGAGCCGGTAGGATTGCCTACGTCGGCAACTCGACCCCGGAGTTGACCGCTCGGCAGCCCGCCCCGTTCCACTGCCCAAGACGGCGGCGGGCCGCCATTTTCCCCTCCACGATGGCCGCGCCGACGAATTCTTCGGCGCGGCCATCGTCATGTCAGCACATTCATTCCCCGTGAATCCCTGCGCCACGCTGATCGCTGTGTCATGCCATATAAGACGGTGCAACGTCAAGATGGCCCACAGGCAGTGTGGAATGCGGTTGACCATGCCCGCATTGGCCGTGAGACTCCTACTCGATATCGCCGGAAACCGACGGAACAGGCCCCAACCATCCATATCGGGGCGCCGGTAGATATCTGGAGTAATCGCTGGAACAACGTCCAGCGGATCACAACGAGGGGGAGTTTTGCATTTCCGCCATGACGGTCAGCGTGTGCAGGTACGCCCGCACACGCGCGAACCCGTTGTGCCGGGATGCGATCCCACCTCGCCGCGTTCTACAGCGATTGCGCCGCCGGAGCGGGGTGGCCGCACACTCCCCGCCCCGGCGGCAGCTCCGACACCACTGCACCCCATGACAACGGCGCATACGCCGTGCTGGTCAGGGGTGGCCACAGACCGGTGTGCGACCGACGCACACCACATTGGAAAGGATTCCGACCCTCATGGGCAACATTCTGAGCTTCCTCAACACCGGATCGGCGATTGCCGCCAACCTCTTCTCGGCGATCAACAGCATCGTCTACTCGGTTCTGCCGTTCCTGCCGCACTGAGCACGTGGCGTCGGTTCGGGTGCGGCGCGGCACCCGAACCGACCCGCACGGGCGGCCCCACCGCAACGACTGATCCCGGCCCCGAGCACGCCGACGGCGAGATCGCTGTTCGTCATCCATCGCGCTGGCCCCTCACCTGCGGCCGGATCTCGACACCGCGCAGCGGCCGCACTGGTGACCTCGTCGCCACCGTCACCACGCGTCAACCTCAACTCGACGGAGGCTCGACATGAGCACACGGACTGATACGCCGCCCCGCCCAGCGCTGGCGCCGCAACTGACACAAGTCATCAGCGAGGCACTGCGTGCCCAAGCCGACGCCGGTGGGTCAGGCGCACCCTTCGTCGGACCGGCACACCCCCAGCACATCCAGCTCGCGGGCCGGTTCGACCTCGAAGCCCTCGCCGCCGACATCATCGCCGCCGGTTGGCCAGCACGACCAGACCTGATCAATCCACGAGACACGTTGTGCGGCACACAGACCCACAGCTACGCCAGCGCAGATCGCTCATGACCGACACCCGCGCCACCCGCTGTGCGGATCGGCCTACTCACCCCGGGCCGGCGACCCGGAGTCCATAACGCCGACTAGGAGAAACCGTGTCGATCAACAACTCCCGCCGCCAACGGCTGCGCCTGCTCACGGTCGCGGTGGCGATGGCCGTACCGGTCGCCATCGCTGGCACCGCGACAGCCGCTGAACCGCCACAACCGGGCGTCAGCCCGCAGGCAGCACCCGGCCAGCCAGGGGTGAGCCCCGGAGGGGGCACCCAGCCAGGGGTGACACCTGCCCCGGCCCCGCTACCTCCCGACGCGGGGACCCCGCTCGCCGCGGCGTTGGGTGATCCGCCGCCGCCTCGCCCCGACCGGCCGATGCCCGACTTCTGGCCCGACAAACGGCCGCCCGCTACCGCCCAGCCCGCGGTCTACGCCAACACCGAACCCGAAGACAGCGTGGAAGAAGCGCCGGTGGAGGAAGCGCCTGCCGAGCCCGCACCGCCACCGCCACCGCGAGAGGTTGTGCTGCACCTGGGTGCCGAAAGCCACCCCCGCCCTGACTGGGCGCCACCGAGCCTGGTCGAGGAATGGAACCAGTGGAACGACTGGGGCGTCTACCAAATCGCTCTCGCCGCTGACGCCGCTGGTATGCCCCGCGACAAAGCCGACCGCCAAGCCCAAATCACCGCTGCCGGTGCCGTCGCCGGTGGCATCGCCGGTGCCGACATCGGAACGTTCGTCGCCGGACTACCCGGCTGCTTCGGGGGCATGGTCGTCGGCGGACTCGCTGGCGCGGCACTCGCAGCCCCCGCCCCCATCTTCCTCCCGCTCAGCGCCACGGTCGGCGCAACCGTCGGCTGCATGGCCGGTGGCGTTCTGCTCGGTACGCCCGCCGCGATCGCTGGCGCGGCCGCAGGCGCCACGGTCGGCGGCGCGCTGGCTTGGGCAGCAGGGTCCGGGGACAGCGACCGCCCGGCACCACCGCCGCAGGCCCTGCAACCGCCTCCCGAGCCTGCCCCGATCGAGGACACGGTCCCGGACGCCGCGGCACCCGCTCCTGCGGAGGATTCCGCTACCGCTGAGGACTCCGAATGCCAGGGCCCCCAGCAGGTCGCCGCACCGGTCGAGCAGGTCGCCGCACCGATGCCGGATCCGCAGGCCGTCCAGCCCTCGCCCATCGAGGCGCTGGTGTCGAACGTGGTCACCACCGCACACGCGATGTGGGCGCAACTGACCGCACCAGCAGTGCCCCAGAACATCGTTGAGGGCTAGGTCATGGGTCGGGACAGGCAGGCGGCCAGCATCATCACCGCGCTGAGCGCCGCCCACGCGCGATACGACTCGGCTCACGGCACGCACCCGTCTGACCGGCCTGAAACCTGCCCTCACGACCCGCTTTCCGTGCTGGCCGCAGTCGGGGGAGCCGACACCGCCAGAGCCCCAGACGAGGTGGCCACCGCATGAGCGATGACTGGTTCGACGATCCCACCGACCCGCCAGCGCCGTCGCTGTCGGTGGTGTCGAGCGGGGATGACGAGGACTGGTTCACCGCCAGCCCCGTCGACCCAGCGCCGCAGACGGGCGCACCCCCGCCCGCCCGCCTGCGGCGCCGGCCCCGTCTGCGCGCACCATCGATCGCATTCGCCGCCGCGGTCACAACGGTGGCTGGCGCGGCTATCGCGCTCGCACTCGTCCTGGTCCCCACCGACACCCCACCGGCCGCTTCGCTGTCTCCCGCCGTGGCCGCCCCACCGCCGGTATCGACCTCCACCACACCGTGGTGTGCCGATCTCGCTGGCGGGGAACCGATTTCGGTGACCTCCCCTGATCGCGGCATGGCCGCGATCGCCGCGTTCGAGCAGGCATATTACGGCCGCCGCAATGCCGCCGCAGCCCGCGCGCACGTCGCACCAGATGCGCGCGTCGGCACAGTCGAGGAACTCGCCGCCGGGATCGCCACCGTGCCAGCAGGAACCACCCATTGCGTTCTGGCGCAACAGATCCAGCCAGGCATCTACGCAGTGGACCTGTTCGCCCGTCTGGGCGGAGCCCGCCTGGACCGCTACCCGCAAACCATCACCACCATCGACGCCGCAGACGCCCCCAGTGGCGCCCTGATCACCTCGATTCTGCCCAGGGAGGCCAAGTGAACTCGACCCTCACCGCCCGGATCGCTGGCGCGGCAACAACAGCGGCACTGGCCTGCACCCTGATGACCGCCACCGCAAACGGCCAACAACCAGCACCCGACTGCGCCCCGCTGCATCTGCTGCTCGCCAACAGCACCACCGAATCCACACCCGAGGCAGCCACCGACCGCGATACCGGTTTCGGTGCCCAAATCGCGACTCCGGCACAGCTGGCGGTCAACCGTGAGGGACGAACGCTGCTCTCACGCAGCTACGTGCCGTACTCGGCATCCGAGACCAGACCAAGCGATCCCGCAGCCAACCCCCACAGCCAGGCAGTGAGTTCCGGGATCGGCAACGCCACCAAACTCCTCACCGACCAGGCCCAGAAATGCCCCAACCAGAAGATGTTCCTGGTCGGATACAGCCAAGGCGCACAAATCATGACCAGCCTCGCCTCCGACATCGCCGCCGGCAAGGGCCCGATACCCGCCGACCGAGTGGCCGGGGTGGCGGTGTTCTCCAGCCCCATCAGAGCGGCGGGTTCGCCGGTCTTCCCCGGTGGTCAAAGCTCCCCGGCGAAAGTTCCCGGCGCAGCCGGATCCTCGGTGGCCCACATACGAATCGGCACAGCAGCCCCGCCCCGCGGCGGCGGAATCGCCCCCACCAAATCCGCTGTCAGCCTCGGAGGGTTGGCAGCGCGCACCGCGTCGTTCTGCTCCCACGGCGATCTGGCGTGTGACACACCCGCCGACGCCGCCCTCGCACGCGTGGTGGGCGGGATCGCCAGCCAATCCACCACCGATAGCACCGACCCGATCGGCATCCTGACCAGCGTCGGCAGCGCGGTGGGCCAGTCGATCCTCTACACCGGGGCGAAGTTCATCACCGACAGCGTCTCGTTCAACTCCTCCACCGGACGCGTCGAGGTCCGTGCCGCGGGACCGACGGTGATGGACCGCCTCGTCGAAGCCAGCAACCCCAATGTGCCCAAAGACGGTGTCGGGGAAGCGATCAAAGCCTTGACCAAGATCGCCGGAATGGGCATCAGCGCTGTCATCAGCGTCGCCAAGGACGTCTTGTCCCCGTCCTCGATCGGCCAAATCGCCGCCGCCGGGCTGGCCGGTCCCGAAGCGGCACTGGCGATGTTGGGCACCAAAGTCGCTGGCGCGGCAGTGAAGCTCGTTTCCCCGGTCACGGTCGAGAACACCGTGAAGCTGGCCTTCCGCGAGCTCGAGAAGGGCGTGGTCGACAACGCCGGGCTGGTGTCCATCGCGCTGGACACCAACTACTGGAACACCACCCAGCAGCACACCTCCTACTTCAACACTCCCATCGGCGCCAACGGGCAAACCCCGGTGCAGCTGACCGCCGAATGGATCGCCGCCGCCGCCGAAGACCTCACAGGAGCCCCGGCCAAGCCCACCACCACCCCCGCCGTCAAACCCAGCACCGGACCACTGCTGGCCTCACCCGATCAGCAGGTGATCCCCGCAGCCCAAATCCTGGCCGGACGCCCCTGAGCCCCACCGGGATACGAGCACAGAAAGGACGCCGTCGATGGCCGCAGCGCCTATCGCCCGTGAAGGCGGCACATCACATGATGTGCCCGCCGGGCTGAAGCTGCCCTCGGCCACCGAGCAGGCACCCATCTGGTCCAAGCCACTCACCGAAGGCTCTCCCGCCCCCGCGTTCTGGCTATTGGGTGCACACGGCGGCGCCGGAGTCAGCACCCTGGCCCGCACCTGGGCACCCGCGGCAGATGCCCAACGCGGCTGGCCCGCCGCCGACCGATACCCGCATGTCGTCATCGTCGCGCGCACCCACCGCGCGGGCCTCGGCGCGGCCCACGTGCTGCTGCGCCAAGCCGCAGGCGGATTGACCGGCGCCGCAACCCTTCTCGGGCTGGTGACCATCGCTGACGCCGACGGGATATTGCCCGCCACGCTGCGCCGTCAACGCGATCTGGTCGAAGAGCTCGCACCGCAGGCGTGGCGCATCCCCTACCTGGAGATCTACCGCCGCCTCTCGGTCGACCAGATGCCCCGATGGTCACCCCGCGACCAGCCCCCGGACCGCAAACGGTTCTCCCGCACGGACCCCGACACCGTCCACCCCGACCTCGCCGAAGTCGGAGCAGCGATCTTCCACGCCGCCCGCACCGCGACCACCAACCGATAAGAGGCACACCATGCTGCATGCGTTATCGACCACCTACTACGCGACCTCGGTCGCTGTTCTAGGACAGGGCGTCGGAACCCCCGCTCCGGCAGAACCCCCAGGCGGGGGAAAAGTAAACCTGATCTTGTCGTGGCTGATCTGGGGTGCCGTGATCGCCACGATCGCCGGATTCATCGTTGCCGCGGCAATGCTGGCCTGGCAGCGCAGCCAAGGCGGCGGCGGCGACGCTCAGGGCAAACTGGTCGGAGCCATGATCGCGGCCGCCTTGATCGCCATGGCGGGAACGATCATCAACACCGTGTTCCTGGCACCGGCATAGTGCTACTCACGCAAGGTCCGCCGACCGACAAACAGCAGCTACCCAGCCAGGTGTGGGAGCCACTGCTGCAGGTCTTTTCGTGGTTCCTGTGGTTCGGCATCGTCTTCTCGACCGGAGCGTTCGTCGCCACGATCGCCTCGCTGGTACATCAGCGCCGCTCCGCATCCTCCACTCACCTGCTCGAGGAATCCACTCTGCTGCGCATCCTCGTCGGCGTCGCCGTGCTCGGCTCCTCGATGGGCATCGCCAAAGCCCTGATGTCGTGAACCCGAACCGAAAGGGGGACAGCACTATGCGCACAGTTCGCTGGCACGCCGTGGTCGTCGCGGTGCTCACGCTTGCTCTGGCCGCCGGGTGCGGACGCCCCAGCACTGAGCCCGAGCCACCGCGCACACCGCCACCGGTCGACCTCACCTCCGTGCCGGCGGCGCTGACATGGGAAACCTACCGCGGCGTGCGCCTGCCTCGCTCACCGGTCGACGGCCCCAAAAACGTTGCGGCCGTGACCAACGGCTACTCCCACACACCGCAGGGCGCGGTGCTGGCCGCTATCCGCGGGCAGGCGTATCTGATCCTGGCCAGCGACAACGAATGGGGTCGAGTCGTGGCCACCCTCACCGCACCAGGTCCGGGCCGCGACGAGTTCGCCGCCCACCGCGCCGCACTCTCGGTCACCGGGCCGGTGCCGCCGGGACAAGGACCGTCGTTCACCGGGTTCAAAGTCACCCACTATCGCACCGACCCACCCACCGCCGCCGTTCACATCAGCATGCAAATCGGCACTCCAGTACGCACATTCGCCTATCCGGTCGCTCTGCAATGGATCGGTGACTGGCGCATCGTGCTGCCCACCGCGGCCGACGCCGTCGACGCGATCGAACTGCACAGCCTCGACGGCTACACCCGCCTGGAGGACAAATGAACCGGGTATGGAAGGTGAGCCTGGCCGTGGCGATCATCCTCGCCGCGGGCATCGCAACGACGCTCATCCTCGGCGGCGGGCAGCGCCCACACCCGGCTCCCTCGACGACACCGAGCAGCGCACCAGCCCCCGCGACCCCGCCCACCGGTGCGGGATTCGCCGACCCGACCACCGACCGGCTCGGCCGCAAGATCACGATCCCGAACAACCCCGCCGGGCAGATCCTGGCCCAACGCGAACCCGGGCCCCGCACCGAATGCGGTCCAGGACAAGCGGTTTCCTCACCGGAGTCGGTCATGATCCAACGCAGCTACGGCATGCCGATCCTGATGTCGGCCACCGATGGACCCACCCGCCTCGACAACACCACCCTGCTCGGTTACCGGCGCAGCCCCCAAGGCGCGGCACTGGCGGGATGGAACGCCATCGCCCGCACCTTCGCCGCAGAGCCCGCTGTCGTGATCGAAGCACTGGGCAAGCTGGCGATCCTCGCCCCCGAAAAACAAGCCGCGCTTACCGGTCAGCCCACGCACCCCACGCCCGAGGCGGACCGCTATCGGCGACTTTTCGCCGCGCCAGACGCCTTCCGGATCCTGAGCTGCGACGACACCTTCGCCGCTGTGGAGCTGGCCGTACAGATTCCGCCCGAACCCGCCAGCAAGCCCGCGCGCCAGTGGGCCGGTATACGAGTCAACCTCGTGTGGCGCGGCGACTGGTTGGTCCAGACCAGCCAAGACCCCCGCAGTCTCGGCTCGGGCCAGAAGTATCCGAACCTCGAAGGGTGGACGCCATGGGCGTTCTGAAACGACTGCTGCTCGTCCTCACCCTCGCCACCACGCTCCTCGCTGCCGCCACCGCAGTAGCGGCAGCGCAACCGCGACCCGACGTCACCCCACCCAATCCTGGTGCCTCGCTGAACCTTCCCGCGCCCAGCACCGATGGCAACAACGGCTTCCAAACCGACCGAAACCAATGCCAGGACACGATCAAGACCGGCAACGACATCGTCGACGGCATCATCGACGTCGTCACCGGCGGCGCCGGGATCGCCATATGCACCGGCGCGGCGGCGGTGCTCAACCCCGGCGATGCCGTCACCACCGGCGCGTCCGCGGTGGGGTCGCTGTTCTGGGGAGATCCGGTCGGCAAATTCACTCGCGCGGTGATGGAAGGCTCCACCACAGCCTTCTCCACGCTGATGACGTTCTGGATGCGCGCCCCTATCCCATCGCTGACCGGTACTGCGGACCTGAGCGGAGGACAGGTCACCAGCGAGCTGTCGGCCTCGGCGACAGGCATGAAAAACATCACCTGGGAACTGCAGCTGTTCGCCTTGGCTCTCGGCGTCGGTGTCGGCGGCATCCGCATCGCCGTCGCACGCCGCCACGCGGTCGCCGATGGCGCCGACGAGACCGCAAAAATGTTGCTACGCACCGTGTTCGCGATCTGGACCCTGCCGGTGCTGGTGATCGTCCTCCATCAAGTCGGTGACAGCTTCTCGATGTGGGTGATCCAACAATCCGCCGGAGAAGACCTCAACGCGAAGATCAACGCCATCACCTGGATCAACGAACAGACCGGAATGGGCCCGGTGGTGTCGTTGGCGCTGGCCGGTATCGCGCTGATCGGCTCGCTCGCCCAGCTGGTGGCACTGCTGATCCGCGAGGCCGTACTCGCCCTCGCGGTGGGCCTCTCACCGATCGCCGCCGCCTCCTCGGTGACCGGCACCGGACGCCAAACCTGGTCCACGATGATCAGCTACACGGTCGCGGCGTTGCTGTTCAAACCCGCCGCCTCCCTGGTGTATGCCTTCGCGTTCTGGTCCGCGACGTCCAACACCGCCGCCGACGCGGTCGTAGGCGCGGTACTGCTGGCCGTCGCCGGACTGTCGTTACCGACGCTGCTGCGCGTTATCGCGCCGACGGTGTCGACGATCTCCGCAGGCGGCGGCCAAGCCGCCGCCTTCGCAGCCGGAGGCGGCGCGGCGGCCGGGGGCGCGGCAATGGTCAGCAAAGCCGCCGGCGGCGGAATAAGTTCACTGGCGAACAAAGCCAGTAGCGGTAGCGCCTCGCCGAGCACCCCGGCGGCCTCGGGCGCAGCGCCACCCACCTCAGCAGGGCGCTCCTCCGGTGGTCGATCCGGCGGCGGGGGAACCGCCGGTGCGGCAACCGGTGGCGGGGCAGCCAGGACAGGCGCGTCCAGTGCAGGCGCGTCGGGCGGGCGTCTGGCATCAGCCGGGCGTGCGACCGCAGGCTCGGCAGGTGCGGCGTTGTCCGGCGTGGGTGTGGCGCTGGCGGGCACCGCAGCCGTCGCCCGCGCCGCCGGGCGCGGGTTCTCTGGAGTCTCATCATTCGCCGAGGGCGCGATCAACAACGGCCAGGTGCCCCGATGACCGAAACCCTCATGGATCGACCGCTCTACGCCTCAGGTGTCCACCCCCAGCGCACCGGATTCTTCGGTCTGTCACTACGCGCCAGCATGTACGGCGGCGCGGCGATGGTCGCGAGCCTGTTCACGCTGATGACCGCTGGACTGCTGCCCGCCCTCGCGCTGGCGTCGCTGTCGTTTCTGATCCTGGCGCCGATGGTGATCACCTTCGGGCGCCGCTCTCTCTATGAGGTGATGCAGTTGAGAATTCAGTGGTGGTCCCGGCGCGCCCGCGGTTCAACGGTGTACCGGTCCGGGCCACACTCACGCGTACCCGGTGGCCGCTATCGGCTGCCCGGAATCCTGGCCTCGACCACGCTGCACCACGGCATCGACCGACTGGGCAACGACTTCGGGCTGATCCATCGACGCCGAGGTGACGAATACACCGTCATCCTCGAATGCTGGCCGGGAGGCGATGAGGCCCACACCGCCCGCGAGCGCGACCTGATGACCGCGGACTGGGGTGGCTACCTCGCCGGTCTGGGCCTCCCCGGGGACATCGCCGCCGCAGCGGTGGTGGTGGAGAACATCCCCGCGACCGGGTTGCGCCTGGCGCACGAGGTGACACGGATGATCGAGACGTCACGGTCACCGATCGCCTCACAGGTGATGATGGAATCGGCACAGACTTTCCCCGCAGGCAAAGTCCAGCAGCTCGCACGCCTGTCCGTCACGTTCAAAGCCACCACCCGCGCGCACCGTACCGATCCCGAGGAGATGGCCGCCGAGCTGGCCCGCCGGCTGCCCGCCCTCTACGAGGATCTTATCGGCTCCGGAGTGGAAGCCACCCCGATGGCGCCCGAGCAGATCGTCGAGTTCGTCCACCGCAGCTACAACCCCTCAGCCGAAATTGACCTCGAAGAACTCGACGTCCTCGACCAAGACCACGGCCTGGACTGGGAAGACGCCGGACCCGCCGCAGCGGTGCCCCGATGGGATCACTACCGCCACGACGGGGTCACCTCAGTGGTCTGGGAAATGGCCGCACCACCCGAAAGCGTATTCACGGACGAAGTCCTCAAACCGCTTCTCGCGCCCCATGATGCGCTCGAACGCAAAAGGGTGACCCTGTTCTACCGCCCCTTCAGCGCAGGTGACGGAGCCAAAACGGTCGACCGCGAGTACAAGGACAGCCTCGTGGCCCTGCAACAGGGCAAAGGCGTCAAAAGCGCCAAAGCCGAACTACGGCTACAGGCCACCGAGCAGGCACGCAACGAACAAGTCCGCGGCGCAGGGCTTCTCCGATACTCGCTGCTGGTGACGGTCACCTGCCGCGACAGCGTCCCCACCGCGGCAGCGATCACCCAATCCCTTTCCGCGCGTGCACGTCTCAAGCTGCGCCGTGCCTACGGCGAACAGGACGCGGCCTTCGCCGCATCACTCGGTGTCGGGGTGCTGCTCCCGGATCACTCGACCATGCCCTCGATCATGGCGAACGCCTAGCAGGTGCCCATCATGACGACGACGTTCAACGACGAGGTGCTGGCCCAGTTGGCCGCCGACATCGACGCCGGCCTCGCGACCGAACCCACTCAGTTCTCCGGGCGCGGCCGCGCACTGGCGAAATGGCGCCGCAACCACCAGCTTCGGACACAAGACACCACCGATACCGTCGAACCCCAATGGGGTGTGCGCCCCTACACGCTGAGCCCACGGGGATACCGCGGTCCCGGCGGCGGAGCGATGGACACAGTGCTGCCACCGCTGGAGTGGCAGGCCACCACCATGCACGCCTGCGGCCTCTCACCGTGGGTGGTCGGTGCGGCCGCCCCACTGGTCGGAACACCGGTCGGTGCCCACCAAGCGACGGGCGAACCCGCCTGCGTGGATGTGCTGGCCTGGTTCGCCGCCGGGCTCATCGCCAACCCCTCGGCGTTCGTGCTCAGCTTGCCGGGGCTCGGGAAATCGACGCTGATCCGCAAAATGGTCCTCGGGGCAGTCGCCCAGGGGCAAGTCCCGATCATCGCCGGTGATATGAAACCGGAGTACGTCGCCATCACCGAAGCCGTTGGCGGGCAGGTCATCACACTCGGCCACGGGCGCGGCACCATCAACCCCCTCGCTGCTGGCTCGTTGGGTGCGACGATCCCCGTGCTGGAAGCTCACCGTGACCAGCTCGAAGCAAACGGTCAGCTGAGCCTGATCGCCGAGACCCAGGAATTGGTGCACTCGCGCCAAGTCACGATGTGCGCGGCACTGATCGAACTCATCCGCCAGGCCACCGTCGCCGACTTCGAATACGCGCTGATCTCAGCAGGCCTGCGGGAGCTGCGTGACGGCGGCAAATTCTCCTTCGCGAACCCACCGTTGGTCCGACACCTGGCAGACCAGATCACCGCTGGATCACCCCGGCTCAAACGCGTCGCCGCAGCCGACGACGACAACGAATACGCAGAAACAGTCCGGCCGCTACGCCGCTCACTGGAAGCCCTGCTCGACGGACCGCTCGGCGCCATCTTCGCCGACCACACCAGCACCACACTGGATTTGGACGCGACCGCGATCTGCATCGACGTCAGTGGCCTAACCCGCGGCGACAAAAAACTGAAGGCAGCGGTGATGCTGGCCTGCTGGAGCGACGCCTACGGCAGCATGGAAGCCGCACACTTACTCGCCGCCGCCGGGCTGGCCAAACAACGATACTTCCTGGCCGTTCTCGACGAACTCTGGCAAGTCCTCGGTGCCGGCGCGGGCATGGTCAACCGGATCGACGAGCTCACCAGGCTCAACCGCACCGACGGCACCGGCCTGCTGATGATCACCCACACCGGCCGCGATCTGGAATCACTACCCAGCGCGATCGACGTGCAAATCGCCAAAGGCTTTATCGAACGCTCCGGAATGGTCATCACCGGCGGCCTACCGGCAGGGGAGCTGAAACGCCTCGAAGACGTGCTGCAATTCTCCAGCGCCGAGCAAGAACTCATCACCAGCTGGTCGCGTGGAGCACCACTACGCCGCCAACGCCGCCGCGCCCGCCAAAAACCCATGGGCATCGGCAAATTCATGATCAAAATCAGCAAAGACGGTGCGCCCGGAATCCCGATCCAAACCCTACTCACCGACACCGAGCAGGCACTGGCATTGCACGACACCAACTCACGCTTCGCCGACTTGATAGCGCAGGCCACATGAGTCCGACAATCAACAGCAGCCTCGGGCGAGGACGAAAGAAGAGAGCGACGACAATGTATCACCGCCGCCTGACCTATCTGGTGTTGACACGGTATCCCAAAATCTGCGGTCTCACAATCGCGGTCGCGGCAGTGCCGCTGGTGGCAAGCCTCGATCTTGCCCGTCCCCCAGTGATTCGATCCGCACTGCTGTTCTTGATCAGTGGTCTGATTTTTTACTCGATCCCGCGCCCGATCCGTCGCGAGATATTGCGCCGCGCCGCCGACGATTTCGCTGCCGCCATTCGGCGTAAGAGCACCGCCTATCTGCGCAGCGCAATCCGGCGAGGACCGCTTCCGGTAACTGACTGTAACGATCTGCCACGTCTGCGCTGGACGACGGTGCTGGTAGCGGTCACCGCGGGAGCCGGATTCACCTGTTGGTTGTCGGGTGTGCTCTATCTGGCGGCTGCGGCCGGTCAGACATTCAACCATTGACATCGAGTGCAGGAAGGATCACACCTCCATGGAATTGGCGCACCTACCACCAAAAGTGCACGACCCATTAGACCCTGATTCTGATTCGTCGATGAGAAATCCCAGGAACAGCGGCAGCAATCCAACCACAGAACGACCCCAGCGCCACGCGATGAAGAACCCTTTGCCGACCGCCATCGCCGAACGTGGACCGGCACAGGACCGTGAGGGGTAAGCCGTGAGACTGTTCGAACGGATCAACCGCCGCGGTGTCACCTTGCGCCCGATGGCAAAGCCACACGATCGGCCGCTGACCTTTCACGACGTGCGCCAGGCAGTACGCCGCAGCGTGCGTGTCATCGCCGACGACTGCGCAGCGTGGTGCGCCGAAGCACCCGAGCAATGGCGATCGACACCGAGCCACAACCCCCTCGACAAGGTCGGACCGTTGAGGCTGCCCTTCGATTCGATGTGGATCGAGTGGGTCTACCCGAAATCACCACACAGCGATGGCACGAATTTCGCTGCCTGGGTCACCGCCGACGACCCGCAGCCATACGAGCACGCACCCCCCGGAACGGTTCAGATCGTCAACTCCGTGCTCTTCACCGGACAAAAGTCTGCTGTGCGCTATTCGCCGGTAGAAGTCACCATGGCGGTCGACGCCCACGGCACCTGCATCGGCCTGGATTCATTCGGCGCATACGACAGCGCCTACACCGACTACACATTCGGTGCCTTGATACCGCAAATCGCCGCGATCGGCTTCATGAATTGCCGCAATGTCGAGGTCGCCGACTCCGGTGAATCCGAGCGAGTCCGGCAACCCGGAAAGCGCACCAAACACTCCGCCCAGCGACTCGAGCCGCTGCGACATCACACCATCGTCCTACCGACACGAGGACACCTTCGGACGATAGCTTCAGCGCAGGCCGTCAGCGGCGGACCGGCCGCCCTGCACAAGGTCAGAGGGCATTTCAAGACCTACCGTCCCGACGCACCACTGTTGGGCCGTCACATCGGCACCTACTGGTGGCACGACGCGGTGCGCGGTCTGCGCGAGCAGGGTGTCATCGAAGCCAGCTACCGGGTAGGTCCCAGCGAGCGGGCCGCCCGATGACCTATTCACCGATCGCAGATGAGAAGCGCAGTGCGATAACCGAACTGCCGGTTAGTGAAGCCGCGTAGATGTCCAGCCGCATAGGTGCAGTCGCGACCGCTGTGACGGTGGTGTTGGTGACGGTGTTCCTGGTCGTGCTCGCCGACGACAATCCCGATCCGGGGCGATCGTGCGTTCCCGACTCCAAGTCCGCCGCCAGTGTCGCGCAGGGAGTTCCAGCCGGAAGGCTCTCGCGGCCGATGCGCAGCGCAGACGCTGCGTTGACGTCGGGGTTTCAAACTCCCGATCGGCCCGGCCATCAAGGCGTCGACCTCGCCGGTGCTGTCGGTGCGCCGATCTTCGCGATGGCCGACGGCGTCGTCACCGCCGCCGGGCCCGCGTCGGGGTTCGGCGACTGGATCGTCATCGACCACAATCTCGATGGCCAGCCGTACTCGACGGTGTACGGGCACATGTTCGAGACCGGCATTCACGTCGCGGTCGGCCAGCAGATCAAAGCCGGGGACTACATCGCCGACGAGGGCTACAACGGTGAAGTCGACCCGCCGGGCCCGCAGGGTGCCCATCTGCACTTCGAGGTCTGGCAGGGGCAACGGCTTGCCGGAGGCACCCCCATCGACCCAGCACCGTGGATCGACCGTGCCGCAGAACCAGGCACGAGCAGTCCTGAATCCGCCGCCGCCACTGGCGCTTCCGCCGTTCCTGGACCGGCCTCCGCTCACGCCGAGGTACTTCCGGTGGCCAGCGCCGACCCTGAACTGGCACCGCTGCCGGGGTCGGTCGGCTCAGAGGAGCATCTGCAAATCGACGCGATCCGCGTCGCCCGGGCAGTTGCACACCGCTTCCCGGAGGTCACGACCATTGGCGGCTGGCGACCCAGTGACCCCATCAGCCAGGACCACCCAAGCGGGGTCGCGGTCGATGTCATGATCCCTGACTACTCCAGCGCCGCCGGCCGACAACTCGGCGACAGTATCCGCGACTACCTCTGGGCCAACCGCGAACAACTCAACCTGGTCTACCTGATCTGGCGTCAGCAATACATACCTGTCGACGGGCAGCCCGAACCGATGGAGGACCGCGGCGACACCACGGCGAATCACTTCGACCATGTCCACATCACCACCGAAGGCCACGGCCACCCCGCACCGGGCCAAACCTACGGCGGCGCACCACAATCGGGCCCCGAGGCCCCGTCCGCGCCGAGCCGCGACTGCACCACCGAAGCCCCCGGGCGAGGTGAAGACCTTCACAGCGACATGGTCACCACCGCACCGCCAGAGTTCCGCAAATGGCTGGTGCTCTCGGCGCGGCAATGCCGCGAGCTGAGCCCAACGTTGCTGGACGCGCAGCTGCAGCAGGAAGAAGCCGGATACCGTCCGGGCCAAACCAGTCCCATGGGCGCCCGGGGATACGCGCAGTTCATGCCCGCCACCTGGGATGAGTTCGGATACTCCGTCGATGACAACGGCCAACGCGTCGGCCCCGCAGGAGCGGGAGACCCCAACAACATCGGCGACGCGGTCATGGCCCAAGGCGCCTACAACTGCTGGCTCGCTGACAAACTGCGACCGCAAATCGCCGCCGGAGAGGTTGTCGGCGACCCCATCGATCTGATGCTCGCCGCTTACAACGCTGGCCCCGACGAGGTCACGAAGTACCGGGGGATCCCGCCGTTTTCCGAGACCCAGCTCTACGTCAGCGAGATCAAGGCTCGCGTACAGAAGATGGAGGCACAGACCAACCGATGAGTACTTCGACAAAGAGACGGCCGGTGATCATCACCGTCGCCGTGGCTGCCGCGATGATCAGCTGCGTCCTCCTTATCCAATGCGAGACCAACCCGACCAGCACGAGTAGCAGCACCGACAGCCACGCCCACATCGATCCACTCGACCCGGTCGGGGCCAGCCCAGAGGCGGTGGCGATCAACGCAATCACCATCATCCACAGCTGGCGCCCAAGCCACGACAATGCCCCATGGCAGGCACTGCACCGAGCAACCGCACTCCTCACCCACCCAATCGTGCAGGCCGCCTCAACCCCACCGAACCCCCCGCCACGCCCGATACCCGAGTGGGACGGCTGGGCCCGCAGCCGCGATCAACTCAGCGCCGCAGTCACCATCCTCGAACCCGCCACACTCACCGGCGCCACAGCCACCGTGCCAGTGCGCCTGGCACAGATCGTGCTCCACCCCGACGGCTTGACGACGCCATGGCGTACAACAACTCTGCGCGTCGAACTAGCCAGAGACGGTGACATCTGGCGCGTCGGGAGCTACACCACCGTCGCGGTGTCGCGATGACCGCCCGCACCAACCGGCCCACACCGGTGCGCGCGGAACTGTTCGCCGCCGGTGGCTTGATCGTGTGCGCCCTGATGGGCACGATGATCCTGGCCGCCTACCGCCTCGGCGGCGGTAGAGATCCGTCCTGGAACCCCGCCGTACTCGCCGAACTCGCTGCCGGACACCGGCACTGGCCCGCGACCGCGACCGCGATCATCGTCGTCGAGCTCATTCTGCTCACCGCCGCCGCATGCTCAGCGGCCCATCTGCTGGCCCGGCGCGGAAAATCCCACGGCACGACCCGACGCCCGATCGACGCCGCCGCCAAGACCATGACCGATCCCGCCACCCTCGATCTCTTCGACGAGAAATGGTCATTGGCCGAAACCCGACGACTCGCACCAGGAATCCCCGCCGACCACCCCGCCGCCCGCGGAGTGCTGATGGGACGAACCATACGCGGGGACCGCCCGGCGCACCTTCCCTGGGAATGGGTCACCGTCGCCATCGCGGGCACCAGAATGGGCAAAACCGCCGCTCTGGCCATTCCTGCGGTGATCACCGCGCCCGGGCCGTGCGTGGCGACCAGCAACAAACCCGACCTGTACACCCACACATGGCTGCCGCGCAAAGAAGTGGGCAGCCTGTGGCTGTTCGACCTGCAAGGCGTCACCACCGGCGAGCGCGGGGAAGCGTCGTTCTGGTGGAATCCCCTCGCCCCGGTCGCGGATCTACCTGCGGCCAAGAAAGCCGCTTCCTACTTCGTCGGCGCGGAGAAAGAGGACGGCGCCAAGGTCGACGCCTACTTCGACGGGTCCGCCCAAGATCTGCTGGCGGCCTACATGTTCGCCGCAGCGCTGGCCGGCGGCGATCTGATTCATGCCGTCGAGTGGATGGCCAACGAACAGTCCGCGGTCCCCGCCGCAGTGCTCCGCGCACGCGGTGAGCACGCGGTGGCCAGGATGCTGACCAGCAAACAGAACGTCACCGAGAGGCAACGGGACGGCTTCTACGACATGGCGCGACGATTCTTGGAATCCCTTGACGCGCAACGGTATGCCAAAGCGATCTTGCCCAACCGGCGCATCACCATCGGCGTCGCCGCCGACGGCACGATCACCACCGGGCCCGGTGACTGGGTCCATTCCCTGCCGGAATTCGACCCCGCTGCCTTTGCCGTCTCCACCGACACCCTGTATGCCCTGTCCCGAGAAGGACCGGACTCGGCGGCGGCGTTGACCACCGCCCTGGTCGGGCAGGTCCTCGACCAAGCCGAAGCCGCCGGAGCCCGCACCGGCACCGGACGCTTGGACATCCCGATGATCGCTGTCCTGGACGAAGCCGCCAACGTATGTAAATTGCAGTCTCTGCCAGATCAATACTCCCACTTCGGTTCCCGCGGCATCATCCCCATCACGATCCTGCAATCACCGTCGCAAGGGCGAAATGTTTGGGGCCAAACACGATTCCAGGTCATGCTCGATGCCGCGTCCTGCGTCTGGTACGGCGGCAACATCGATGACAAGGAATTCCTCACCAGCCTCAGCGAGCTGATCGATGACCACTGGGTGCGCAACGACCAAACATCGAGCCCCACAGGCCTTCTCGCCACCGGCCAAAGCAGTCGAAGCACCTCCTGGCAGCCCGAACGAATCCTCAAGCTCTCCGCCCTGGCCGCCCTCACCAGCGACCGCGCCATCCTGCGCCTGCCCGGATCCAAACCACTGCTACTGCGCAAAACCTATTGGCAGGACGGCGAATTCGCCGACATCATCCGTCGCTCCGCCCGGACCAAACCGTCCCACACCACCACCGGCGGACCGGCACTCCTCGACAAGCAAGGACCACGCCCGTGACCGATCCTGATCACCTCCCGTTCAACGGCCTCGCCGGCGCCGTCGACGAACCGGCCCAACAGCCACCCGGACCGCGCTACGCCACGGTGTGGGAATGGGTTGAGGACTGGTTCGTCCTTCGCATTCGCCGCCGCATGAATCCCGCCGTAGGCAAAGGGCTGTCCTGGGATCCGGCGTGGTGGCGCTACCCCGAGGTCGTGGCACGCTTACTCGCCTTGCATGCGGCGTGGGAAGAGGCCTCGGCCGCGGACGCCGCGGCCTCTGCCTCGGCGATGTCGACCTGGTGGCTCAGCCACCTCGAACCGCACCTGCGGGTCATCTTCGACAGCGACTCCGGCCCGATGTCGCTGGCCGCACCAGATGATCCCTTACATGATCGCTTCGCCGGTCATCCGCCACTGTCCACTGTGCCGGTTCCCGACGAGGTCAAACAGGACTATGACCAGCATCCCAACCGGGCCTTGGAAGCGTTGGAGCCGATGTTCCCCACCGTGTGGGATTGGGTGGAGGGCTGGTTCGTCAAAGTCATCCGCCGGCGCATCCAGACCGGCAAGGGGCTGTCCTGGGATCCGGCGTGGTGGCGCTACCCCGAAGTCGTCGCCCGCTTTCAGGCATTGCACGCTGCGTGGGAGTTCGCCTGCGCCAGCGAATCTCCGTCGGCATGGTCGGTGTGGTGGGTCAGCCACCTCGACTCGCACCTGCGGGTCATCTTCGACGGCGAAACCGGCCCGATGTCGCTGGCTGGCTCGGATTCCACCTTCACCGGGCACACGCCACTGGGATCAGTCGCGTTACCCGACGCCGTCAAACAACAACTCGCTCCCAAAGGTTGAAACCCCTCGCGTCCGATCCGTCGCAGTGATCCGCGCCGCGTCGCCGGGTCAGAAAGAGACGCACAACGGGACGTCGCAAAGAAGGTATCCGCAACCGATACTTAATGCAGCGGGTCATTCGAATTTACGGCTCGGCATTCGCCGGAAATGCCCGACCGGGCGGAGTCGGAAATTAAATCATTGCCGCAGCGTCATGCGGCATTGCGTCATGCGGCGGGTCGGGTAGCGGTGACCCAGTGTGAAGGGTGCGGCCGTTCCTCGGTGCGCGGAAGATCCACTGGCACAACCAGTAAAACCTATGACCGAAGCGTGATCCTAGTTGCACCCTGTGTGCTATGCCGTAGGAAAACCGGCAGGCGGTAACCATGAATTGCACCAATTGTGTCAGCATCAGTAATTGACACTTATTCAAACCCGGCGAAGAGTGATACTCACAGAAGGCAACACCGCCAGCTCGGCTCGAAGTTGTCAAGAGGTGAGAGCACACGAACGGGGGTGTGAAACGTGCAGACATTATCGCGCAAGGGTGCAGTGTCACCGATATCAGGACCCGATCCTGATTCCAGCGCCCAGATCGACCTTTCCACGCTGGCAGTGAGACCCTCGGTCGGCGCAACGCTACGACAACGTCGTCTGAAGATGGCCCGCAGACAGACTGACATCGCCGCCGAACTACACGTCACCCCCCAAGCCCTGCACCTCTACGAGACCGCCCAGCGCCCCACCCCGCCGCAGATGGTGCCGCGTTGGTGCGCAGTCGTCGAAGTGCCGATCTGGCAGCGCCCCACGCTGATCGCCATGGCCAAAGACGAGATCTGCCACGTCAACAACGTCACCGTCGAAACCTGGCCACCTCCGCTGACCGAACTCGAGCGCACCCGCATCGACGTCCTGAACGTGCCGGCCTGGTACCTGGCCGCTCCCGCCTTCGACATCCTGCACGCGAATCCGGTGGCCGAAGCGACATTCCCCTGGGCGATGGCACCGGTGGGCCGATGCCGTCCGACGAACCTGCTCGAGCAGATGTTGCTCGATCAGCGGGCTCGCGAGTCGATCGCCAACTGGGAGACGATCAGCCACGCCATGGTGTCCACCTTCCGCCTCTTCAGTCCAGGCGTGGTCCCCGTGGAGCGGATCACTCAAATCGTGCAGTCCTGCAGTGCCCACCCGAAGTTCGCTCGTATGTGGAACACCGACGTTGATGACAGGCGTGAGCGGCTGGTCGCTCGTCACCCGCACGACCCCGATACCTATTGGACCTCGAGCGCCTACCACGAGGCCGCTGCCTCAGCAGGGCTCGATCAGGGAACACATGAGTTGCTGATGCTGACTCCCTCGATCACACGGATCTGAAGATCGAGCGCAGAGAAGAGGGTCGGTCGATCGGCGAGGCGGCTTGCTGCCCGGGCACGCGCGCATTGAGCTCAGTCGGTGTCGGTTTTGCCGGTGGCTGCGGCCAATTCAGCGGCTGCTTCCTCGGCTGCTTCCCTGGCCGCATCGGCCGCAATCGCGGCGTCGGCGGCTGCTTGTGCGGCGGCCTGCGCGGCGCTGATCAAGTGCGCCTGGTTCGCGACCGCGATGGCCTGTTCCTGAGACTGTTTTTTCGCCGTCTCGAGGGCCGCGCGACGGAGGTGACGTGCGTAGATCTTCACCATCTCCTGAATTGCAGCCTCTTGCTGAGGACCTGGCCCGGTTGCGAGATCGTCGACCTTGGCAAGCAGCTCTGGCACCGCGGAATAGGGCATGCCGTTCTTGAGGAGCAGGGAGGTGAGGTTCTCATACACCTCCTGTTTGACTGCACTGTTGGCGATGCCGTGGGTTTTGCTGATCGTGTGGAGGGTATCGAGCAGTGCATCGCGACCAGGTTTGCCGGGCTCGTTGTATTTCCACAGCCTGAAGTTGATCTGGGAGTTTTTCGGGTTCTTGTCGGTGTCCTCGTCCATTGCGCCGTTGCCCGATTCGCTTGCCTTGTCGTCGTTCACACTGATCATCCTCGCACTCTCGCATGTTCGCATGCGAACATGGTGCGCAAACGCCGGTGTTGTGTATCTCCATCGCGCTTGCGTTGCCCACATTCATGAGCGTCTGACTGCACGTGCGCCGCACGCGCGGTCACCGAGTGTTCCTCGGGCCGCAGTCGGCTTGGAACGGGTAGCACGCAGGTGGCGGTGTGTAGGCGCTGGGAGATGGTCTCACCGACGGTGATGAGGGACCAGGCGGAACCGACGGTGCGTCACGATTTTCGCCTGGTCCGACAGGGGGCGACGGATCGGAGGCATCCCTGCCAGCAGCCGCGACCCACAGAGCTCCAGCGAACAGGCCGACGATGATCGCGCCAACGACGATCCGGCCCCGTCCCAGCTCCGCCGGTGGGGTCGGTGTCGGCTGGCTGATCACCGGCGAGAACGAGGCGAGAGCGACGTGTGCCTGCGGACTGATGACCGCGGGGAGTTCCAAGCCAGCAGACGGCGCGGGATCTGCGGATATGACGGCACGGTCAACGGCGAATTCGTCGAGCGGCTCGTCGGACTCCTCGATGCGCTGCCGTTCATCATCGTTGACGAGCACATCTGTAGAGGATTCCCCCCGTCTCGACTGCTCGGGTGGTGCCGAGCTATCGCCGGGTATCGGCGCCGGTCGCGCCATCGAGGGTGCGACGGAGCCGGTCGGCTGTTCGTCGGCGGGGTCGATGGTCGTCGTGCTCACGGGATCGGCCTGGAACATGGCGTGGTCAGTGACGATAAATGGCTTCAACGTCGCCAAGAACGCTTCGAACGACGGAAGAGGTATCAGCGCGATGCTCATACCCGCTGCGCGGGCAGGATCGTGGCAGATCAGATACGACGTGGCCGCGACCACGGTGTGCCGGTCATCGGGCAGGACTTCTGCCCGTACCAACGCATCGAGGGCATCTTTACCCCACGGCGCCAAGCCGTCGTTGTCGCGAACGCGCTTGTCGCGGACCCACCGGATGATGAACGCTGCGACAGGCTCGGTGATCGCGGGCAGCCGTGCCTGCTGCTCGGACAGCCCGCGCGTCACCGTATCCACGACCTGCTTCGTGGCTTTGTGGCTCGCTCGCCAGTGAGACCGGCGCTCCTCGTTCATGGTCATGACCGGACCAACCCCGGGCAGGTCAAGTACCCACAGCTCACTTGAAATAGGAGCCGTGCTCGCCCGTGTGGTCGTTTTGGTCATCGCCTCGTGGTCTTCTCGCGGGATAGTCGAATGCCACCCCGGAACTCGGAAGCACGAAGGGTGATGTTAGCATGTTAGCACGCTAACATCCGTTGGTTCGTTGTGGAGCCGCCGACGCGGTATCGGCAGCCGCGGTGGGGAATCGATCGAGGGCCTCGGTGAGTGCGGGGTGGGCGCCGTGGTGCCGGCGTGCGGCCCGCGTGAGCAGAGCGCGGATCTGCTCATCGCCTGCGCCGGTGATCGCTAAACGGGCGAGATCGACGAAGTCCTGGGCCAGGGGATCGAGGGGTTTGGTTTCGGCCCAGAAGACCTCGAGCCACAGAGCTTCACACTGGCCGCGCTGGACCGGATGAATGATCGGGAGAGGTTTGGCGAAGTATTCAGCGTCGTCGTCGGCGACCATGCCGTACCCGACGTGAGCAGCGATGCGACGTTTGGTCTTCGGATTGATCCCGGCGCTGCGCCCGACAATGAATGCGTCATAGATGGGTTTGGCGGTGGCGGCAAGATTGTCTTGATCGCGGACCCGCCGGGTCGCGGGCCGATAGTGCAGCTGCACGGTCAGGTGCCCGACGCCCAGCGGAAGCTTCGCGCGTTTGAGTAGCCAAAACACCGTTTCACGAATGTGTTTGGTCTTGTGCGCTTTGGCTTGGACTGCGCCGATGCTGGCGCCGCGATGGTTCAGGCTGAGCAGGTCGGATGCGGTGAAGGGCAGCTGCAGGGTGGCGTGCCCGCGGTCGGGATTCACCGTGCGCCTCGATCGCCAGTTTGAAGGCAACGGGCGTGTGGTCGCTGTGGGTCGCAGTGGGTGTTGTTGAACACAGGGCCTCGTTCCTGGGTGTGACAGGCCGTGAAGGATTGGTGGGCTATGGACGGTCGCGCTCAGCGTCGGCAAGTAGTTGGGCTAGCAGATCGAGGTCGGCGACGGTGGCGTAGCGCTGAGGACTGGTGACCTGGGCGACGCAGTCGGGGTAGTCCACCGCGTCGACTCGCCGGGTGTGCAGAGGACGGTGGGGGAGGTGAGCGCGACGAGGCGAAGGTGCCCGCCGGAGGGAATGACACTGAGGATCGCGGCGGTGCTCAGGATGAAGATGGCCACGGCGATCCCGGACGCCATGGGACTTCGTCCGGAGAGGTGGCCGGCAGGGGTGCTGGAACGTGAGATGAGCGTGGTCATGGCGTCGGTGTGTTCCTGCTCGTGTGGTGGGGAGGTTGTTGGGTAGAACGGTGTGTCGCGTGGAGTCGGTCATGCGGCATCCCCACCCCGCGACCGTGCTCAGGGATCGCCGCGAGGCCGGTGAGCGCCCCACACCGGGACAGCACGGTTCGGTCGTGCACATCAACCACGACGTCTGCCATTTCATCGAGCACGTACACCCGTGCTCGACCAGTGGGCAGGGTCGGCCGGGGCCGGTCCACCGGCGCTGGGCGCGGCACATCCTCTGAACTGGTTGAGGCAGGCGCAGTTTCGGCGCCCCGCTTGGTATGGCGAGTGTCGTGCAGGTGCTGGGCCTGGCACAGCGAGCGGCGCTCGACATCGGTGAGGTCGGCGTCGCCGGTCGCGGCGGTGGTGAACTCACCCATGAGCGCGGGCGCCAAACGCCAGGCGGCGGTCAGGTCGACGAGGTAGTGCCACTCCGTGGCGTGAGAACTGCTCTGCCAGCGGGCGCGAATGGCGTTGGCGCGATGGATCAGCTGTTCGCGTTCGTAGTCGTTGTCCGCGTACGCGAAATGATCCTGAGCCCAGGCCCAAAAGGCGAAGTCGGCCCGCATCTGCTCTTCTCGCGAGCTCATAGCCGCACTCACGCCCGCCACAGGGCGCGCGATGAAACCTGGCTCGTGCCGGTGCCCGGTCGTTGTCATCAGGACCGCCTCGGCGTTGCAGTCGGCGTCTTCGTGGCCGGAGTCTTGCTCGGCGGTGGAGGTGTGGCCCTGGCCGGTGTGGCCCTGGCCGGGCTCGACTTCGGGACCTTCTTGCTGTCGTTGGTTTCGGGCTCCCATTCGTAATCGTCCTCACCGTTTTCGCAGTGGCTTTTGTCCGCTCGCCGTTCGGGTGTCGCCGGGTCGTCGACGTCGTACTCGCAATAGGGCGCGGGTGGAGCGGGTGTGTTGCACGAGCTGAGGCCGAGCGGAGCCGTGGCCAAGACCGCTGCGGTCAACAACACGACTACACGGCTGCGTCGGCGGGAAAAATGTTGTGGCATAAGAGCGTTCCTTTACATATAGGCAGGTATCTCGGTTGGTTCGTGGATGCGTCGGCGGTTATTCGGGGGTCAGGTCGGGCCGCGGTATCCAGGCGGAGATGAAGCGGGACATGACCACGGCATCGGGAGTAAGTCCGCGCAGTTTCTGGGTGCGCAACAGGTGAGCGGCGTTGTCGCGTGCTTGGCGCAGGGTGTTGGTCTCACGTTGGCGGGGGGACTGATGGGGTGCGCTGAACTGGTAGCCGTAGCCGATGGTGACGGCGGGGTTCCCGCCGAGCAGTGCCCTGGCGGGTGGCGTCGAGTTCGGCTTGCAGACAGGCGATCCGGCTGCCGAGCACGCATACCTGGCAGCTTCCGCACTGGCTGTCGCATGCGGGTGTGCGCATATCTTCCAGGCCGCCCGGATCAAGACCAGGTGTGAGCTGCGTGGGCCTTGGCTGGGTTTCGTGTTCCCGGAGGAACGAGATGAGGTCTTTGATGCGGACCCAGGAGCCGACGGCGGTGGTGAGGGGGAACGGTGCTTGTGGTGAGCCGTCTACAGGGCTAGTGAGCCATTCACGGATGGCTTGTGCCAGCGGGGTTGTCAGTGGCTGGTTCCACCAGGCGATGTCAGGGTTGTGCGCGTCACTGTCGGTCACGGTGTCCGCCACCGCTCTTCGGCGACGCAGCCTGCGATCTCGCGCACGTCGCCGGGATGTGCTGATGTAGTGAGGCTCGCGAGGGGGCGGTGACGCGCGGGGTGGTGGGTGGCGTCAACTTCGTCAGGCTGGTTCTGCTCGACGACGATCCGTGGTGCTTGGCTGGTGTGGTCGCCGACTGCGACGGCGCGCAGCGTCCGGGAATCCTCGTGCGGTGCAGGACAGAACAGGCCCTCGGGGACGGTGGGCTCAGGCATCGTCGTGTCCTCGTGGGGTGCTGTCGGGCGCTTGTCCGTCGCGTTGTCGACGTGGGTTGTGGCGGCCTCGTTTGCGGGTGGGGGGACGCCGCCGCGGGCTGGCGGCGGGGCTGTGATGGCCTTCGGTGGTGCCGAGGTGGGCGGCGCGGAGCAGGCCGGCGGTGTGGGCGTGGAATGCAGCGGCGGTGGTGCCGCATGCGGTCGCATCGGCGGTCTTCAGGGCGTCGCGCAGGGCGGTGGCGATGGCGATGTATGCGGTGAGCTCGGTGATGAGTTCGGTGCGCAGATCTCGCGGGTCGGTTGTGGTCATGCCGGGGTCACCAACGCGGCCGGGTCAGGTATTCGATCGAGACCAGGAAGGCCGGTGCGATCACACATTCGGAGCTGGTGGTGGGGTTCGACGGTGGCGGCGGAGGTGAGCGAATACATGTGCTGGTTCTTTCGGAGATGGTGCGGTGGTGGCGGGGTCGGCTTCAGTGAGCAGCGGCGGCGGGTTCGGTCGGGTCGGAGCCGGTGACCGGGGTGGTGGTGTAGATCCGGATGCGGTGGCGGTAGCCGGATTTGCCCGTCTTGTCCCAGGCCGGAGCGGCGGGGTCATCTGCGCTGACGCGCTGGACGTGATCGAATTTGGGCAGATCGTCGGGGTGGACGTGGATGGTGATCTGCCGGTCCTGACCGAGGATTCCGAATCCGTCGTTGTCGGCGGGCAGGTCGAAATACAGGACCGGATACGGATCGGGATCGGTGGGGCGGGGGTCGACCAGGATCGCGGGTGTGGCGGCACCGGCGGCGGCCAGCACGGCTTGCTGCTTGGTGATGATCGCGGCCAGGTCGGCGCGTTCGCGGTAGCCCTCCTCGAGGCGGGCGGGGGTAAAGCTGTTCAAAAACCCCAGCGTCAGTGCGCGCAAGTCGGGCTCATCGAGGGCGCTAAGAATGCGATACATTCCGGCCAGCGCGCCTTCGAAGCTGGTGCAAGCCTCGCGCCAACTCGCGGCACCGGGGAGGGGATGCGGCAGGTGCGAGCACAGGTCGGCACAGGCGCTGCTGAGCTGGCCGAGGAGGGTGTCGAGCTTTGCCACAGCGACGGTGCGGACGATCTGCTCGGCGGTCTCGGTGCCGTGAGCGGTCTGCATGTACTGCAATTGCGCGCCGAGCCCGTCGTTGTTGACCTCGGAGGCGTGGTCACTGGCGAGGTCATGCACGACTTCGTAGAAGTCGGCGTTATCCAGGTCGCATTCTTCGGCCAAGGTCAGCAGCTGTGCGAGCTGACCGGTATCGGTGTCGGTGGTTGTGTCAGTGGTCACGGGCTGGGTCCTCGTTTCAGTGAAGCGTGTTATGCGGCAACGGAATTCAGAAGCGGATATCGGTGGCGTCGACTAGCAGCGTGCGACCTTCTCGATCGAACGTTGTTGTACGCCTGAGAGTTAGAACGGCGGCTCGTCGAACTCGCCAGTCCACCCACGCTCTTGGCTGGGTGCGGTGAGGTCGCGGTAGGCGGTGGGGTCGCGCAAGGCGGCGAGGTCACCGGTATCGGCGCGGGCGTTGGCGAGCAGCCACGTGCGGACGCGGTGCAGAGTCCGGAACAGGTGTTCGGGGTAGGGGTTGTCGTGGTAGTCGTCTGCTTCGGTGTTCAGTCCCCACCGCACGATTCCGGCGAGGTCTTCGGCGATGTTTTCGGGCAGGTGTGCCAGGTGCAGGGGTAGAGACAGCAACGGCGGCAGCAGTGTGGCCGCCGCGCTGCCGTAGCAGGTCACGGCGTGGGCGAGGCGCGCCCGATCCAGCGGGTGAAGTCCGCTGGTGTGCTCGTGGTCCTGGTAGCGGCGCTCGACTTCGGCTGTGAGGGCCGCGACCTGGTCATTCCAGGTGGCTGCGTCGGTGTAGTCGCGCTGCTCGGCGGGCACGGTCAGGGCGTGATCGCGGTTGATTCGGGCGTGAACGAGGGCGGCGAGGAGACCGGCGACGTCGAAGTCTTCGAGCCGCCGGGGCGCGTCAGGCAACAGTGCGGGAGAGTACTTGGCGCGCGCCAGCGCGCGGCGGCTGGCGGCCTCGCGCGTAGCGTGGGTGCCAGCGGCAGCGATCTCCGCGAGCAGAATGTCGTATTCGGCACGCTCACAGGCGTTTAGAGCCGCACGCTGGCGACGCGCGGGCAGGCTGGTGCGGCGGTACAGGGCCTGCGCGCCAGCGACGGCGGTGGCCGCGCCCTTGGACGCGAGAGCACAAAGGTGGATCGAGATCATCAGGGCAGGGCTCTTTCGGTGAATGGGAGCTCGAAGCGGGGACGCCGGTAGTTCACCGGTATCAATGTTGGACGCGATTGCGGCCGGTCCGGGTACCGCTGGCGTGGGTGGCGGCCGATTACAAAGCGGGGTGCCTGTGCCGTGGCGTACCGGGCCTCCGGGAAGGAAACGTCACCGTGACGATCGTCGTGGCCATGGGCAAAGTTCGGGGTCAACGGTTGACGAAGGTGACGGTGATCTTGACGCTGTGCCTCGAGGAGAGCCCGAACCAGGTCTGGGTGGTGCCGCGGGCGCTGACGGTGTAGGCGCGCGAGCGGCCCAGGATGACAACGCGGATGTGAGGTTCGGCGCTGACGCGTTCGGTGTCGGCGGTTTCTCTGCGGATGGCTCCTTCAGCGTCGGTGGAGTCGACGGTGAAGAAGTCCCACGGCCCCGACGGCTGTGCTCTGGCGGTGCCCTTCTCGGACCACACGTGAAGGCATACTTGCTCTTTGGCGTTGCCGGTGCAGTGCGTGAGGTCATCGCTGGAGGGCTGGGCGGCGGCGTGGCCGGGAAGCACCAGTGCGGCAGTGACGAGAGTGGCGATCATGGTCGCGGATCGGGCACACATCACGGGTCTCCAGGAAGTGGGGGTGGGGTGTTGCTAGGTGGTGTTTTCAGCGCCGACGCGCTCGCGGATCAATGCCGATCCGGGCGCGGGCGGGGCGGCGGTCGGTGGTGTAGGCAGTGGCGATGACGCCGACGGTGAGGGTCGCGGCGACGGCGCTGGCGGCGATGAAAGCGATCATGCAGTGCTCCTTGAGATAGCGATATCGGTTGTGTGCCAGGCCAAATGGCTGCGGTGGGCATTGCGGCGCGAGAGAGCGGGGGACTGATCCCTCGCGCCGCCGCCCCTCACGACGACATGGCGGGGGGAGGTGCCGTCGCGGGTCTTGGCGCGCATCGCGGTCTCGCGTGCTGTAACTGGCGTATTGCGTTGCGCGACAACGGGAGCGGATCGCGGTCGTGAAGTGGTGGTGTGCGGTGACGTGGAAGGTTGTGCGCGTCCCACGTCACCGCAGTCTGGTTGCCGCCGGGGGGCGGCCGGTGGCGAGCGGCTCAGGCGCGCAGCATGTTCCGGACGAGCTCGCAGGTCGTTTCGGAGGGCTCTTTGATGTCGGCTTTGATCGCAGTGGCGACAATGCGCCGGTCGTGGGCTCGGCTGGGGGTGTAGATGCCCGCGTCATGCAGGGCAATGACAATGCGCGCCGCTTTGCGCCTGCGTGCGACCTTGCGATACCAGCGCTTGGATTTCCCGCGAGGCAGCCGCACTCGTTCAGTGGGTGCAGCGGGGGCGGGGTTGGTGACGGTCACGGCAGATCTCCGATCTCGGCGTGCGGGTGGTGAAGCCGGGTGAGGGGGTGCGGGCGTCTTTGCCCGCTCCGGGGGTGCGGGCGTCTTTGCCCTGCTCCGAGGCGTCGTTGCCTTCCCGCTCGGGTGTTCGGTGGTGAGGTTTCGAGCCGCCTCAACCGACTGCGATCATGCTAGCATCATAACATGCGAACATTCAACAGGGTTGGCGGCGGCCCGGAACACAGCCACACGCAGACCGCGACCGGAGGTAGACGGTGATGCGCATCGAGACCGGACCGCGATGCCCCTGCGGAGCAACGGAACTGGTCCAAGTCGAGACCGATACCGGCACAGAACTTTCCTGCGACTCCTGCGACCACCGAGAACCGTTGAACGACAACGACTTCTGCGCTATCGGCGACCGTGCGCGAGGCGGCGAACTCATCGACCACGTCGTGACGGTGGAGCACATCAGCGACACCCAACGTCGGGGAATGGAACGAGCGGTCGGACTCCCACGGGACCGGTTGGACAGCGGGCCCGACGGCACGATCCTGTTGACCGCTCGACCCGACAGTTGCGCCAGCGCAGCAGGTTTGGCGACAGCGATCGCTTACCTCGACGCTCAGAAGCTGACCTACACCCAATTGGCGCGATGGCGGTTCACTCACACCACCAGCAGGCCGCAGGAACTGTTGTCGGTGGAGGCCGGATTGGCACGGGTCCGGGCCACAGTGACCACGGTCCTCGACCGCCTCGATACACGTCAGCGCCTGGAGTTCGAATTGCTGTTGCCGGTCCAGCAGATTCTGGGATGGACCGACACCGACACCCTCTCGCTGCGCCGCACCCCGCCCTGCGTCTCACTGGGCGAAGACGCGGTGCACAGGGCGTTGGCACAAGTCCAAGCAGCGGTGGCCGAAGTCCACTCCCACGTCACCGACTCCGAGCAATTGCGCAGGCGGATGCTCCATGAGGGACTGCTGCCCGTGGACTCGGCCTCGCCGCAGGAAAGGACCGACCGCCTGTGTGAACAGCGGACCGAATCGCTGATGTGCGGGGATACGGTTTGAGCGGCTGGGGCGAGCTGAGGAGTCCCGCCATGCCCACAATCACCGCCACAATCCCCACCCCTGTGCGGGCGGTCGCGGCAGCCGATTTCGTAAACAAGACACCCAGAAGCACCCGGCCACCGATGCTGCGGTTGTCCCCGTCGCGAGCCGCTGATTTCGCAGCGTGTGAGCTGAAGTACCGGTTCATCGCGCTCGACAAAATTCGTGCACCGCGCTCGGTGGCGGCCTTGCGCGGAATCGTGGTGCACAAGGTGCTCGAAGAGTTGTTCGCGGTCGCGCCGGCCCAGCGCACCCGCGCAACGGCCGCCGCGCTCGTCACACCGGTGTGGGAGCACATCACCGCGGACCCCGACCTCGGCGTTGCCGAGGACGAAATCCGCGCCGATCCGAGCGTGGTCGATGACCTACTGATCGGTGTCCACGCTCTGGTGGATGCGTACTTCGAGTTGGAGGACCCGGCGCTGGTGACGGTGGCGGGACGGGAGAAGCGTCTCTACGCCCGCCTCGGGCAAGAGTTGGCCTTGACCGGGATCGCCGATCGTATCGACAACCTCGGCGGTGACACCGTCGGAGTCATCGACTACAAGACCGGCACCGCGCCCCAGACCCCGGATGAACAGTCGGCGGCGGTGTGGCAGTTGAAGTTCTACGCACTGATCTGGTGGCGCTCCCGGGGAGTAGCGCCGTCGTGGGTGCGGCTGCTGTATCCGGGTTCGGGCCGCACCATCACCTACACCCCCGACGAAGGTGAACTGGCCGACTTCCAAGCCACCGTGTCCGCGTTGGCCGCACAGATCACCCGAGCGATCGCGACTGGGGTATTCACCGCGAACCCATCGGCGGCATGCGGGATGTGCGACTTCCAGCGGTCGTGCCCTGCCTCCATCCCAGCACCACCACCCGCCGCCAGCGCCTCCGAGGCGGTCTGACCGTGAGCGGGAGCTCATCGACTCATGTGGGGAGAAAACTCTATGTCCGACACCACAATCGCCACCACTGGCACGACCGCGACATTGTCTATCCGGGCGCAGGTGATCGAGGCGGCCTACGAGTACGCCGACCGGGTGGGCCTGGCTCGGCGGACCAGCCGCGACGCCACCGTCGTTCCAGCCGACACCGCGCCGCTGGCCTGGTACATCTTGGGCGCGGCCCATTCCGGCGTGCTATCCGACGCCGCGGAAGCCAGGCGCATCATCGAGGTGATGACCTCGATCCTGGAAGGGGGTGACACAGAGCTCGCCGCCGAACGGATCACCAACGCCGAGCTCTGCAAAGCCTGGACCGACATCACCTCATCGCCCTCGCCGGACCGGCACCCGGACGAGTGGCGGCACACCCCGCCGCGCACCTTCGCCGACGAGCCGACATTGCGGCGGGTGCGCGTCGAGACCAGCGCGGCGCGCGCACTGCCGACTCGTGCTGCACTGGAAGCGGCATTCACCGCATTGGCCGTGCACACCGGCCGCACCGATCCCGCCGAGTACGGGCCTCAGGCGTGGCGCGCGCATTTCGAAGTGCTGTGTTCGCAGATCGCGGCCACCCTGCGCTATCGCAGCTCTACGAACCCGCTGCTCGCTGTCGGTGAAATCGCCCGCGCCGAACGGATTTTCGCGGCTCTGGTGCACATGCAGTACATCTGTGCCGACGACAGCGAAGCGTGGAAGGCGGTCATCGATCCAGACTTCTACGCCGTCTGGCACGCAGAGCGCACCGCCGCATTCGGGAACCTGCCCACGCAACGCTATGCCGCGATGGTCGCCGAGCTAGCACGGGTATGCGCCATGCCGTTCGAGGAACGCGCCCTGGTGCACAACTACATGTTCACCGATGCGCCGGGCCTCACACCGCTCCGTTACCTCAACGACGACGCCACCTACCCGCTGATAGGCACTCCGCAGCGGATGCAGGCAGCGGTGACCGAGCTTGTGGTCCGTGCAGGGAAGGGGCCACGGCCGCACGAGACGTGGGATGGCTTCCGGTACGCGGTGCAGGAGATGGCCGAACCGATCCTGTTCACCGCCCGCGATCGCGGGCGGGGCGGGCTGAGCCTGACCGATGTGTTGCGCCTGGAGCGGCTCGTCGCCTCAGCCGTCGCCCTCGAACCGGCCACCCTGCCCCGCCATCCGGGGATCGTGTGGACCGCGATCACTGATCAACGCGCATATGACCTGTGGCTCGAGGATCGCAACACCGCCGAGCTGATCCGCCAGCGTGAGGCTGCCGGGCTCAACGGCCCGGTCTTCCATCGCTGGCACGACCCATTCGACCACCACTCCCCGGCTGCACCCCGCGCGGAGTACCACGACGCCATCGACGAGAACGACCTCGATGAGCAGCACCCAACTCCGGCGGAGGAAGCCGAGTTGTGGCGCCAGGACGACTCCTCCGCCGCGGCGTGGGACGACTACGCCGATGGGCTGGTCGAGGCGTTGATCAGGGACCCATCTCGACAGCGGGTGCGCGCCACCCTCGAGCAGACGTGCCCGACGGCCAATGCCGAGCTCACCACCGTCCTCGCCAAACTCGCACAGCGGGCCAACCACTTGCAAAGCGCAGCCGAAAACACCGGTACGGCAACAGGGTTCGCCGCCGGAATCGCGGCTGTCGTTGCCGTCAAACCCGCCCGAGACACACCGCGACAGCTGAACACCCCACCGTCGACAGGACCACAGCCGAGTCCGCCGAGCGCCCCACCTGATCTATCCCCGCTGATGTAGTCGCCAGCCCGGGGCAGGCCCGCCACACCGCCTGCTCCGTCATTGATGAGGAATCTCATGCCTGACAACACAATCGACACTGTCAACACCACAGCGCACAACGAAATCCTTTCCACGCGAGCACAACTCATCGAAGCCCTGTACGAGCTCGGTGCGCGGGCGAGCATCGCCCGGCAGCACGCCGAGGACACCACCGCCGTGCCTGAGGATGCGCGCGTGCTCGCCACCAACATCCTCACCGCGCTCGATGCCAGGGTGCTGGCTGACCCGGGCGAGCGCGGGCGTGCGCGACAGATCGTGGGAGACGTGCTCAACGGCGGGGACGCGGCGCTGGTCGCCGAACGTGTCCTGTTCGGCGAGCTGTTCGACACCTGGGCTGCTCGCACCGATGATGTCGGCTGGCACCAATCCCCGGAGGGGTCGTTCCCTGATGATCCGACCCTATGGCGCCCGCGCATCGATGCCGACCCGGAGCTGGCCCTGAACCATCGCAACGCCGTGGCGTCAGCGTTCATCGCGTTGGACAGCCACATCGCGGCCGGGCCGGATGCGATGCTCACCGAAGGGCTGTGGGAGCGGCGATTTTTGGTACTGGTAAAACGGCTCGCGGCCACGCTGCGCTACCCCCGGCCCTCGGTCGGCTTGAGTGCTGGTGAACACGCGCGCGCTCACTGGGTTTTCGCTGTCTTGGCGACCGGGGACTTGGTCGGAACCAAACGTGAGCATCCTTGGCGCGCGGTCACCGACCCCGAGTTCTTCGCCATCTGCCACGACCAGCGCACCGCCCGAGCCCAGGATCCGCGCCATCACCGCTATCTCGCCCAGATGACCGCCCTCGATAAGGCGCGACGCACCCCGATTGTGTTGCGGCCCATGATCGCCGAGCACGGCAGGGAGTTCACCGACTGCCCGGGTGTGGAAGCGGTGCGGGTCGACAGAATCGACCCCGGCGAGCCGCTCCTGGACCGCGCGGGGCTCGAGGCGGCGGTAGGTGAATTACTCGTCGACGCCCACACACAGGAGAGCGTCTATGGTGGCGCTGATCACGGCTGGCGTGCGGATGTGCACGAATCGGCCACACCGATCCTGCGGTCGGCACGTTCACCTGAACGTGGCGGGTTGTCAATGGCCGAGTGGCTGCGACTGGAACGGGTAGTGGCGTTGATCGCCGAGGCAGACTCGGTCGCCCTCATGCACGACCAGAAGCAGGCGTGGCAAGCCATCATCGACGATTCCGCCTACGACCAGCTCCTCGATTCCCGCAACATCGTAGAGTTGGCACTGCAACGTATTGACGCCAACGGTGAAGCAGCCGCGGGTGACCCCTCCGGTCAAATCCGTGGCGCGAAAACCGAATCCACAGCAACCGCTCACAGGCCCGGCGCAAGTCCGGTCGACGGCGGCCTGGCCGCAGCAACCACGTGCGGTATTACGCCACCCGCAACAGCTAGCGGCCTAGCGGCACCCGCCCCCACGGCGGTCGAGTCCCCGGCCGATGAGGCGACGGGGATGGGGATGTAGTGATGGTGGTGTCTGGTCCGGTACGCACGCAACGTGATCGACAATCCACCAGCGAATCCGATGGTCTGGGTGAGGATTTCGGGCGGCAGCCGCCACACGACCTGGCCGCCGAGCAATCAGTGCTCGGGGCGATGCTGCTGAGCAAGGACGCGATCGCCGACGTCATCGAGGCGTTGGAGGGGGGTGAGGACTTCTACCGCCCCGCACATCAAAGAGTCTACGACGCCATCCTGGGCCTGTACGCGCGTGGTGAACCCGCCGACCCGGTCACTGTGGCCGCCGCCCTGGGCAGCATCAACGAACTCACCCGAATCGGCGGAGCTCCCTACCTGGTCACCCTCACCCAAACAGTCCCCACCGCAGCCAACGCAGGGTTCTACGCCGACATCGTGGCCGAAAAGGCCATCCTTCGGCGTCTGGTCGCCGCGGGCACGCGCATCGTGCAATACGGCTACGCCGGCGCCGACGGCGCGGATATCGCCGAGGTCGTCGACCGCGCTCAAGCCGAGGTCTACGCCGTGACCGACCGCCGTGGTGGCACAGAGGACTTCCTGCCGCTTTCGCAGCTGCTGCAACCCACACTCGACGAGATCGACGCCATCGCCAGCAACCACGGTGTTGGACAAGGTGTACCGACCGGGTTCATCGAACTCGACGAGCTCACCAACGGCCTGCATCCCGGCCAAATGATCATCGTCGCGGCCCGCCCTGGAGTCGGCAAGGCACTCGCCCTGGACACCAAATTACCTACGCCCCAAGGCAGTTGGATAACGATGGGGGAGGTTCAGGTAGGCGATCACCTGATCGGTTCAGACGACAAACCGACCCGCGTCGTCGACGTCACCAACGTCATGACCGGCCACACCTGCTACGAGGTGATCTTCGATAACGGCGCGGTCATCATCGCCGACGCCGGGCATCAATGGCTGACCATCGACACCCTGCACGGTCAGCATCTGGCGGTGCGCACCACCGACCAGCTCGCCCACTCGGTCCTCGTAGGCCCCGACGGGGGCCTCGTTCACCGGATACCCGACTGCCACCGCCCTGCCGCGCACCGGATCGCCGCGATCCGCGCGGTACCCAGCGTGCCGGTGCGCTGCGTACAAGTCGCCGCCTCCGACCACCTGTATCGGGCAAGTGAGTCCGAGGTCCTGACCCACAACTCGACATTGGGCATGGACTTCCTGCGCAACGCCTCGATCAAACACGGCCTGCCCAGTGTCATCTTCTCCCTCGAGATGAGCCGCACCGAAATAGTGATGCGCCTGCTCTCAGCAGAAGCCAAGATCAAGCTCAAAGACATACGCACCGGCCGGATGAGCGACGACGACTGGACCAAGATGGCGCGTCGAATGTCCGAGATCAACGAGGCGCCACTGTTCGTCGATGATTCACCCAACCTCACGATGATGGAGATCCGCGCCAAATCCCGACGACTCCAACAACAACACGGCATAAAACTCATCGTCGTGGACTACTTGCAGTTGATGACCTCGGGTAAAAAGGTCGAATCCCGGCAGCAAGAGGTCTCGGACTTCTCCCGGAACCTCAAACTGCTAGCCAAAGAACTGGAGGTTCCCGTCGTCGCTATTTCTCAACTCAACCGCGGACCCGAACAGCGAACCGACAAGAAGCCGATGGTCTCTGACTTGCGCGAAAGCGGCAGTTTGGAACAAGATGCGGATATGGTGATCCTCCTGCATCGCCCCGACTCATCCGATAAGGACGACCCTCGCGGAGGCGAAGCAGATCTCATAGTGGGCAAACATCGCAACGGCGAAACTGCCACAATTACCTTGGCGCACAATCTGACGATGAGTAAATTCATGAATATGTCACGAGGATAGATTCGCTTGGCGAGTCTCAACTAGCGTTGCACTTGTCTCACCGAGGATTGCACCCAGATTGCACTTGTGCAGAGTTCTCAAGAAGTAGCAGGTCAAGGTGATTGCCGGAAACCTCAAGTGCACGCCTCCAAACCATACTAGCGGAAAGGTGATGCCGTGAATCGCTCGCCTGGACAAGAAGCAGAGATTCTTCTTGAGGACGTGCGGCTGTTTCATGGTTCGGCGACGCGGGGGATCACGGAACTGGAGCGGGCAGAAGAGGATACGGTCGGTTCCGGTGTCTACCTCGCCACCGAGGTCGTCGCGCGTGAATACGCCTATCACCGGGCCAGCCACTCCGGCTCCCCAGTGCTGTATGAGGTGCGCGTCGAGCGCGCTCGCCTGGTCGATCTGACTGATCAACCAACGGTAGAAATCGTGATGGGCGAATTCCGCACCGTGCTGCACGACCTCTTGCAGCGCGAAAAGGGCGAGGATGGCCCGTGGTATTGGATGAGGATGCAGCAGATGATCGAGGAGATCGACAGCGGACGCGGTGTACGGGTCGGATACCTCAGAGCAGTCACTCACCGATCGGGCACAGAATTTTCCAACTACCTGCAGGGCAAGGGATTCGATGGCCTCCTAGCGGTCGAAGGCGGGGAAGGATCGATGAGTGCGCATCACTCGTGTGTCGTGTTCGATCCGTCGAAGGTCCAGATCATCTCCGAGCTGCCGCTCGACGACCACTCCGCCGGGCCGGGCCCGGCGGAGTGGTTAGCGCCGGTCGCGGATGCCGTACTACGGCGACGACCTGCACGGCAGAACGTCCCGGAAGACAACTCGAGCCCGACAATCACCGGCATGGCGCAGCTCGCATCGGGTGAGGGGCTTGACCTGTAGTCCCCGCGTTCTTTCATGACCGCCGCAGCGAGGTCGCGAGCTGCCCTGCGGGCGGCCACTGCCTCGGGACCAAGACGGTTGGCGCTGAGAATGACGCAAGGCCGACGTTGCTGTCCGTCACCCCCAGCACGTTGGCCGTGAGTCGTCGACGAGTAGGCGCACACACAGGTGAAGCGGCCTTGCAGGCTGGCCGCGGTCACCTCGCCCGACTCCCACCGAACGAGTTAGTGCCCAGACACGTGGCGAACTACCGCTCGTCGGGACTCTCGGCAATGCCGAGCCGGAAGTCCCAAAGCTGCGCCGGCGCGAAGGCGTAATACCGCAACGCCTGGGGCGAGTCGGCCGCAGCGTGCAGCGCCGCCTGGGTGAGCTCGGCGACCTGCTCGGCACTGTCGCGTCCTGGCGGATAGGCACGACACACGACTCCGATGTCTTCGACGATCTCGAGGCAGATCTGTGTCGGGGAGAACCAACCCTGGGCGACGTACCCGTCGACCCCCGCGGCCATGATCACCCACGTGATCGAGGGAACGTACTCGCCAAGCACTGGCAGATCCACGCCCAGGGAAATGAACAGCGTGTACAGATTCTTGTCGAAGGTCTCCCAGTCGGTTGCCGCACGTGTACCGGGAAACCACATGCCCTCCAGATCGCTGGAGGAGTTCGGGTTGGGCCGAATCCGCCAGTACTCGGCGGGAATCCACTCCTGGTCCCACTCGCTGTAATAGGCGTCCTCGTTCTCCGATGCGGCTGTCGGTTTGAGCTCGACCACCATTGAGCCTCGCCCGTGGCTGACCTCACGGGACAGCGTCAGCGTCGTGTCGCGCCGCCGCCAGGTGGCCACCGCTTCGGGCCCGCCAACGAACGACGGAGTATCAAGAAGCCGCACACAGGCACCGAGCGCCGCGCCATAGGCGATGTCGATCACCTCCATAGGCAGACGGCTGCACAACCGCAGGCTGTCGTAGTCGCCGTAGCCGAAGCGACGCTGATGGTCAGAAGTGCGACTGGCGCGCAACGATAGAGGGTCCGCCTGAGCGGTCCACGTGCCGCGCACCTCGTCTTCGCGAGCTGACCACCCGAGTTGCGTGAAAACACTGCCCAGGTCAGTTTTCGACCAAGCACCCGGAACTGCCTGTACCAGAACGGGAATGGCGGCCTCGTAGCTGACCCATGCCGCCGAGGCGGTGAACTCATCGACCCGACTGCGCGCGGTGGCAGCCAAACGCTCGTGTTCGGCGGGAGCGACCAACCACAGGTCCACGGTGCGCTCACCAACAGCCAATCCGACGACGACGTTGGGAAACGACCAACTGACACCAACTTTCGTCGACACCGCGATGCCTGTGGGCTCGCGCCACAGAGCCCACAGGCCGATGCTCAGCTGATCGAACGCCGCGGCCAGGGCAGGCCTACTATCGCGATCCGAGCCACCATCGTGACCCGCCGCGATACCAGCGACCGCCACGGCGACACTGTCGATACGTCCGTCAATACCGAAAACCCGAGCCACCGGCTGCTCGACATCGAGGCCAGTGCGCAATTCGAGCCATCCTTGCCCGGATGCCGGCGGCGCTGGTTCCCTCCCGCCCAACATTGCGATGAGCGCGTCGAGGTCAGACAGTGTCCAGGTCCAGTCGAATTCTGTTGCTGCCGTGCCGATCCCGAGCGCTCCCGCGCGATCTACCCGCATCAGGAGTCCTATCTCCCCTACGTCGCTCACGGTGCGTCCTTTCGCGTGATCGCTGACGGGCCATACGGCGAGCGTGGGCTCATCCAGGTGGCCGCCACTACCGCGGCCAGCAGCGTAGCAGCGGTCATGATCGCGAACAGTTGATGAAAGCCTGGCAAGAAGTCGCTGCTGGCGCACAGTCCGGTCAAGACAGAAACACCTATCGCGCCACCGAGCTGCCGCGAGCCGATGTTCAGCGCGACCGCGGAGGAGAACCGTTCAGGCCCCGCCGCGTTCGCGGTGACCACCGACAACGCGGTGATGCCGATCCGCATCCCCGCGCCGAGGAACACCGCCACCAGCGCCCACGCCAACCACGAGCGCGAAGAACCAAACAGTGGACTGGACAGCACCGCATGGCCCATCGCCATGGACACCATGGCGCCCGCGCACACCCAGCGGGCATTACCCGGGCAGGTGAAGCGGCCAGTGATCGCGGCGGCGACGGCGCCCACCAGCCCGGCGGCACCGACACAGCCAGCAGCGCTCAACAGCGACAGCCCCCACACCCCGGTCAACAGCAAAGGCGACCAGAGCAAAAAATTGAACATCCCCGCACCCAGCACGAACGACACGATCGTGGCGGCGGCGAACTCGGGCTGGCGCCATAGCCGCACTTCCAACGCCGGGCGCGGGTGGCCCGCACTTCGCCACAGCACCACCGCCACTGCGATCAGCCCGAACCCGGCAACTGTCCACGCGGCCAGCGGGTTCCATGCGCGCCCCTCGGTCGCGACCGCGACAATAGCGCCGACACCAGCGGTCAGCGCGACCGCGCCCACCACATCGGGCAGCCCGTGGCGGGCCGCACCGGTGCGCGGCAGCGTGGCCGTGGCGATCACCAGCGCCGCGCAGACCGGGATGTTCATCACGAAGATCGCCCGCCAGCCCCACGCGTCGACGACCAGCGCCCCCACCGCGGGACCGATCGCGGTCGCCAACGCACCCGACGCCGACCACGCACCCACTGATGCGGCACGCCGCGCCGGCGGGGTTGCGGCGAGCAAGGCACCCAATGCCGCGGGCAACAGCAATGCCCCTGCCAGGCCCTGACATGCCCGCGCCGCGATAAGTACCCCAATGGTCGGTGCGACCGCGCACACGCCGGAAGTGACAGCGAACCCGAGCACTCCCGCGAGCAGCACCGGCTTGTGCCCGAGCGCGTCGGCCAGGCGTCCAGCCGATGCCAGCCACGCCGCGAAAGTGATCGCATACCCCGACACCACCCACGTCACGGTGGGTCCGGAGCCCGGGAATTGAGTCGAGATCGCCGACATCGCCAGATTGACTACAGCGATGTCGAGAAACCCCAAAAACGTTGCCCCGCAAGCCAAGGCAAGCACCAGCCGGTGGCCCGAATGGTGGTCGACCCCGGGCTCCGTCGTGGATGCCGGTGCGGGCGCTGCGGCGTCGAGGGGAGCCGGAACTGAGCGGGAGCGGGTGTAGTTCACGAACGATCTCCAATTCCGTGGGCCGTGAGGTGCGGTGACCGAATCGGAGGTGCACCTGCCCGATCGCGAGGTCACTTGTCGCGCCGATCAGCGAACACTGCGGCCCGCAACGGTTTCGGCGCTGTAGGCGCCGGTGCCGACGCTCGTCGAGTCGGACGGTCAGCGAGAACTGCTGCGCCGCAGATAGTTGCGCGCAGACCGCCAGGCGCGGCGGCGCCGATGCCATCTGCCGCGCAGTTGATGAACCTCATGGCTTAATCACCCGGGGGCAGATCATCAGCTATCGGAATCAGGATTGCCCGGCCTTCCCAGCAGTCTGTCGGCGGGCCGCTGAGCACACACGCCGACCGCCCCAGTATTCGCTCATGGATCACCCCGACCCGATGGTCGCAGCGCGGTTCGACGATCCCCTCAGGGGGAGACGACAACGCGACGAATCCGATTGCCAGCACCGCGATCAGCACCGCCAAACTCGACATCAGGCCGACAACGCCACGTGAATGCAAGCGTTCAGCCACATACAAGGGGTCTCGGCCGGTGGTCATGGCCGCTGATGCTACGAATGCTCAAGCCGAAGCGTGACCGGGTTCCGCACCCGGGGTGTGGATCTCAACGGCAACACAACGCCTGGCGCCGGTGCGACGGTTTCACGGCACAGACTCGCTGCATGCCTGTCTGCCCGTCTCCCGGGTAGAACCATTCTTCCACACCTGCTGTAGGCATTACCGTTCATGGCCTTGGCAGCGCGCGGGGGTCGAACCTACGCTCGACACCGCAGAGACCTCAATCCTGCATGGATGGAAAACGGGGACTCCAAGGGCGAGGGCTCCAATCCCTATGACACCCACCGGAGTCTGTTTTCGTTCAGGCTGTCCCCTCGTTGACGCGGGGGGCAGCCACGAAATCCCCTATTGCTCCGTCAAACCGGCAGCCGGGCCGACCGCCATGGCACTGATCGGCTCTCCGGCTGACAGCGGGCTTCCTCTGTAGCGCCGTGTCGCGCGATGAGGTGGCTGTCGCAAGGTCGGTCGAGTTGTGCCTGGGGCCCTTACGGTTTCCCGGTGCGGTCCGTGGACAGCGGCTTCCATACAGCGAATTCGGCGCGCCAGGTTGGCGGCAGGCCCTTGGCGACTGCTTCGGCATTCTTGCGTTCTACCGACTCGAGAATGTCGGCTTCGACACCGGCTCCTCCTCCGGTGTATACACGGCGGCCGTTCTCGCCGATTCCCCAGAGGCGATAGATCACCGCAGGCATCTCGTTGGGGGCTTTCGGGTGGTCAGCGCCCACGAGCTGCTTGTAGTGCGGGAAATCCTGTCTGACCTCGAAGATGACCACACCCTCACCACAGTTCACCCGGCTCTTGATTGGAAAGCGGTCGCCGTTGTCCAGGACGATAAGTGTCTTGGTGACGTGACTGATCGTCGTCTCCTCGGGGCCGCCGCCCCGCAGGGCGGCTTTGCCGTGAGTGCCGTGCAGAACCCAGACGGTGTAGCCCTTGATCGCCCACGGCGCGGGCGGCGGGATGGACGGGGGTGCAGTGGCGGGCATGGGTGATCTTCTCTCGTGTACTGCCATCGGAAGTGGTTGTCGGTCGTCAGAACGGTGGTTCCGCGTCGGCGGTAGCATCGCAGGATGCCTCGGACAATTCCAGAGGTGCGGGGACGTCGTTGGTTCTGAGTACGGTGCTGGTTGGTGCTGCGAGTGTTACGGCGGCGAGGCTGTAGGGGTCGGAGGTGGTGATGTAGTGGCCTTGCCAGTGGGGGTGAGTGGCAAGGTGTTCTCGGTGTTCGGCGAGGTAGGCGTCGAGCTTTGCCTCACGGCGGTCGATCGCGGCGGTCAGGTCAGGGTCGGTGACATCGAGATCGTCGTGATATCGCGGGCCGTCTTCGGTGTTGTAGCCAATGGGAAGGTTCTCGGCGTCGAGAAGGTCGAACATTTTGCGCTCCAACAGCAGCGCTCCGAGGTGCGCGCGGTTCGTGGGGTCCAGTGGCCAGCTGTGGTGTCCGCTGAGGTAGCTGGCGTGGAGGCGGTTTCGTCCCGCCACCGTGCTGGCGTCGGTGCCGGGTTCCCGCAGTTGTGTCCCCGGATCGAGTGCAGCACTTACCAGATCATCGAGGTCCCGCCACATCAGCGCGTATTTGTCGCCGCGGCCGAGCCAGCCGGCGGCCTTGTCGGCGGCAAGGTGGCGGGTTCCTAATTCGCCGGGGATGGATTCCGGATGCCGGGATGCGTGGGTGGCGGTGTAGTCAGCGCGCAGGTATTCCTCGAAGCCGTCGCTGGCACCGCGGAACACGTAGAAATAGGTGGTGGTTGGGTCGTTGACTGTGCGCATCGCAGCGTCAGCGTCCATGTCGATCAAGTGAGTGAACGAGGTCATAGGTACGGCGACTTTCGAATTGGCCGGAGAAGTTCACGTGCCTGCTTTGTACTGGTACCGGTCGCGGGCGAGGAGCCGTGGTCAGTCGTCGCACTGTGCGAGCCGACAAAACCGAGCTGGGTTGCTCATGGTTGCGCTTTCAGAGTCGGGATCGTGATATAGCCCCCGCATCCGAGACTGCTGGGCGAGTTGAAGTGTGGCATCGGGCTGCTGCCTGTCGCGCCGTGCGGCACACCGCCGGTGTGCCGCACGCGCATTGTGTATCCGTTCCGGTTGTGGTTCTGCGCTACCGCGCATGGGCTAGAGCCGGGACTTCTCCACACCAAACTTCGAAAGTGTGTTCTGCCACTACAGTTTCCGGCGCTCGTCGTAGCGGGGCCGTCTGTTACGGGCGGTTCCAGCTGGTGCTGATGGTGTGGCTACAGACCTTGGTAAGCATGCCGCCACAAGCACGGGCGTTGAGGGTGTAATGGTTGCTGTTGCCGTCGATGTGGAAGGTCCTTTCGGTTCCGTATATGGCGAAGGTGTCGTCGCCTACCAAGGTTCCCGTGGCGTCTCGCATGGTGTAGTAGACGCTCCAGCGGTTGATGCCGCCGCCGGTGAATGTGGCACGCGGCCGCCCTTCTCTGCCGCCAGTGATCTCGATGCAGAAGTTGTCCTTGCCGCCGGTGCAGGTGGGCGCGGCGGTCGCGGTCGCGGGGGTGAGGACAACGAAAGCGGTGGCGGTCGCGGCGAGGACTGCGGCGGTCGCTGGGCGGGTGGTCATGATAGGGGTCCTTCCAGGGTTGGGACTGGTGCGTGGCGCCTACTGGCGGCCAGTGTCTGTGGTTGAGAAGGGATGCAACTCAATGCGAAGTGCGGCCGGTCTGGGCTGGCGATATTTACGCGGCGGGACGTGGGTGTCGTAGTAGTTGTGCTGTTGTGCTGGCTGGGTCGGGTACCGGACCATGCAGTTGTATTCGGGGCGGTGACGTGCGCGGCGGAATCCGTGGCGGTGATACCAGTCGGCCAGGGCGCTGGGGTTCATGCCTTGGTATGTCCCGTCCGCTGGTGGCCAGCGCGATGGTTGAAAAGGCGTGCAGCTCAGGCCGACAGCGCGGTCGCTATGGCGGGACAGGACCGTTTGCAGCAGGGTGGTGGCCATGCCACTGCCGCGGTACGCGGGGTGAACACTGAGCTCGAAGATCCAAATCTCGTCGACCATGTCTGCGGTGATGGCATATCCGCAGCATCGGTCCTCGACCTGTATCAGGTAATGCTGTTCGTTGTCGTCCGGGTAGTGCTGGTGGTCGAGGGTCCACGGGGGTATTCCGGGAGCTTTGGTGGGTAGCCGCATGAGAGTTCTTCCAGGGCTGACGCTTTCGGCGTTGCGGGAAGGTTGGCCGGGGAGCGTGTGTGAGTTGTTCTGTGCTGGTGGATTGGGGGCTAGTACATGAGATGGGGGATGGGGCCGCTGGTGTGGTCCCCGGCGGGTGAGATCGGCAGCATGGCGGGGGCAGTGGCGAGTTGGGTAATGGCGATGGAGTGGTCGTGCTGGACGCACAGGGGCAAGGTTTCGTGGTGAGGCCCGAGGTGGATGAGGGTGGATTCGTGCCAGCAGCTGGCGGTGCGGCGGGTACTCAGGTCGATGTCGGCGGGGTGCCCGGCGCGCAGCCAGGTGTCGACGATATCGGTGACTTCGTTGACGAAATCGAGCCAGTCGCGGCCGGTTTCGCGGCTGTATCGCTCGACGCTGCGAGCGGCGTAGTCATTGGCGTCGACGTAGGCGTGCAACTCGGTGAAGCTGGCCACGGTCTCGGGCAACCTGCCGACGGTGAAATCGGTGCGGATCTGAATCATCATCACCCTGGCGATGCCGTCGATCGTGGCCGGCGTGGGTTCCATCGTTGCGGTGGTCGGGGCGTGGGCGGGTACGTGCGCGGCAAGGTTCATGGCCGGTAAGTCCATTCCTGTAGCGGTCGTGAAGTGTTGTGCAGCAAGGTCGTTCGGCGGCCGCATGTTGCCGCCTCTGGGGCGGCAACATGCGCACAGCGGCTATGGGGTGGGGGCGTGGGGTTGTTGGACGGCGGGATGGGTGCGCAGCAGGTGAGCCAGGAGTGGTGCTCCGGCGGTGGTGAGTTCGTGGCAGATAGTGCTGAGGGTGGTGGTGTCGTGGTTGGTGAGAGCGGTGTGGAGCCGCTGGTTGAGCAGGGCAGGGCTGGTGGGGGGTTGCAGCATTTCCGCGCCGGGCTCGGCGTCGCCTTGGCTGACGATGACTCCGTAGCAGCCGGTTTGGGCGAGCAGGCCGAATACTTCGGGTTGGCTCCACAACGGCTCGGTGGTGATATGCAGATCGAACCCGCCGTCGCCCTGTGCAGTAAGCCAGGCGCCAACGGGGTGGGGGTCGACGAAGTAGTCGTCCTCGTCCTCGCCGTCTAGGCCAGAGAACTCGTCGTCGCCGTCGTTCTCTCCGTCGTCATGTTCGCTGTCGGATATCGCTTTAGCCAGAGCTGTTTCAATCGCTGTGACCAATGCAAGCTCGTCGCTGTCGAGGTCGGAGCGGTCAAGCAGGTTGTTGTCGGCCAGCAACTGCGCTGCGTGGCGTAGCGGGTTGTAATCGCCTGTGGCAGGCGGGAAATGGAGCTGGGCATCATAGGTGTAGGCGCAACTCATTACGGGCGCTTCTTTCGTGATCGGCGGGTGTTGTCCGCGAGGACGAGAGGGGTCGTGGGCGCAGTCGTCCTTGGGTGGTAGGGGCTCAGCGTCGGCGACGCTGAGCGCGGCGCTGTTTGGCGGCGGCGAAATCGGCGGCGAAGTACGGGAACTCGTCGATGCCTGGGTGGGTGTCTGCGGCGTGCTGGTCGGCCTGGGCAGGTGTAACTCGGTTGCGGTGCGATGGCACGACCAGCGCGGCTGTAGTGAGGAGGGCGGCAGTGGGTGCGGCGGTCATTGCCACGAGCGCGGCGCGGATGGGCTCGCCGGTGACCACCCAGACCAGGACGACCAGAAGGAGGGCGGCGGCGGTAGCGCCGACGAGGGCGGCGAGCAGGTAGACCCGCCTCGGTCGTGTCTGGGCGCGTGGGCAGCTGTGCGGTTGGGTGGTGTCGTTCATCGCGTGTCCTTGTGCGGCATTTGGTACTTCGGGCGTTCGGTCGCGGTGCTGTTGGGCCGGTGGGCCGGTCAGTGTGGGACCGGCCCACCGGCGGGTCAGTCGTTGTCGGGGGTGGTGACGCCGTCTGCGAGCTCTGCGTGGGCGGAGCGTCTGCGGCTGTCGAGGATGGCCTGCTGGTATTGGCGGGCGCGTTCGGCCAGGATCGCGGCGGTGGTGTGGGCGATGGTGGCCAGCACCTTCAGTTCATCGACGCGTCGGGCGATCTCGGTGCTGGTGAAGGGCAGGTCGAGCTCTTCGGCGGGGAAGCGCTCGCCGGGGAACCAGCTACCGGCGGCGTTGTCGAAGGTGTAGCCCAGACGCGGCAGTCGCGGGACCGTCAATCGGCGCAGACGCAGGTCGTTGATGGTCTGATACAGCGTCCGGAACCGGTCGGCGGCTTCGGTGGCCATCGCGTGTCCGTTCTGCAACGCCGCGAGTTGGGCGGCGCTGAACGCGTCGGCGTATGCGGCTTCGTCGGCCTCGTATTCGGCCTCGGAATCGATGATGTCGGTCATAGCAATCCTTCTGGTGGAGTGGATATTTGCTGCCGTCGTGTACGGGGGGTGGTGGTGAGTTGTTCACGGTTCGCCGTAGGCAGCGATCGCGTCGGAGAGGCTGTCCCAATAGCGGGGGAAGATCTCGCGTTGGCCCTCGTAGAGGGTGCGGACGGCGTGGCCGTGGCCAGGCAGCACTTCGTCGACTTCGGCGGGGCTGCGTTGGTCGATCAAGGTGGCGATAAGTTGCATTTCGATGCGAGTGAGCACGGGGGTGGCGGGCTTCCCGTTGTCGTCAAGGGTGATCGCGAGGATCTTCACCGGATCACGCCTTCCGGCCGGTCGGCATCCCGGCGGCGGACTCGGGGAGGCTGAGTGGGCGATCGGGCCCAACGCTGTCGGTGGTACCGGGGTGGGGGACGGTGAGCTGGTCGTCGGAGCCGACGGTGCCGGTGGTGCCGGGATAGTGGACGCTGGCGGTGACGGTGTGGGGGATGCCGCGCTCGCGTGCCCAGGTCTGGGCGGCGTCGAGGTCGCAGGTGGTGTCCAGATGCTTGGGACCGAGCGCGTTCCATTCCTTGAAGCGTCCGAGGTGATACCGGGGCAGGCCGAGTGCGGATTCCAGCTCGCGCCATAGCTCCTCGGTGTGAATCCACAGGGTGAGGTCGCGCTCGATGAGGACGGCAGTCAGCCACGGCTCCGATGTCGAGGTGATCCGGTCGGGCTCGTCGGCTCGAGTTGGAGCGGGGGTAATGAGTTGTGCGGTGTCGGTCACGCCGATTCTCCTGAAGGAGTTGGTAATTGGTGTGTGGCCGCTGGGCTTCATGGGGCTGGCGGGGGTGCCGACGAGATCCGGTGAACTCAGGTGGTGGTGGGCCAGTGCACGCAGGGGAAGAAGTTGAATTCGCTGACGTAGTCGGTCCATTCGGTGTCGGGGTCGTAGCCGAGCACGGCGGGGTCGTAGGTGGTGAGGATGACCTCGCGGGCGGTGGCGACCTGGTATGGGCGTTTGGTGTCGCGGTGGTGGTGGCGGTAGAGGTGGGCGCTCAGTTCGGGGCAGCCGGTGGCATGGACGTGGAATTTGTGGTCCTCGCCGCGCAGGTTGGGGCCGATGATGACCACGCTGACCTGGGCTGAGGCGTCGGGTGTGCTGGTTGTGGTGGTGGGTGTGCAGGTGGTGGGGGACATGGTGAGTCCTTGACGTTGTTGGTGGCGCCGGTGTCGCCGCTGGGGGTCGGGGGTTAGGGGTGGAAGGCGCAATTGAGGTACCAGCGAGGTCCGGCGGCGGGATGGGGCAGCTCGAGCAGTTCGATGAATGTGGTGAGGTGTTGTGCCCATGCCGGGTCGATGGTGAGGGGTTCGAGCGCGAGGGTTTCGTAGGCGTCGTTGACGCTGCGCACGGATTTTGTTGCGCGTACAGCCCAGGCGGGTTCGCTCTCGGTGAACCCGTAGTCGGCCAGTTCGACCGGCAGCGACTCCAGCGGCGCGGCGCGGCGGGCGAGGTTGGCCTGATAGCGCTGGTAGGCGGGGGAGTCGGTGTATTGGCTTTGGGATTGGCCAGATCGCCGGTCTGGTCGTTCCCGCCATGTCCAGCCGAGGCGGGTTGCCAGCTCGAACTCCCAGTCGCCGTCGCGGTCGCTCTCACCGTCGAACCACCAGCCGGGCAGGTCGTCGTCGTGGAGGAGGCCGAGGTCGTAGCCGAAGTAGACGCTGGCGGCGGGTGATCCCATGGTGAGTCCTTCTGGGGCGGAACGGGTTTCAATTTCCTCGGTGGGGGTTGTATCGGCGGGATCAGGTGTTGTCGAAGCCGTCGACGATCGTTGCGATGGCTTCGGGGATGCTGGAGTGCGGGATCGCGGTGTCGAGTCGGTCCATGTCTTCGTTGGTCAGTGGTCTGCGCGCCCAGCTTTCGGCTTGTGCTCTTGTGATGAGTTGCAATGGTGTGGCTGATTCGGGGGCTGCCGTGGTCAACGGTGCCGGTGGTGCTGTGGTGCGTTCGGCGAGGGCGACCTGGGCGGCAAGATCGGCGATGCGGATCAGATAGTCGGCAGGCTCGGAGTCGGCGATCGCGGTGGCCAGAGTGCGCAGCAGCGTGCGGGCACAGTCGAGAGCGTCGAAGTCGGCGGCGGTGAAGACGTTGGCATCGTGAATGGTGGTCATGTGATGTGTCCGTTCAGCTTTCGTCAGTACGGATTTGGATGTGGGCGAGGTCGGGCAGCGGCAATTTGGAGACGGTGGCGGTCATCGATTGGTGAGTCCTTTTGGGGTGGTGCGGTTTTCGTGTCGTCGTCGGAGGGGTGGGAGGCGGGGGGTCAGGTGTTGGGAAGGTTGTTGATGGTGGTTGTGATTGCGGTGTCGATTTGGTCGATTTCGTGGTCGGTCAGTGGTCTGCCCGCTCGGTGTTCGGCTTGTGCTCTGGTGATGAGTTGGCGCGGTGTGGATGGCTTGGGATCGGCTGTGGGGGTAAGGATTTGGCTGAGTTTCGAGACTTCGATGGTGGTGTGGTTGTCGGGGTTGTCTGGGTCGGTGAGTGTCAGGGCGGGGTTGTTGTCGTCGGTGGTGGTGAAGAGGCGGTGCACGCGCCAGATGTAGCCGTGGACGCTGATGGTCTGGCCGACGCTGTAGGTGGTGGGGGGATCGGGCGCGGGGTTGGGGGTGGGGTTGTAGCGCAGTGCGAGGACGCGGTCGACGTGGGTGCGGAAGGCGGTGTCGAGGGGGTTGTCGTAGTAGCCGATCGGTGGTTCTCCGGCGCATTCGCAGCTGGGTTGGAGTAGGTCGGCGTAGGGGTTTCCGCAGCGTTGGCACCAGCCGTGCTGCTGATAGGTGGTGGGCATGTGTATGTCCTTGTGTGGGTGGGTGTTTGGGGGCTACGGGGCTGGGTGGGTGTCAGTGCCCGTCGCCAGCAAATGTTAGCATGTTATGATGCTAACATGCGATCGGCGGGTGCGGGGTGGCAATTGGAGGCGGAAATGTTGGGTGGCGTGGTCGCCGCCGTGTGCTGGGTGGGGTCGTCCCGGATTGGCTTGTGCCGCAGTGGGTTACGTGCGGCCGTTCGTTGTTGCCGTGGGTTGGAGACGTGTGTTGCTGTGGGTGGCCGGCGGGGGGTTCGTGGGTGCTG
>NZ_JACVED010000013.1:0-305773 GCF_015355715.1 Nocardia sp. XZ_19_369 | reverse complement strand
CCTCACCCTCATGAATCAGCCCCAGCAGGATGTGCTCGGTACCGATGTAGTTGTGGTTGAGCATCCGGGCCTCTTCTTGGGCCAGGACAACGACACGCCTCGCGCGGTCGGTGAACCTCTCGAACATCGCTCCCTCACTCTCCTGCTCCGACATTCTGGCAACAGACGCCGCAGTGTGCTGTGTAACAACCGTGGGCGTCAGCCTGCCATGAAGCCCGGGGGTTGCGGCCCCCGCCTCCACTCTAGTTGGCGGGGGATGCTGCCGCCGCCAGTCCACCCTATTGGCGACCAGCGTCAGCACGGTCATTCACTCATAACGTGAGCGTTGCACTATTCGTTTCCGAATCGGGTTTTGCCCTCAGCGAACAACATTGTCCGAATCGGGCGCTCGCCGGGGGTGCTACCCGGTGAACGGCGGGATGAAACCGCACGGCACGTCCTGTGGATGGGCCGGGTCGAGGGCGTTGAGCACGTACGCCGCGGCGCGTGGGCTGCCCGCGATGCCCGCGTGCTCGGAGAAGTCTTCCCCGCAGCCGTCCTGGACCACGATATTCGTCACGTTCGGCCCGGGTACCAGCCCCGACGTGTACGGCACGACGAGTTCGTCCAGGCGGGTGGCGATATTGGTGTAGGTGACCGCCGGGTGGTAGACGCCGTCGGCGTTCAGCGCCCGCACGAAGTCCGAGCCGGCAAAGACCTGGCGACAGGCCTGGCACAGCGAGCCGACCAGCGCGTCGAAGGCCGGTCCGGCGCCGAGGCGCTGGCTGAAGGCCGCGATCTCGGCGACGCCCGCGACGTTCGAGCCGAGCCACGGCGGGGCGATGGCAACCAGTTTGTCCACCTTGGCCGCGCCGCCGAGCCGTTTGACGAAGTAGTTGCCGATGAAATTGCCCTGCGAGTGACCGACGATGTCGACTTTCCGCGCGCCGGTCGCGGCGAGCACCCGGTTCACGAAGGCCGCGAACTGGGGAGCGCTCTGCTCCATTGGCAACATGCCGCCGATGGCCGAGATGGGCCAGGGCAGGTCGTAGGCGCCGTAGGTCATCGAGTACACGCAGTAGCCCTGATTGGCGAGCAGCGGCGCGTATACACCCCAATTCGTCTGTGCTCCACCGCCGGTGCCGTGCGCGAGCACCACCGGGTTCGGGTGCGCGGCGCTGGGCCGGCAGTTCCAGTCGTTGGCGCCGAGCAGCGAGCCGCCCGGCTGCGTCAGTTCGTTCGGGATGCCCGCGAAGAAGTTGTAGTCGACCGGATACCGCTCGGCCTGTGCGGGGCTCGCCGTGGTGATCCACAGCGCGGCCAGTACGAACAGGAGCAACGAAAAGCCTGGGATACGCCGCACGGGGCCTCCAAATCTGGAACGTGTTCCAGAAAGTTACCGTGCAGCGTGTCCCAGGCGGAGCCGAGTCGCGAAACTGGTTGTGGCGGTTGGTCTTCAGCCCTACCGGTAGGTCGGGGCGCCCGACTGGCCGGGAAACTGCCCCGACTGGCCCGGGAAGTGACCCTGCGCCACCTGCTGAGCGGACGCAGGCGACGCTGCGGCGTTCGCCTTGCCCTGCTGCAGGCCGGACACGAAAAGCGCACCACAGAGCACCAGGAAGGCCAGCGTGTGCAGCACCGCCCGGACGATGTTCCACCGGACCCAGGTGGCTTCGAAGTCGGCGCGGACCGCCGCCAGGTCAGCGATCTGAGACGGATCGCCCGCGGCCATCAGCCGATCGTTCAACGGCACGTTCAGACCGGAGGTGACTGCGAAGGCAATGATGTTGATAGCCAAGCCGACCCCGATCCAGATCAACGTGGTGCGCTGATCCTTCCCCAGGTGCAGCGCCGCCGCCAAGATGGAGAAGCCGACGGTGCCGAGGAACCCGATCATGAAGACCGGATTGATGATCACCACGTTGATCTTCTGCATCACGTCGATCATCGTGCGGTCGTCGGTCTGGTTCAGCGCAGGCATCACCGAGTTCGCGTAGCCGTAGAAAAGGCCCGCGATCAACCCGGTGGCCAGGATGGCCGCGACCAAGGTGATCAGGCGTGCGGCGGTCATAATTCCTCCTGTGAACAATCCCCGACCGGAGCCCTCATCGCTCCGGTTCGCTGGGTATCAGTCAAGCCGGTTCGGACACGGCTCTCCATGGCCGAGACACTCGGCCGCCTAAGCAATCGTCTATCGGAGCGTCACAGGTCCCGGTCGGAGATGAGTCCGCTCTGGATCGCCAGGAACGCCAGCCGGACCCGCTTCGCGTTCTGCGGCAGGTCCTCGACGCCGAACTTGGCGAACAGCGCGCGCAGGTGCGTCTTGATCGCGTCGACGCTGAGGAAAAGTTCCTCGGCGATCTGCTGATTGGAGGCGGGCGTCGCGAAGGCCGCGCCGTTCTTGTACGGACGGCACAGCGCGATCAGCACCGAGCGTTGAGTTTCGGTGAGCTGCCGGAAGTTGGGCGGCACCGTCCCGCTGGAGACGCGGGTGATGTCGTCGGCCACCCCGCCGAAATCGTGGAAGGACACCCGCGAGGTGCCGACCCGGATGACGTCGCCTGCCATCAGCCTGCGCCTGCCGACCAGTCGGTCGCCGTTGACGAAAGTGCCGTTGCGCGAAAGCCCGTCGTCCACGATGGTCCACTGGGCGCCGAGATATTCGATCGCGGCGTGCAGCCTGGACACCTCGGCGTCCCACGGCAGCGCGAGGTCGGCCTGCGGGGAGCGCCCGATCGTCACCCGCTCCCGCTCGGCGGAGAGCATGAGTTCCTGCTGGCGACCCGTGTCATCTTGGAATCGCAAAAATGATCCGACGAATCCAGTCACTGCGCAGATACCTCGCCTCTCCATACCGTCAGTGACCGTCGCACGTTTCCATGGTGCCGCGTCCCGGAACCACGAGCAAGATCGATCCGCGCGCCACTTCTCCCAGCGTGTCATCGCGCGGCGCGGTTATATCAGCAGCCTATGAGCCACCGGAGAAAGAGAAAACCGCCGCCCCGGCGTCGCACGATTCGCTGGGACGGCGGCTGAAAAATATGAAACTAACCCTTCGCGGCCTTGTTGTACGCATCGGTGATGTCGGCGGAGATACGCCCCCGCGCGGACACCTTGTGTCCATTCCGACGAGCCCACTCGCGAATTGCTGCACTTTGTTCCCGGTCGATCGAGACCCGACTCTTCGGGGCACCTGTCGCGGTCGCAGCGGCCTTGGTCCGGCGGCGGCCACTCACGCGACGCGCGCTCGAAACCCACTCCTCCAGCCCGTCACGCAGCTTCGCGGCATTTGCCGACGACAGGTCGATCTCGTACGAAACACCGTCGATCGCAAACTCGATGGTCTCGTCCGCGATGGACTCACCATCGACATCGTCGATCAGGCTAACGGTGACCTTCTTTGCCATGAGATGAACGTCCTCTCGAAATCGTGCGACCCGCATACTAGGCCGATTACCCGAGGCAAGAATACCTCGAATTCCAAATTTTCCAAGACGAGGCCGAGATTTTGCAATCAGCCGGTCAGCGAGTGACCGGCCGCACAATTGGGAACAGTATTGTTTCCCGGATTCCGAGACCCGTCAACGCCATCAACAGACGATCGATTCCCATACCCGTGCCGGTGGTCGGCGGCATGCCGTGCTCCATCGCGGCAAGGAAGTCCTCGTCCAGCGCCATCGCTTCGTCGTCGCCTTGCGCGGCCAGTCGCGCCTGATCCACGAAGCGCTCGCGCTGGATCACCGGATCGACCAACTCCGAATAGCCAGTAGCCAACTCGAAGCCACGGACATAGAGGTCCCACTTCTCGGTGACCCCGGCCTTGGTGCGATGTTGCCTGGTGAGCGGTGAGGTCTCCACCGGGAAGTCGCGCACGAAAGTCGGTGCGTACAGCTTGTCGCCGTACTGGTGTTCCCAGAGTTCCTCTACGAGTTTGCCGTGGCCATAGCCCTTGTCCTCGGGAATTTCCAGACCGACCCGATCGGCGAGCGCACGCAATTCGGCTATCGACGTTTCCGGTGTCACGGACACGCCGAGGGCGTCGGAGAGCGACGGGTACATCTCGACGGTCGCCCACTCGCCACGCAGGTCGTATTCGGTGCCGTCGGCCAGCGTCACCACCTGGGTGCCGAACACCTCCTGGGCCACTTCCTGGACCAATTCCCGGGTCATCCGGGCCGAGTCGTCGTAGGTGCCGTACGCCTCATAGGTTTCCAGCATCGCGAACTCGGGGGAATGCGTGGAGTCCGAACCCTCGTTGCGGAAGTTCCGGTTGATCTCGAAGACCTGCTCCAGCCCGCCGACCACGCAGCGCTTCAGGAACAGCTCCGGCGCGATACGCAGGTAGAGATCGATATCCAGGGCATTGGAATGGGTGACGAACGGCCGGGCCGCCGCGCCGCCGTGCAGCGTCTGCAGCATCGGCGTCTCCACCTCGAGGAAACCGCGGCGTTCGAGCGCATTGCGCATCGCACGCACCACCGCGATCCGGGTGCGCGCCATTTCCCTCGCTTCCGGGCGCACGATCAGATCGACATAGCGCTGCCGGACCCGCGACTCCTCGTTCATCTCCTTATGCGCCACCGGCAGCGGCCGCAGCGACTTGGCCGCCATGAACCAGGAATCGGCCATGACGCTCAATTCTCCGGTCCGCGACGAGATCACCTCGCCGTGCACGAAAACGAAGTCACCGAGGTCGACATCGGCCTTCCAGGCCGCGAGCGCGTCGGCGCCGACACCGTTCAAGCTGATCATCGCCTGCAGCTTGGTGCCGTCACCCTCCTGCAGCGTGGCGAAACACAGCTTGCCGGTATTTCGCATGAATATGACGCGACCAGCGACACCGGCCTGCAGCCCGGTCTGGGTGTCCGGGGCAAGATCCGGATATGCGGCGCGAATTTCGGCGAGGGTATGCGTGCGGGGCACGACCACGGGATACGCGTCGCCGCCGTCCGCGAGCAGCCGCTCCCGCTTCTCCTTGCGAATCCGTATCTGTTCGGGTGCGTCGTCGGCGTCGGACGCCACGGCAGGCCGCGAATCCGATGCGGTATCGCTGGACGAGGGAGTGTTGGTGGTGCTCACATCCAACAACCCTAGCGTGCACCGGAAATCGTTTTGCGGCCCGCCCTGCCTAGATCACGGAGTAACGAATCGGTCTCGGCACGAGACCGCTTTGCCCGCCGGATTTGCGCGGACCGTAATCACCCGGAATAGCGAGCATGCATCGATGGGCGCACGAAACCGGCTGTGCGACCTGATGATTCGAGATGGAAGCGTTGCCGCCAATTACAGCGAGGCGAGCGCGTCCACCTCGCGCGCGAAGTGCGGCGCCCGGATTCCGATGTGCAGTAGACCCGCCGCCTTCAATGCGTGATAGCCGCCCACCAGATCGGTCGCCCGATGCAGCCCGAGTTGCTGCAGCGCGGCCGCGGCAAGGCTGGAGGTATAGCCCTCGGAGCAGGCGATGATCCATTCCACATCATGATCGGTGGCCAGCGCCAAACGGGCCGAACTGGTCGGATCGAGCCGCCATTCCAGCACATTCCGCTCGATCACCAGCGCACCCGGCAACGCGCCTTCGCGCACCCGCTGGGCCTGCGGCCGGATGTCCACCAGAATCGCGCCCCTGGCGAGGGCCTTCGGCAATTCGAAGGCATAGATCCGGTTCAGCTGGGCGCGCGCGTTGTCGAGCATCTGGTCGATGGTCAAACGTTCGCTCATTACATATCACCTTCGGGCTGGTCGGTGAGAACGGTTCGGGTGCGCCGCAGGGTGCCGTGGCCGGTGACCTCGTAATAGGACATGGCGGTGAGCGGCGGAGAATAGGCGTGCACGCTGAGCGTGGGTTCGAGCAGGGCGGGATCCAATGGCGCGTCGATGGCGCTGTCGGCCACCGAATGCGCCGGGGCACGCATCACGTCGTGCACCCAGCCGATCGGGAACGACGCTTGATCGCCCGCGCCGAGGACCCGGCGGCGCAGTTCGGTTCCGTTCCAGCGGAATTCGGAAAGGGCGCCGCTGAGTACGGTCAGGGCGCCGAGCGAGCCTGCGTGGTCGTGCAGTTCGGTCGATTTCCCCGGTGTCCAGCTGATCAGCCAGACATCCACTTCGTCGTCGGTGAGCAGGCGGGCCGCCCAGCGTTCATCGGAGGGCCAAATGCCATCGGCCGGGAGGAGGTGGTCGTAGCGTCCGGCCAGCACGTCCTCGGCGCCTTCATCGGTCAGCCGCAATAAATCGGCGGGACGCAGACGCGTCGGCAATGCGGAGGCCACGGCACGGTCCAGCGGCGGGCTGGCCGAAAAGGCATCCCGGGCTGAGGAAAGGGAGAGAACGGAAGAACGCATGAGCGAATCTCCAGGAGGTTGCGAACGGTCGAGGGCGATAGGCAGCCTCGATCGGTCGAGGCCAGGTCAGCCTCGACAACACTCCTGAGTGCGCACGCGGAAATACACAGCGGTGAGTGTAGCAGCACTCGGCGCGGTACCGGCAAGCACCGTCAGACACCACCCTTGCGGCGCTGGTTTCGCTCGTATACGAGACGCAGGCCGGTGAGGGTGAGGTAGGGGTCGTGATCGTCGATGGTCTCCGATTCCGGGACGATCAGCGCCGCGCTCGGGCCCGTCGCGACCACCGCGACGTCACTGCCGGCAAAGGCCTCGAACTCGTCGCGAATCCGGTCGATCAGTCCGTCCACCATCCCGGCGAAACCGAAAACCGCACCGGACTGCATGGCTTCCATACTGTTCTTACCGAGCACCGAACGCGGCCTTGCCAGCTCGACGCGGCGTAGCGCACTGCGCTCCACCAGGGCTTCGGTCGATATCTCCACACCGGGGGCGATGATGCCGCCGAGGAACTCGCCTTTCGCCGAAACCAGGTCGACACAGATCGCGGTACCGAAATCGATAACGATCGCCGGCGACGAATAGTGCTGATAGGCGGCGAGGCAGTTCACGATCCGGTCCGCGCCCACCTCTTTCGGGTTGTCCACCAGCAGCGGAATACCCGTGCGCACGCCCGGCTCCACCAGCACGTGCGGCACATTGCCCCAATACTGGGTCAGCATCGTGCGCAGTTCCCGCAGCACCGGCGGCACCGTGGCCAGCGCGGAAACTCCGATCACCTCGTCGAGTTGCGCGCCGATCAGGCCACGCACCTGCATGGCGAATTCGTCGGCGGTCAATAGCGGATTGGTGTGGATCCGCCAGTGCCGCACCAGTTTCGAATGCGCGCCGCTGCCCGAGAACAGGCCGAGCACAATACTGGTATTGCGGACGTCGATGGTCAGCAGCATGTCCGGCGCGGCCGATCAGGCCAGCGACAGGGAGCGCGGCGAGGTCAGCCCGGAGCCTTCGGGTGCGTGCGCCGGATCGGAACCGAGTTCGATCGGGCGATTGCGCTCGTCCACGAAAACGACCTTCGGAGCGTATTCGGCGATTTCCTGCTCGTTCAGCTGGCCATAGGCGATAAGAATCACCAGATCGCCGGGGTGGACCAAATGGGCGGCGGCGCCGTTGATACCGATCACGCCGGATCCGCGTTCGCCTGCGATGACATAGGTCTCCAGGCGGGCGCCGTTGTCGATGTCGACGATGCAGACCTGCTCGCCTTCGAGCAGATCGGCGGCGTCGAGCAGATCCTGGTCCACCGTCACCGAGCCGACGTAGTGCAGGTCGGCGTGGGTCACCGTGGCGCGGTGGATCTTCGACTTCATCATGGTGCGCAGCATTGCGTCGGCCTTTCGTTGGTGAGTCGCCTAGGCAGGCTGAGAGATCCGCTCGGCGGAGACGTTGGGGTGGCCGTCGATCGGCGCGCCGAGGGTGATGGCGACGTTGTCGATCAGCCGGGTCGGGCCGACCCTGGCGGCGACGAGCAGCCGGGCATTGCCGGTCGCCGGGGCGGGTTCGAGTGTGGTGGAACGCAATTCGAGGTAGTCGACCTCGATGCCAGGCACCGCGTCGAGCACCTGGTGGGCCGCGGCGAGCACCGCGTCCGGGCCGAGGCCGCCCGCGTGCCTGCCCGCGGCCAGCGCAGCCGACAGGCCGAGCGCCGATTCCCGCTGTGCCGCATCGAGAAACCGATTGCGCGAGGACATGGCCAAGCCGTCGTGCTCGCGCACGGTGGCCACCGCCTTGATCTTCACGTCGAAGTTCAGGTCACGGACCATCTGCCGGATCAGCGTGAGCTGCTGGTAGTCCTTCTCGCCGAAGTACACCTCGGTCGGCCGCGCGATCTGCAGCAGCTTCGCGACCACGGTCAACATGCCCGCGAAATGCGTCGGCCTGCTGGCACCTTCGAGCTCGGCGCCGATCGGGCCCGGCTGCACGGTGGTGCGCGGACCGTCCGGATACATCTCGGCCACGCTCGGCGCGAACACCAGCCCGACCCCCTCCGCGCGCAGCAGTTCGACGTCGGCGTCGAGGGTGCGCGGGTATTTGTCGAGGTCCTCGTTCGCGCCGAACTGCAAGGGATTCACGAAGATCGAGACGATGACGACCTGATTGTTCTTCTTGGCCAGCCGCACGATCTCCAGATGGCCCTCGTGCAGCGCACCCATCGTCGGCACCAGCGCGACGGTGCGGCCGACGCTGCGCAGCGCGGTGGACACCTGGGTGAGCACGGCGGGATCGTGGTGCACGGTCAACTCGCCGGGCTTATAAGCGCCGCGCAATTTCGGGTCGAACATCAGCGCCCTTTCAACAGTTCGATGACGGCGGGATTGGTGCCCGCCCGTTCGGCGGTCCGCAGCGACAGCGCGCGATAGCCCTCGGCCAGGCGCGGGTCAACGGATTCCAGTGCGGTCAGGTGGGCGGCGACGGCGTCCGCGTCACCGCGGGCCACCGGGCCGGTCAGCGCGGACTGCCCGCGCCGCAGCGCGTTGTCCAGCGCGGCCGAGGCGAGCGGGGCGAGCAGTCGCTCGGCCAGCCCGTTCGGCTGATCGTCGACGATCTGCTGCCCGAGCAGCCCGGGCCCGTCCAGCGCGACCCGCAGTGCGGCAACGGCATCCACGATCAGCGTGACCAGGTGATTGCTGCCGTGCGCGAGCGCGGCGTGATAGAGCGCGCGGTTGTGCTCCTGCACCCGCACCGGCTCGCCGCCCATCTCGATCACCAGCGCCTGCGCGATGGCATAGCCGATCTCGTCGGCGGCGGTGATGCCGAAGCAGGCGTTACTCAAGCGGGTGATGTCTTCGTCGTGACCGGTGAAGGTCATCGCCGGATGAATGGCCAACGGCATGGCGCCGATGTCGGCCAGCGGGGCGAGCACGCCGACGCCGTTCGCGCCGGAGGTGTGCGCGACGATCGTGCCCGGCCGGACCACCTTCGCGCCGGCCAGGCCCCGGGCCAAACCGGCCAGCTCGGTATCGGGCACGGCGAGCACCAGCAGTTCGCTGCGCGCGGCCACGTCCTCGACCGGCAGGATCTCCGAGTCGGGCAGGCGGTGCTGCGCGCGCCGCACCGAGGCATCGGAGATCGCGGCGACACCGAACACGACGTGTCCGGCGCGCTCGAGTGCCGCGCCCAGGGCGGAGCCGACGCGTCCCGCCGAGACGATGCCCACCGTCAGGCGGGCAGGCGCGGGGTCGCCGTTCGCCACCGATTGCGGGTCGCTCGACACGGGAAAGCCCGAAGGCGCGTCGTCAGGATTCACGCTTCTCGAGGTCAACAGTGTCCTCTCGATTTCGTTCCAGTCCCGCCGTGCGGGTACCGGACGTACGTCATCGAGAATATCGGCCCGATGTTTGCCAGTGCCACGGCCCTGGGCAGTGATTTACAAGACACCCATCAGCGCCGGTCGCGGCTCTGCTCCTCCGATTGCAGGTTCGCCATGATCTCGGCCACCGACAACCGGCGCTCGGGCATGTCGGAGTTCGCCTCGGTCTCGGCCCGCCGCCGCCTGCGCGAGCTGGCGGTGCCGACGGTCGGGCCCTCGGTCGTCGGCCAGGCCGAGGGGCGGGTCGTCTGATAGGACGGGACAGGCCTGGGGGCGGGCTTCGGCGCGGGAGCCGGCTGGATGACCGGGCCCTCGGTGAAGGCATCCGACCAACCGGACTGCTCCGCATCCTCGGTGCGCTTTTCGGGGCCGGGCCCGTCGCTGTTCTCGACCTCGGCGACGTCGGCATCATTCGCCGTCGCGTCTTCGAGGGAGACCGCGGAGGTCTCGGCGGTGACCGGATCGTCGAAGGGGCTGGCGAACTGCGGCGGCTCCGGATGATCGGGGACGAAGACCGGGGTGACACTGCTGCGCGGTTGCTGGTTCGCCGGCCCGGACCAGGGTCCGGCATTCGCGGAGCTATTGTTCGCCGGTTCGCCGACCGTGCTGGTCAGCTCCTGGATCCGGGTCGCGTCGGCGCGCAATGCGGGGCGATCCATCGGCAGATCGCCGTCGAACAGCCGCTGCAGACTCGTCCGGAGCACGGTGAGTTCGGCGCGCAGCGCGGCCAGCTCGGTGGCGTCGGCGCCGACTTCCTCGCGCACCCTGGCCTCGATACCGAGCTCGAATTCGCGTCTGGCGGTGACCTCACGCTCGAGTTGCAACTCGTAAACCGTCTGAAGATCGCGAACCTTGGCCTTGTCGATCGTCGCTTCCTTGCGATATCTCGTCGCAGCTAATGCGCCGATGACCGCCGCCCACAGGGCCGCGACAAGACCGATCCGGACGAACTGCAAGCTGTTGCTGAAGACCAGGAAAACGCTGGCAACCAGACCGAGCACAATCAATACGCCGATGAACAATTTTCCCGCGTCGTCCCGCCGTCGACGGGAAGTGCTGGTACGGGAGGGTGAAACCATGCAAGCCAGGGTAGCTTGATCGACTCGTCGCGCCCACAACTCGGTGCGGCAATTCCGAAACGATAATTTGCTAAGTGGTTGCCGGATCATCGGTTGGGTCGTCGGGAGCCCGGCAGCAATACTCGAGCCACAGGGCCGCAGCAACCAAAGCGACCCCCGCCAGCATCCCGACGATCGCGCCGGGACTGTCCGCCGCGGCCGCACCCGAGCTGCCCCGCTGCGGGTACACCCAGCAGAGGAAGCCGAGCCACACCCCCGCGGCGATCGAACCGACTTGCAGCGACGCCTTGGCCAGCGCGACCGCCCGTGCCGCGGTGATCGGATGCAGCTGATGCCTGCCGTTGCCGAGCTGGTTGTCGTTCACCCTGGCCCGGATCACGAACGCCAGCACCGCCTCGATGGCCGCGACCGGGTACAGCGACGCGCCCGCGAAGGTCGAGATCGGCGGGAAACTGTCGTAGGCCATCCGTGTCGCGACCCACGCGACGAGAGCGGCGATGATCACGTTCGCCGCCAAGTCCAGAATTCGGGTGGGTTTCAACTGCACGAGGCCGTTCCTTCGGCGCCGGGCAGCAGGGAAAGTTCGGTGCGCCGCACGCCGCTGCGCTCGTCGACCGGCAGCTCATCGAGCAGGTCGGTGATCGCCTGGGCTCTGCCGTCGACCTCGAGCACCGCGTCCGGCGCCACATCCAGCCACGGGACCAGGACGAACGCGCGACGATGCGCCTGCGGATGGGGCAACGTCAGCTCCGGGTCGGCGCTGCGGACCGCGACGAACTCGTCGTCCACGCGCTCCGCGCACCAGATCACGTCGACGTCGAGTGTTCGTGCGCCCCAGCGCACTTCGCGGACCCGATCGGCGGCCTGCTCGAGCCGCTGGCCGCGGCGCAACCACTCGGTGCAGTCGAGCTCCGGATCGTCCACCACGACAATGGCATTGAGATAGTCGTCCTGTTCGACGCCGCCCCACGGTGGAGTCGAGTACACCGGCGACACCGCGACGACCCGCTCGCCGAAACCATCCACCACACTGCGCAGATGAGCGAGCCGGTCCCCCATATTGGAACCGATGGAGAGGACGGCGCGCGTCACGACTGCCCCTCGCCCATAATTCGCTCGTTCACGCAATCTCCCCACGATGACGCGAGGCGACCACGCGGACGTCGGCGAAGGTGTGCGGGATCGGGGCGGACGGTTTGTGCACGACCACCTCGACCGAGCTGATGCGCGGGTCGGTCATCACGTCGTCGGCGATCTCGGAGACCACGGTCTCGATGAGATTGCGCGGCGGGCCCTCGATGATGCGCACGGCGTTCCCGGCGAGCAGGCCGTAATCCACGGTGGCGACCAGGTCGTCGGAGGCGGCGGCGACCGAAAAGTCCACCCAGACGGTCAGATCGACGATGAACTCCTGGCCGTCGCGGCGTTCGTGGTCGAACACGCCGTGGTGGCCGAACGCCCGCAGGCCACGTAACTCGATGCGGTCGGCGCCGCGCCGGATCTCCTGCGCCGCACCCGGCGCGACGTCGGCGGGAGTCGGATTCATCGGTGTGCTCCTTGCGAGCTGTGGTGGGTAGAGGCGGTGCGGGCGGCGGCCTGCCAGGCGTCGGTGACGGCGATGGCATCCAGCGACGCGCGCACATCGTGCACGCGAACACCCCAGGCGCCGTGCAAGGCGGCCAGCGCCGAGACGGTCGCGGTGGCGGTCTCCCGGCCGTCGGGCGGGCGCGGGCCCGCGTCGTCGGCGAGCAGCGCGCCGAGGAAACGTTTACGGGAGGCGCCGATGAGGATCGGCAGGCCGTTGCCGACCAGCTCGGGCAGCGCGCCGAGCAACGCCCAGTTGTGCTCGGCGTTCTTGGCGAAGCCGAGACCGGGGTCGAGAATCAGCCGGGCCGGGTCCACGCCCGCGGCGACGGCCAGGTCCACCTGGGCGGTCAGTTCGGCGAGCACCTCGGCGACCACGTCGTCGTAGTGGTCGGCCGGGCCGGTGTGGCGGTAGTCCGCGCCCGCGCGCCAGTGCATGAGGATCCACGGGACACCGGCGGCGGCAACGACTTTCACCATGTCGGGATCGGCGCGGCCGCCGGAGACGTCGTTCACCACCGAGACGCCCGCCGCGAGCGCGACCTCGGCGACGCTGGCCCGCATGGTGTCGACGCTGGTCGGCACGCCCGCCGCGACCAAGCCGCGGATCACCGGGACGACCCTGGCCGCCTCGGTGTCGGAGTCGATCCGCACCGCGCCCGGCCTGGTCGACTCGCCGCCGACATCGATGATGTCGGCACCGGTGGCGTACAACTCGATGCCGTGCGCGACGGCGACCTCGGGATCGAGATAGCGACCGCCGTCGGAGAACGAATCACTGGTGACGTTGACGACGCCCATCACCACACAGGAACGACCGCCGCGCGCGAAGCTGCTCCCACCTGCGGTCATCGGAGCCTCGTTCACTTCCGCAGAATGAGATCGAGGGCCTCGGAGCGCGAGGACGGGCTGGACTGGAGCAGGCCGCGCACGGCCGAGGTGGTGGTGCTCGCGCCCGGCTTGCGGATGCCGCGCATGGCCATGCACAGGTGCTCGGCCTCGATCACCACGATGGCGCCGCGCGGGTCCAGCTTGCGCATCACCGCGTCGGCGACCTGGCTGGTCAGTCGTTCCTGCACCTGGGGGCGCTTGGCGTACAGGTCGACCAGGCGGGCCAGCTTGGACAGCCCGGTGACCCGGCCGTGCTTGCCGGGGATGTAGCCGACGTGCGCGACCCCGTGGAACGACACCAGGTGATGTTCACAGGTGGAGTACATGGGGATGTCGCGGACCAGCACCAATTCCTGGTGGCCCTCGTCGAACGTGGTGTTCAGCACCGCGTCCGGTTCGACGTAGAGCCCGGCGAACATTTCGCGGTAGGCGCGGGCGACGCGCGCGGGGGTGTCGATCAAACCGGGGCGGTCGGGATTCTCACCGACAGCGAGCAGCAATTCCCGGATCGCGGCTTCGGCTCTGTCCTGGTCGAACGGTCGACCGGATTCCAGAGCGATGAGCTCCGGCCTGGTCACGCCGTTGCCGGAACCGTCTTCGTCAAAACCGTCCGAATCGGCGAGCACGTGGCCGCCGATGTGATTGTTGGCCGACAATCGAGGACACCTCCAAAATCTCGGGTCCCGGCAATTACTCGGCACCCCGATGGTCGAGCCTAATCGTCACCGCGCACGGCGCGAGCAATAGGCCCGGAGGCGGCGGCTCGCGCGACCGCTGAGGTCACGCGAGCGCCGCCCTACTTCAGTGCCGGCCGTTGTTGGGTCCATCCCATTCGTTCTTGTCACCCTCGCCGTTCGGGTTCGGGTGCCCCGGCTCTTCGTAACCGGGGTGCTCGCCGTAGTTGCCACGGTCGTAGCCGCCGTCCGGAGTGCCACCCTGCGGGCCCCAGGCCGGCTGGTAACCCTGGCGCTGCTGCGGCTCGGTCCAGCCGGTGGGCTGGCCGGGCTGCTGCTCGTCCCGCGGCGGCCAGCCGGGGGCCGACCAACCGGCGGGAGCGCCGTAGTCCGGGCGCGAGCCGTGCGTGCCGCCGCGCTGCGGGTAACCGCCCTGCGCGGGGTCGTGCGGCGCCGGGTAGCCGGTCGCGGGCGGCGCCGGGTAGCCGTACTGCGGCTGCGCGTGGTAGCCGCTGTCACCCGGGTAACCGTTGGCCGGCTGGTTCTCCCTGGCCGCCCCTGCGGGCAGCGGTGCGGGGATCTGCTCCGGCGGCGGCCACGGCTCGCCGCGCTCCAGCGCCAGCTCGCCCGGCGTCTTCACCGGCGGCTTGGTCGACGGAACACGGTCACCGAAGTCGTTGAACGCGGTGATCCTCGGCCGCTTCTGCACCGAGGCCAGCAGACCCTCGAGTTCCTTGCGGTGCAACGTCTCCCGCTCGAGCAGCGCCGTCGCCAGCACGTCGAGCACGTCGCGGTACTCGTTGAGGATGGCCCACGCCTCGGTGTGCGCGGCCTCGATGAGGTTGCGCACCTCCTCGTCGATGGCACCGGCGACCTCGTGCGAGTAGTCCGAACTCTGGCCCATCGAGCGGCCGAGGAACGGATCGCCCGCCTCCTGGCCGTAGCGCACCGCGCCGAGGCGCGAGCTCATGCCGTACTCGGTCACCATCGCGCGAGCGATCTTGGTGGCCTGGTCGATATCCGAGGACGCGCCGGTGGTCGGCTCGTGGAACACCAGTTCCTCGGCCGCGCGGCCGCCCATCGCCATCACCAGGCGGGCGATCATCTCCGAGCGGGTCATCAGACCCTTGTCGTCCTCGGGCACCGTCATGGCGTGGCCGCCGGTGCGGCCGCGGGCCAGGATGGTCACCTTGTAGATCGGCTCGATATCCGGCATCGCCCAGGCGGCCAGGGTGTGGCCGCCCTCGTGGTAGGCGGTGATCTTCTTCTCGTGCTCGCTGATGATGCGGCTCTTGCGGCGCGGTCCACCGACCACCCGGTCCACCGACTCCTCGAGCGCGTCGCCGGTGATGACGGCGCCGTTCTCCCGCGCGGTGAGCAGGGCGGCCTCGTTGATCACGTTGGCCAGGTCGGCGCCGGACATGCCGACGGTGCGCTTGGCCAGGCCGTCCAGGTCGGCCTCGGGCGAGATCGGCTTGCCCTGCGAGTGCACCCGCAGGATGGCGCGGCGACCGGCCAGGTCGGGGTTGCCGACCGGGATCTGCCGGTCGAACCGGCCGGGGCGCAGCAGCGCGGGGTCAAGGATGTCGGGACGGTTGGTCGCCGCGATCAGGATGACGCCGGTGCGGTCACCGAAGCCGTCCATCTCGACGAGCAGCTGGTTCAGCGTCTGCTCACGCTCGTCGTGGCCACCGCCGAGGCCCGCGCCGCGCTGACGGCCGACCGCGTCGATCTCGTCCACGAAGATGATGCACGGACTGTTCTGCTTGGCCTGTTCGAACAGGTCACGCACGCGCGACGCGCCGACACCGACGAACATTTCGACGAAGTCCGAGCCGGAGATGGTGAAGAACGGCACGCCGGCCTCGCCTGCCACGGCGCGCGCGAGCAGCGTCTTACCGGTGCCGGGGGGGCCGTACAGCAGCACGCCCTTCGGGATCTTGGCGCCCAGAGCCTGGTAGCGGACCGGGTTCTGCAGGAAGTCCTTGATCTCGTAGAGCTCTTCGACGGCCTCGTCGGCGCCGGCCACGTCGGAGAAGGTGGTCTTGGGCATGTCCTTGGACAGCTGCTTGGCCTTGGACTTGCCGAAGCCCATCATGCCGCCGCGACCACCGCCCTGCATGCGGGCCATGACGAAGACGAACAGGCCGAGCAGGATGATCATCGGCAACACGAACAGCAGGATCTGGGTGAGCCAGCTCTCCTGCTTGACCACGGTGTTGTACTTGGCGCCGGAATTCTTCACGGCGTCGAAGACCTGCCCGGCGCTCGCGCTGCCGCCCGGGTATTTGGCGATGATCTTCTTCTGGCCACTGGTCGCGTCGTTGCCGTTCTTCAGCTCGATGCGCAGTTGCTGTTCACGATCATCGATCTGAACGTTCTCGACGTTGCTCTTGTCGTTCAGCTGGCTCAATGCGACAGACGTATCGACGCTCTTCCAGCCGCGCGTGTCATCTCCGAAGTAGCTGAACGCATAGATCACGAGCAAAATGCCCGAGACTATGGCCAGGGTGCGAAACACAGTCTTGCGGTTCATAGAGCGTCGGCCGGTCCGGCCAGTCCTTTCCGGTGTCTCCGGTTCGTGCTAGCGATGCGTCGGGCGCGTCCGGCTCCGGGAGGGTTCGGATGCGGACATGCCACGTTACCGCGTACGGTCTAGTCGATACATCGCGCAGTTCGGCTGCTGGTGCAGTTAAAGAGGTAAACGGTCGAGGGACCTCGGTGGTTCCCGAAGACCCCGGTCCGGGTTACTCCAACTGGTCACAATCATGGCATGTTCGGCCTATCGTGAGCGACGACACAACACCGCAGGGCGAGTAACAGGCACGAAGGCGGTCGCTAGCCTAACCACCGGAGTGCCCGCGAGCACTGTGAATCCGAAAGCGACGGGGCGAGCGACGGGCCCGGAGGAGGCAGCGAAGCGTCACCCCGCACAGCACGGCGAGGACCCGCGAACGCAACCCCCGCGGAGTGCCCGACGAGCTGGAGGAGGCAGCAAGCGTAACCACGGAGGCACCGTGAATACCGCAAATCCAACACCGCGGTGCGAGCGTCAGGCCCGGAGGAGGCAGCGCAGCGTAACCACGCAGGGCACCGCGAACACCGCAAATCCAACAGAGCGCAGGGGGTATGGACATAGTTGAGCTACGGACACCCACAGCGATAGTGCGTCACGGGCGCGGGCGATTGATCGTCCTGCGGCCTGGCTCCGATGGCGAGCGGGTGCTCGACGTACCGGTCACCGACCTGTTGAAGGTCCGGTTGAATCGACGCGCCGACGACGCTGTTGTCATCGAGATCTACCTGCGATACCCCACACCCGTTCTGACCGGCGTGCCCGCCGACCGCACCCCACTGCCCGTGCTGATCGCCGAGCACGACGTGCCCGCGGCGACCGAGATCGTGGACCGGATCAACGGCCAGATCCTGGCGACCCAGCGCATCGACGTGGCCGCCCCCGACTTGAACCCGCCCGCCCCCACCTGGGGCAAATCCGGCCCTACCCGGGCCGACGTGGACCGGGCCGTGCGCAGGATGGCCCCGCACCGCGAGGCGAAACCCGCCATCGCCGCGCTGCACCGGTATGTCACGCCCGACGAGTACGTGCTGGAGACCGCGATCGCGACCGCGCGTCCGCCCGCGGGCACCGGCCCCGGCCTGCTCGCCGCGACGACCGGGCGGCTGCTGTTCATCTCCGTCGGCACCGGCGAGCGCTACGCGCACGAGTTACCCATCCCCGCCGTGCTCTGGGCCCGCAATACCGACGGCACGCCCGCGATGGCGGGCGAGATCGGCGCGGCGCGCGGTGCGACCGGGATGGATGTGCACGACGGCAACATCACCCTGCACTTCACCGGTACCGATCGCGCCGACACCGAACGCGTCACCCTCGCGGTGAACTTCGCCGTGCGGCGCGACTCCGCCGACGGTGGCGCGGGTCCCGCCGATCCCGGTGTGTCCCAGCTGTACTCGGAGTGGGAACTGCTCGTCGAGCGGCACTCGCTCGGCATGGTCGACGACGCGCAGTTCCAACGCTACGGCCGCGGCATTCTCCGTTCCCTGCCCGACGGGCTCTGACCGCTCAGGCTTGCACTACCGGCGGCACGGTCAGACTGATCCGCCGCCACGGGCTGGTCGGACGGATCCACAGGCGCAGCAGCTCCATCCGGCGGTCGACGCCGCCGTTCTTCAGCTCGGCGAGGTCTTCGCACGCCTGCCAGTAGGTCCAGCCGGTCAGGTAGGCGTCGCCGAACTGGCGCCAGTTGCGGTACTTGGCCTGCGCGATGGGCAGCGCGCGGGCCAGGTAGTCCCAGGCCAGGTCGGCGTCGAGGTAGCCGGCGGTGAAGGCCATCCTGGCGACCGCGACCACGCGGGCCAGGTCCCACGCGTGGATGTCGCTGGGCAGCGGGCGGGCCAGGTGATCGGTGAAGCCGATCTTGATGGCCTGGGACCAGATGTCGTAGTCGCGGACCAGCGCCTCCGGATTGTCCATGCCGCGGAACGAGCCGACCTGGCGCAGGAACGCCCGGTGCCGATCGGCGCGCTCGCCGAACCGGTCCCGCTCGCTGGCGTTGATCGAGGCCATCACCAGCGGATGGACCAGCGCGTACAGCGGCGCGTGCATGCCGTCCAGCAGCTGCTCCATGGAGGCCTGGGCCTCGGTGGCGTCGGTGATGCCCCAGGCGCCGGTGAGCGTGTCGATGGCGAGCTCGCGCCGGTCGCCGAGCGGATGCTCGCGCTCGGGGCCGAGCAGCAGCGCGTCGTGGAAGGCATCCCAGCGCGCGGAGTAGAACGCGCCGAGCGCCAGCGCGCGCAATTCGTCATCGGCTACGGCGGCGCCGGACCAGTGGTCCTCTTCGCGCTGATCCAGCTCCTCGTACGGGAAGGTCGTCAACGTGGGTACACCGCGGGCAGGCATGATCCCGATTGTTCCCCATAGATCTTGGAAGAGCCTGTGTAATGGGACGAATTCTGCGTGTCTGTGCTGGCGCGCCGGAGTTTGCCCGCTCGCGCCGAGCACCGGACGCGGTGCCACGCACTGATGCGGGCCGCGCGAATTTCGGTCCGGGTGTTTTCTTGCTCTGCCGCACAGCGTGTGCGAGAGCTACTGTGCTCGCATGAGTAGTAACATCACCCTCCTTCGCGGCCTGGACCCTGCCCCGACCGAGCAGGAAATCTATGCTGCCGCACTGCAGTACGTGCGCACGGTCGGTGGTGTGTCCGGCCTGAGCTCGACCACCAAGGCGGCCGTCGACAAGGCCGTCACGGCCATCGCCGCGGCCACCACCCAACTGCTGGCGGACCTACCCGATCGCCCGGCCGTCGCGCCGGCCGATCCGCCGCTGCGCCGGGTCGCGGCGGGCGAGGCGAAGGCCGACTGATCGCTGAATCAGGGCAGCGCGGCCACCCCGTATGCGGCGACGCAGGCGAGGGCGAGCTCCAACGGCAGGCTGCGCTGCTCGATCGGATAGCCCAGCAGTTCCTCGATGCGCTGGATCCGGTAGCGAACCGTGTTCTTGTGCACTCCGAGCAGTTTCGCCGTGGCCTCCGGGCTGCGATGGCTTTTCAGGTAGGCGTGCAGCGTCTCGCGTAGCCGCGCCGCGTTCGGGTCGGTACCGGACAGCGGACGCAATTCCCGCCCGATCAGACCGCGCATCGCCGCGTCGTCGGCGCCGGCCAGGTAGGCCACCTCCACCTCGCGATAGCCGATCACCCGTGGCGTGCCCGCCGGACCACGCTCGGCCACCTGCCTGGCGGCCACCGCCTCGCGATGGCTCTGCCGGAATCCGGCGACCTGCCCGGCGGGCACGCCGAAGGCGACCCGGACCGGGGATTCGACCAGCCCGGCGGCGATGCGCTCCAGCGCGCCCGGTTCACCGGGTCCCTGTTCGTTGCGGCTCGACTCGGCACCGGGCAGGTCGTCGAGCCCGGCCCACGCCCACATGCCGCTGGCCCCGGAGGCCACGGTGAGCACCCGGCCGTTGCCGATCCCGGCGGCCACCCTGGCCGCGACTCGTTCCAGCACACCGATGACTTCGCCGTCCCCGCTGCCGGATTCGCTCTCGTCGGTCCACAGCACGAAGGCGACGTGACGCTGGGTGAGCCGGTAGCCGAGCCGGACCGAGGCCTGGTCCACGTCCACTTCGTCACCGGCCAGCAGCGCGCGGATGGTCTCGGTGCGCCGGTTGAGCGCGGCCCGCAGGACGCGTTCGCGCTCCTCCATGTAGGTGTCGGTGAGCAACTCGACCGACAGGCTGACCCACTTGGTCGCGCGCTCGAACATCCGCAGCATCACCGCACGCTCGATCTCCGGCGGCGCCTGCCGCTGATCGACCGCCTCGCTCATGTAGTCGAGCACCGCCTCCATGCCGACGTGATAGGTGCGCAGCAGCATGCGCAGCTCGAAGCCGCGCCGGGCGATCGTGCGCGCGAAGGCGTGCGCCTCCTCGGGTAGCGCGTATTCGAAAGTGTCACTGGTGATTCCGCTCAGCACGGCCCTGGCGTGCGCACGGGTGCTCGCGGCGAGGTCGCGGCGCACATCGCGGTCGGCGAGCTCCGGGACGCGCGCGATGATGGCGCTGTCGAGGCGGGCGACGATCTGCTCGAGCGTCTCGGTGCGCATCGTCTCGAAGACGTACTCCGCCAGCCAGTCGCGGACCACTTCACTGTTCGGCCCGATCCGATCGGGTGATGATGCGGCCGTCACGACGCCTCCATTTGTTCTTTGAGCACAAATCCACTCGACTCGGTTGACAAACTGAGCCAAGAATCTCCCCCCGAATTGTGCCACTCTCATAGTTCAGTGGCCTGACTCACATCCGTCAGCCCACGCGGTTCACAGCACAACGTCAGTGGGAGAACAGCGTGACCAATACCGAACCAGCGCCCGGCGCGGCTAAAAAAGCACCGGCGCGCAAGACAACTGCGAAGAAGGCGGCGGAGCAGGCACCGGCCGTCATCGAGGTGCGCAATCCCGGCACCGGCGCGGTGGTCGGGACGGTGCCCGAGATGAGCGCCGACGAAGTGGCGGCCAAGGTCCGTGAGCTGCGGCTGTTCCAGCCGGAATGGGAAGCCATCGGCCCGAACGGCCGCAAAGAATGGCTGCTCAAATTGCAGGACTGGCTGATCGACAACACCGACACGATCGCCGATGTGGTGCAGTCCGAGACGGGCAAGCCACGCGTCGACTCGCTGATCGATCCCGCGTTCGCCACCGACCTGCTCGGCTATTACGCGCGTCGCGCCGCCAAATTCCTCGCCGACGATCATCCGTCCCCGCACAGCCCGCTGGCCCGGGTCAAGAAGCTGACCACCGTGTACAAGCCGTATCCGGTCGTCGGCGTCATCACGCCGTGGAACTTCCCGCTCGCCATGCCCGCGCTCGACGTGTTCCCCGCACTGGCCGCGGGTGCCGCGGTGATCCTGAAGCCGTCCGAGGTGACGCCGCTTTCCGCGCTCGAAATGGCAAGGGGCTGGGCCGAAATCGGCGCTCCGCCGGTGTTCGCGGTGGTCACCGGCGCGGCCGCGACCGGCGCTGCCGTCATCGAGAACGCGGACTACATCCAGTTCACCGGCTCGACCGCGACGGGCCGCAAGATCGCCGTGGCCTGCGCCGAGCGGATGGTCCCGTACAGCCTGGAGCTCGGCGGCAAGGACCCGGCCATCGTGCTGGCCGACGCGGATGTGGACCGGGCCGCGCACGGCATCGCGTTCGGCGGCATGTTCAACTCCGGCCAGGTGTGTATCTCGGTGGAGCGGGTGTATGTCGAGGCGCCGATCTACGACGAGTTCGTGGCCAAGCTGACCGCGAACGTCAAGGCGCTGCGCCAGGGCATCGACGGCCGCGAGTCCAAGCACGATGTCGGCGCGCTGGCCAACGAGAACCAGACCTCCATCGTGCAGCGCCATGTCGACGAGGCCGTCGCGGCCGGAGCGAAGGTGCTCACCGGCGGCAAGCGGGCCGGGTTCGGCACCGCGTTCGAGCCGACGGTGCTCGTCGATGTCGACCACACCATGTCCTGCGTCGCCGAGGAGACCTTCGGCCCGACCCTGCCGGTGATGAAGGTGGCCGACGAGGCGGAAGCCGTTCGGCTGGCCAATGATTCGATCTACGGGCTGTCCGCGTCGGTGTGGACCGGCGACAAGGAACGCGGCGAGCGGATCGCCCGCCAGCTCAACGCGGGCGCGGTGAACATCAACGACGTCTTCGTCAACCTGTTCAGCTTCGCCCTGCCGATGGGCGGCTGGGGCCAGTCCGGCGTCGGCGCGCGCTGGGGCGGCGCCAACGGTGTCCGCAAGTACTGCCGTCAGCAGGCGATCACCACCCCGCTGCTGCCGACCCAGGAAAAGGAACTGTTCTGGTTCCCCTATCAGATGCCCAAATTGCTGTTCGCCGTCGCCGCGATGCGGGCCGCCGGGGCGCGCGGGCTGCGCCGGATCGACATTCCCGCTGTGCTGAAACTCAAGGGAGACAACAAGTGACCGACACTTCGAAGATTCGCGGCAAGGTCGTCGTCATCACCGGCGGCGCCCGCGGCATCGGGCTGGCCACCGCGACCGCGCTGCAGGCGCTCGGCGCCAAGGTCGCGATCGGCGATATCGACGAGGCCACGGTCAAGGAGTCCGGCACCGCCCGCGGCTTCGAGCTGTACGGCAAGCTCGATGTCACCGACGCCACCTCGTTCGAGAGCTTCCTGGACGAGGTCGAGCGCACCGTCGGCCCGATCGACGTGCTGATCAACAACGCGGGCATCATGCCGACCGGCAAGCTGGTGGACGAGCCGGACCAGATCACCCGGCGGATCCTGGACATCAATGTCTACGGCGTAATCCTGGGCTCCAAGCTGGGTCTGGCCCGGATGCTGCCGCGCGGCAGCGGCCACGTCATCAATATCGCCTCGCTCGCCGGCGAGACGCACATCCCCGGCCTGGCCACCTACAACGCGAGCAAGCACGCGGTGCTCGGCTTCACCGACACGCTGCGCGAGGAGTACCGGGAATCCGGTGTGCGCTTCTCCTCGGTGCTGCCGACACTGACCAATACCGAGCTCGGTGCGGGCGTCACCGCGCCGAAGTTGCTGCGCCCGGCCGAGCCGGAGGAGATCGCCGACGCCATCGTCGGGCTGATCGTCGCGCCGAAGTCGAAGGTCAGGGTGACCGCCGTGGCGGGCTTCATCTCGCAGGTCGTCGGCCTGCTGCCGGACGCGGTCGGCGACGGCATCGCCAGGGCGCTCGGCGCGGGTCACGCGTTCCTCGACTACGTCGACGCCGAGAAGCGCAAGGCGTACGAGGACCGGGCACGCAGCGTCTGATCCCGGTTCGGCAGCGGCGCCGCGGTTCAGGATTCGTCCGGGCCGCGGCGCTTTTACATGCGTAGCGAAGGTCCGAATTGCGAGTCTTGCAGCAATACAAACCAAAATGTGATGAAAGTCACTACGGAGGGGGCAAATGACCGCTGGTCGGCCAGATGGGGGTGTCCAGCGGACGAACGGCAACCGTACAGACCGCCAGTTCGGGCTTGCTCGACGCACCCCAAGCGAACATCATTGCTGGTCAAGCGCCCAGATGCGGTTCGCCGCCGAGACGAGCGGTTGCATGCCGAACATTCGCGGAGTCGATGGTGCATCACACCATCACAAGCAATATGCTGTCCCTAACAAACCTGTCGAATGTTTTGGTACCCGTATCCGAACTTTCTGGCCTGATAAGGCTGGAAATTCAGGACTGATTCTGATAGCAAGGGGCTATGGACCCGCATTTGCGCGACCTGCGGTATTTCGTCGCCGTCGCTGAGGAACTGCACTTCACCAACGCCGCTCAGCGGCTGCACATCGCTCAACCCACCCTGTCGCGTCAGATCCGGCAGCTGGAACGCCAGCTCGACGTGGTCCTGTTCGACCGCAACCAGCGCAGCGTCGCCCTGACCGTGGCGGGCAAGGAACTGCTCGAGGGCGCGCGCAAGATCCTGGAGCTGTGGGAGGTCACCAACGTCTCACTGCAGGAGGCGGGCGAGGTGCTGCGCGTCGGCATCCAATCCGCGCTCGGGCGTGGACTGTTGAACGATCTGGAGAGCGCCAGCGGTCACCGGCTCGCGCTGCACGCGGCCTCGTGGACCGACCCGTCCAGCGGCCTGTCCGGTCGGCAAGCCGACCTGTCGCTGGTGTGGCTGCCGCTGCCCGACCCGAACCGCTACCGCTGGCAGGTGCTGCGCACCGAGCCGCGCTGGGTGCTGCTCCCGGAGAACCACCCGCTGGCCGATCGGGAAACCATCGAGTTCACCGACCTGCTCGACGAGCCGTTCATCGCGCTGCCCACCGAAGCCGGTGCGGTGCGCGACTTCTGGCTCGGCAACGACGCACGCAACGGACGCCAGCCCAAGATCGGCGCCGAGGCGGCGACCCCCGAGGACAAGCTGGAGGCCGTGAGTCTCGGCCTCGGTGTCTGCCTGCTCGCCGAGAACAACGTGCCGATGTACCGCTGGCCCGGCCTCACCGCGCGACCGGTGGCCGGCCTCGCGCCGTGCGAGCTGGCCGTGGCGTGGCGCGCCGACGACCAGCGGCCGACCATTCTGGAGTTCGCCGGACGCGCCGTCGACGGTGGATTTTCGGTACAGCAGCCGCAACCCGCCGTCAGCGCTTGATCAGTTGATGGTGCGCCGCCAGGGGTGCAGCGATTCCAGTTGCGCGGACAGCCGCAGCAGGGTGGATTCGCTCCCCGGCGGACCGGCGAGCTGAGCGGCCACCGGCGTGCCGACGTCGGCGTGCATGCCCATCGGGATGGACGCGGCGGGCCAGCCGACCAGGTTCCAGAGCGGGGTGAATGGCGAAAACCGCGAGCTGGCAAGCACATTGGCCAGCCAACCGCGGTGGTGCCAGGCCCGCGCCTTGGGCGGCGGACCGGCGAGCGTGGGTGTGATCACCACGTCGTAGCGTTCGAAGTATTCGAGTAGCCGGGCCTCGACCCGGTCGACCTGCGCCGGGCGGACCAGGCGTAGTCGCTGCACCAGGCGGCCGAGCGCCAGGTGCCTGCGCGTACGCGGTTGCAGCCGTTCGGGATTCGGTAGCACGGCGGCGTCACGGGAACCGAAGGCCAACCAGCGCAAGAAGATCGAGATCAGCGCGTCGCCGTAGGGCAGCGTGGTCGGCTCGACGAGATGGCCTGCCGCCGCGGCCACCGATGCGGCGGTGCGGGCGGCATTGGTCCACTGCCGGTCGACGCGGAAGAAGCGGTACGGCGGAGCCACGGCTAGGCCGATGCGTAGTCGGCCCGGTGGATCCACCTCGGCTAGGTCCGGCCGGGCGGCCAGCACCGATAGCGCGAGCGCCGCGTCGCCGACTGTCGTTGCGAGCACACCGTTTTCGATCATCCCGGACCAGGAGTCGACGCCGATCTCCGCAGGCACCGTGTAGCGCCCCGGCTTGATGCCGAACACGCCGCAGCAGGCCGCGGGGATGCGCAGCGAGCCGAGCCCGTCGTTGCCGTGCGCGATCGGCACCAGCCCGGCGGCGACCGCGGCGGCCGCACCGCCGGACGAGCCGCCCGCGCTGCGCGCGACATTCCATGGGTTGCCGGTGATCCGGTCCGGGGTATCGGTGGTGCCCCACAGCCCGAGCTCCGGCACGGTGGTGAGCCCGACGATCACCGCGCCCGCGGCGCGCAGCCTGCGCACCACCGCATGATCATCGGCGACCGGGCGGGCATCGGTGGCCGCCGAGCCCGACCGCATCGTCTCGCCCGCCACCGCGATGTTGTGTTTGATCGCGATCGGCACACCGGCCAGCGGCAGCACGTCCAGGTCCGCGCGCTGTTCCAGCGCCGCCGCCTCGGATCGGGCCTTCTCGGCCCGAATGACGCTGAACGCATTGGTGTTCCGGTGTTCGGCGACGATCCGGGCGATGGTGGCCTCGACCACCTCCGTCGCGGTCAGCGAGCCGTCGCGGACACCGGCCGCGATGGCGGTCGCCGGACCGCGGGTGAGGTCCTGGCCGACCGCGATTTGGTCGTTCACACCGAGCGGACTATCTTGAGCGGGCGCGCTCGCCTCGACGTCGGATCGGGTAACCAATGACTGCGCGACGGCCACCTGGGTGAGCGTCGACTGTTTCGGATCGACGTGCGCGACCGCCGGGTGATCGGCGGGTGTTTCCGTGCCGGAAGTTTCGGTGCCCGCCGAACCATCCGCCACCGCTGTGGCCTTGATCTGCATGTGCTGGTCGTCCCCCGTCGCATCGTTGTCGAATTCGGGTGATCGCTCTCAAGCCGCAAGTTATCATTCCGAATACTGCTCGGGGGATGATGGCGGCGGGTGTGGCGGAATTTCTCCGCGATATCTAACCGACCGACCAGTGCGGATTCTCCGGTGTCCGCCGAGCCACTAGGTCCGAGAATGAGTGCCAACGCCGATAGAAGTTCCGATTCCACCGCGGGTTTCGCGGCGAGCGCTGGTTTCAGTAACCACCCGCTGCGCACCGAATTCAACGCCGTCGCCGCCTTCGCCGCGGCCTGGGAAGACGCCGCCGACACCGCCGCCGCCCACCCGCCCGAGATCGCCGAGTACCTGCCGGACGCCGAGACGCTGCGCACCGAGGCGCTGCTCGAACTGATCCGCGTCGACCTGCGGCACCGCTGGCTGCGCAAGTCCGTGCAAGACACCGCCCTGCCGGAACAGGCGGGCCCGCAGACCCGAAAACGTCTCGCCGAATACTGCGCCGAATTTCCCGAACTCGAGCCGGGCAGTATCCCGGCCGGGCTGGTGTACGAGGAGTTCGTCATCCGCCGCCACAGCGGCGAACGGGTGGATCCGCGCGAATGTCTGCGCGAATATCCGCACCAGGCGGGCGAACTGCGCGCCATGTTGAACGCCGACGACGACGATCCGAGCACCCGGCGGGCGGCGCTCGAGGATTCCACCCGGACCGCGCTCGCCCGGACCAGAGCCGCTTTCCTCGACAGTGAATTGAACCGAACCACCGAGTCCGTCCGTAGTTCAGAAGTGACCCGAGCAACCACCGACCCGACCGGAACGGCAACCGCCGTGCCGACCACGGTCGGCACCGGACCGGGCCACCTCGACGCGCTCGACCGGATCGAAATCGGCCAGCGGATCGATGATTTCGACCTGCTGACCGGGCTGGGCAGCGGCGCGTTCGCCCGCGTCTTCCTGGCCAGGCAGCGCTCCCTGCAGCGGCTGGTCGCGGTGAAGATCTCCGCCGACCACGGCACCGAGCCGCAGACGCTGGCTCAGCTCGACCACGACTACATCGTGCGGGTCTTCGACCAGCGGCTGCTCGACGATGCCGAGGCCGGTGCTTCGCGCAGGCTGCGGCTGCTCTATATGCAGTTCCTGCCGGGCGGCACACTGCTCGGCGTGCTGCGCTGGGTGCGCGCCACCCCGCCCGCCGAGCGCAGCGGTCAGCTGCTGCTCGACGCCGTGGACGCGGCCATGGAGGAGAAGGGCGAGATCCGGCCGACCGACTCCAGCGTGCGCGCCGAGATCGCCTCGCTCAGTTGGCCGGAGACGGTGGCGTGGCTGGGCCGCAGGCTGGCCGAGGCGCTCGACTACGCCTCGGCGCACGGCGTGCTGCACCGTGACGTGAAACCGGCCAATGTGCTGCTGACCGCCGAGGCGGTGCCGAAGCTGGCCGACTTCAACATCAGCTTCAGCCGCAATGTCGAGGGCACCAGCCCGGTGGCCTACTTCGGCGGTTCGCTCGCGTACATGTCGCCGGAGCAGCTGGAGGCCTGCCATCCCGGGTTCGGCCGCAGCGCCGCGGATCTGGATACCCGGGCCGACATCTACTCCCTCGGTGTGGTGCTGTGGGAATTGCTCACCGGGGCAAAGCCGTTCGACGACAGCACCGCGGGCGCCGACGGCTACGGCGACGACACGACGCTGGAGGCCATGCTCGAGCGGCGCACAGCGGGCGTGGACGCGGCCGCTTTGGAACGGGTGCCTGCCGATTGCCCGGCGGCGCTGCGCCGGGTGCTGCTGAGCTGTCTCTCGCCCGATCGGTCCATGCGCTGGGCCAACGGCTGCGTACTGGCCAGGCAGCTGGAACTCTGTCTGGACGCGCGCGCCCGTGAGCTGGTGGACCCGGCGCCCAACAGTTGGCGGCTGCGGTTGCGGCCGTGGATGGTGCTGGTCACGCTGCTGTCGGTCGGGCTGCCGAATGTGCTTGCCTCGCTGTACAACATCCAGCACAACCAGCACCTGATCATCAGCAGGCTCACCGAGGAGGCGCAGCACAGCTTCGTGATCATCACCGGTGTGGTGAACGCGGTGTTCTTTCCGGTGGGCATCGCGATCGTGGTGTACATGTCCCGGTCGCTGCTGACGGTGCCGCGCGGGCTACGCAAGGGGCGGCGCTACGACCCGGACACCCTCTGTCACGCCAGACGCGACGCGCTGTTGCTCGGCGATCGTGCGGTGGCCGTGGCGTTTTCGCTCTGGGTGCTGTCCGGTCTTACCTTTCCGCTGACGCTGCAGTTGGTGACTGGCGACCTGCCCGCGCGGGCGATCGTGCACTTCCTCGCGTCGCTGGTGGTGTGCGGCGCCATCGCGGTGGCCTACCCGTTCTTCCTGCTGACCTTCTACATGGTGCGCTGCATCTATCCCCTGTTCCTCCGGCACGGTGACATCAGCCCGGCGGACGCGGTCTGGCTGCGCGGGCTGGACCGGCGGTGCAACGGATATCTGGCGGTGGCGGCGTCGGTGCCGTTGCTCGCGGTGGCCGGGGTGACGTTCCTGCCACCGTCCGATATCCCGATGGTGATCTTCGCGGTGCGGGTGCTGTGCGCGGGCGGCATCATCGCCTTCGTGGTGTCCTACTTGCTGTTCCGGGCCTTGGAAGCCGACCTGCGCGCGCTGGAGCGGGTGGTTTCGCCGGCGTCGGCCGGCGGGCAGGCCGGTACGGCCGAGCGCGCGGCGGATGAGGCTGCCGTGGAGACTCGCACGTGACGTCGTCGCGCGCCGACGCCGTCGCGCGGTTCGCCGCCGATTGGCAGCGCAGCCTGCGCGCCGAGCACGTCACGCCGCCGCTGATCGCGGACTACGTGCCCGACGGCACCCAGGCGCGGCTCGCGGTGCTGACCGATCTGCTGCGCATCGATCTGCGCGAGCGCTGGGGCCGCGACGCCGACCTCGGCAAGCGGATCGCGGAGTACCGCAAGGAGTTTCCGGAGGTCGAGCACAGTCCCGAGCTGGCCGACCTGGTCTGCGAGGAGTTCCTGGCCCGGCGCAGGCACGCGCCGCTGGCCGTCGAGGAGTTCCTCACCGAGTATCCGGAGCTCGCCGACGCCGTACGAGAACGCTTGGCCGACTTCGACATCGATGACTTCGGCACCGCGGAGACCACCGAAGCCGTTGCCGCGCTGGCCGAGCTGAACCCCGGCCGGCGCATCGACGACTTCGACCTGATCACCGACCTCGGCAGCGGCCTGCTCGGGCGCGTCTTCCTGGCCAGGCAGCGATCCATGCAACGCCTTGTCGCGGTGCGTCTTTCGGCGGGCCGCGCGGCCGCACCGCACACCATGGCGCAGCTCGACCACGCGCACATCGTCCGAGTCTTCGATCAGCGGGTGTTGAGCACGGACACCACCCGGCTCGGCGCCGCGGCACCCCGGCTCGTCTACATGCAGTACCTGCCCGGCGGCACCGCGGTCGGCGTGCTCGATCAGCGGCGCACCGGCCCCGAGTCCGATGGTGGCGCGTTGCTGCTGCGCGCGATCGACACGGCGATGGCGGCGAAAGGTGAGATCCGGCCCTCGGATTCGAGCGTGCGGGTCGAGATCGCGGCGCTGAGCTGGCCGGAGACAGTGGCCTGGGTAGGGCGGCGGCTGGCCGACGCGCTCGATTACGCGGAGCACCACGGCGTGCTGCATCACGACATCAAACCGGCGAACGTCCTGTTCACCGCCGAGGGTATTCCGAAGTTGGCCGATTTCGCGTTGCGCGAGTCGGGCCCACGCCCGATGGCGGCCGATCCGGCTGCGCAAGCGGATGATTCGCTGCGGTACCAGTCGCCGGAGCAGCTGGCCCGGCTGCTCGACCCGGCCGCTCCCGCACCCGGCACCCGCAGTGATCTCTACGCGTTGGGTGTGTTGCTGTGGGAAATGCTCTCGGGCGCAAGCCCATTCGATGACGCGCCGCGGACCGGTGAATCGTCCGCCGAGACCTACGCGCGCATGCTCGCCGTACGCCGCGCCGGGGTCACCGAGGCCGCGCTGTCCCGGCTGCCCGCGGACACTCCGGCGGCGCTGCGCCGCGTGCTGCTGGACTGCCTGCACGCCGACCCGAAACGGCGCTGGCGCAACGGCTTCGAGCTGGCCGGTCAGCTCGACCTGTGCCTCGACGCCCGCGCGCGCAACCTGGCCGATCCGCCGCCGGCCAGCCTGGCCTACCGGTGCCGCGGCTGGCTGATCCCGTTCGCGGCCGTCTGCATCGGCGTGCCGAACGCGCTCGCGAGCTGGTACAACATCCAGCTGAACCAGTCGCTGATCGTCGACCGGATGTCGGCGGCCGACCAGGACCGGTTCGCCACGGTCGGCTTGCTCAACAACCTCATCGCCTTCCCGGTCGCGGCGCTGCTGTTGATCTTCCTGACCCGCAGGCCGCTGACCATCGGCTTCCGGTTGGCGCGCGGCCGTGCGTATTCCGCGCGCACGCTGGCCAAGGCCCGCCGCGACACCCTGCTGATGGCCGACTGGGCGGTGCTGGTGCCGTTCGGCTTCTGGCTCGTCGCCGGCGTGATCTGGCCGCTCGGCCTGGCCCTGTCCGGCGTCGAGCTGCCGCCGAAAACGTTCCTGCATTTCTTTGCCGCACAGGTGGTTTGCGCCGCCATCGCGCTGGCGTATCCGTTCTTCCCGATCGCGGTCTACGCGGTCCGCTCGGTGTATCCACAGTTGCTGGTGCGCGGCGGTATCGGGCCCGGCGACGAGCGCCAGCTGCGAAAGCTGGCCCGGCGCGGCAACTTCTACCTCGGCGTCGCCGCGTCGGTGCCGCTGCTCGGGGTGGCGGGCGCGACGTTCGTCGACGCCGAAGATCTGGAGTTGGTGATCGTTCCGGTCCGCATGCTCAGCGTGGGTGGCATTCTGGCTTTCGTGGTTACCTACCGGTTGTTCCGCTGGCTAGAGGCCGATCTGCTCGCGCTGGCGCGGGCCATCCCGCAGCGGAAGCGATGACCTCGCCGCGGCCGCTCGGGCGGCTGGTCAGCCTGTCGCATGTGCACGATCCGGCCACCACGCCGCTGTATCCGGACGATCCGGAGTTCCGCACCGACATCGTGGCGACGGTCGCCAACGACGGCTACTACCTGCGCTACATTCAGCAGGGCGAACACACCGGAACCCATTGGGGCGCACCGATTCACTTCCACTCCGACGGTCTCGGCGCCGACGAGCTGGACTTGGACGATCTGCTGCTACCCGCGGTGAAGGTCGATGTCCGGGAGCGGTGCGCCCGCGACCGGGATTACGCGATCACCGTCGCGGATCTGAAGCAGTGGGAGGGGCGGCACGGGCGCATCCCGAACGGCGCGGCGGTGATCGCCTGGACGGGCTGGGATGCCAAGTGGGGCACCGCGGAATTCCTCGGCACGGCCGAATCCGCGCATCATCAGCCGGGTTTCGCGGTCGAGTCCATCGAATGGCTGCTGCGCACCGGCCGGCTCGGCCATCGTGGCGCACTCGGCATCGACACCTTCGGTCCCGACCTGGGCACCGACGACAGCTACGCGGTCTCCAAGCTGCTCTACGGCGACCATCGCATCAGCCTGGAATGCCTGGCCAACCTGGCGGCCATCCCGGCGACGGGGGCCTGGATCCTGGTCGGCGGGCCGCTCTATCGTCGCGGCTCCGGCTCGCCCGCAACGATTTTCGGCATCCTGCCCGACCGCTGACGGAGCTAGGAGTAGACCTTCGGGTCGAGCGTGCCGATGTAGGGCAGGTCGCGGTAGCGCTCCGCGTAGTCGAGGCCGTAGCCGACGACGAATTCGTTCGGGATGTCGAAACCGACGTGGGCGACGTCGACGTGGGTGCGTAACGCGTCCGGCTTGCGTAACAGCGTGACCACCTCGAGCGAGGCCGGATTGCGGGTGGATAGGTTGCGCTTGAGCCAGGACAGCGTCAGGCCCGAGTCGATGATGTCCTCGACGATCAGCACATTGCGGCCCGCGATGTCCTTGTCCAGGTCTTTCATGATGCGGACCACGCCGGAGGAGGACGTGGACGACCCGTACGACGAGACGGCCATGAACTCCATCTGGGTCGGGATCGGCAACGCCTTGGCCAGGTCGGTCATGAAGAAGATCGCGCCCTTGAGCACGCCCACCAGTAGCAGGTCACCCTCGGGGGCGTCCGCGGGATAGCGCTTGGCGATCAGCTCGGCCAGCTCTTTCGTCTTGCCTGCGATCTCTTCCTGGGTGATCAGAACAGACGCGATGTCGTCCCCGTACACGTCAGCTGTTCCCTTCTGGTTTTCGCTCCCGGACGGCCGACCCATTATGTGTCATCAGCCGCTGCGCAGACGCAGTGTCAGCCTGCCATGTTCGCGCGCCGCGACCAACCTGCTACCTGCCGAGCCGCCGCTGACGGCGACGCCGCCCTGCCCGCGCCAATCGGTGATCAGCTCGTCCACCGCGTGTAAATGCTTGCCGGTCAGGGCTTTCGCCCCGCCCGCGAGCAGCCAGGCCCGGATCGCCCGGCGGCGCAGCGCGGCGGGGGCAGTGGCGAGCGTCTCGATCGACAGCGTCGCGCCATCACCGGCGGTGTGCAGCAGCTCACCGGCAAGCGCGTCGAGCACGGCGCCGTCGGCGCGCAGCTGTTCGGCCGTGCGCGCGAGCGCGGCGGCGACGCCACCGCCGAGCACGTCCTCCAGTAATGGCAGCACCTCGGCGCGCAGGCGCACCCTGGTGAACTCGGATGACGTGTTGTGCGGATCCTCGTGCGGGGTGAGCGCCGCGTCCGCGCACAGCTGCCGGGTGACCGCGCGCCGCACCGCGAGCAGCGGCCTGCCCCACGGCTCGGCCCAGGCGGCCATGCCTTGGATCGAGCGACCGCCGGACCCGCGTGCCAACCCGAGCAGCACGGTTTCCGCCTGATCATCGAGGGTGTGTCCGAGCAGCACTGGCAGCCCGTCGCGCGCTTCGTCCAAGGCCGCGTATCGAGCTCGCCGCGCCGCGGCTTCCATGCCGCCGTCGCCTACGACGTCGACCGCGAGCACCCGCGCCGATCGGCAACCGAGCGCGAGCGCCGTCGCCGCGGCATCGGCCGCGACCACGTCGGAGCCCGGCTGCAATCGATGGTCGACAACGAGCGCGTCGACTGCCTCCGCCTCGACAACCGCGGCCGCGGTCAGCGCCAAGGAGTCCGCCCCGCCGGAGAGCGCCACGGCGACACCGTCCGACGGGTACTCCCCCAGCCAACCTCGGACGGCCCGCCGAATCTCCAGCACCGCCGCCGTCTCGGGCAGTCGTGCTGGTGAACCGGGCACCGGACGGTCAACCCCTGCGGGTTGTCCGGGCACACGACTCATATCCGGAGCGTACCGACCCGCCGCACGTCCGCCCTCGGCAACCGCAGGGCCCGCTCGGCGTCAGCCGAGGACGCGGCTGACCCAGCGTTCCGGGTGCTCGATTTCGTCTGTGCGCGGCAAGGTTTCGCCGTCGGTCCAGATGGTGTTGAAGCGTTCCATGCCGACCCGGCCGACCACGTCGTCCACGAACGCCTTGCCGCGCACGTACTGCGCGACCTTGGCGTCCACGCCGAGCAGCGCGCGCATGATGCGCTGCAGCGGGTTGGTCGGGCGCTTGCGGCGCTGGTCGAAGGCGGAACGGATCTGCTCGACCGAGGGCACGACGGCGGGGCCGACGGCGTCCATCACGTGATCGGCGTGGCCTTCCAGCAGGGTGCCGAGCATCAGCAGGCGGTCGAGAGCCTCGCGCTGCGGCGGCGCCTGGGTGGCGCGCAGCAGGCCGACGATGCCGCGGGCGGCGGGATCGTCCGGGGTGCCGCCGCGGCGGCGGTCGCGCACCTCCTCGACCAGTCGTGACAGCATCTGGTTGAGCGGTTCGTCGCCGACCTCGCCGAGCACCTCGACGTTGGCGCGCATGTAGTCGGCCAGCCAGGGCGCGGAGGAGAACTGCACCCGGTGGGTCACCTCGTGCAGGCAGACCCAGAGCCGGAAGTCGCTGGGCGAGACGCCCAGTGCGCGCTCGACCGCCATGATGTTCGGCGCGACCAGCAGCAGCGTGCCGTCCGGCCCGGTGAACGGGTCGTACTGGCCGAGGATCGCGGTGGACAGGAACGCGAGCATCGCGCCGGCCTGCACGCCCGCCGGTTTGCCTTGCAGCAGCCCGCGCTCGCCGGTGTCGGCACCGGCGCCGGTGAGCTGGGACATCGAGTCGGCGGCCGCGCTGATCCAGCCGGGCCGGTCGACGATCCGGGCGGCGGGCACCGGCTGGTCGTCGAGCAGCCCGCTCACCTCCCGGACCGGTCCTTCGGCGCGCACCGAGGCGGTGGCCAGTTCGGCGACGACCTGCTCGGCCGAGTAGCGCGAGGTGCGTGGGCCGGACGGCACCAGCGCGGCGCCGGTCTTCGCGGCCAGCTTCCAGTCGACGGCACCGGAGAACCCCGACCGGCCCGTGGACCGGTCGACCGCGCCCTCGGCGGCAGGCAGCACGGAACTGCCCGTGCCTGTGTCAGCTGGGTCGGAATTTTCTCCGTGCATTGTCAACCACCCGTCACGAACATCCACAGTTGCGTAGCGTGCCTGCGATCGCGTCCAAGGCGGGCCTGCTCACCTCCGGCGGTCGATCGTTCGACATCAACGCGAAGGTCAGCACCCGCCCATCGGCGTCCAGCACATACCCGACCAACGCGCTGGACACCGACAGAGTTCCGGTCTTGGCCCGCACCCAACCCGCGGCGTTGCGGTCGCGCACCACGTAGCGGCTGGTCAGCGAGCCGGTCGCGCCCGCGATCGGGAGGGCGTCCAGCAGCGGTGCCAAAGTCGTGGCGAGCTGGTCGTTTTCGGGCCTGGCCATGGTGTTCGACGGCTGGATCGCGGTGGCCACGGTCGGCCTGGCCGCGGTGGCCACGATCCGGTCGAGCAGTCGCGCCGGAATCCGGTCGTCGACCGACAAGCCGCTGTTGTCGTGCATGGTCACCCCGGACACGTCGAATCCGGCCTTGCTGAGCGCGGCGTTCACCGCGTTGACCGCGCCGGTGAACGACGCCTCGCCGCCGGTGGCGACCGAGATCTCCCGCCCGACCGTCTCGGCGAGCACGTTGTCGGAGTAGACCATCAGGTCGCGCAGCCGGTCGCGCAGCGGCGCCGAGCGCACGCTCGCCACCTCGGCCGCACCCGGTGCCGCGGTGCCGAGCCGCACCTTGGCCGGGTCCAGGCCCAGGTCGGTGGCCAGTCGGCGCCCGGCATCCAAGCCCGGGGTCGGAGTGCGCGGCGAGTATTCGACGAGCGGGCGGAGCCTGCCGCCGTCGATCATCACCGGGTCGATCGGCGCGATCGAGCCGTCGCCGATGTCGATCGGGTCCCAGCCCTGGGCCATGGACGGTCCGGTGTAGGCGGAGGTGTCCACCAGGATCGTGTCGGCGGACCTGCCGGAACTCTTGATCTGGCTCACCAGATCGGACAGGCGCGGCCCGTTCGGGTAGTAACCCTTGCCCTCCGGCTCCGCGGTCAACGTCGGATCCCCGCCGCCAACGAGCACCAGCTCGTTGGGCGCGGTCCCCGCCACCACCTTGGTGGTGACCCGGTGGTCCGCGGGCAGCGTGAGCAGCGCGGCGGCGGTGAGCAGGATCTTCGCCGTGGACGACGGGATCATCGACCGGTTCGGGTCGCCGCTCCACAGCACCGTCGCGCTGTCGGCGTCGGTGACCTGACCGGAGAAGGCGCCCAGATCCGGATTGCCGATGACCGGCGCGAGCGCGGCGGCCACCCCGGCCGGGCTGGGCGCGGGCGCGTTCGACGGCGCGGGGGCGACCTGAGGAAAGGGGCGGACCGGCGCGGGCGGTGCGGCCGTGGTCAGCCCGCCGTGCCGGAATTCGTCGGTCCACGGCTTGACAGTGAGCAGCACCCCGCCGCCCGCTGCGAGCACCACGGCCAGCGTGAGACCGAACCCGATCCAGAGATTGCGGCGCCGCCGGGCAGCCAAGCCACCGATGTTCTTACCAACCACAGCCCGCAGCTCTCCTCGACTGATTTCCGCAGCAGCCGCCTGCCGCACCCATGTCCCCGCCGACCACACTATCCTCGTTGCGCAACGGTTCCCCCGAACAACCTGGCGAGTCGGCAGTCGTTACTGCTCATGCTCATAGATGCACCGAAGGAGATGGCGTGGAGTTCGACGTCACCATCGAGATCCCCAAGGGCTCTCGGAACAAGTACGAGGTCGATCACGAGACCGGACGGGTCCGGCTCGACCGGCACCTCTACACCTCCATGGTCTACCCCGCCGACTACGGCTACATCGAGAACACCCTGGGCGAGGACGGTGACCCGCTGGACGCGCTGGTCCTGCTGCCCGAGTCGGTGTTCCCCGGCTGCCTCATCGAGGTGCGCCCGGTGGCGATGTACAAGATGGTCGACGAGGCAGGCGGCGACGACAAGGTGCTGTGCGTGCCGGCCGGCGATCCGCGCTGGGACCACATCCAGGACCTGAAGGATGTGCCGGAGTTCGAGCTGGCCGCGATCAAGCACTTCTTCGAGCGCTACAAGGATCTCGAGCCGGGCAAGTACGTCAAGGGCTCGGAGTGGGTCGGCCGCGCCGAGGCCGAGACCGAGGTTGCCGCCTCGATCCAGCGGCTGAAGGACAACGGCGGCCACTGACGCCGTCAGGAAAGCGGGAAGTCCGTTCGGGCTTCCCGCTTTTCGTATTCAGGCGCTACCCGGCGGCACGATTGCGCCGCTGCTTGCGTTCGGCGATCACCTCGTCCAGGTGTTCGCGGAGCAATTGCAGGATCGGCGCCTCCACCTCGCTGTCGAGCCGCTCGTGGGTGAAGTGCGCGTCCTCCATCGGCGCGAAAGCCTCTGCCGCCGAACGGTATGCGCAATAGGCCTGATGGGTCCGGCCGAGCGCCTGCAGGATGAGCCCGTGCATCACCAGCACCCTGGCCCTGGTCAATGGCCCGATCGCGCGGTTGAGCATCCGGATCGCCGCGTCCGCGATCGGCTCGGCCTGGGTCAGCTGACCGGCCATCATGTGCACGTGCGCCAGCCGCGCCAGCGCCCAGCCTTCGCGTAGTTCCACCCCGCTGAGCCGGGCCAGCTGGACCGCCTCGCGGCACAGCTCGATCGCGTGGGTGTGATCGCCCTGAAAGCCGCGACTCACGCCGAGTTCGTGCGTCGCCATCGCCTCCAGCGCGGCATTGCCGATCTTGGCGGCGAGCGTCTTCGCCTCCGTCGCCCTGGCCTCGGCGGCGACGAATTGCCCACCGTCGGACAGGGTTTTGGCGATGTGCACCAGGCTGGCGCACTCGACCGCCGGATCCTCGACCCGGCGGGCCAGCCGGATCGCGCGTTCGGCGTGTGCGAGCGAGGCCGCCGTCTCGGTGCCCATCCTGGTCGACGAGGCGAGCAGCTGCCCGGCGAACGCGATCAGCCGAACGTCGCTGGCCGAGGCCGGGTTCAGCGAGAGCGCGATGCGCTGGTGGTCCCGGCCCTGGCGCAGCGTGCCGAGCGAGTAGCTGTAGTTCGCCCCGAGGGTCACCCGGATCCGGCATTCGACGCGGCGGTCACCCGCCCGCAACGCCGCGGCGAGCAGTTTGTCGAGCGCCCGGGACAGCTCCTGGCAGTGCGGGCCGCCGTCGATCAATTCCGCGCTGGCCCAGGCGATGTCGGCCGCGGGCACCAGCGCGGGACCACCCACCCGCGCGGTCTGCTCGTACAGCGAGATCAGGTTCGGCCGCTCGACATCGAGCCAGTACTGCGCGGCGATGCTGTCGGTGAACGTCAGTCCGTCGGCGACGGTGTCACCCAAGTGTTCCGGCAATCGCGAGCCCGGATTGCACACCGCCATCAGGTTTTTCATGGTGGCCAGGTAGAAGTCCAGCAGCCGGGCCAGCGCACCGGAGGTCGGTTCGTCGGCCTCGGGACCGTGCAGTTCACGCGCGAACAAGCGCGGCAGATCGTGATAGGTGTAGCGCCCGGACGAACTGGTCTCCATCAGGTTCAGGTCGACGAGCGATTCACACAGCTCCTCGACCAGCATCCGGTCCGCGCCGAGGATGGCGGCCGCGCCGTCGAGCGAGATCTCCGCGACCTCCGGCGCGGCCAGCATCCGAAAGGCCCTGGCCTGCGCGCAATCGAGCTGGTCGTAGCTGAGCCGGAACGCCGCCTCGACCGCGAGGTCGCCGCTGCGCAGCGTGCCGAGCCGCTGCTGCTCGTCGGCCAGCCGCTCGGCCAGGCTGCCGATGGTCCAGCTGGGCCTGGCCGCCAGCCGCGCGCCGACGATCCGGACGGCCAGCGGTAATCCGCCGCACGCCTCGAGCACGCTGTGCACCGCGGCGGGCTCGGCGGCCACCCGCCGCAGGCCGGCGATCCCGGCGAGCAGGGTGCGCGCCTCGACCGGGGCGAGCACATCGAGGCGCACACCGAGAACGCCTACTACGCAAGGTAATTCGGGCATCGAGGAGCGACTGGTGATCAGCACCGCCGAGCCGGGCGTGCCCGGTATCAGCGGGGCCACCTGGTCCACGTCGCGCGCGTTGTCCAGCACGACGAGCACCCGCTTGCCGTCGAGGATGCTGCGGAACTGGGCCGAGCGCTCGGCGAGCGTCGGCGCGATCTCACCCTCCGCGACGCCGAGGGCCCGCAGGAAATCGCCGAGGGTGTCCGCCGCCGGGGTACCTGCCTGGCCGCGACCGCGGGCCTGCGCGAAACCGTGCAGGTCGACGTGCAGCTGCCCGTCCGGGAACTGGTCCCGGACACGATGGCCGACATGCACCGCCAGCGCACTCTTGCCGATACCGCCCATGCCGTTGATCACACACACCGGCACCGCGAAACCGTCGGCGCGGGTGAGCCATTCGCTGATCCGCCGGACCGTCTCGGTGCGGCCGGTGAAGTCGACGACGTCGGCGGGCAGCTGTGCGACCCGCGCCACCGTGCGACGCGGCGGCCGCACGATCATCGCCGCATTGCCGGTATCGCGTTGTGGCGCACGCAGATCCCCGCGCAGGATGCGCTGGTGCAGCTCGGCGAGCGGCTGGCCGGGTTCGATGCCGAGCCGTTCGATGAGCACCTTGCGGGTGTCGGCGTACACCGCGAGCGCCTCGGCCTGCCTGCCCGCGTGATACAGCGCGGTCATCAGCAGGCCGCGCAGTTGCTCGCGCATCGGGTGCTCGGCCGACAGCGGCGTCAGCTCCGCGATCACCTCCGGATAGCGGCCCAGGCGCAGGTCCAGCTCGATGCGCTGCTCCAGCAGCGCGACCCGGCGTTCGATCAGCTGGGTGCGCTGCCGATCGGCATAGGGGCCGGGCAGCCCCGCCAGCGGCGTGCCCGACCACAGCCGCAGCGCGGTGTCGAGCCGCTCGCGCACCAACTCGACCGTGTGCTGCGGTTCCGTGCCGATCCGGTCCGGTTGCACCTCGACCAGCAGGTCGTCGACCAGCTCCACATCCACCGCGCCGGGAGCCAGCCGCAGCGCGTAGCCGCCGCCGAACCCGACGAGCACCGTGGCAGGCGCACCGGATGGGCGCTCCGGCTCCAGTGCCCGGCGTAGATGCAGGATGTGATTGCGGAGCGCGCCGATCGCGCTCGGCGTCGGATGCTCGCCCCAGACGCCGTCGATGAGTTCCGGCACCGTGGCCGAACGTCCGCTGCGCAGCAACAGCGCCGCCAGCAAGGCTCGGCGCTGTTTGGAGCCGAGATCGAGCTCCAGCTCGTCGCGCCACGCACGAACCTCGCCGAGCACAGCGAACTTCAGCATTCGGTCCCCTCTCTCACCATCGGACCTCCAGCTATGAACGTAGACAATCGTCCGACGTCTTCGTTGACCTTGCTGCGCGAAGTCACCGATGAGCCACTGTTGATCTGACGTCATCGTTACAGACATCCAACCAATGAATCCCTGAGCTTTTCGTGACGGCCAACTGTCGTGGTGGTGCTAGCACCACCACGACACGCCAGCAGACAGTACCCAGCATTCGGGTGTCCGCGGCATGGGCGCGAGAGCTCCCGATTCCTAGGCTCGAATCGTCGGGGACGCACCCATGCCTTCCGGCTCGAACAGGAGGAAGACACTGCTCATGAACCCATTTCGGCGCAACTCCGGTAAAGCGGCCCTTTCGGTCGTAGTGGCGGGCGCGGTGCTCGCCGCGGCCGCGTGCGGTGGTGAGACGTCGGTGGGCGCACCGGACGAGGCGGCGACGACGACGCCGCCCGCCGTGGCCGCCGCGATGGACAAGGTGGTGCGCCAAGGATTTCCCGGTGTGCAGGTGGTGATCGACGGACCCGCCGGACATCGGACGTTCACCGCGGGGGTCGGCGACCTGAACACCCGGGCACCGTTCCCGGACGACGCGCGCGTCCGGATCGGCAGCAACACCAAGACCTACGTGGCGACGGTGATCATGCAGCTGGTCGCCGAGGGCAAGGTCGACCTGGACGCGTCGATCGAGCGCTACCTGCCCGGCATGGTGCAGGGCAACGGCAACGACGGCAACCGGATCACGGTGCGCCAGGTGTTGCAGCACACCAGCGGCGTGCCGGACTACCTCGGTCGTGGCGCGGGCGACGGCATCACGACGCAGAATTCCGAACAGATCGACCCGGACGAGGAAACGCTGCGGTGGCAGCACTTCGAGATGACCGAGCTGGTCCGCCGGGCGATGACGGCACCGCCCCAGTTCGAGCCGGGCGCGAAGTCCGTCTACACGAACACCAACTACCTGCTGGCCGGTCTGCTGATCGAGCGGGTGACCGGCAATCCGGCCGCCGACGAGATCGGGCGCCGGATCCTCGAGCCGCTCGGCCTGCGCGACACCTATGTGCCCGCCGCCCGCGAAACCGGTATCCGTGGCCCGCACGCCCGCGGCTACCACCGAATCGACGGTAAGCCAGTCGATTTCACCGACTTCGACCCGTCCTGGGGTGCCACCGCGGGTGACATGATCGCCACCCCGACCGATATGAACCGGTTCTTCACCGCGCTGCTGGCCGGAAAGATCTTGCCGCCTGCGCAATTGGCCGAGATGAAGCGCACCGTGCCGTTCGACCGCATGCCGGGCGCGGACTACGGCCTCGCGCTGATCCACCGGACCGCGCCGTGCGGCAAAGAGGTCTGGGGGCACGGCGGCAGCATTCCCGGCTTCGAGACGCGCAACGGCGTGACGGCCGAAGGCACCGCGGTGACCGTCACGGTCAACCAGCTGCCGGCCACCGAGGAGGAGGCCGATGCGGTCAACGGCGTATTGGACGCCGCCCTGTGCGCCTCGTGATCGCCCCACCCACCAGTAACCACGGCCCCCATATCGGATGCGGCCGAACAACTTCCGAGGAGCAACAGTGAAACGCGCGAAAGGGCTGACGGTCGCCTTGACCGGCCTGGTGGCCTGTGCCGGACTGATCGGCTGTGCCGGTCCCAAGGCCGAGGCGAAACCGCAAACGCCGGTGCCGGACCGGTTCACCAGTCAGCAGCTGGACTGGAAAGCCTGCGGGGTTCCGAAATTGGATGACGCCGGGGCGCAGTGCGCCGACGTCACCGTGCCGGTGAATTACGCTGACCCGCAAGGGCCCACACTCACCGTGGCGATCTCCCGGATCGCAGGCACCGATCCCGCACCGCAGCGCGGCGTCATGCTGTCCAACTCCGGCGGCCCCGGCGGCGAAGGCCTGGACTTCATGGTCGATGTCGGCAAGGCGATGACGCCCGAGGTGCGCGCCCGCTACGACCTGATCGGCATGGACCCGCGTGGCGTCGGACGCTCGTCCGCTGTCCACTGCGGGTGGCCGATCGGCTTCGGGTTGCACTCGGCGGGCCTCGACGCGGCGGGTTTCGCGGAATCCGTTGCGATACATAGCGATCTGGCCGCCCGCTGCGCCACCGCCGAAGGGGCTCGCCTGCCGTACATCACCACGCGCAACACCGCGCGGGACATGGACGTCATCCGCGGCATTCTCGGCGCGGAGAAAATCAGCTACTTCGGCACCTCGTACGGCACCTACCTCGGTGCGGTGTACATGCAGATGTTCCCCGAACGCAGCGACCGGATGGTGCTGGACAGCGCGGCCGACCCGGACGCCTACGGGACGGTCGGCATGATGCAGGCCATGGGTCCGGCCAACGAGGCCGCGCTCGACCTGTGGGCGGATTGGGTCGCGGCGCGCGATGGTGAATACCACTTCGGCACGAGCCGGGCGCAGGTCCGCGGCACTGTCCAGGACCTGATCAAACAGGCTGCGGACAAGCCGATCCGGTTGGGCGAGTACGAGATCGACGAACATTGGCTGCCCGTAGTGCTGTTCGTCGGGCTGGACAGTCCCGATCAGTACGGGATGCTCGCCGGTCAGATCCGTACCATCGCCGATGCCGCCGCGGGCAAGCCCGCCCAGCCCGACGAAACATTGAACGCCACACTGGGATTCGCGCTGAAGGCACGTCCGAACGACAATTCATCGCAGATGGCCATCATGTGCGGTGACGTCGCCGCGCCGCGGGATCCAGGATTCTATTGGCGCAACATCGAGGCCGCCCGCGCCACCGAACCGGTGTTCGCCGGATTCACCAACAACATCACCCCGTGCGCGTTCTGGGCTCCGCCCGCCGAGCCGGCCACGGTGGTGCGCAATGCGGTGCCCGCCATGATCGTGCAGTCCACCGGTGACACCAGGACCGCCTACGACGGAGCGGTCGCCATGCACAACGACCTGAGCGCGTCCCGCATGGTCACCCTCCAGGATGTGCCGATCCACTGGATCTTCGGGCGCTACCAGAACTCCTGCGTGTACTCGGCGGTGAACACCTACTTCCGCGACGGCACGCTGCCCGCCGAGGATATGACCTGTCGGGTCGACTGACCGGAGCCGTGAGCCCTGAGCCCCAACGGGTTCAGGGCTTCACGCGTTCAAGTAGGCCAGTACGGCAAGTACGCGCCGATGGCCGACATCCTCGGTGGAGAGCCCGAGCTTCGCGAAGATGCTCCGAATGTGTTTGTGCACAGCGCCTTCGCTGACCACCAGCCGCTCGGCGATGGTCGCGTTGTTGTGCCCCTCGGCCATCAGCGCCAGCACCTCGCGCTCGCGGGCGGTCAGCGCGGCCATCGGGTCATCGGCCTTGCGCCGCACCAGCAGTTGCGAGATCACCTCGGGGTCCATCGCGGTGCCGCCCGCCGCGACCCGGCGCAGCGAATCGAGAAAGCGGTCCACCTTGCCGACCCGCTCCTTGAGCAGGTAGCCGACACCGCCCATGCCGTCGCCGAGCAGTTCCGCGGCGTAGCTGTCCTCCACCCAGGACGACAGCACCAGCACCGGCAGGCCGGGGTGCAGCTTGCGCGCGCTGACGGCCGCGCGTAAACCGTCGTCGGTGAACGTCGGCGGCAGGCGCACATCGACGACGACCGCGTCCGGTCGATCCGCGGCCACCGCCGCGAGGAAGTCGTCCGCGTTGTCCACAGCGGCCACCACCTCGATGCCCGCCGTACTCAGCAGCAGCACCAGACCCTCCCGCAGCAGGGCATCGTCCTCGGCGATCATGACCCGCACGGCAACTCCACCCGCAATACAGTAGGGCCACCGGGTGGACTGGTCAGCGTCATCCGGCCGTCGAGCGCCTCGGCCCGGCGCCGGATACCGGCCAGCCCGCCGCCGTAGGTCTCCACGGCGCCGCCTACCCCGTCGTCGCGGACCTCGATCGTCAACAGTTCCGGCGCACCGCCGAGCACCAGCGAGATGCCCACGGCGCCGGAGTGCTTGGTGGCGTTGGTGAGTGCCTCGGTGATCACGAAGTACGCCGCCGCCTCCACCGCGGCGGGACGCCTGCCCACCTCGCGGAGATCGAGCACACAGGGAATGGGATTGCGGGCGGCCACCGCCGAAATGGCGCTCGCCAGACCACGATCGGTGAGCACCGGCGGATACACGTTGCGCACCACGTCCCGCAGTTCGGCCAGCGCGGCCGTCGCGGTGTCCTGCGCCTTGCGCACGAGACCCTGCGCCGTTTCCGGATCCTGTTCGCGCAATTGGTCGGCCAGCCCGAGCTGCATGATCACCGCCGCGAGCCGGGCCTGCGCGCCGTCGTGCAGGTCGCGCTCGATCCGGCGCAGCTCGGCACCGTGCGCGTCCAGCGCGGCGGCGCGGGTCGCGGTGAGTGCCGCGACGCGGTCGGCCAGCATGGCGCCCTCGGTCGGTTTCAGCAGGGCGTGGCTGGCCATCGCCTGCCAGCGCGCGGCCACCGGAAGTTGCAGGGTCACCAGGGCGACGGGGAAGGCGAGGAAGAAGCTGAGGATCGCCTTGGGCCACGAGTCGACCACGAAACCGAAACTGGCGAACTCCTGCCCCGGCGGCAACAGCTGCCAGAATTCCGGGATCGCCAGCTGAGCGAGGGTGCTCAGCGGCAGCGCGATGGCGAAGACCGCGAGATAGATGCCGGTCAGCGCGTGCGCGACCAGCCAGCCGAAGTCCCGCCGGTTGGCCGGATCGGTGAACACGGTCGCGACCCGCTGCCGCAGCCCGCCGGTGAACGGCTGATAAGCCTCCGCCGCCTGTTCACCGAGATACCGTGCGGCCCTGCGCCGATCGAACGACACCAACGGACGGACCAACCGGATCGCCTCGGGCAGCGCCGGTATCCCTACACCGATCAGGCAGAACGCGCCGACGATCAGCAGGCCGACCACCGCGAACAACGCGAGCATCGAGGTGACACCGCCGACCGCCAGGTACCAGACAGCGCCCGGCAGTCGCCGTGCTTTGTCCAGCGCGGAGCGCAGTGCGTTGATCACGCTCGTCATGCTGTCAGAACAGGACGCGACCGCGACCGGCCGGTGCCCGAGGCGCGTATCGCCCCGGGCACGGCTTCGCTCATTCCGATCCGGACCCGCCCGCTGGTCTGCCCGCGCCACGATCGCCCGGATCACTGCCGTCGCGCGGACCCACCGCGCCACCACCGCCGAGCACCAGCCCCGCCTGATCGACCACGCGCGACTCGGTCGCGAGTACCGACTCCTCGGCCTCCTCGGCCTCGGCCCGCGCCGCCTGCAGCCCGCCGACCATCCGCAGCGGCACCTCCCGCCAGAACAGCACGAGAATCAACGCGATCAACGCGACACCGGTGGCCGACAGGAACACCATCGACATGGAGTCCGCGAAGCCGACCTTGAACGGCCGGGCCAGCTCCGGGCTCAGCTGCTGAATGATCGAGCTGTCCTTCAGCACCTGTCCTGCGGCCGAAGTATCTTGCGCCAGCAAGCCTTTCGCCAACGCCGCATCGACCGGGTTGCTGCTGCGCGCACCCTCCACCACCGCTTGCTGGAACTGCGGATCCGCAGCGGCACTGCGCATCTCGTCGGAGATGTTCGGCGTCAGCTGGGCGAACAGGATGGACAGGAACACCGCGACACCGAGCGTGCCGCCGATCTGCCGGAAGAAGGTCGCGGCCGCGGTGGACACGCCCATGTCCTTGGGCGGCAACGCGTTCTGCAGCGCCAGGGTGAGCGGCTGCATCAGGTTGCCGAGCCCGAATCCGGTGCACGCCATGAAGATCATCGCCAGCCACAGCGGGCTGTCGGCGGTCAGGAAGTGCAGCAGGAACAGACCGAGCGTCAGCATGGTCGCGCCGATGATGGTGAAGGTGCGGTAGCGGCCGGTCCGCGAGATCAGCTGACCCGACACCACCGAACCGGTCATCAGGCCGAGCACCATCGGCAGCATCTGCAGGCCCGCCAGCGTCGGGCTCGCCCCGCGCACCACCTGCAGGTACTGCGGCAGCAGCGAGATACCGCCGAACATGCCCGCGCCGACCACGAACGAGATCACCACGCCCAGTGCGAAAGTCCGGTTCTTGAAGATGCGCAGCGGGATCAGCGCGGCGTCGCGCAGCGCCTTCTCCACGAAGACGAACCCGATGATGCCGGCCACCCCGATCACGTAGCAGGCGATGGCACGCCCACTGCCCCAACCCCATTCGCGGCCCTGCTCGGCGACGATGAGCAGCGGGACGAGACCGATCGCCAGCGCGAGCACGCCCCACCAGTCCACCCGATCGGTGGAGTGCGGTCGCTTCGGCAGCTTCAGCACCCGGTACACCACCGCGAGCGCGATCAGGCCGATCGGCACGTTCACCAGGAACACCCAGCGCCAGCCGCTCACCCCGAGGATCGTCTCCTGTCCGGCGAGCACCCCGCCGAGCACCGGGCCGATCACGCTGGAGGTACCGAACACGGCCAGGAAGTACCCCTGGTACTTGGCGCGTTCGCGTGGCCCGACGATGTCGCCGAGGATGGTCAGCGCCAGCGACATCAGCCCGCCCGCGCCGACGCCCTGCACCGCACGGAAGGCCGCGAGCTGGTACATCGACTGCGACATCGTGCACAGCAGCGAGCCGACGATGAAAATCGCGATCGCGAGCATGAAGAACTGCTTGCGGCCGAACATGTCGGACAACTTGCCGTACAGCGGGGTCGCCAGCGTCGCGGTGATCAGATAGGCGGTGGTCGCCCACGCCTGCATCGAGTAGCCATTGAGGTCGTCGGCGATGGTGCGGATCGCGGTGGACACGATCGTCTGGTCGAGCGCGGCCAGCAGCATCCCGAGCATCAAGCCACTCAGGATCACCAGGATCTGGCGATGGGTGAACTCGGGCGGCGATTCCACCTTCTCAGCCGTTGTCACGTCTCGTTCTCCGTCCCAGTAAAGGTCTCGTCCCAGTTGCGGCGCATCGCGGCGATCATGTCGGGCCTGGTGCGCTCGAAGTCGTCCACGAACTGTTCGAGCAGTCCGGCGAAGTCGGCCCTGGACTGTGGCGTCCATCCGGCCATCACCCGGGTCAGGTTCTCGTTGCGCCGCCTGCGGATCTCTTCGGCGACGGCCCGACCACGGTCGGTGACGACGAGCACGGTGGCTCTGCCGTCCGCCGGGTCGGCCTGCCGCTCGACCAACTTCCTGCCGACGAGCTGGGCGACCTGACGGCTGACCGTCGAGGCATCCGAGTGCAGCGCGCCGGCCAGCGCGCCCGATCGCATCGGTCCGTCACAGCACAACCGGATCAGCGCGCCGAAGGCGGCCGGGTCCAGTCCATCCTTGGTCCACGTGCTCAGCTGGGCCGCGGTGCGGTCGCGAATTCGCTGCAATCGGGTGAGTTGCATCGCGATCGTGTCGATCGTCCGGTCGTCCACACCTCATCCTTGCTTGCATCAATCAATTAGTTGCGCAATGCAAGTATGCGGACGACCCTCCCACTGGGGCAAGCGATATACGGCGCTTTACTCGCCCTTGAACTCCGGTGCCCGCTTCTCGAACACCGCCTTGATCGCCTCGGTGAGGTCCTGCGACGGCAGGAACGCGGAGTTCCACGCGGACACATAGCGCAGCCCGGCGGCCACCTCGTCCTTGCGCCGCTGATCCAGCACGTCCTTCACACCCTGCACCACCAGCGGCGGGTTCACCGCGATCTCGCGTGCCGTGGCGTGTGCGGCGTCCAGTGCCGCGGCCTGATCCGCGAATACCTCGTTGACCAGGCCGATCTTCTCCGCCCGCGCCGCGTCGATGTCCTTGCCGGTGTAGGCGAGCTCGCGCAGCTGACCCTCGCCGATGATGCCCGGCAGCCGCTGCAGCGAACCGATGTCGGCGACGATGGCGACCTTCGCCTCGCGCAGGCTGAACTTCGCGTCCGCGCTCGCGTAGCGGATATCCACGGCGGCGATCAGGTCCAGGCCGCCGCCGATGCACCAGCCGGAGATGGCCGCGATCACCGGCTTGCGGCAGTCCGCCACCGCCGTCACCGCGCCCTGCATCTTGCGCAGCTCCACCAGGAACTCGGTGCGCGGCGCGGCCAGCGCCCGTTCCGCCATCAGCGGGCCGAACATGCCGCTCATCGCGGGCAGGTCGAGGCCGTAGGAGAAATGCTTGCCCGAACCGGTGAGCACGATCGCGCGCACCTCGGGGTCGGCGTCGAGCGCCTGGAAGATCTCCGGCAGCTCCCGCCAGAAATCCGGGCCCATCGCATTGCCCTTGCCGGGACCCGTCAACGTCACCTGCGCGACGTGGTCCTTCGTTTCAACGGTGAAAGCCTGCCAGTCAGTCATTTGTACAGCGTATCGAGGAGAGTGGAACCTAGTGCTTCGCATCCCGGAAATGGGCATCTACCAGTGCCGCGCCACGCCATCCCGACCCAGCCACCACAGCGCGAGTTTTGCGAGCGCCGTTCGCGGCGCCCGCGCGGCAGAAGACTCTGTAAAAACTGCGCAAAATTGGTGCGGCGCACTGGTTCCCCGTTCGTCGCCGGACGGATCATTAAAGCTCGTCAGCAAACCTCGATTCTGGATTCGGAGGCCATCATGCTGATGCATCAAGGAATCGGCCTCGAGCGGTTCAACCAAATCTCGCGTGCCCGTGCGATACACGCGCTGTTCGCCTGCTGCTGCAACGTCACCTGGGCCGCCACCCTCGCCGATGCCAGGCCGTATCCGAACAGGGACGCGCTGCTGGCCATGGCCGATGTCGAGTTGCTCGCGCTGTCCCAGGACGATCTGGATCGGGCACTCGAAGCAGTTGTGCACGAACAGGTCTCGGGCGGCAGCATGGCCGAGCTCGCGCAGATCACGCAGGCGCGCATCACCCGGATGCTCGGGCCGAGCGAGGGCTATCCGGAATACTGACGCATTCGCCGAGTAGCCCGGCGCACCGCCCGCAATCGCTCTACTCTGGTGGCATGCGCAGGTCGACATTGCCACCGATCGCCTGCCGAGTCGCGGACACCCTCATCGCCCGAGGCCATCACGGTGTCATCGTGACCCAGCCGGCCCCCACCCCCACCGTTGCGGATGCCGCGCGCACGCTCGGCGTCGACGTGGGCGCCATCACCAGCTCCCTGGTCTTCCTGCTGGACGAGGATCCGGTGCTGCTCCTGGTTTCCGGCGCGCACGAGGTGGACCTCGAGTCCACCGGAAAACGCCTGGAGGGCACCCTGACTCACGCCCCCGCCGACATGATCCGCCAGGTCACCGGCCAGCCGATCGGCGGCGTAGCCCCGGTGGGCCACCCCACCAACCTGCCCACCTGGGTGGACACCGCCCTCTCGAACCACCGCGAGGTCTGGGCCGCGGGCGGCCACCCGAACACGGTGTTCCGCACCTCTTTCCACGAGCTGGTCCGGATAACCGCCGGTCTACCGATCGACGTCGACTGATTACACCCCTGGATCTGGCCTGAATCCCCGGGGAGGCGGGACAGCGTAGGTTCGTATAGGTGACCGAAGCTGAACGGCCCGCCACGGATTTCCAGATCCCTGATGATCTGAGCGGGATTACTGCCGAGCAATTCCGCGCATCGATGCGCCATTATCCGGCGGGCGTCACCGTCGTCACACTGAACTCACCGAAGGGCCCGATCGGTTTCACCGCGACTTCTTTCGCCTCCCTGTCGCTGGCACCGCCGCTCGTCTCCTTCAATATCGCGCATACCTCGTCGAGCCTGGCCGCCCTGCTCGACGCCGACTCGGTCGTCATCCATTTCCTCGGCGAACACCAGCACCACCTGGCCCAGCGTTTCGCCCGCACCGCCGAGGACCGCTTCAGCGACCGCTCCCTCTGGACCACCCTCGACACGGGCGAACCGGTCCTGCACGGCACCCCCATCTGGCTGCGCGCGACCATCCACCAGCTCATCCCGCTGGGTGACCACACCCTGGTCGTGGGTCTGGTGACCCGGGTGCACGACAACACCAACGAAACCCCGGCTGCCGCTCCCCTGCTCTACTACAACGGCCGCTACCACCGGCCGACCAAACTCGGCGACTGAGCGACGTTTTCGACCATGGCCGTCCGGCGTAGTGCCGGGCGGCCACCTTTGCAATGACTACCCGGTGAGGCAGGGAGCGGCGCCGGTCGGGGCCTGGGACGTGAAGGGGCGGGTCTCCGGAGTGGGGTTCCAGAGGTTGTTGGTGGTGGCGTAGTTCCAGCTCGGCCCTAGATGGACGAGCGTGGCCACGGCTTCGATGAGACGGTCGACGTGCGCCGTCGTGGTGCCCAGGCCGATGCTGGCGCGGAGCGCACCGTCGAGGTCGAGGCGGGCGAGCAGCGGGTGCGCGCAGAAGCGGCCGTCGCGGACGCCGATACCGTGTTCGGCGGAGAGATAAGCGGCGACGTGGCCGGGGACGAAACCGTCCAGGGTGAAGGCGACGATGCCGACGGTGTCGGGGGCGTCGGCCCAGATGCGCAGCAGGTTGACGCCGGGGATCGCGGCGAGGCCGTCGCGCAGCCGGTCGGCGAGGTGGTGTTCGTGGGCGGCGAGGGTTTCCGCATCGATCTCACACAGCGCGTCACAGGCGGCGGCGAGGGCGGCGGCGCCGAGCACGTTGGGCGAACCACCCTCGTGGCGCTGCGGGGCCTGCGCCCATTCGGTGCCTGCGGTGGTGACCTCACGGACCGCGCCACCACCGGCGAGGTACGGCTCGGCGTTGTCGAGCCAGTCGCGGCGGCCGACGAGCACGCCCGCGCCGAACGGGGCGTACAGCTTGTGGCCGGAGAAGGCGAGGTAGTCGATGCCGGTGTCGCGCAAGCTGATTCGCCGATGCGGCGCGAGCTGGGCGGCATCGACGAGGATGCGGGCGCCGCACTGGTGGGCGATGGTGGCCAGCCGCTCCAGCGGCAGCACCTCGCCGGTGACGTTGGACGCGCCGGTCACCGCGAGCAGCGCGGCGGGCTTGCTGCACAGCTCGGCGACGAGCCTGCCGATGGTCTCCTCGACGGTGGCCCCGGCCTGCACGACGCGGCGGCCGTGCTTGGTCCAGGGCAGGAAGTTCGCGTGATGCTCGATGTCGAGCACCACGGTGTCACCGGGCACGCAGGACGCGAGCAGGTTCAGCGAGTCGGTGGTGTTGCGGGTGAACACCACCACCTGGTCGTCGGCCGCGTCGAGGAATCGGGTGACCGACCCGCGGGCCGCCTCGTAGCACTCGGTGGAGATCCGCGAGGCGTAGCCCGCACCGCGGTGCACGCTCGCGTAGAACGGCAGCAGCTGCTGCACCCGATCGGTCACCTGCGCCAATGCGGGTGCGCTGGCGGCGTAGTCGAAGTTGGCATATGTGGTCGTCCCGCCCTGGACGAGCGGCACCTGGAGATCGTCGCCGGAAACCCGGGCAAGGGGGGCACAGTTCTGGGTTACCACAGCAGTCATCACGAAAATCCCATCGGCTCCGGGACCCGCAATCAGGTGATTCGTCGAGTCCGCGCTTGCCGCACCCGGTCGGGCGTCGGCCTGGTCGTCACCCGGAGCACCCCACCGCGGAGGAGGGTTGCCGACCAGCAAGCCGGGGCTGAACGCTGGTACTCATGACCTGACCCGAGATTGGCAGACGAGAACCCGAGCTGTCAAGACCAACGGCCGGGTGGGCGCGGCGGCGGAAATGCGTTGCGTGTTCGGCGGCATTGGGGTCACATCATTGGATGTCGCTCTCCCTGCTGCTGAGCTTTATCGGCCTGTGCGTTCTGCTGTCGCTCACTCCCGGCCCGGACTCGTTCCTGGTGCTGCGGTTTTCGCTGGTGGACGCGCGACCGGGGATCGCCGCGGCGATCGGGTCGGCACTCGGCGGGATCTTGTGGGCAGTGGTGGTCGCGGCCGGCGTCGCGGCGCTGCTGGAGCAGTCGGCGACCGCGTACCGCGCGTTGAAGGTGATCGGCGGAATCTACTTGATGTACTTGGGAATTCGCGCGTTGCTCGACCAACGGCGGCAGCGCAGGGCGGCGCGCGAAGCCGATGGCGTCGGTGGTCTGGCGGACAACTCAGCGGGCACCCGGACATCGGTTCGCTCGGCGTTCACCGCGGGTGTCGTCTCCTGCATGTTCAACCCGAAGGTCGGCCTGTTCTATCTCGCGGTGCTGCCCCAGTTCCTCACCGAGGTCACCTTCGTCAACACCCTCGCCCTCGGTGCCATCGAATCGGTGATCGCCGCGGTAGAGATGGTGCTCCTGGCCTTGGTCGCCTCCCGCGCGGTCGCGCTGCTGCGCCGCCCGAAGATCCGGGAGCGGCTCGAACAGGCCAGCGCCGCCATTCTCACCACCCTCGGCATCGGCACCGCCGCCTCCGCAGCCTGACCGATCCAGCGCGAAACGCGCTGAGCTGCAAGATCACCAGCGGGATGAGGGGAATCACAGCGGCGCGCGCTGGGCGACCCAGCGACCGCCCGGCGAACCCACCCGGTAACCCGCCCACCAGGCGTTGCTTCGGCGCGTCCGACGGAAATCGCCACGACCTGCAACGACCTCGCCCGCGACCGCCAGCGCGGCAACCTCGGCGGTGAACAACAAACGTCGACAACCCCGAGTACCGTGGACAACTGGTCACCATGGTGTTTGCCCATTGGTAACCCAGCTATGACACAACAACACCAGGGAAGTGCGAGGCAGGTCGAATGGGAGGTGGGCAGGGCGTCATGCTCCAGCCACAGGTTGACGCGACGGTACACCCGCTCCTACGGACCGCGCACACGCCACCGGCCCGCACCCTCGTCGACATCCTGACCGCTACCGCGCTGACCCATCCCGACGCACCCGCCATCGATGACGGCGACACGGTGCTCACCTATCTCGAACTCGTGGTGGAGATCGAGAAGACGATGGCCCGCCTCGCCACGGCCGGTGTGCGCCCGGGCGACCGGGTCGGCGTGCGGATGCCGTCCGGCTCGCGCGAGCTCTACCTCACCATCCTCGCCGTCCTGTACGCGGGCGCCGCCTATGTGCCGGTCGACGCCGACGACCCGGACGAGCGCGCCCAGCTGGTCTTCGGCGAGGCGCAGGTCACCGCGATCGTCACCGCGGCGGGAATCGAGACGACGCCGGCGGGAATCCGTGCGGCAGCGGACAATCCGGCCGACGCCGCCACGAGCACCCTGCCCACCCCCGCCGACGACGCCTGGATCATCTTCACCTCCGGGTCCACCGGAACGCCGAAAGGTGTTGCGGTGACCCATCGCAACGCCGCCGCGTTCGTGGACGCCGAAGCCAGGCTCTTCCTGCCGGACGCCCCGATCGGCCCCGGCGACCGGGTGCTCGCCGGACTCTCAGTCGCCTTCGACGCCTCCTGCGAGGAGATGTGGCTGGCCTGGCGCAACGGCGCCTGCCTCGTCCCCGCCCCGCGCGACCTGGTCCGCACCGGCGCCGATCTCGGCCCGTGGCTGGTGCGCCGGGAGATCAGCATCGTCTCCACCGTGCCGACGCTGGCCGCGACCTGGCCCGCCGAGGCGCTGGACGCGGTCCGGCTGTTGATCTTCGGCGGCGAGGCGGTGCCGCCGGAACTCGCGGAACGCCTTGCCGGCAACGGTGATACGGAGCGCGAGGTCTGGAATACCTACGGCCCCACCGAGGCCACGGTGGTCGCCTGCGCCGCGCTGCTCGACGGCGAGTGGCCCATCCGGATCGGGCTCCCGCTCGACGGCTGGGATCTCGTGGTGATCGACGCGGCCGGAAACCCGGTGGGCGAGGGCGAATCCGGCGAACTGGTGATCGGCGGCGTCGGCCTGGCCCGCTACCTCGATCCCGCGAAGGACGCCGAGAAGTACGCGCCGCTGCCCTCGGTCGGCTGGGATCGCGCCTACCGCAGCGGCGACCTGGTCCGCAACGACAGCGCGGGCCTGGTCTTCCTCGGCCGCGCCGACGATCAGATCAAGCTCGGTGGCCGGCGCATCGAGCTCGGCGAGATCGACAACGCGCTGCAGCACCTGCCCGGTGTCACCGGTGCCGCCGCCGCTATCCGAACGACCAAGGCGGGCAACAAGATTCTGGTCGGCTACCTCACCGGCCCGGGGCCTGATTTCGATCTCAAAGCCGCCAGAACTCAACTGGCCGAACACCTTCCGGCTCCGCTGGTGCCGCGGCTCGCGGTCGTCGACGAACTGCCGACCCGCACCTCCGGCAAGGTAGACCGCAACGCGCTGCCCTGGCCGCTGCCCAACAGCGCCGACGACGAGGCCGACAACGATCTCACCGGTACCGCGCAGTGGGTTGCCGGATTGTGGGATTCGATCCTCGGCGGCGAGGTGCTCGACCTCGACGCCGACTTCTTCGACCTCGGCGGCGGCTCGCTGGCCGCGGCCCAGCTGGTGACCGCGCTGCGCGCCCGTTATCCCCAGATCACCGTCGCCGACCTGTACGACCACCCGCGCCTCGGCGCGCTGGTGGAACTGCTGGAGCAGAGCACCCCGGCCGTCGCCGTCGAGGAACGCGTGGTGCGCCCGACACCGCGGCGCGCCCAGTGGACCCAGGTGCTGGCCACCATCCCGCTCACCACGCTCACCGGCCTGCAGTGGCTCACCTGGCTGGCCATCGTCGGCAATATCGCGGCCTGGTCCGGCTCGCTGCCGTGGCTGCCGCAGCTGTCCTGGTGGTGGACGCTGGTGGCGTTCCTGCTCTTCATCTCCCCGCCTGGCCGGATGGGGATCTGCGTGGTCGGTGCCCGCCTGCTGCTGCGTGGGGTGGAACCCGGCCGGCATCCGCGCGGCGGCTCGGTGCATCTGCGGCTGTGGGCCGCGGTACGCCTGTCCGAGGCCAGCGGTGCCGAAAACCTCTCCGGCGCACCGTGGATGGTGCCGTTCGCGCGGGCGCTCGGCGCCAAGATCGGCAAGGGCGTCGACCTGCACACGCTGCCGCCGGTGACCGGCCTGCTCGAACTGGGCGACGGGTGCAGCGTGGAACCCGAGGTCGACCTGTCCGGCTACTGGATCGACGGCGACGTGGTCCACATCGGCCCGGTGACCGTCGGCGCGGGCGCGGTGGTCGGCTCGCGATCGATCCTGTTGCCCGGCACCAGGATCGGCAAGAACGCCGAAGTCGCGCCCGGCTCCGCCGTGTCCGGCAAGGTCAAGGCCGAGCAGGAGTGGGCGGGCTCGCCCGCCGCGAAAATCGGTAAGGCACACCATCGCTGGCCCGCGCACACGCCCGACCGCGCGGCGCACTGGGTGGCGATCTTCGGCGTCACCTCGATGGCGCTGGCCGCGGTGCCCATCCTCGGCCTCGGCGCCGGTGGCCTGTTCATCGCCTGGTTCATCCGCGACGCCCGCACCCTCGCGGGCGGTTTGGGCCGTGCCTTCGCAATCCTGCCGGTAGCGACGCTGCTCAGCCTCGCCGTGTACGCGGCGATCACCATCATCGCGGTGCGGCTGCTCAGCTTCCGGCTGCGCGAGGGCTATCACCCGGTGCGCAGCCGCACCGGCTGGCAGGTGTGGTCCACCGAACGCCTGCTCGATTCGGCGCGCACCTTCCTGTTCCCGCTGTACGCGAGCCTGCTCACACCGATCTGGCTAAGGCTGCTGGGCGCGAACATCGGCAAGGGCGTCGAGGCGTCGACGGTGCTGCTGCTGCCCAAATTCACCACGGTCGCCGACGGCGCGTTCCTGGCCGACGACACCATGATCGCCAGCTACGAACTCGGCGGCGGCTGGCTGCGCATCGGCGAGGCGAAGGTCGGCAAGCGCGCGTTCCTCGGCAACTCGGGCATGACCGCGCCGGGGCGGCGAGTACCGAAAAATGGCCTGGTCGCGGTCCTTTCGGCCGCACCGTCCAAGTCGAAGGCGGGCTCGTCCTGGCTGGGCAGTCCGCCGGTGCGGCTGCGCCGCGCACCGGAGAGCTCGGACACCGCACGCACCTTCGATCCGCCGCCGAAGCTGCGGATCGCCCGCGCCGTCGTCGAAACCTGCCGCCTGTTCCCGGTATTGGTGACCTTCGCGATCGGGCTCGGCGTGCTGTTCACCCTCGCCTGGCTCGCCCGCACCCTCGGTCATCTGCCCACCGCCCTGCTCAGCGGGCTGGTGCTGCTGGCCGCGGGCGCGGTGGCCGGGGCCAGCTCGGTGGCCGCGAAGTGGTTGCTCGTCGGGCGGATTCGCGCCGAAGAACATCCGCTGTGGAGTTCGTTCGTGTGGCGCAACGAGGTGTCCGACACCTTCGTGGAAACCGTTGCGGCGCCGTGGTTCGCGCGCGCCGCGACGGGTACACCGGTGCTGAACCTGTGGCTTCGTGGGCTCGGTGCCCGGATCGGCCGCGGGGTATGGTGCGAGTCCTATTGGCTACCGGAGGCGGACCTGGTGACACTCGGTGACGGCGCGACCGTGGAACGCGGCTGCGTCGTGCAGACCCACCTGTTCCACGACCGCATCATGTCCATGGACACGGTCACCCTCGGCGCGGGCGCCACCCTCGGCCCGCACTGCGTCGCACTGCCCGCCTCGACCATCGGCGAGGGCGCGACCATCGGCCCCGCCTCGCTGGTCATGCGCGGCGACACTGTTCCCCCGTCCACTCGGTGGTGGGGCAACCCGATCGCGCCTTGGTTCGGAGGCGACCCGGGGGCGGCCCGCTGATGCCGGGCAAGTTCTACGAGGCGCCCATCGACGAATACCTGCCGCAGAACGGGAATCGGGGCTACCGGGTATCGCGGTACGAGCTGGACCTCGTCTACAAGGTGGCCAGCAACCGGTTGGCGGGCCGTGCGGAGATCACCGCGGTGACCACCGTTGCGCAGCCGAGGTTTTCGCTGGATCTGTCCCAAGCGCTCGCCGTGTCCAAGGTGTTCGTCAACGGCACCAAGGCCGCCAAATACGCCCACCAGCGCGGCAAATTGGTGATCACGCCACAGCAGCGCATCCCGGCGGGCGGTGTGCTCTCGCTGGTCGTCCAGTACGGCGGCGTGCCGCAGCCGGTGCGCGGACCGTGGGGTGCGGTCGGCTGGGAGGAACTCACCGAGGGCGCGCTGGTGGCCAGCCAGCCGAACGGTGCCGCCTCCTGGTTCCCCTGCGACGATCATCCGAGTTCCAAAGCCAGCTACCGGATTTCGATCACCACCGACAGTCCGTACTACGCGCTGGCCAACGGCACGCTGCTGCGTAAGCAGGTCAAGGCCAGCCAGACCACCTGGGTCTACGAGCAGGCCGAACCGATGGCCACCTACCTGGCGACCATTCAGATCGGGCCGTACCAGAAGCACCGCATCGTTTCCCCGCCCAGCTCGGTGCCCATGCACGCGGTGGCCCCGCCCCGGCTGCGCGGCAACTTCGAGCACGACTTCGCGCGGCAGCCGCAGATGATGGAGCTCTTCACCGAGCGGTTCGGGCCGTACCCCTTCGAGACGTACACCGTGGTCGTCACCGACGACGACCTGGAGATTCCGATCGAGGCCCAGGGCATCTCCATCTTCGGCGCCAACCACTGCGACGGCAGGCGCGGCGCCGAACGGCTGGTCGCCCACGAGCTGGCGCACCAGTGGTTCGGCAACAGCCTCACCATCCGGCAGTGGCGCGACATCTGGCTACACGAGGGCTTCGCCTGCTACGCCGAATGGATCTGGTCCGAGGCGGCAGGCGGCCCGACGGCGGACCAGCTCGCCCGCGCGGCCAGGCACAATCTGTCCAGGCAGCCGCAGGACATCGCGGTCGGTGATCCCGGACCGCAGCACATGTTCGACGATCGCGTCTACAAGCGCGGCGCGCTCACCCTGCACGCGTTGCGCCTGGAACTGGGCGACCAGGCCTTCTTCGATCTGGTGCGGGAGTGGACGATTCGCTACCGCCACGGGTCGGTGAGTACCGAGGATTTCACCGATCTGGCCGGGCATTACAGCCGGATTCCGCTGCGGCCGCTGTGGGACAGCTGGCTGGCCGGGAAGCCGCTGCCGCAACTGCCGCCCTCGGCGGCGTAGGTCAGAACACCAGGTATCGGGAGGCGAGTTCCTCCACCAAGGGGTCGTCGTCGGAGACGCTGTTGAGGGCCTCGAGGTCGGATTCGACCGAGACCTGGCGGGGGTCGTCGTGTTCGGCGTCGGGGCCGTCGTCTTCGGCGAGTTGACGCAATAGCTTGGCCCTGATGCGGTCTTTCAACGAATCACTCATGGTTTCAGCTTGCCCGGTTCGCGGCGCGGGAATCGCCCGGGCGCGCCGGATGGGTCTAGACCGGGGCGAGCCAGGTTCCCCACGGCGTATTGCGCAGCACGGTGTACACCGCGAGCAATGCGAAGAAGGTCCACATCGTCACGGAGCCGATCGAGGGCAGGCGCATGCGTTGACCGCGCCAGGCGCGCAGGCTCCAGTCGGCTATCCACAGCACGAAGGCGAGCACCAGCGGAATCGCAAGCAGGTTGCTGTGCAAGGAATCCAGCACCTGGCCGTCGGTGAGGTTGTGGATGGCTCGCATGCCGCCGCAGCCCGGACACCACCAGCCGGTCAGCGCGTAGACCGGGCACACGCCGTAGGAACCCTCGACGTGCGGGTCGCGCACGTGCAGCAGCACGCCGATCCCGATGCCGACGCCCGCCACCAGCAGCGGCACCCCTACGCCGCGCCAACCGGACTTGGCCGGGTGCGCCGGATCCTGCTGCGCCGCCGATTCCGGTGCCACGTGCGTGCTGTCCACAGCACCAACGGTAACTGTGGCGCGCCCGTCGCCGCCAGCGGATGGCCGGGGTGCTATTCGGGCTGGGCGAAGCGCAGGGTGTTGCCGAACGGGTCGGCCAGCTCGAAACCGGGTCCACCGGGCCCGTCCTCGGGGCAGCCCGGCTTGGCGTAGCGGTACTCCTTGCCTGCTAGCTCGGTGTGCCACGCGTGAATGTCGTCCACCGCGATCCACACGACGGTCCCGGGTGTTCCGTCACCATGGTGCTCACTGAGGTGCAGTTGCGCCGAGCCGCGCGACACCTGCGCGTACAACGGGAAGTCGTCGCCGAATCGGTGTTCCCAGTCGACGGTGAAACCCAGGTAGTCGCAGTAGAATTCGTACGCTTTGGCGACGTCGAACATGCGGAGAACCGGGATGGGTGCTGCGAAGCCGATCTCATCGGAAGCCACGCCGACGATCATCGCACCGGGGTACGACATTTCGTGGTTCGTCCACGCGTGCGCAAAACCGTTACTGGATCGCCACTTTCGCGCACTAACGCAACCAGCCTGGACAGACGATGAAGTCAGCAGAGCTAGCTTCGCCATGATTTATTTGTGAACAGAGACAGTGTCACTGCACCGAATTACGGGTATTCCTACCTTCGAGCCAGAAGATCCGTTGCGGTGCGCTTGCACTAGCAAGCACCCAGCTTGCACTGTACTGTGGCGGCAGACACAAAGGAGTGCCCGATGCTGGTGAAGTCGATGAAGACTTTGGCGGACGCGCGTAATGGCGCCCTGACCGCCGCTTATCGCGCCGGACTGCGATCACGTACCTTCCGGACCGCGTCGTTGAACGCTCCCACCGCTCCCCTCGAGGTCATCCCGGTCACCACCGTGGACGGCGCCCGCCTGCGGGTGCACGCCTACGGCCCCGCCGACGGCGACGTCATCGTGCTGATCCACGGCTGGAGCTGCAGCATCGAGTACTGGAACCCGCAGATCAACGCCTTCGCCGACCGGTATCGCGTGGTCTGCTACGACCAGCGCGGCCACGGCGAGAGCCAGCTCGGCCGCCTGCTGCCCAGCCGGGACACCCTCGCCGACGACCTGTCCGCCGTGCTCGACGCCACCCTGCGCCCCGGTCAGCGCGCCGTGCTCGCCGGCCACAGCATGGGCGGCATCACCCTGCAGGCGTGGGCGGCGCGCTACCCCGAGCAGGTCCGGCGCCGAGCCGCCGCCGCCATCCTGCTCAACACCACCTCGGGCAATATCCGCTACGACACCGACCTGCTCCCGCTGCTGAACAAGCAGCTCACGGTGCAGAACAAGCCGATCACCCTGCTCGGCGCCCCCGTCCGGTTGCCGAACTTCGTCTCCGAAACAGTGCTGACCACCCCGGTCCCGCTGCCCGGCGGCTGGCTGGTCAGCGCGGTATTGAAGGACCGGGTGATGAACAAGCGAGCGACCGTCGACGAGGTGAACTTCGCCCTCGGCATCGTCCGCTCCTGCCGCCCACTGACCCGTGGCCGCCACGCCGCCGCCCTGGCCGACCTCGACGTCACCGACGGCGCGGCACACCTCACCGTGCCCACCACGGTCATCGCGGGCCGCCACGACCGACTGCTGCCGGAACGAATGGCCCGCCGAATCGCCGACACCCTCGCGCGCACCGGCCACCTCGCCGCGTACCACTGCTGGCCGACCGGCCACCTCGGCAACATCGAGGCCGCCGAGCGCTTCAACGCCGAACTCGCGCATGTTGCCGAGCAGGCGACCCTGCGGACAGCCGCCGCAGGCTGATCCTGATCCCCTAACTGTTCTCCCGGGCCGGTCAACGGCGCCCGACCCGGGAGCAACATCCGACCGCACCGATGAAATCACCGGCCGCGCCTCGTCCTGACTGCTGAGCACGCAATCATCCTTCGGCAGAAGAGGTTCCGCCTGTGTTGATCATCGCCGGTTATGCGGAAGTCGACCCCGGCCAGCGCGACGCCTACGTCAGCGCCTTCCACGACTTGCTGCGCCGCTGTCGAACAGCTCCCGGTTGCCTCGACTGCGCCATCACCGCCGACCCCGCCGACCCGGCGCGGGTGAACGTCTTCGAACTCTGGGATACCGCGGCGAACCTGGAAGCCTGGCGATCCGTCGCCAACGCGCCGGACCCCGGCATCGCCATCAAGAACAACACCGTGCTGAAGTACACCGTCACCGATGCCCGCCCGCCCTTCGACTGATCGGTTGTGGCCCAACACTTTTCGTGCGCAAAAGGCGCATATATAGCGCACTGCGGTGCCCGGATCCGCTGCGCCACCGGGATGCTGTCCACTGAACAGCGGATATTCGGCAACCCCTCCCGGTGGCATCGTGTTCAACGGACGTTCCCCAACTATTCGTGAAGGAAATACGTTGAGTACTAACGGAATTCGGCATTTTGGTGTGCGCAGTGCGACGGCAGCAGCATTGGCAGGCGCGGCGACCCTCGCCCTTGCCGCCGGTGTTTCCGCAGCACCTCCCTCAGGAAGCAGCGGAAGTGGGAGTGGCAGCAGCGGAAGTGGGAGTGGCAGCGGCAGCGGACCGGCCGCACCACCCACCCAGCAGTGCAATCAGTCGACCAAGTCCGGTGGCGCAGGCGTCACCGAGACCGCGCATCACCTCGGCCGTACCGGCCCCGCCTCGTTCGTCCTGTCCTACGAGACCTTCGCCATCCCGGACCAGATCGAGGTCTTCTACCAGGGCGGCCGAGTCCACAACACCGGCTACATCGGCGACAACATCAACGAAGGCACCGGCTCCGCCGTAATCAACATCCCCGCAGGCACCGCAACAACCGTCTCGGTCCGCGTCACCGGCCCGGGCGGCACCGACTGGAACTACACAGTCCACTGCCCCCGCTGACCTGGTCGACCGACGATTCGGTCGACCAGGGAATTAGTGGAGCCGCCTGCGAGAATCGAACTCGCGACCTTTTCATTACGAGTGAAGCGCTCTACCGACTGAGCTAAGGCGGCGTGCCTTTCGGCGTGGCGAGTCTATCGTCTCGGGGGGTGGAACGCGAAAACGGGTGGTCACCGGGGCCGATCGGTCGGGGTCAGGTGGTTTGGGCGGCCATCAGGGCGGCGGCCAGGGCGGCCAGGGCGAAGCGGGGTTTGACGTTGAGGTCGAGGGCTTCGCGGCAGGCCAGGACGGCGTCGATGGATTTCAGCAGGCCCTCGGGGCGGACGCGGCGGGCCAGGTCGTGGATCTGGTCGGACATGTCGGGGTGGGTGAGGGCGACGCCGGAGCCGTTGCGGGCGGCGCCGAAGCGGACGGCGAGGGCGTCGCGGTAGACGCCGGCCACGTCGATGAGGGCGCGGTCGAGGGAGTCGCGGCCGGTGCGGGTGGCGCGCGACTTCTGCCGTCGTTCCAGGTCTTTCAGCACACCGGCCGAACCGCGGGTGGCGCCTGCGGCACCTTTACCGGTGCCGCCCGCGCCCATCGCGGTGGCGAGTTCTTCGCGTTCGCGGTCGTCGCGGGTGGCGCTCATCTGTTTGGCTTCGTCGTCGGCGGCCTTGACCAGTTCGTCGGCCGCGGCGTAGGCGGCGCCGGGCTTCGAGGCGGCGCCGACCAAGGCCAGCGCCCGCTGGCGGCGGGCCCGCGCTTCTTCGTCGGTGGCCAGGCGCCGGGCCCGGCCGACGTGTCCGCCGCTGATCGAGGCGGCCCAGTTCGCGGTCTTCTCATCGAGTTTGTCGCGGTCGCGCAGCACCTGCGCGATGGCGGGCACCGACGGCGTGACCAGGTGCACGTGCCTGCAGCGGGAGCGCAGGGTCACCGAGATGTCCTCGGGGTCGACCGACGGCGCGCACAGCAGGAACACCGTCCGGTCCGGCGGCTCCTCGACCACCTTCAGCAGCACGTTGCCCGCGGCCTCGGTCAACCGGTCGGCGTCCTCGATGACGACCACCTGCCAGCGACCGGTGCTGGGCCTGCGCGAGGCGATCTGCACGATCTCGCGCATCTCCTTGGTGCTGATGCTCAGGCCCTCCGGGATCACCCGGCGCACGTCGCCGTGCGTGCCGGCCATGGTGGTGGTGCAGGCATGGCAGCGGCCGCAGCCCGGCGAGCCGGGGTCGGTGCATTGCAGCGCCGCCGCGAAGCACAGTGCCGCAACGGATCTGCCCGATCCGGGCGGCCCGGTGAACAGCCACGAGTGCGTCATCGCGCCCTGCACCACCTCGGCGCGAGCCGCGACCGAGGCGGCCGTCAGCGCGGACTCGACCGCATCCTGGCCGACCAACCGATCGAAGACACCTGCCACGCCGTACACCCTAGCCGCCCGTACCGACACCGATCGCGGGGTCGGCTCGGTGCGACGCGCGGACCGGTATTGCTTCTGTCGCGGGCCGGGCGGATCCTCGAGAGGGAGGTGTAATCACCGTGAAAATTCTGTTGATCACCGGCGATGCGGCCGAAGACCTCGAGGTCATGTATCCGTATCAGCGCCTGCTCGAAGAGGGCCACGAGGTGGACATCGCGGCCCCCGCCGTCAAGAAACTCCAGTTCGTGGTGCACGACTTCGTAGACGGCTTCGACACCTACACCGAAAAACTCGGGCACAGTTGGCCTGCCGACGTCGCGTTCGCCGACGTCGACCCGGCCGGTTACGACGCGTTGGTCGTGCCGGGTGGCCGGGCCCCGGAGTATCTGCGCAACAACCCGGACTGCCAGCGCCTAGCGCGGCACTTCGCGGAGGCGGGCAAGCCCATCGCCGCGCTCTGCCACGGACCGCTGATCCTCGCTGCCGCAGGGGTTTTGGTCGGTCGCTCGTGCAGCGCCTACCCGGCCTTGGCCCCGGATATCGAGGCAGCCGGGGCCAAGTTCGTGGACAGCGAGGCTTATGTGGACGAAAACATCGTCACCGGCCGCGCCTGGCCCGATCACCCCGCTTGGATGCGTGAATTCCTCAGGGTGCTTGGCAAATAGCGCCGGCTGAGCACAGAGCTCAGGAAATCCGCGAGTAGGTGGTGTTCGCGCCGTCGAGTTCCTCGCGGATGATGTCGGCGTGCCCGGAGTGGTGCGAGATCTCGCGAAAGATGTGCAGCAGCGTGTAGCGCACCGTCCACCACTCGCGCTCCGGCGACCACGGGGCGGTCGGGGTCGGGACCGAGATGTCCAGGCTGTCCACCGTGCGGATCAGCTCCGCTGTGGCCGCCGCGACCCCGTCCCATTCGGCGAGCAGGCCGTCGACGGTCTCGCCCTCGGCCATCAGGTACTCGCCCGCCATTCGCGAGACGTCGAGCTCGGCGTTCTCGTCGCGCTCGGTGAGCACGGTGATCCAGTGGCGTTCGCAGCTGATCAGGTGGTGCAGCAGCCCGCCGAGGGTCAGTTCGCTGGCGGTGGTGCGCCTGCGTGCCTGTTCGTCGTCGATGCCGCGCACCGTGATACGGAACAGTTCTCGCTGTTCGGCGAGGATGCTGATCAGCTCTTCGCGTTCCTGGTCGGCCATGGGCAATCCTTTCGCGGGTCGTGCACTTCGGACCGTAGGTTACGGCCCGGCACGACCCGCGAGCTCAGGAATTACCGACGCCGGTCTTCTTCGCCGCCGCCTTCTTGGCAGCGGTCTTCTTGGCGACCGTCTTGGTGGTCGTCGATTTGGCGGCAGTGGCCTTCTTGGCTGCCGTCTTCTTGGCAGCGGGCTTCTTCGCAGGCGCCTTCTTGGCCGCCGCCTTCTTCTTCACCGGTCCACGGGCCCGGCGGTCGGCGAGCAACTCCATCGCCCGTTCCGGGGTGATCGACTCGATCTCGTCGCCCTTGCGCAGCGTCGCGTTGGTCTCACCGTCGGTGACGTACGGGCCGAAGCGACCGTCCTTGATCACCATCGGCTGACCGGAGGCCGAGTCGTTGCCCAGTTCACGCAGCGGTGCCGCGGCGGAGGCCTGCCTGCCGCGCCGCTTCGGCTCGGCGTAGATCTTCAGCGCCTCCTCGAGCGTCACGTCGAAGATCTGATCCTCGCCGGTGAGCGAACGAGAGTCGGTGCCCTTCTTCAGATATGGGCCGTAGCGACCGTTCTGCGCGGTGATCTCCTCGCCGGAGGCCGGGTCCTTGCCGACCACCCTGGGCAACGACAGCAGCTTGAGCGCGTCGTCGAGGGTGACCGTCGCCAAGTCCATCGACTTGAACAGCGAACCGGTGCGCGGCTTGGGCGCGGTCGCCTTCTTCGCCGTTTTCTTGGCGGGTGCCGTCGTTTCCGCCGCGGCGGGTTCGGGCAGCACCTCGGTGACGTACGGGCCGAAACGTCCTTCCTTGGCGACGATTTCGTGCCCGCTCGCCGGATCCGTGCCCAGCGAGCGCCCCTCCTGCGGGGTCGAGAACAACTTCTCGGCGACCTCGCGGGTCAGCTCGTCCGGCGGCAGATCGTCGGGCAGGTTGGCCCGCTGCGAGATCGAATCACCTTCGGGGTCATCGGGATTGGTGACCATCCGCTCCAGGTACGGACCGTACCGGCCGACCCGGACGACGACGTCGCGTCCCTCTTCGTCGGCAAACAGCTTGATGGAGTTGATCTCTCGCGCGTCGATGTCGTCGAGCCGCTCGCCGACCATCTTCTTCAGCCCGCCGGAGCGCGCGACCGAGCCCTCGACGCCGGTCTCGCCGCCGAAATAGAAGCTGGACAACCAACTTCCGCGCTGTTCGCGACCACCGGCGATGGCATCGAGGTCGTCCTCCATGCCCGCGGTGAAGTCGAAATCGACCAGCCTGCCGAAATGTTCTTCCAGCAGCCCGATCACGGCGAACGCCACCCACGACGGCACCAGCGCGCTACCGCGCTTGTACACATAGCCGCGGTCGAGAATCGTCTTGATGATCGACGCGTACGTCGACGGGCGGCCGATGCCCAGCTCTTCGAGCGTCTTGATGAGTGAGGCTTCGGTGTATCTGGCCGGCGGATTCGTGCTGTGCCCATCGGGATTCAGCTCGACCGCGGTGACGCCCTGACCCTCGTCCAGCGCGGGCAGCCTGGACTCGGCGTCGTCGGATTGACCGCCCGCCTCCTCGTCCACACTCTCCACGTAAGCCTTGAGGAAGCCGGCGAAGGTGATGGTGCGACCCGAGGCCGAGAACACGCATTCCTCGCCGGTCGTCGCGACGCCGGTGATGCGCAGCGTCAGCGTGGTGCCCCTGGCGTCGGCCATCTGCGAGGCGACCGTGCGCTGCCAGATCATCTCGTAGAGCCGGAACTCGTCGTTGTCCAGTCGCGCGTGCAACTGGCCGGGGGTGGCGAAGGTATCGCCGGCCGGGCGGATCGCCTCGTGTGCTTCCTGCGCGTTCTTCACCTTGCGGGTGTATTGGCGCGGGGTGGGATGCACGTATTCGGCGCCGTACAGCTGGGTCGCCTGCGACCTGGCCGCGGCGATGGCCGACTCCGACAGCGTGGTCGAGTCGGTACGCATATAGGTGATGTAGCCGTTTTCGTACAGTCGCTGCGCGACCCGCATCGTGCGCTCGGAGTTGAAGCGCAGCTTGCGCCCGGCCTCCTGTTGCAGCGTCGAGGTCATGAACGGCGGGTACGGCTTGCGGCTGTACGGCTTGGCCTCCGCGGAGGAGACGACCAGGTCGGCGCCGTCGAGGGCCTGCGCCAAGCGGCGCGCGTAACCCTCGTCCAGCACGACGACACCGGAGGCGGTCTTGAGCTGACCGTCCGAGCCGAAGTCACGACCGCTCGCGACGCGCGCACCGGCGACACTGACCAGCCGCGCCCCGAAGGTCCGCGGATTGCTGGTGTCCCCGTCTTCGCCCGGGCCCGCATCGAGTTTCGCAGCGATGTCCCAGTATTCGGCGGAACGGAAAGCCATCCGCTCGCGCTCGCGCTGGACGATCACCCTGGTGGCGACGGACTGCACCCGTCCCGCCGACAGTCGCGGCATCACCTTTTTCCACAGCACCGGGCTGACTTCGTAGCCGTACAGCCGGTCCAGGATGCGGCGGGTCTCCTGCGCGTCGACCAGGTCGTTGTCCAGGTCGCGGGTGTCGGCGGCGGCCGCCTGGATGGCGGGCTCGGTGATCTCGTGGAACACCATGCGCCGGACCGGGACCTTGGGCTTGAGCGTTTCCAGCAGGTGCCAGGCGATGGCCTCGCCCTCGCGGTCGGGGTCGGTGGCGAGGTAGAGCTCGTCGGCGTCCTTCAGCAGGGCCTTGAGCTCGGCGACCTTGGCCTTCTTATCGGGGCTCACCACATAGATGGCCTCGAAGTCGTGGTCCACGTCGACGCCGAGCCGGGCCCAGGACTCGCCCTTGTATTTGGCGGGAACGTCCGCCGCACCACGCGGCAGGTCCCGGATATGTCCGACCGAAGCCTCGACCGTGTAGTTACGGCCTAGATAGGGCGCTATCTTGCGGGCCTTGGTTGGGGACTCGACGATCACGAGACGACGCAGGGGACGGCCCTGGTCGGCTGCACCGCGGTCTCGTGTTGCCACCGGCGAATACACCTTTCCTGTCGACCCGCGCGGGCGCTTTTCGGCGCTGTGCGCGGCTGGGGCAAGCGGGGACGACGGCTGGGCGTCGCCACCAGACACGTTTATACCTTGACGCTACGTGTGGCCGAGTGCTTGCGACTTGAACCACAGAGCGTACGCGCGTCACTGCGACTCAGTATGCCTTGTGTTCAGGCCCCGGCTGTGCCACGGCGTGTTCACAGGCTCCTGACCTCAGTCGCCGGGTGTGTCTTTGCCCCGGATATAGCTCGTCCCCCACCTCCGGCTGACCGGCGGTGAGGGACGAGTGTGTTGGATTGCGTCGCTCAGCTGAGCGCGCGAACTCCGGTGGCCTGCGGGCCCTTGGTGCCCTGGCCGACCTCGAACTCGACCTTCTGGTTCTCTTCGAGGGTGCGGAAGCCCGACCCCTGAATTTCGGAGTAGTGGACGAAGACGTCAGCGGAGCCGTCCTCGGGCGCGATGAAGCCGAACCCCTTCTCCGCGTTGAACCACTTCACAGTTCCCTGTGCCATTCTGTTCCTTCTCTTTTCTTACCGGAACGGCGGACAACTGGGTTCGTCCACCGGGCCCGTTCCGACCGCTGTACTGTTGGTTCCCCCTGCAGGAAAGCACCAAGCACACCGTTCGCAACATCGATCCTGCTGACGGTTTGGACTTTGGATCCGACCCTCGAACACAGAAGCTTGCGACCAGGAACCAGTGAACCATGTCTTCGAGCAATTCAACAGTCGAGTTACCGACAATTTGCAAAAAAGTTGATCTTGCGAATGCGCAGGTGAGGGACACAATGCCGGAATCCAGACTTGAGGTTCGTTTGCCTCCCGATAACCGAGTGCGCGTATGGCAAAGAGCCTGTGACCCAGGTCGCTATTTGGTATCGAATTGGCAGGTAGACGTTCCTAACCGTCCACGTTTCACACTTTCTGAGCGTGTCGTGGCGCGCGCCGCATGAATCCGACCAACTCGACCGCTCGCACGGCACCCCCTAACGGCCTCAGCTACGGGACATCGTTGCTGAATCGTGTCCTAGTCGGAGTGCCCGCCGACGAGCCCCGGTTGACCCACGTCGTCGAGCTGCCCGCTCGCGCCGCCGAGCTCACCACCTGGCCCGATTGGACATCGCCGGAGGTGATCTCGGCATTACGGGACACCGGCGTCGACGCGCCGTGGAGCCATCAGACCCGCACCGCCGACCTCGCGCACGGTGGCGCCCACGTGGTGGTCAGCACCGGCACAGCATCCGGCAAGTCGATGGGTTATCAGCTACCGGTATTGACCGCGCTGCGCGAAGACTCGCGCGCCACTGCCATTTATCTGGCACCCACCAAAGCGCTCGGCGCGGATCAGCTACGGGCCGTCGGCGCGCTGACGCACGAGGGACCGCTGCGCGATATTCATCCAGCCACCTATGACGGCGATACTCCTGCCGAGATCAGGCAGTGGGTGCGGGCGAACGCACGCTGGGTTTTCACCAATCCCGACATGCTGCATCTGGGCATCTTGCGCTCGCATCAGCGCTGGGCGCGGGTGCTGCGCAGGCTGCGCTACATCGTGGTCGACGAATGCCATGCCTACCGGGGCGTTTTCGGCTCGCACGTGGCGCTGGTGCTGCGCAGGCTGCGGCGGATCGCCGCACGCTACGGCGCGGATCCGGTGTTCGTGCTGTGCTCGGCCACCACGGCGGAGCCCGCAGCCGCCGCCTCCCGGTTGATCGGGGCGCCGTGTGTCGCGGTCACCGAGGACGGGTCACCGCAGGGGCCGCGCACGGTCGCGCTGTGGGAGCCGCCGCTGCTCACCACCGTGACCGGCGAAAACGGTGCACCGGTGCGCCGAGCGGCCACCACGGAGGCCGCCCGGATCATGGCCGACCTGGTGGTCGAGGGCGCGCGGACGCTGACCTTCGTGCGGTCCCGTCGCGCCGCCGAACTGACCGCGATGGACGCGCGGCGGTTGCTGAGCGAGGTCGATCCGGACCTCGCCGAGCGCGTCGCCGCGTACCGCGCCGGGTACCTCGCGGAGGATCGGCGCGCGCTGGAGACGGCGTTGTCGGACGGTTCGCTGCTCGGCGCGGCCACCACCAATGCGCTCGAACTCGGGGTCGATATCGCCGGGCTCGATGCCGTGGTGATCTGCGGTTTTCCCGGCACCGTCGCCTCGTTCTGGCAGCAGGCGGGCCGGGCGGGCCGGCGCACCCAGGGGTCCTTGGTCCTGCTGGTGGCCAGGGACGACCCGCTGGATACCTACCTCGTGCATCACCCGGAAGCGCTGCTGGACAAGCCCGTCGAGGCCACCATCACCGACCCGCGCAATCCCTATGTACTGGGTCCCCAGTTGCTGTGCGCGGCGTTGGAACTGCCGCTCACCGACGCCGAGGTGGACGAGCTCGGCGCGCGGGAAGTGCTGGCCGGTCTCGCCGAGAAGGGATTGATCAGGCGTCGCGTGGTCACGGGTGCCGAAGAGCGGGGGCGCTGGTACGTCACCGCGGAGACGCAGCCGCACGACGCCGTCGATGTGCGCGGCGGGATCGGTACGCCGGTGGCCATCGTCGACGGCGAGACCGGGCGATTGCTCGGCACGGCCGATGCCGGGCGGGCGCCGGCGACGCTGCATCAGGGCGCCGTCCACCTGCATCAGGGCGAGACCTTCGTCGTCGACGAGCTGGATCTCGAGGGCGGCGTCGCGTTCGTGCACGCGGCCGAACCGGGATGGACCACCAGCGCCCGCTCGGTCACCTCGATCGCCATCGACGAGCTGACCGAGGAGCGACGGTTCGGCCAGGTGACCACAGCGTTGGCGCAGGTCAGGGTGACCAGTCAGGTGGTCGGGTATCTGCGCACGCTGGTCACCGGCGAGGTGCTCGACCTGGTCGAACTCGACATGCCCGAGCACACGCTGCCCACCAGGGCGGTGCTTTATACGGTGCGCCCAGAGTTGTTGGCGCTGGCCGGCATCGACCCGGCGGACGTGCCCGGTGCGCTGCACGCGGCCGAGCATGCGGCGATCGGGCTGTTGCCGCTGGTGGCGACCTGCGATCGGTGGGATATCGGCGGGGTCTCCATCGCCGAGCATCCGGATACCGGGCTGCCGACGGTGTTCGTCTACGACGGTCAACCGGGTGGGGCGGGCTTCGCCGAGCGCGGGTACGCCCAGTTGCAGCGCTGGCTGTCGGCGACCCTCGCCGTGATCGAGTCCTGCGCCTGCGCCGCGGGCTGTCCGTCGTGCGTCCAGTCGCCCAAGTGCGGGAACGGGAACCATCCGCTCGACAAGGCCGGTGCGGCACGCCTGCTCACCGTGGTGCTGGCCGAGCTGTCGGTCCGGTGACGGCGCCGCGCTCGGTTCGTGACAACGCCGAGCTCCGCATGTGATCGAATGTCTACCTGACCTGGGGCGATCTACCTGGGAGCCGGACGCGGACGTGGCGGACCGCAGTCCGGCCTCCCCGGGTCGAATAAAGAGGAATGTATTCAGGTTAACTGCGCTATTGCCGGACCGTCGCCTGCGCACATGCGCATTCGTTCGTTTCTTTATCCGCGTCCCTGCGGACAATTGTGCCGTCTGAAATTATTTGGCCAGGCTATTTACCGATTTCCGCTACTCGCGACAACGGCTGGGTGCAAGTCGACACTTAGGTTTCTCTCAGTTTTCAACAGGCCCGGCGCGTGCGACAGCGCGCACCATGTGGGTTCCTAACAGACCCATTGGTACATTCCTGTTAACAATCACAGTCGCATCCCACTCGGCGACTTCGCACTCTTCCATCCGCGCCGCCATCCGCCGCACCACCGCTGCCGCCGCAGCGCATCCCGCGTCGACCCCCTCGGCTAATGCCGCGGCTGCCGCCAGCGCCGCCAAGTCGGCGGCCGCCTGCGCCCGGTGTCGCGTGACAACCACCACACCGACCTGCCCGATCATCAGCGTCGCTGCGATGAGCGCGGTGAGCGCGAGACACGCGAAGACCGTCGCCGCGCCGTCGTCGGCCCGGAGCTCTCCCCTCATCCACTCCCCCGATGCTGTGTGCCTGCGCCTCTGTTCACTCGCTCATACCCACTCACGGTGTCGTTCCAGGCTCACGGGCCGCGACGGCGTCCGCGTGCAGCGTCAGCAGCGGTAGCAGGGGCGCGCGGGTGGCGACTCGGGCGATCACGTGGTTGCCCTCGCTGCGCAGCGAGATGTCCGCGGCCGGAGGTGCGACGCGGCGAGCAGCGGCGATCGCGTTCGCTTCGTCGCCGCGGGCGGACAGGCGGGCCGCCTCACGGGCGGCGTCGACACAGCGCACCTGCGTCGACGCCGCCAGCAATGCTCCGATACACAGCACGACCGCGACGACCAGGGTGGCGAGCGCGATCGCCGCCTCGACCGTCACCGAACCCCGATCATCACCGAGACCCTTTGCACCCCAACGGTTTACCCGGAACCGCCAGGCTGCTACACGGTGGTGTTGAGAGCGCGGTCGATGATCTTCGTCAGCGCGTTCACAATGCTGTCGCCGGTCACCACCCCGTACAGCACGGCGCCGAACGCCGCCGCGGCGATGGTCCCGATCGCATACTCGGCCGTGCTCATTCCGTCGTCGGCGGTCGCCGCGTGCAGGATTCGCGAACGCAGCTCCATATATACAGCCTCCACACCGTGGATCGCGTTGCTCGTGGCTCGCTCGATCAGCACCTGATTCCCCTCTCACTGCGGCCCGCGCGGCCGATCCGCGCGGACACGTTCCGGTAGGCCGAGCAGACGGTGCGCGCACGGCTCCAAGCACGCCGACGGCTCCCCCGCTCGTGACGTAGTTGCCTGCGTGCGGGCTCGGCCGGCACGCAGGCGCACAGCGCCTTCGACGCACGCGCTGGCGCTCACCCATGTCCCGATCTCGCTGACACCAAGGTCCGCAGCACACAAGGCCATCCCAATCCTGTTGCCCAGCGGCTGATGGTCGTTTGCAATTCCACCTGGCTGAGGCTGAGCCCAGCCGTGCACGAGAGCACTGGGTCTGCAGCCCGCCCGCTGGCGCTCGCTCACAGCAGTCCACCGCCGAGCACCCGGCCGGCCAGGCCGATCACCACCGGCACGATGCCGAGGCAGACGAACGCGGGGAGGAAGCAGAGGCCGAGGGGACCGCCGATCATTACCCCGGCCCGCTCGGCCTTCGCCGCGGCGGCATCCTCGACCGCACCCCGCCGCTGTTCGGCCAGTTCGCCGACCGCGACCGCCAGCGAGGCGCCCGATCGCGCGGACCGTCGCGCCATCCGCGCCAACGACTCCACCTCCTCGGCACCCGCCCGGCCGGCCTCGGCTTCCGCCGCGCGCTCCCATGCCGTCGCAGGATCGGCACCGAGTGCGAGCAGATCGGCGGCTCGTCGCAGCGCCTCCCCCAACGGTTCGGGCGCGCCGGGTGCCACCGCCCGCGCCGCGCCCGCCATCGGCAGTCCCGCGCGCAGGCACGCGGCCAGCAGATCGAAGACCGAGGCCGTGGCCAGCGGATCGAGCTGTTGCGACGATGTCGGCACGACGGCGCGCATCACCGCGGGCCGCCGGAGCGCCCGCAGTCGACGGCTCACCGCGACCCGGCCGGGCAGCAGGAGCAGTGCGACCGCAAGCAACACCACCGGCAGGGCCGGATACATCGCCAACCCCATCCAGCGCCTCCTCACACGTCTCGTCGCACCAATTCGACTCGAACACAGCACAATTCGTATCCACAGGACCAAATTTGCCCGGGCGGTCCGAAGGGCTGCTCGAATTCGTTTGCCACACAAGGGATCGACCCCGCTTACGACAACGCTGCTGATTCATACGAGCACCTTTCGGGTGATGGCATCGGCCCACAGCAAGCCCGCGCAAGCGAGAGCGGCACCGAGCGGGAGCAGCACGGTCCCTGCTGACGAAGCGAACAGCACGTGCAACGGGGCAGCGCCCATCAGCTGACCGAGACCGAGCCCGAGCAGTGGCAGGGCGGCCAGCACGGTGGCGGTGGCGCGGGCACCGGCGAGAGCGGCGGTGGTGCGGCCGTGGAAACGGATGCGGCCCACCAGGTCCGTTCGCGCTGCGGACAGCAGCTCGGCCAGCGCGAGTCCGTGCTGCTCGGCCACCTGCCACGCGTCGGCGATGCGGGACAGCTCCACCGCGACGATGGAATCGGGCTGTCGCAGCCCTGCGGCCGCGGAACCGCCCAGCCTGCTGCGCCCGGCACTCACCGCGAACGCCTCGGCGGCCTCGCCCCGCGCCTCGCAGGCCGCGACCTCGGCCGCCGCACTCGGATGCGCACCGACCCGCAGCTCCCCGATCACCGCCTCCAATGCGTCCAGCAGGTAGGCACATTCGGCGCTTCTGCGCCGCTCCACGCTCGCCCGGCGAGCTCGGAACCCGACCGTTCCCACCACCATCGCCGTCGCAAGCAGTGGACCGATCCCGAAGACCGACACCACAGCCACACCGACGCAGACTCCGAGCCGGAGTACACTGTCGCCCTGCACTTTTCGAGCCACCACCGGTACGGCGAACAACCCGCCGAACCGACGACGTGACGGCGATGTCGGTGCCGCGAGCAATGCGAGCGCGAGACACACCAACGCCGCGCTCATCGGTCGAGCCGCTCGTCGAGCAACCGATTCAGTTCGCCCGCCGCAGGAGTCGGGTCGCACGCGTGCCAAGCGGGGGCGATGTGGACGCGGCCGCTGTCGTCACGGCGGACGAGCCCGATCTCGCGCAGGCCCCGAGAACCGTCCGTCCGACGGTGGACGTGCAGCACGACCTGGACGGCGGCGGCGAGCTGGCTGTGCAGTGCGGCGCGGTCCATTCCACCGAGTGCCGCAAGGGCTTCCAGCCGGGCGGGTACCTCCTGCGGCGAGTTCGCGTGGACTGTTCCGGCGCCGCCGTCGTGGCCGGTGTTCAGCGCGGTCAGCAGGTCGACCACCTCGGCGCCGCGGACCTCGCCGACCACGATGCGGTCGGGACGCATGCGGAGCGCCTGCCGCACCAGATCGCGAACGGTCACCGCACCGACGCCCTCGACGTTCGCGGTGCGCGCGACGAGTCGCACCACATGCGGATGCGGCGGCGCCAGTTCGGCGGCGTCCTCCACGCACACAATGCGTTCGCGCGGACCCACCTTGGCCAGCAGACCGGAGAGCAGCGTCGTCTTGCCCGCGCCGGTACCGCCGACCACCAGGAACGCCAGCCGGGCCCGAATGATCCGCTCCAACAGCCGCTTTGCCTCGGCCGGTACCGCCCCGGCTGCGGCCAGCGCATCCAAGCCCTGGGTGGCGGGCCGTAGCACGCGCAGCGACAGACAGGTGCCGCCGTGCGCCACCGGCGCGAGCACGGCGTGCAGTCGCACACCGAACGAATCCCCCAGCGCCGCTCCGGTTCCGGACAACCGACCGTCGACCCACGGCTGCGCGTCGTCCAGTCGCCGACCGGCTGAGAGGGCGAGCCGCTGCGCCAGCCTGCGCACCGCGGCCTCGTCGGGGAAGGTGATCGCGGTCTTCTCCAGACCGTGCCCGCGATCTATCCACACCGCGTCCGGCGCAGTCACCAGCACATCGGCGACCTGTGGATCGTGCAGCAGCGGCTCGAGCACCCCGGCACCGGTCATCTCGGTCTGCAACAGCCGCAGCGCCCGCAGCAGATCCGTATCGCCGAGTACCGCACCAGCCTCCGCCCGAATAGCGGCGGCCACCTGGGCCGGATCCGGATCACCCGAACCGCCGGACAGCCGTTCCCGCACCCGATCCAGTAGCTCGGAGGTCACCAGCGCACTCATCGCCGCTGTCCAGCAGGCGCACTCAGCACGGCCAGCACCGCATCGGCGGCATCGCGCAGCGGTCCGCGCCGGTGCACGGTGAGCCCGCCGCGTTCCAGCCGGGCGGCCAAACCGGATTGGGCGCGCACGGCGGCGAGCAGTGGCAGGTCGAGTACCTCGGCGACCTCGGAGCCACGCAGACCGCCGGGGGCAGGTCCGCGAACGACCAAGCCCTGATTGGGGTTTCGTCGCCCGATGTGCGCGGCGACCGCCTCGGCGGCGGCGACGGCACGCAGCCGCGCGGGTACCACCAGCACGACGAGGTCGGCGGAGTCGAGCATTTGATCGGCGTGCGGGCCGCGTTCGCCGGAAATGTCGCAAACCACCAAATCGCCTGCGGCACGGCCTGCTTCGATGACGGCACGGACGGCGGCGGCGCCGATCTCGCGTGGCAACCGGCCCGCACCGCAGCGTCCGCAGGCGAGTACCGCTAAGCCGGGCGCCGCGGCGGGCAGTGCGGAGTGCAGCGCCGCCGCGGAGACCCTGCCGTCCTCGACGACCAGGTCCGGCCAGCGCGGGCCGGTGCTTGTTTCGATGCCGAGCAGCAGGTCGAGGCCGCCGCCGAGGGGCGCACCGTCGACCAATACGGTGTCGCGGCGGAACCCCTCCGCAGCGGCTCGCAGCGCGACGGCGGCGGCCAGGGTTGACGCGCCTGCCCCGCCTGCCGCACCCGCCACGGCGACGACAACCCCGTCTCCGGTGCGGTGTTCGCCGTACTCAGCAAACATCTCGATAAGTCCTTCGGCGGCGCCGGGCAGCGCGATCACCCGCTCGGCGCCGACGGCCGCGGCGGCTTGCCAATCGGGCAGTTCCGGTTCGCCGTCGGTGGCCAGGACGACGCCGACCCGGCGCAGATATCCGGCCTCGGCGGCCGCCCGCGCGGCGGTTGTGTCCAGGATCACCAGTGGCGCACCGGTCCACGCGTGCCGCCCGACGGGTAGCAGGCGTTCGTCGAGTCCGCGTTCGGCCGCCGCGGCGACGCGCCGCACTTCGTCGCGAAGCCGGGGGTCGTGCAGGAGCACGAGGGCCGGTGGCGGGCTGCTGTTGTCCGGCGCCACTTCAAGATTCATGCGGCTGAGCGTGGCCGAAATCGGCGGACGGCAGAAGAGGCGATGCGCCGATTGTGGATAACTCGGGGGTGTGTAGAACTTTCGAGTTCCGTGACGACGGGATTCGGCGCCGGCGAAGGGGGAGGCGAACCGTCCCCGGAATAGAGGACGGCCCCAGCCGGGGGGGGAGGAGGCTGGGGCCGTCGGGTTCAGCCCCGGGGGGTCGGGCTGAACGCGCCTGGACCATGTCCAGGTGCCAGCAATACTACACCCAAGCCCCGCCCACAACGCAAGTCTGTTGCGGCAGAAGTTTCCGGCGATTACGGGCTCCGCAGGGGGGCGGCAAACTCCCCGCTCGCGGCCGTGGATACCGCCGTGTGGGCCGCCGCAGCCCCCATCGCAGCGCCCGCGCTCGATCCCCAGTCGGATCCCCAGTTCTGCGCCGCTCGGCAGCCGCCGCGGGCCCGCGCGTGCCGGAAGGGCGGTGGCGGTACGCCTATGCTGGTCGGGTGGACTCACCCACTGCGGACGGGCGCGTCGCCGCCTTCTTCGATCTGGACAAGACCGTGATCGCGAAATCGAGCACGTTCGTCTTCAGCAAGCCCTTTTACGCGCAAGGCCTGTTGAATCGCCGCGATGTGCTCGAAAGCAGCTACGCGCACTTCCTGTTCATGCTGTCCGGCGCCGACCACGACCAAATGGAGCGGATGCGCGCCCATCTCACGAACATGTGTGCCGGGTGGGACGTCGAGCAGGTGAAAACCATTGTGGCCGAGACGCTTCACGAGCTGGTGGATCCGCTGATCTACGCCGAGGCGGCCGATCTCATTGCCGACCACAAGATCCGGGGCCACGATGTGGTGATCGTGTCGGCCTCGGGCGAGGAGATCGTCGGTCCGATCGCGGAGGTGCTCGGCGCCTCGCACACCGCAGCGACGCGGATGGTCGTCGCGGACGGCAAGTACACCGGCGAGGTCGAGTTCTACTGCTACGGCGCGGGCAAGGTCGCCGCGATCGAAAAGCTCGCCGCCAGTGAGGGTTACGATCTCACGCGCTGTTATGCGTACTCCGATTCGGTCACCGATCTGCCGCTGCTGCACGCGGTGGGCCATCCGACGGCGGTCAATCCCGACCGCGGCCTGCGCCGCGAAGCGCTCGCCGAGGGCTGGCCGATCTTGGCCTTCTCGAACCCGGTGTCGCTGTGGGCTCGGTTCCAGGCGCCCTCGTCCACCACCCTTGCCGCGACCGCGGTGGTCGGCCTGAGCGCGTTGCTCGCCGGCGCGATCAGCTATCGATTGCTGCGCCGGCGCAGCTGAGCTTTAGCCACCACCGACACAGGCGTGACCGCCGCTGCTCGAGCGGAAGCCTGGTACTTGCCGGAGGGGTTTGCTGAGCGCACGCGCAAGAAGTTGCGACCAGGCATTGAACCACGAAACGCCGATCGACACGCCGCAAATCGAATGTCTGAGCAGCTCTTGATGTGAAGGCTGTCACAGAGTAGAAAGGTAACTACGGAAGGTCGGAAGGCCAAGGCAGGACCGGAAGAGAAGGTTCCGTCTCCCGTCCATCCTTCCCAGCACGGGCACCAGGCACCCACGCGGAGCGCGCCGCGACAAGGGCAGAAGCGTTGTGGGCCTGCGAAATCCGGGTCTTCGTCGGCGATGGCCTCGCACAGGTTGCGGGGATGAACCGCCGGAGGTCGGACTCTCGCCGAGGCCGTAAAACACAACCCACCCAGCACGCTTGGTAACCGGGTAGTCCGTGCTACGCGGGCGGTGAAGTCGGCAACGACACGCCGCCCGCTTTGACGTGTAGCGGCCTACCCCGACGCCGAATCGGCGATCGACGTGGCCTCCCGCGCACCGTCCTCCAGCGCGCCGCAGCACAGCAGCACCCAGCTGCCGACAGCGTCCGCCGCACCGGATCCGAACGCCGTCGCGGCGTCAAGATACGCCTGCCTGCGCCGCAGCCAGAAAACCTCGGGCACTCCCAAACTGTGCGGATCCAGCCCGCTGGACACCGCGACGAGTCGCGAGGCCGCCCGCGCGACGACCCCGTCCGCGGTCCCGAACGGGCGCAATGCGAGCAGCTCACCGTGCACCACCGCCGCGATCACCGGAGCAGGCGCATGCGACCCGAGCACCGTCTGCACCAGCAGATCGAGCCGCTCCGCCACCCCGGCGTCGGACCGCGGCCTGCCGAGCGCCGCCTCGTCGGCGACCAGGTCGGCGGCGGCGAGCAGATGCAGCCGAGCCAGCGCCTGCAACGGTGCCCGCTGCCAGGTGCCGACCAGATTGCGCAGCGCGTCACCGTCCAAAGCCTGGCCAACGCGCAGCGACCCGGCCAAAATCGGGTCGCCGACCTGACCGTCGGCGGGCAATTCGGTGCTACCGCCGTCGATGGCGGCGGACGATCGGGCGGCCCGCACCGCTGCTTCGGCGGCGGTGGTCGGCCAGCCGCGCCGATTCGCCTTGTGCCGATGCACCTCGGCGAGCGCATCGCGGGCGCGGTCGGCCGCGGCGCGGACACCCGGTAGATCGACGAGGGGCTGTAGCGGATCGGTCACGGTTTACGAGGCTACTTGCGCCCGCCCCGCCGCCGGACCCAAGCCCACCCCGCTGCGGCCGGGGCCTAACCCGGCCCCAACTCATGCCCGCCCCGGCCGGCCGCGCGGTGCAGCGCGGTCCTGGGCAGCGCGATGCCATGCCGTGCTGTGCGGGCCGTGCACTGCCGTCCGTGCCGCGGTGCTGTGCGGCGCAGTTCAGTGCCGGACATCCCTGACGCCGGACAACGCCCAGAACTGCGCGAGCAGGTCGGTGCACAGCCGCTGTCCGGCCCATACTCGGCGCTGCACACCGAGCAGCCACCCCAACCCAACGGGCCGGGGTGGCCGCCGAACTTCGAGTGTGCCGCCGATCTCGACGAGCCGATTGCTCAGCTCACCAACAGATCTCGGCCCGGGATGGCATCGAGCAGCCGCCGGGTGTACTCCTCCCGGGGATTGTCGAAGACCTCCTGGGTGGATGCCGCCTCGACCACCTTGCCGGTCTGCATGACCAGCACGTCGTCCGCGATCTGCCGGACAACAGCCAGGTCGTGGGTGATGAACACATACGACAGACCCAACTCGGCCTGCAGATCGTTCAGCAACCGCAGAATCTGCGCCTGCACCAGCACGTCGAGCGCGGACACCGCCTCGTCACAGACCACGACCTCGGGCGAGAGCGCGAGGGCGCGGGCCACGGCGACGCGCTGACGCTGGCCACCCGACAACTCGTTCGGGTACCGCCGCATCACGGTCGACGGCAGCGACACCTTGTCGAGCAGCTCGCGCACCGTGGCCTCGCGCTCCTTCGAAGTGCCGATGTCGTGCGTGCGCAGCGGCTCCTCGATGGTGCGGTAGATCGAGTACATCGGGTCCAGCGAGCCGTACGGGTCCTGGAAGATCGGCTGCACCCGGCGCCGGAACGCGAAGGCGGCCTTGCGATCCAGCTTCGCCACCTCTTGACCGTCGAAGGTGACCTTGCCCGAGGTCGGTTCGAGCAGACCGAGGATCATCTGCGCGACCGTCGATTTTCCCGAGCCGGATTCGCCGACGATGGCGGTGGTGGTGCCGCGCCGGAGCCGGAACGAAACATCCTCCACCGCAAGGAAGTCGGTCGACTTCCACGGGGCGTTGCCCCGGATCTTGAACGCCTTGGTGAGGTTCTCGACCACTACCACGTCGTCGGGCACCACGGACAGCTCGGTGTCGGCCGCCGCGATCTGCTCGGCCACCTGCACCGCCTGTTCGCGGATCTCGATGCGCTGCTTCACCGAGGACAGCCGCTGCGACGCGAGCGAGGGCGCCGAGTTCACCAGCCGCTTGGTGTACAGGTGCTGCGGTTCGCGCAGAATCTGCAGGGCCGGACCGGATTCCACGACGCGGCCGCGATACATCACCACCAGATGCTCCGCGCGCTCGGCGGCGAGGCCGAGGTCGTGGGTGATCAGCAGTACCGCAGTACCGAGTTCGTTGGTGAGGCCTTCGAGGTGATCGAGGATCTGCCGCTGCACGGTGACGTCGAGCGCCGAGGTCGGCTCGTCCGCGATCAACAGCTTGGGCCGGCACGCCAGACCGATGGCGATGAGCGCACGCTGGCGCATACCGCCGGAGAACTCGTGCGGGTACTGGTTCACCCGGCGTTCGCCGTCGGACATGCCCGCTTCGTGCAGCAGTTCGATGGCCCGTTGCTTGGCCGCCTTACCCTTGGCGATGCCGTTGGCCTCCAACGTCTCCCGGATCTGGAAGCCGATCTTCCACACCGGATTCAGGTTCGACATCGGGTCCTGCGGGACCAGCCCGATGCCGCTGCCACGAACCGCGATGACATCCTTCTTCGACGCCTTCGCGAGATCCTTGCCGTCGAACAGGATCGAGCCGGAGGTCACCTGCCCGGTGCCGGGCAGCAGATCGATGATCGCGTGCGCGGTGGTGGACTTGCCCGAGCCGGATTCGCCGACGATCGCGACGGTCTGGCCCGGATACACCGACAGGTTCACATCGCGGACGGCGGGTATTTTCTTGCCGTCGGAGGTGAAACAGACGTTCAGGTCCTTGATTTCGAGCAGGGGCGACTGCGCGCTGCGGACTTCACTCATCGCTTCCTAGCCTTCGGGTCGAGGGCCTCACGCAGCGCGTCGCCCAGCAAGATGAAGCTCAGCACCGTGAGCGCGAGTGCCGTGGCCGGATAGAACAGGATCGCTGAGGTGCGAATCTCCTTCTGCCCCGACGAAATATCGGCGCCCCACGACACGATCGTGCGCGGCAGGCCGACACCGAGGTAGGACAACGTCGCCTCGGTGACGATGAAGACGCCGAGCCAGATCGTGGTGACCACGATCAGCGGGCCCGCCGCGTTCGGCACCACATGGCGCAGCAGCGTGCGTATTCGAGAGACGCCCAAAGCCTTTGCCGCCATGACGTAATCGCTGTTCTTCGCCTGGATCACCGCACTGCGTGCGATCCGGGCCGCCTGTGGCCAGGTGAACGAGGCGAGGACCAGGACCACGGTCCAGATGGTCCGCGCGTCGAGCAGCTGCATGATCACGATCGCGGCCAGCATCAGTGGGATCGCGAAGAAGACTTCCGCGATACGCGACACGATCGAGTCGAGTAGCCCGCCGTAGAACCCGGACAGTGCGCCGAGGACGCCGCCGATCAGCACGAACAGGACGGTCGAGCCGACGCCCGCCATCACCGAAGCCCGTGCGCCGTACACGGTTCGGGCGTAGATGTCACAGCCCTGCTTGTCGAAGCCGAACGGATGACCGGGACCGCGCGGATCCATGCTGAAGTCGCCGTTGCAGTAGCGCGGATCCTGGCTGGTGAACAGGCCGGGCCAGATGACGACGATGAGCACGAACACGATCATCAGCATGGCGACGATGAAGATCGGGTTGCGCCGCAACTGTCGCCAGGCGTCCTGCCAGATGCTGGTCGGCGAGCCCGCGTCGACGACCATGTCAGTGGCGAGCACCTCGACCTCGTCGGGCGGTGCGACGAAGTAGATCTGCCTGCCGCGGGCCGCGCTCTCCGCGAGATCGATTCCTTTTCCTTTGTCGAGGTCAGGCATAGCGAATCCTCGGATCGAGTGCGGCGTAGAGCAGGTCGACGACCAGGTTGGAGATCAGGAAGATGATGATCAGCACCGTCACGAACGACACGACGGTGGGCGGCTCACCACGGGTGATCGCCTGGAACAACGTGCCGCCGACGCCGGGAATGTTGAAGATGCCCTCGGTGACGATGGCGCCGCCCATCAGGGAGCCGAGTTCGGCGCCGAGGAAGGTGATCACCGGGATCATCGAGTTACGCAGGATGTGCACCGTCACCACCCGGGGCCTGCTCAGTCCCTTGGCGGTCGCGGTGCGGACGAAGTCGGCGGACATGTTCTCCGCCACCGAGTTCCGGGTCAGCCGCAGCACATAGGCGAACGACAACGATCCGAGCACGAAAGCGGGGACCAGCAATTCGGTGAAACTCGCCTTGCCGGTGACGGTCACCGGTGCGATCCCCCACTTCACCCCGAGCAGGAACTGCGCGAGGAAGCCGATGACGAAGATCGGCACCGCGATCACGACCAGGCTGACGACCAGCATGGTCGAGTCGAACAGCTTGCCCTTGCGCAGCCCGGCCACCAGGCCGAAGATGACGCCGAACACGGCCTCGATGCACACCGCCATGGCGGCGAGTTTGATGGTGATCGGGAAGGCTCGCGCCAGCTCGTCGCGCACCGGCCTGCCGGAGAAGGCGGTGCCGAAGTCGAACGTGACAATGCCCTTCAGATACAGCAGATACTGCATGATGAAGGGCTGGTCGAGGTGGTACCGCGCGCGGAGCTGGGCTTCCACTGCGGGGGTCATCGGTTTGTCGCCGGCGAGGGCCTGAATCGGATCGCCGGGAATGAGGAATACCAAGGCATAGATGAGCAGCGTCGCCCCGAGGAACACGGGGATCATCTGAAGCAGACGCCGCACGACATACCAGGCCATTTCGTCTCCTGGGTCAGTGGTGAGCCGCGCCGTCGGGTTCGACGGCGCGGCTCATCAGCGGCTACTTCTCGATGTTTTCGAAGTCGAACAGACCGTTCCAGGCGAGCTCGGCCTTCTTCACCTTGTCCGAGCGACCGGCGTTGGCGATGTAGTCGAGCACCGGGATGTCGGCCATGTCCCTGAGCATCAGGGTCTGCGCCTGCGCGACGATCTTGTACGACTCTTCCTGGGTCGGCGCGGCGAGCGCGGCGTCGAGCAGCTTGTCGAACTCCGGGTTCTTCCAGTCGACGTTGTTGGTCTCGGAGTAGCTGTAGTACTGCGAGGTCAGGAACTGCAGCATGGTCGGGTAGTCACCCTGCCAGCCGTAGCGGAACGCCTTGCCGATGCTCTCGGCGTTCACCTCGTCGCGGATGTTCTTGAAGGTCGGGTACGGCGCGCCGACGGCCTCGATGCCGAGGGTGTTCTTGATGCTGTTGGCCACGGCTTCGATCCACGCCTGGTGGCCGCCGTCGGAGTTGTAGGCGATCTCGTAGCGACCCGACCACGGGGAGATGGCGTTGGCCTGGGCCCACACCTTCTTGGCCTCTTCGGGGTTGAAGTTCAGCGCCTCGGAGCCGGGCAGGTTCGGGTTGAAGCCGGGCAGCGAGGCCGAGGTGAAGTCACGCGCGGGCAGCCGGGAGCCGTGGAAGATGTTCTGGCAGATCTGCTCTCGGTTGATCGCCATCGACAGCGCCTTGCGGCGCAGGACGCCTTCCTCGCCACTGAAGTGCGGGACGTTGGCCTGGATGCCGATGTGCTGGTTCTGCGCGGTGGGCTTGGTGATCGCCCGATCGCCGAGGTCCTGCTTGTAGGAAGCGAGCGCGCTGTCGGGAATCGTGTCGAGCGTGTCGAGGTTGCCTGCGAGCAGATCGGCATAGGCCGTGTCGAAGGACTGGTACATCACGAACCGCAAGCCCTTGTTCTTCGGCGCGCGGCCGCCCTTGTAGTCCGGGTTGGGCACCAGGTCGATCTGGACGTTGTGCTGCCACGCACCGTTACTGGCGAACTTGTACGGGCCGTTGCCGATCGGGTTCTCGCCGAAGGCCTTCATGTCCTTGAACGCGGCTTCGGGCAGCGGGTAGAACGGCGCGTAGCCGAGTTCGGTCTCGAAATCGATGGAGGGCGACTTGAGCTCAACAGTGAAGGTGCGGTCGTCGACCACCTTCAAGCCCCGGAGCGTCTGGGCCGTCGGCTTCTCCGCGGACACCTCCTCGAACCCGACGATCGGGGTGAACACGTAGCTCTGCAACTGTGCGTTGGTGCCGAGCGCGCCGTAGTTCCACGCGTCGACGAACGACTTCGCCTTGACCGGGGTGCCGTCGCTGAACTTCCAGTCCGGCTCGAGGGTGATCTTGTAGTTCTTCCGGTCGGACGACTCGATCGACTCAGCCATCTCGTTGTGCGCCACACCGTTGGCGTCGTAGTACTTCAGGCCGGCGAACAGCCGGTCGACTACGCGGCCGCCCATGTTCTCGTTGGTGTTGGTGGGCACCAACGGGTTCTGCGGCTCACCACCACCGGTGGTGACGATGCCCTCGTCGGTACTGCTGTCCGACGAACACCCGGCCAGGCCGAGGCTGGTAGCCAGCAGCGCGGCCGCGGTCAGCGCCATTGCTCTGTTGAATCTCAACGCGTTCTCCCGTTTTCGAGAAGGGCGGAATCCGTGGCATGCGCATGAGGTCACCAGGCGCATGCCAGCACAATCCGCCTTGGGTGTCTCGGAGGGTAGCCACCGAAACGGACTCTGTCATCGGATTGACCAAGGTTCATTCCACTTGTTACCAATCCGGCAACACGGTCGAAACACCAAAAACATCGCGCGAAAACGACCTATCCACCGGAACATTGCCTCCGTAGAGGTCGCCCGGCATCTCTCGGGTCGGGCCCCTCCGTTGCGGATTACGCGACGGCGTGACGGGACCGAAACCCGGTGGACACACCGGACGCGGCGTAGGTCACAGTTGATTACTGTCGAACGTGCTGCGTTTGAATTGTGCGCTCAGGCTACGTGGAAAGAAGATCCGAGATGACCGAAACCGCCGACCACAAGGACTCGTACTCGCCGAGCGCGGAGTTCGCGGCCGCGGCGAACGCCGGTGCCGAGCTCTACGAGCAGGCGTCGGCCGATCGCGACGCGTTCTGGGCCGAGCAGGCGAGCCGGTTGCACTGGCATCAGCCGTGGGGTCAGGTGCTGGACTGGAGCGACGCGCCGGTGGCGAAATGGTTCGCCGACGGCAAGCTCAACGTTGCCTACAACTGCGTGGACCGGCACGTGCTGGACGGCCACGGTGACCAGGTCGCCATCCACTGGGAGGGCGAACCGGGCGACTCGCGCGCCGTCACCTACCGCGAGTTGCTCGCCGAAGTCAGCCGTGCCGCAAACTATTTCACCGAGCTCGGCCTCGAAGCCGGCGACCGCGTCGCCATCTACATGCCGATGGTGCCCGAGGCCATCGTCGCGATGCTGGCCTGCGCCCGGCTCGGCCTCACCCACTCGGTGGTGTTCGCCGGCTTCTCCCCCACCGCGCTGCGCCAGCGGGTCGACGACGCGAGCGCCCGGCTGATCGTCACCACTGACGGGCAGTGGCGCCGCGGCAAGGCCGCCCCGCTGAAGGAGGCGGTGGACGAGGCGCTGTTCGCGAACGGCGATGTGCCGCACAGCGTTGAGCACGTACTGGTCGTGCGCCGCACCGAAATTGAAGTGCCGTGGACCGAGGGCCGCGACCTGTGGTGGCACGAGACTGTCGCCGAAGCTTCACCGGAACACGAGGCGCAGCCGTTCGATGCCGAGCACCCGCTGTTCATCCTCTATACATCCGGCACCACCGGAAAGCCCAAGGGCATCCTGCACACCTCCGGCGGCTACCTGACCCAGGCGTCCTACACCCACCACAACGTCTTCGATCACAAAGCGGGACAAGACGTCTACTGGTGCACCGCCGACATCGGCTGGGTCACCGGACACAGCTACATCGTCTACGGACCACTGTCCAACCGCGCCACCCAGGTGATCTACGAGGGCACGCCCAATTCGCCGGACGAGCACCGGCATTTCCAGATCGTCGAAAAGTACGGCGTCAGCATCTATTACACGGCGCCCACGCTGGTGCGCACGTTCATGAAGTGGGGCCGCGAGATCCCCGCCGCGCACGATCTGTCCAGCCTCCGGCTGCTCGGCTCGGTCGGCGAGCCGATCAACCCCGAAGCCTGGCGTTGGTACCGAGAAGTCATCGGCGGCAACCGGACTCCGATCGTGGACACCTGGTGGCAGACCGAGACCGGCGCGATCATGATCTCGCCACTGCCCGGCGTCACCGCGACCAAGCCCGGCGCGGCGATGGCACCGCTGCCCGGCATCTCGGCACTCGTGGTGGACGAGGAGGGTAAGCCGGTGCAGCGCGGCGAGACCGAGGCGAACGGCTACCTCGTGCTCGACCAGCCGTGGCCGTCGATGCTGCGCGGCATCTGGGGTGACATGGAGCGGTACCGGGCCACCTACTGGGAGCGCTACGCCGCGCAGGGCTGGTACTTCGCCGGTGACGGCGCCAAGCTCGACGCCGACGGCGACCTGTGGGTGCTCGGCCGGGTGGACGACGTGATGAACGTGTCCGGCCACCGGATCTCCACCGCCGAGGTGGAGTCGGCGCTGGTCGGGCACTCCGGCGTGGCGGAGGCCGCGGTGGTGGGGGCCAGCGACGAGACCACCGGGCAGGGCATCGTCGCGTTCGTCATCCTGACCGCCGAGGCCAAGGACACCGGCGCGGCGCTGGTCGACGAGCTCAAGGCCGAGGTGTCGCGCGAGATCAGCCCGATCGCGCGGCCGCGGGAGATCCACGTGGTGCCCGAGCTGCCCAAGACGCGCAGCGGCAAGATCATGCGCCGGTTGCTGCGCGACGTCGCCGAGGGCCGGGAACTCGGCGACACGTCCACGCTGGTCGATCCCAACGTCTTCGAGGCGATTCGGGCGACCAAGGCGTAGCCAGTTCAGCGGGGCACACATAGTAGGGCCGGTGGCGGTGTTTCGTCACCGGCCCTACCCGTTAGGATTGCGTAAGGTGTGCCGGGAAGTCTGGTCGGCCTGCGAGCGTGCCCGACCGCCGAGTCGGTGGATGGCGTGGTCGCAGCGTTGACCGACCGACGCCGAAAGGTTCTCCGTGATCACGCAGGTGCGCTCGGAACTATCCCGCTATCTCCGCACCGAAACAGTCGGCGGTGCCATCCTTCTCATCGCGGCCGCCGTGGCGTTGCTGTGGGTGAACTCGCCGTGGGGCGACAGCTACGTGACGATGACCGAGACGCCGCTGGCCATCGCGCCGCTGCACCTCGATCTCACGCTGGCGGACTGGACCAAGGACGGCCTGCTCGCCATCTTCTTCTTCGTCGCCGGGCTGGAGCTCAAACGCGAGCTCGTGGTCGGCGAACTGGCCGACCCGAAGCGGGCGGCGCTGCCGATCATCGCCGCGATCGGCGGCGTGGTCACCCCGGCAGTGATCGCCCTGGCGGTCGGCTTCGGCGAGCCCGGCATGGACCGCGGCTGGGCCATTCCGGTGGCCACCGATATCGCGTTCGCGCTGGCCGTGCTCGCCATGACCGGTTCGCGCATCCCGGCGAGCGCGCGGGTGTTCCTGCTCAGCCTCGCGGTGGTCGATGACCTGGTGGCCATCATCCTCATCGCCGTCTTGTTCACCACCACGCTGTCGCTGCTGTGGCTGCTGGCCGCCGTGGCCTGCTTCGCGGGCTGGGCGCTGGCCCAGCACAAGCGGATCAGCACGCCGTGGCTCTATGTCCCGCTGGCGCTGGTGTCCTGGTACGCGCTGCACGAGGCGGGCATCCATCCGACGCTGGCCGGCGTGGCTCTCGGCCTGCTCACCAGGGTGCGCCTGGACCCCGGCGAGGAGCAGGCGCCCGCCACCCGGTTGGAGCATCTCGTCCAGCCGGTCTCGGCCGGACTGTGTGTGCCGCTGTTCGCGTTGTTCGCCTCCGGAGTTCCGTTGGACGGCAAGGTGTTCGGCGACCTGTTCAGCGACAGGCTGGCGCTGGCCGTGATTCTCGGCCTCTTGCTCGGCAAGACCTTGGGAATCTTCGGGATCAGCTGGCTCGCAATCCGGTTGGGCGTGGCGAAGCGCCCGGCCGGATTGGGCTATCGCGACATGTTCGCCCTGTCGGTGCTCGGCGCGATCGGGTTCACCGTTAGCCTTCTGGTGGCAGAACTCGCGCTTGCCGACGTCGACGACGGCTCCGCGGTCGAATTGGCGAAGGCCGCTGTGTTGGTCACATCAATGGCGGCGTCGCTCGCCGGTTCGGCGCTACTGTTGCGACGTGGGCGTGTCCACCAGGCGCGGCGGGACGCCCGTGCGCTACAACGAAAGAGTGAGGCCGAAGCAGTGCCTGGACAGGGAGAAGGGTCTACCAAGTGAGTTTCACAAACGGCGGTAACGGGAACGACGCACAGCGCGGTCGTACAGTGACCTCCATCCCCCTGTCCGACGCCAACCCCAGCGGCAGCGCCAGCTTCGGCACGCTGGTGCGCGACGCGACCGAGCAGATGTCCACCCTGGTCCGCGCGGAGGTCGCCCTGGCCAAGGCCGAGGTGACCGGCGAGATCAAGAAGGGCCTGCAGGGCAGCGTCTACTTCATCCTCGCGCTGACCGTCCTGCTGTTCAGCACGTTCTTCTTTTTCTTCTTCCTCGGTGAACTGCTCGACGTGTGGCTGGCCCGCTGGGCCGCCTTCCTGATCGTGTTCGCGCTGATGATCGTCGCGACCGCGCTGCTCGCCTTCCTCGGCTATCTGCGGGTGAAGAAACTGCGCGCACCGGAGAAGACGATCGACTCGCTCAAGCAGGCCAAGGCGGTGCTGCCGCACGGCTTCGGCGCGGCCGCGCACGACGACTACCGTTCGCTGGAAAAACCCGCTTCGTAACCGCTCGCTCGCGCGCGGATACCCCGAACTACTAGGCTGCCTCGGCGTGTCGTCGCACTTCATTCCGGATCCGTCCAGCGTCCGTTTCGACGGACCGTGGGCGCATCGGGACGTTCATGCCAACGGCATTCGCTTCCACGTGGTGGATGCCGCCCCCGAGCGCACCGACGCGCCGCTGGTCGTGCTGTTGCACGGCTTCGCCGACTTCTGGTGGTCCTGGCGACATCAGCTGACGGGGCTCGCCGAACTCGGCTACCGCGCGGTGGCGGTCGACCTGCGCGGTTACGGCGACAGCGACAAACCGCCGCGCGGCTACGACGGCTGGACCCTGGCCGGCGATATCGCCGGGCTCATCCGCGCGCTCGGCTACACCGACGCGACCTTGGTCGGGCATGCCGACGGCGGGCTGGTGTGCTGGGCGACCGCGGTGCTGCACCCCCGGCTGGTTCGGTCCATCGCGGTGGTGAGCTCGCCGCATCCCGCGGCCCTCAAGAGCGCGGTGCTGCGCAACCGGCACCAGCGCGCGACCTGGCTGCCGAACTTTCTGCGCTACCAGCTGCCCCGCTACGGCGAACGGCTGCTGACCACCGGTGACGGGTTCGAGGTCGAGCGCATGCTGCGCGCTCGGGTGAGCGGATCCTGGTCCGGCACCACCGAATTCGTCGACACGGCGCGGCGCATGCGCTCGGCCATCCAGATTCCCGGCGCGGCGCACTGTGCGCTGGAATATCAGCGCTGGGCGTTCCGCAGTCAGTGGCGCCCCGACGGCCGCCGCTTCATGGCCACGATGCGCGAGCCGATCCGCATCCCGGTGCTGGCCATGCGTGGCGACCTGGACCCCTACGTGCTCGGCAGCACCTTTCGGCGCGGCAGTCACCTCTCCCCGGACCGCCGTCTGGCCACCATTCCCACTGCGGGGCACTTTGCGCACCAAGAGAATCCGGACGTAGTGACTGCGGAGCTGGCGAAGCTGCTCGCGTAGCGCGGCCGTGAGCCAGCCGGGTCCCGGGTCGAGTCCGACTGTGTCGAACCAGACCCGGGACCGTCTCAGCTCAGTACGCAGGCACCGGTGCCCACGGGGATATTCGACCCGGTCGCGGCGTCGAGTTGGGCGCGGACCTCGGCCAACGTGAGCACATAGCCCGTGTCGTCGTCGGTCACGGCGGCGCCGAAGACGACTCCGAGCACCTCACCCTCGGTGTCCACCAGCGGCCCACCGGAGTTTCCCGCGCGGACGCGGCCACGGACGGTGTAGACCTCACGTTCCACGGTGCCGTCCCGGTAGATCGTGGGACCGGTGAGGTCCAACGTCTCGCGGATACGGGCCGCACTCGCCGTGTACGGACCACCGCCGGGGTAGCCGAGCACGATGGCACTGTCGCCGGGCCGCGCGGCGGCGGGCGCCTGCGGCACCACCGGGGCGGTGAGCCCGGGCACCGCGAGCACCGCGACGTCCTTGGAGGGGTCGAACAGCACCACGTTCGCGTCCAGCGGTCCACGCACCGTGTCCACCACCACGCTGGTGGTGCCGGCGACCACGTGGGCGTTGGTCATGATCCGCTCGGGGGCGATCACGAAACCCGAACCTTCCAGTGCCCGCTGGCAGCTCGGCGCGACGCCGCGGATGCGCAGCACGCTCTGCTGCAGTGCGGCGGCGACCGGGCTGGACAGCACGCTCGGGTCCGGCGCGTCGACGGCGGCGATCGGGGCGCGGCCGAAGGGGCCGATCACGTCCGGCAGGCCGGAGGTGTTGAGCAGCTTGGAGAATTCGTTGGGCAGGCGGCGCAGCCAGTTCGGCGCGACCTCGTTGACGTCGGTGAGCACCCGCGAACCGTTGATCGCGGTGGCGATCGACGGCTGCGACGAGGTGGCCAGCGGCAGCGCGAGCAGCCACGCGGTAACCAGCACGGCCACCGCCTGCAGCACGGCACCGACCACGCTGTCGACGCTGCGGGTGAACGGATGCCGCATGCCGCTGCGCGCGGCGCGCCCGAGCACCATGCCCGCGACCTCACCGATGATCACCAGCACCACGATCAGCAGCACGCCGGTGAGCACCCGGGTGCGGCCCTCGTCGACGTGGATCAGGATGTGCGGCGCGATGAGAATGCCTGCGACCGCGCCGAGCACCACGCCGAGGAAGGCGAGAGCGGACGCGACCGCGCCTTGCCGCCACCCCGAGGAGGCGGCCAGCAGCGCGAGCAGCACCACCGCGATATCGAGCCAGGCCGAGGAGGTCATAACGTCATGCCCACGTCGGCGAGGGCGGTCTCTAGATCACGAACATCCTTGTGGTCCCACTCGCATTCCCAGCCCGCGGCTTTGAAGATGCCCGCCAGGATGCCGCCGGTGAGACCCCAGACCAGCATGCCGTCCACCTGGAAGGCGGGGCTCTGATAGCCGAGGCTGCCGCGCACCAGGAAGCGGTTCGCCGGGTCGAGCAACGCGGACAACGGCACTCGCACCACCCGTTCGGTCTCGCTCTCGTCGACCACGCCGACCTCGCTGGGGGTGCGCCAGTAGGCCACCACCGGTGTCACATCGAAACGAGACGGCGGCACGAACAACTTCGGCAGCACCGCAAGGGGTTCCACGCCGGAACGTTCGAGTCCGGTCTCTTCGCAGGCCTCGCGCAGTGCGGTGTCGATCGGACCGGTGTCACCGGGATCCACCGCGCCGCCGGGGAACGCGACCTGGCCGCGATGCTGGCGCATGGTCGCGGCGCGCTGGGTGAGCAACACTTCCGCGTCGGCGGGCAGACCACCCGGCGCGGCCGGATCGGCCTCGGGCGAGCCGCCGAACAGCACCAGGACCGCCGCCTGCCGCGGGGTCGCGGTGAGCGACATGGCGCGGCGCAGCGTGCGCGCGAGGGTGAGCGTGTCCGAGGTATCCGCCGCGGGCTCGGTGGCTTTGCTCAGCCACTTCGGAATGTCTTCGGGGACCGGGATGGTCATGCGGCGACTCCCAGTTCCCGCGCGACGGTGTCGCTGATGTCGTCCACCCCGCTGAACGCGCGCACCACGACCTGCGCGACCGAACCGTCCGCACGCAACAGCACCGAAATGGGCAGCACCGCGGGAGCGCCGACCGCCGTGCGCACCCGCGCGTCGGCATCGAGGACACCAGGGAGTTTCACGTTCAATCCGGTCAATCGTGAAATCGCCTTGGCCTCATCAGGGTCGCTGTGCACGGTCAGCACGGTAATCGCGTTTCCGGCACGTTGGGCGAACTGCTGCAAATACGGCAATTCTTGCGCACACGGTCCGCACCAGTATGCCCAGAGATTCAGCAGCGCAGGCTTACCCGCGAGCGCGGCGGCCAGGTCGACGGTTCCGCCGTCGGCCAGGCAGCCGACGGTGAGGCCGGCCAGCGGGCCGGAACCGGTGGCGCCCGCTGCGGGTCGCGGGCAGGCCGCGAGGTTCGCCGCGAGACGTTGCTGCTCGGACACCCCGGCACCGGCGCGGGCCTGTTGGCCGTTGTCCGCAGCGGTATCGGCCGCACGGTCCCGCGGCCACAGCGCAACCGCCAGCGCGATCACCGCGATCAATCCGGCCAGCGCCCATCGCCAGGCGGCCGGGAGTTGTCTCACCGGCCCACCAGCGCGAGCAGATGCTCCTTCTCCGGACCCTTGACCAGCTCGGCGGCGGTGTCCGGGTCGGTGGGGCCGGTCCCGAACGAGGGGCAGTCCTTGGCGAGCACGCACACACCGCAGGCCGGTTTGCGGGCATGGCACACCCGGCGGCCGTGGAAGATCACCCGGTGCGACAGCATCGTCCAGTCTTTGCGCTCGATGAGCTCGCCGATGATGTGCTCGACCTTCACCGGGTCTTCCTCATCGGTCCACTGCCAGCGCCGGACCAGCCGGCCGAAATGGGTGTCGACGGTGATGCCCGGCACACCGAACGCGTTGCCGAGAATCACGTTGGCGGTCTTGCGGCCGATCCCGGGCAATTGCACGAGTTCGGCCATGGTGTGAGGCAATTCACCATCATGTCGCTCCAGCAGCGCCTGACCGAGGCCGATCAGCGAGTTGGCCTTGTTGCGAAAGAAACCCGTCGAACGGATGTATTCCTCCAGCTCGGCCCGGTTGGCCTCGGCATAGGCACGCGCGTCGGGGTACTTGGCGAACAGCGCCGGCGTGGTGAGATTCACCCGCACATCCGTGGACTGCGCGGAAAGTATTGTCGCGACCGCTAATTCGAGCGGTGTGGTGAAGTCCAGCTCACAATGCGCATCCGGGAAAGCGGCGGCCAGTGTGCGATTCATCCGGCGCGCCCGGCGGACAAGTCCGAGTTGGGTTTCCGCCTGTCGCGCGCGGGATTTCCGTTTCGGAGCGGCGACCGCGGCGGGTTGCGCATCGGTCGCCTCGGGGGCGGACGCACGCCCGTTTCCGGCGGCTGCAGAGGGGGTGACACGCACCTGTCCACCATACGGAACCGTCGGCCAACGTTGCCCGTCCAGTTCGGTTGCCGTGTTCCATCTGAGACCTAGACCGTGTTTACTCCTCCGTATGCAAGGACTCGCTGTGGTGCTCTTCCCAGTGCTGTTGATGCTGTTCGCACTGGGTATGGAGCGGGTCGAGAACCGGCTCCGCAAACTTCTCGAACCCGACGAAGAGGTTCAGCAGTACCTGGACAAAGCAAGCAACGCAGAAGTGAAAGAGCTGACGAGGCTCGGCCTGCCGGCGGCCGTGGCACGGATGCGCAAGCGCCGTACCCGCGGCGAAGAGCTGGATGTGGCCCGGGCGAGTTAGCGCTCGCCCGAGGCGGGAACCGCGCACCATCCGCCGGGGCCGCGACGGGCCCGGCGGCGGCAGCTCGCACAAACCAGGTAGGGACCTGCGAACACCGCCGACAAACACTGGTACGGTTCTTCGCTGCGCCACGCAATCCACTCGTTACGTGGTGTCTGTCACTACGCTGTCATCATGCCGCGTAGACTGCGCTGTTGGCCGAGTCGCTTTCGGTCCAGTACGGAGCCATTTCCCATAAGGAGCACATAAGTGGACGAGGCCCTCGCCAGAGCAGGCATCTTCCAGGGCGTCGAGCCCACTGCGGTGGCCGCCCTCGCCAAGCAATTGCAGCCGGTGGATTTTCCGCGCGGCCACGTCATCTTCAACGAGGGTGAGCCGGGAGACCGGCTCTACATCATTACCTCGGGCAAGGTGAAGATCGGCCGCAGATCGCCGGATGGCCGGGAGAACCTGCTGACCATCATGGGCCCGTCGGACATGTTCGGCGAGCTGTCGATCTTCGATCCGGGCCCGCGTACCTCCACCGCCACCACGGTGACCGAGGTCCGCGCCGTCACCATGGATCGCGACGCGCTGAAGTCCTGGATCGACCAGCGGCCCGAGATCGCCGAGCAGTTGCTCCGCGTGCTCGCGCGTCGCCTGCGTCGCACCAACAACAACCTGGCCGACCTGATCTTCACCGACGTGCCCGGCCGGGTCGCCAAGGCGCTGCTGCAACTCGCGCAGCGGTTCGGCACCCAGGAGGCCGGCGCGCTGCGGGTCACCCACGACCTGACCCAGGAGGAGATCGCCCAGCTGGTCGGCGCCTCCCGCGAAACCGTGAACAAGGCGCTCGCCGACTTCGCGCACCGCGGTTGGTTGCGGCTGGAGGGCAAGAGCGTGCTCATCTCCGACTCGGAGCGACTGGCGCGCCGCGCGCGCTGACGCGAGCGCGAGACGACCGGACAACACGCTGGGTTCAGAGCTCCTGGAGCCCAGCGTGTTGTCGTGCGCTCAGCCTTCGGCTGGTAGGTGCCGCTCAGCCTTCGGTGCGTAGGTACTCCAGCTGCGCCTGCACCGAACTGCGGGCGGCCAGCCAGAGTCGCTTGTCGACGTCGGCGTAGACGCGACGGACCACGTCCATCGCGCTCGCCTTCGGGCCGAGCACCCGCAACGCCTCGCGTACCTGATCGAGGCGTTCCTGCCGGTGCGTGATGTAGTACCGGGCGACCGGCGCCAGATCGGGATGGTCCGGTCCGTGCGCGGGCAGCAGTGCCTTCCCCGCACCGACCTCGACCAGCCGGTCGAGCGACGCCAGGTAGTCGGCGAGGGTGCCGTCGCTCGAATCGAGCACGGTGGTACCGCTGCCCAGAATCGTGTCACCGGTCAGCACCGCGTCGTCGAGCAGGAAACTCGTCGAATCCCCGGTGTGGCCCGGTGTCGCCACCACGGTGAGGCGCAGGCCCGCGGCCTCGATCACCTCACCGTCGACCAGCGGTGCGTCCGAACCGCGCAAGAAGCCGGTGTCCTTGGCGCGCACGGGGGTTCCGGTCAGTTTCACCAGGTGATCGATGCCGCCGGTGTGATCGTGGTGCCGGTGCGTGATCAGCGTGAGTGCGATATCGCCCCCGGTGACCTCGGCGATCTCGGCGCTGTGCGCCTTGTCCTTCGGACCGGGATCGACCACCACACAGTCCGACCGCCCCGGCGCCCGCAGGATCCAGGTGTTGGTGCCGTCCAGCGTCATCTGGCCGGGGTTGTCCGCCAGCAGCACCGCTGCCGTCGGGGTGACCTGCCGTAGTTGTCCGTACGCGGGATGAGTCAGCGTCATCGATGTACCCCAGTCGATCGAATCCCAGTCCGGGACTTTTCAGTTGTTACCGCACCTCGGCGATGAGTTCTACCTCGACCGGGGTGTTCTTCGGCAGCTCGGACACGCCGACCGCAGAACGCGCGTGCACGCCCGCGTCACCGAAGACCTCGGCCAGGAACTCCGACGCGCCGTTGATCACGACCGGCTGGTCGTTGTAACCCGGTGCAGAGGCGACGAATCCGACCACCTTCACGATGCGCACCACCGCGTCCAGGCCGACCAGGCTGTGCACCGCCGCCAGCGCGTTGAGCGCGCACAGTCGGGCGGCTTCCTTCGCCTGCTCGGTGGTCACCTCGGCGCCGACCTTGCCGACCGCCGACAGCTCGCCGTCCACGAACGGCAGCTGGCCGGAGGTGTAGACCAGCGAACCGGTCCGGATCGCCGGAATGTAGGCGGCCACGGGCGCGGCCACCGGAGGCAGGGTCAGGCCGAGGCGGGTGAGGTTGGTCTCCCATTCGGTCACTGCGGTCATCCCCTTCTCCTTTACTTCGGGCGCTTGAGATAGGCGACGTGCTGCTCGCCGGTCGGCCCGGGCAGCACGGTCACCAGCTCCCAGCCGTCGGCGCCCCACTGATCGAGAATCTGCTTGGTCGCGTGCGTCAACAACGGCACGGTCGCGTACTCCCACAAGCTCGCTTCACTCATGCGAGTGAGCGTAGCTGTGTCTAATTTGCCGCGCCTGCGGCACGGCGTTGCTTACCGCGCAATCATCCGCTGTCTGGTACAGGTACACGCCCTGGACCAGGCACTAGGCGGATCCCTCGGGCGCGATCTCAGAACGAGTTATAGGCTCGCGAGCGTGGGAGTACCAACAGCAGTGCCTGTTTCGGCGGAGCCGGGACTGGAAACAGGGTGGCCGAAGCGTGCCGAGAAGGCGCGTCTGCACTATGTCTCCGGGAAGGGCGGCACGGGCAAGTCCACGGTGGCCGCGGCGCTCGCCTTGGCGTTGGCCGCGGGTGGACGCCGGGTGTTGTTGGTGGAGGTGGAGAGCAGACAGTCGATTGCGCAGCTGTTCGATCTGCCGCCGCTGCCGCCGACCGAGACCAGGATCGCCACCGCCGACGGTGGTGGCGAGGTGGTGGCGCTCGCGCTCGACATCGAGCATGCGTTCCTCGAGTACCTGGACATGTTCTACAACCTGGGCTTCGCGGGCCGGGCGATGCGCCGGATGGGCGCCATCGAATTCGTCACCACCATCGCGCCCGGTCTGCGGGACGTCATCCTGACCGGCAAGATCAAGGAGACCGCGGTCCGGGTGGACAAGGCGGGCAAGCGGGTCTACGACGAGATCGTGGTGGACGCCCCGCCGACCGGCCGGATCGCCAGCTTCCTCGACGTCACTCAGGCCATGCTCGAGGTGGCCAAGGGCGGGCCGATCGCCTCACAGGCCGAGGGGGTTTCCAAGCTGCTGCACTCCGATCAGACGATGATCCACTTGGTCACCCTGCTGGAGGCGCTGCCGGTGCAGGAGACGGCCGACGCGGTCGCGGAATTGAAGGCGGCGGATCTGCGCATCGGCACGGTGATCGTGAATCGCGCCGCCGAGGGCCAGCTGCCCACCGAGTTCCGCGCCAAGGCCGCACAGGGGCATGTCGACACCGACGCCGTCCGAGCCGGACTCGCCTCGGCGGGGATCACCCTGGCCGACAACGACTTCCAGGGCTTGATCACCGAAACCGTCGAGCACGCAGCCACTTTGCAGGCGCAGGACGACAGCGCAGCCGACCTCGCCCAAGTCGATGTGTCCCGCATGTACCTACCCGCCCTGCCGGACGGCATGGACTTGGGTGGGCTGTACGAACTAGCCGAACACCTGAGCAAACAAGGGGTGCGATAGCCATGACGACGCCGACTGTGGCCGCGCCACTGGATGTTTCGGACATCATCGACGACCGCACGGCGCGGGTGATCGTCTGCTGTGGCTCCGGCGGCGTCGGTAAGACGACCACCGCGGCCGCGATCGCACTGCGCGCGGCCGAGCAGGGTCGCAAAGTGGTGGTTCTCACCATCGATCCGGCCCGTCGACTGGCCCAGTCACTCGGCGTCGCCGACCTCGGCAACACCCCGCAGCGGGTGCCGCTCGGCCCGGCGGCCAAGGGCGAGCTGCACGCGATGATGCTGAACATGCGGCGCACCTTCGACGACATGGTGCTCGAGCACACCAGCCCGGACAAGGCCGAGCAGATCTTCGCCAACCCCTTCTACCAAACCGTCGCCTCCTCGTTCGGCGGCACGCAGGAGTACATGGCGATGGAGAAGCTCGGCCAGCTGGCCGGGCGCAAGGAGTGGGACCTGATCGTGGTCGACACTCCCCCGTCGCGCAACGCACTGGACTTCCTCGACGCGCCGAAGCGGCTCGGAAACTTCTTGAACGGCAGGATGATCCGGGTGATCATGGCGCCGGGCCGCGGCGTCACCCGGCTGGTCACCGGCGCGATGAGCCTGGCGGTGCGCGGGGTGTCCACCATCGTCGGCGGCCAGATGCTCAAGGACGCGTCGAACTTCCTGCAGTCGCTGGACTCGCTGTTCGGCGGCTTCCAGGATCGGGCGGACCGCACCTACGCGATGCTGTCCAAGCCGGGCACGCACTTCCTGGTGGTCGCCGCCGCCGAGCCGGACGCGCTGCGCGAGGCGTCGTTCTTCGTCGACCGGCTCTCCACCGAGCGGATGCCGCTGGCCGGGCTGGTGCTCAACCGCACGCATCCGGCGCTCAGCTCGCTGTCCGCGGACCACGCGCTGACGGCGGCCGAGCAGCTCGGCGACGCCGATCCGCTCACCGCGTCGGTGTTGCGGATCCACGCGCGCCGGGTCGCCACCGACAAGCGCGAACAGCATCTGCTGCACCGGTTTACCGGCGCGCACCCCCGGGTACCGATCGTCGCGGTGACCGCCCTGCCGTTCGAAGTGTCGGATCTGGCGGCACTGCGTGCGGTCGGTGATCAGCTCACCGGCCACCGAGCATCTGCTTGATACATAGACGCATCGGCTATTGGTCCAAACGGAAGTATTTGCCCCCAAACGGAACTGAGCCCGCTTTCGCAGGCTCAGTTCCGAATGTCGGTCGGGGCTACATGGCCACCTGATGTTGGCGTTGGGCCTGGAAGAAATCGGCCCACGAGGTGACCTCGGGATGCTGCTTGAGGAGCGCGCGACGCTGCCGCTCGGTCATACCGCCCCACACACCGAACTCCACTCGATTGTCGAGGGCGTCGGCACCACACTGCATCAGCACCGGGCAGTGCCTGCAGATCGTCGCGGCTTTGCGCTGCGCAGCGCCGCGGACGAACAACTGATCGGGATCCACTTCCTTGCATCGGGCCTGGGCTACCCAGGCGATCCTTGCTTCGGCCTGCTCCACGTCCAATCGAGCGATGGGGGTTGTCATGTGCATTTGGTGTGCCCCTTTGCAGTCCGAACACCGGGTCAACGGCGCTCCAGAATCGCGTGTCAGCGTCGCAGCAACCCAAACCCCGCTGCGAACTGCACCACATTCCACTTTGAGTGTTAGCTCTATCACACTGGGTTCTCAATCTAGGTAAAGGTATGGGCCTAGCGCAAGACCGCCCTCGGAATTTTTGGTACGTCCGTCCCTGCAAAATGCCGGGAGCGGCGGCGGGTCCGGCACATTCGCGGCGCGCCGTCCCGCGACACGCCAGACTCGCGGCCGCGACACGCCCAATCGCCCACACGAATCGGCTTCCGGTAAACGCACGGAAGAACCCTCGGACCCCACCCCGTAGGCTGGGGATCGTGCCGATCACACAAACGCTAGCGAGGCTGGCCGGCAGCTGCGCGCTGGCCGCCGTGCTCGTCGCCGGGTTGCTGTTCCCGCTCGCCGGTGGCTTCGGGTTCGTCTCGAACCGAGCCGCCGACGCCGTCGACAACGTGTCCTCGGAACTGGTCGAGGGCACGGTCCCCGCCGTCTCGACCATGGTCGACGCGAGTGGAACACCGATCGCCTGGCTGTACGAGCAACGCCGCTTCGAAGTCCCCAGCGACAAGATCTCCAACAACATGAAGCTGGCGATCGTCTCCATCGAGGACCGGCGCTTCGCCGAGCACGAGGGTGTCGACTGGCAGGGCACGTTGCGCGCGTTCCTGACCAACACCTCTAGCGGTGAGGTCCAGCAGGGCGCGTCCACCCTCGACCAGCAGTACGTGAAGAACTTCCAGCTGCTCGTCGTGGCCAAGACCGACGCCGAGCGCCGGGCCGCCATCGAGACCACACCTGCGCGCAAGATCCGCGAGATCCGGATGGCGCTCACCCTGGACCGCGAGCTGACCAAGGACGAGATCCTCACCAGGTACCTGAACCTGGTCCCGTTCGGTAACTCCTCCTACGGCATCCAGGACGCGGCGCAGACCTACTTCGGCGTCGACGCCTCCGAGCTGAACGTGCCGCAGTCGGCGATGCTCGCGGGCATGGTGCAGAGCTCGTCCAAGCTGAACCCGTACACCAATTCCGAGGGCGTGCTGGCTCGCCGCAACACGGTGCTGGACACGATGATCCAGAACATCCCCAGCCGCGCCGACGAATTCCGCGAAGCCAAGACCATGCCGCTCGGCGTGCTGCCGGAGCCGAAGGGCCTGCCGCGTGGCTGCATCGCCGCCCACGACCGCGGCTTCTTCTGCGACTACGCCATCCAGTACCTGGCCAACGCGGGCATCAGCAGGGAGCAGATCGACAAGGGTGGCTACCTGATCAAGACGACGCTCGACCCGGTCGTGCAGGATTCGGTGAAGCGGTCGGTGACCGACGCGGCCAACCCGAACCTCGACAACATCGCGCAGGTGATGTCGGTCGTAGCGCCCGGCCAGGACTCGCACCCGCTGATCGCGATGGCGAGCAGCCGCACCTACGGCCTGAACCGCGACGCCAACGAGACCGTGCAGCCACAGCCGTACTCGATGGTCGGCGACGGCGCGGGCTCGATCTTCAAGCTGTTCACCACCGCCGCGGCCATGGAGAAGGGCCTGGGCATCAACGCCCAGCTCGACGTGCCGAACCGGTTCGAGGCCAGGGGCATGGGTAACGGTGGCGCCCGCGGCTGCCCGCCCGCCACCTACTGCGTCGAGAACGCGGGCAAGTACAAGTCACCGATGTCGGTGACCGAGGCGCTGGCGACCTCGCCGAACACCGCGTTCGTCAAGCTCATTCAGGCCGTCGGCGTCACGCCGACCGTCGACATGGCGGTCCGGCTGGGCATGCGCTCCTACACCGAGCCGGGCAGCTCGGGCCACGGCAACCAGAGCCTCGCCGACATGATCAAGGAACAGAACCTCGGTTCGTTCACCCTCGGCCCGGTCGCGATCAACCCGCTGGAACTGTCGAACGTCGCCGCGACGATCGCCTCCGGCGGCAAGTGGTGCCCGCCGAACCCGATCAAGGAGGTCGTCGACCGCCAGGGCAAGCAGGTGCCGCTCACTCAGCAGGCCTGCGAGCAGGTCGTCGAGCCCGGCCTGGCCAACACCCTGGCCAACGCGATGAGCAAGGACGACATCAGCGGCACCGCGGCGGGCGCCGCCAAGTCCGTCGGCTGGAACGCGCCGATGTCGGGCAAGACCGGAACCACCGAGAGCCACCGCTCGTCGGCCTTCGTCGGCTTCACCAACGCGCTGGCCTCGGCCACCTACGTCTACGGCGACAGCCCGACGCCCGGCGAGATCTGCTCGTTCCCGCTGCGCAACTGCGGCGACGGAAACCTGTTCGGCGGTAACGAACCCGCCCGGACCTGGTTCAACTCCGTCAAGCCGATCCTCGACCGGTTCCCGGCGCCCGCACTGCCGCCGCTGGACGACAAGTACGTCCGCGGCTCGAACAACGCGCAGGTGCCCGACGTGGTCGGGATGACCCAGGGTCAGGCGACCGCGGCGCTGGTCGGCGCGGGCTTCCAGGTGACGCCGGTGACCGGTCCCGGCGCGCAGGCCAAGGGCACGGTGATGGGGACCGCGCCGAACGGTTCGGCGATCCCCGGTTCGGTGATCACCCTCTACATCAGTGACGGCACCCAGCGCGCGGCACCGCCGCCGGGCCCGCCACCAGGACCACCGGGGATCCCCGGGCTGCCTCCGCCACCACTGTTGCCGCCCATCCCGATCCCCATCCCCATCCCGCGCTGACAAAAGGGGCCGCGAACCAAAGGTTCGCGGCCCCTTTGCGTGGGACTCGAAAGGTGCTTACAGCCGGGCTTTCACGGCCGCCGACAGCCGGGAACCGTCGGCCTTGCCCTCCGCCAATGCGGTGGCGACCTTCATGACCTGGCCCATCTGCCGCATGCCCGGCCGCTCGCCGAGCTCCTCGGCGACCTGCGCGATCGCCGTGTCGGCGACATCGGCGACCTCCGCCTCGCTCAGCTGAGTGGGCAGGTACTCGTCGATGATCCGCGCCTCGGCGTGCTCGTTGGCGGCCAGCTCACCGCGACCGTTCTGGGTGTAGATCTCGGCCGACTCGCTGCGCTTCTTCGCCTCTTTCTGCAGCACGGCGATCACGTCGGCATCGGAGAGTTCGCGCGCCTCGGTGCCTGCGGTCTCGGCCGTCTGGATGGCGGCGAGCAGCATCCGCAGCGTGGCGAGGCGCAGCGTGTCCTTGGCTTTCATCGCGGCGGTCATGTCCGTCCGCAGTTGCGCTTTGAGTTCCGACATGAGGCTCACGGTAGCTGGTCCTTCGCAACCCGCCCACCACATTTGCGCTGCTGCGGCGAATCCCGACGCTGTTTTCCGGGGCCTGCGCAAGCACTTGTGCGTAAACACACTCGGCGTTCCCCAACGGGGTCACCTATGCTGGGCAAATGCCCGTAATCTCGACCTCTGCTGTCCGCACGACCGCGTTGGGAGCCGCCGGGGCGGCCGTGGCCGGAATCGGCTATGCCTCGCTGGTCGAACGCAACGCCTTCGTTCTGCGGGAGGCCACGATGCCGGTCCTCGCGCCGGGGTCGTCGTCGCTGCGGGTGCTGCACATCAGCGATCTGCACATGACCCCCGGTCAGCAGCGCAAGCAGCAGTGGCTGCGGGAACTGGATCGGCTGGAACCGGACCTGGTCATCAACACCGGCGACAACCTCTCGCATCAGAAGTCGGTACCCGCGGTAGTCCAGGCCCTCGGCGGATTGCTTTCCCGCCCGGGGCTTTTCGTTTTCGGGAGCAACGACTACTTCGCGCCGGTGCCGAAGAACCCGATGAAGTACTTCAAGAAGGACCACCGGCGCGTCTACGGCGCCCCGCTGCCGTGGAAAGACCTGCGCGCGGCCTTCACCGAGCGCGGCTGGCTGGATCTGACGCACATCCGCCGCGACCTCGAGGTCGCAGGCATCCGGATCGCCACCGCGGGCGTCGACGACCCGCACCTGCACCGCGACCGCTACGACACGATCGCGGGCGCCCCGAACCCGTTGGCCGACTTGCGCATCGGCCTGACCCACTCCCCCGAGCCGCGCGTGCTCGACCGCTTCGCCGAGGACGGCTACGACCTGGTCATGGCCGGGCACACGCACGGCGGTCAGCTGTGCCTGCCCGGTTACGGCGCGCTCGTCACCAACTGCGGCATCGACCGGTCCCGGGTCAAGGGCGCGTCCAAGTGGGGCGAGCACACCCAGCTGCACGTCTCCGCGGGCGTCGGCACCTCGCCGTGGGCGCCGTACCGTTTCTGCTGCCGTCCCGAGGCCACCCTGTTGACGCTGGTCGCCGCGCCGCCGAAGCGGCCGTCGGCCGACACCGGCCAGGGCGTGTCCACATCGGAGGCCGTCGCCCGCTAAGGTCGCGTGCCGAGACGTGTGTCAGGCAGGGGACAACTGTGAGTGGATTCGACGACCGGCGCGACGACCCGACGGTTCTGGGCCGACCCGGTGCGGCCCACCCAAATCAGCAACAGCCATCCGGCGCTGACCAATTCGACCAGGCAGGCGCGCAGGACGAGGCCGAGCGGCAGGCGCCCGCGCGGCCGTGGAAGCGGGATTCGGGCTTCCACGAGCAGGTGCAGTGGCCGCCTGCCGACCCGGGCGCGCAGTGGCAGCAGGGTGCGGCGGGTTCGAGCGGGTCGTCCACTCCTGATCCCACCGTGCAGTGGCAGCCGGGTCAGACGCCAACGCCCGACTATCAATGGCAGCCAGGCCCCAGCGGGCAATCTCAACCGGCACAGCAGTGGCAGGCCGGCGGCTCGCCCGCGGCCGACGCCCAGTGGCAGCCGACCGGCTCGACCCCCGACGCCAACGCCCAATGGCAGCCCAGCGGCAGTTCAGCGCCCAACGCGCAATGGCAGCCCGGCGGGAGCGGCCAGGCACCGCCGACGCCGCAATGGCAAGCCCCCGCAGCGAGATCCGGTCGCGCCGACCCAACTCAATTGGCACAGCCCGTATCCGGCGGGCAAGCGCAGTGGCAGCCGTCGACCGCCACGCCGGGACAAGCCGACCCAACCCTGTTGGCACAGCCGGTTTCCGGCGGGCAAGCGCAACCCGCGCAGTGGCAGCCGTCGACCGCCACGCCGGGGCAGGCCGACCCAACCTTGTTGGCACAGCCGCTTTCCGGTGGACAAGCCCAGCCAGCGCAGTGGCAACCGCCGACCGCCGCACCGGGGCAAGCCGACCCAACCCTGTTGGGACAGCCGCAGTCCCGCGACTTCGGTGAACCCGTCGGCCTGTGGCAGCCCAGCCTCGGCACGCCCGAGCCGAGTCAGCAGGCGCCGAGCGAGGCGGCACCGACCATGCTCGGCTACCCCAACGCCACTCGACTAGGCCAGCCCGACCCGGCCCTCCAATGGCAGCCTGCGCCCTCGGCACCCACCTATGCCGCGCCGCAGTACGGACAGCCGGTAGCGGGGGCGTACGCGCCGCAGGGCGGGTTCGGCGGACCGCCGGGGCAACAGCCACCCGGCTACGGTGCGGGCGGTCCGCCGCCCAGCGGGCGCGGGAAAGCGGTACTGCTGGTCGGACTGGTGGTGCTGCTGGTCGCGGCGGGCGCGGTGACCGCGGTGACGCTCGCGAAGCGCGGTTCGGACAACTCCGATTCGCAACGCAATTCACCGTCCATGGTCAGCGCGCTGACCACCAGCGCCGAGGCTTCCCCGACCCCCTCGAAGTCCAGCACCCCGACCACGCCGGCCAACGGCCGCAACGAGCCTCCCCTGATCCCCGGCTACCAGGTGGTCGTCGCCCCCGACCGCGGCGCGGCCTACGACGTGCCCGCAGGCTGGACGATCGCACCGGAGACCGCCATCGGCGGGTTCGGTGAGCCGCCGAACGCGGTGGCGGGCAAGGGCTACGCCAGCGACGGCAAGGGCTACTGCCCGGGCTCGACCCGCACCGCGTCGTTCCTCACCGGCTCGAAGGACCCCGATTCCGGCGCCGCCGCAACCGAACTCGGCACCCGAACGGCCAAACTCGCCTACACCGCCTCCGCCGACGCCCACCCGGCCCCGCCCGTGCCGATCGATTCGCTGGACGGGACGCAGCACGGCATGTTCGTGGAGACCAAGGGCACCGTCACCGAGGCCAAGCCCGGCTGCGCCACCGCGTACTCCGTCTACACCGCCGCCTTCCCCACCGAGAACGGCAGCTTCGTCATGGTGATCGCCGCCGACACCGGCGTCCCCAGCGCGCTGGACGCCGAGACCGCCAAGCGCATCTTCACCAGCATCCGCCCGCACGACTGACCGACCCGGCACCGAATCGCTCCGCAATAACCCCCTCTGAGCTGGGGGTTTAACGTCTACACCGACCTTGTTGTAAGGTAGTCCAGGTTCGATTCACGGGGTGTGGCGCAGCTTGGTAGCGCGCTTCGTTCGGGACGAAGAGGTCGCAGGTTCAAATCCTGTCACCCCGACTCGTGGTTGAGACGAACACTTTGCCCCCGGCCTGCCAAGGCCGGGGGCAAAGTGGTTTCCGGGCGGTGCCATTCGGCGCGGACCTGTTGAGACGCAAGCCATTCAGCTGAGGTGAAGCCGCGCGTGGTCGAGCAGTATCCGAATTAGTATTCATCATATAGTATCTGTCACATACTTACTTACCGCCCGATCGACGGAAGCCGAAAACCATGACCGATCAGCTGGTCGCACCCCGCGCCCGCATCTACGACGTAGACGCCCTGCGCGGGTTCGCGCTGCTGGGGATCTTCATCGTCAACATCACCTTCATGTCCTCCGGATACCCCGGCAACCTCGCGATCGACCCCGCCTACACCGCGCCGCTCGACGACCTGGTCCGCGCGCTCTCGTCGATCTTCGTCGACATGAAGTTCTATCTGCTGTTCTCATTCCTGTTCGGCTACAGCTTCACCCTGCAGATGAGCGCCGCTGCCCGGGCGGGCGCCGCCTTCGAACCACGCATGCTGCGCCGGATCGCAGGCCTGTTCGTGCTCGGCGCGCTGCACATCGTGTTCCTCTACGGCGGTGACGTTCTCACCACCTACGCGCTCGCCTGCCTCGTCCTGTTCTGGATGCGCGGGGCCACCGACCGCACCGCGCTGCGGGTGGTCGCCGCGATGTATGTCTTCGTCTTGGCGAGCCTGCTGCTGAGCGGCCTGCTCCTGGACACCTCGGCGATGCTGCCCTCGGCCGCCGAGGCGCAAGCCAACGGCAGGCAGGCCACCGACGCACTGCTCGGCGGCTGGGGCGAGATCATCGGCGGGCACCTGGCCGGACTGCCACTGCTCGTCCTGCAGGCGGTCACCCTGCAAGGACCGACCGCACTCGCCATGTTCCTGCTCGGCCTGATCGCCGGGCGCCGGAAACTGCTGGCTCAGGTGTGCGGCGACGAACCGATCCTGCGGCGCATCCAGTGGATCGGCTTCCCGGTGGGCCTGGCAGGCAGCGTGCTCTACACGCTCGGCGGCGGCACCGGCACCGCGCTGCCCGTCGCGGTCAGCGTCGCCACCGCGCCGCTACTCGCCGCCGCCTACGTCGCGACCCTGCTGCGCATGATGCACAGCCCGCGCACCGCCTGGCTGCGCACCGCGCTCGCGCCCGCCGGACGGATCGCGCTGACCAACTACCTCGGCCAGTCGCTGATCGGGCTGCTCCTGTTCACCGGCGTCGGGCTCGGCGCGGCGGGCCGCCTGTCCCCGTTGGCCACGCTCGCGGTGGCGCTACTGGTGTTCGCGGCCCAATTGGCGGTCAGCGCAGCGTGGTTGCGCCGGTATCGGTACGGACCAGCGGAGTGGCTGCTGCGCTGGATCACCAACGGCAGCCGCCCCGCCTGGCGAGCGGTCGAGAGTCGCACGGGGTAGCGAACCGGGGTCGATTCAGCCGGTCCCGGAATGCATACTGGCTCTGCCGGGTCACCCAGCGGCGAATGTGTCTCTGCGGTGGTGGTTTCCGCACAACGGAAAGGCGAAGTCATGAACGCGACCGGCCCGCTCGCCGGCAAGACGGCCCTGATCACCGGTGCGGACGCCGGGATCGGCAGGGCCATCGCCGGCACCCTCGCCAGGCAAGGGGCGCAGGTGGTGATCCAGCATCCGCACTCCCCGGAGTCGGCCGCCGACGTGGTGAAGGAGATCACCGCAGCCGACGGTTCGGCGCTCGCCCTCGCGGCCGACCTCGGCGATCGCGCCGAGTACGACGAGCTCATCCAGGTCCTGCTCGAGGACTGCGGACACTGGGACCTCCTGGTGCACACCGGGTCCACGGCCCTCACCACACCGCTGCGGGAGCTCTCGGCGGAAGAGTTCGAGCTCGGTTTCGCGGCTCCGGCCGAAGCCCTCCTCAACGGTATGCGGCTCGCCGCAACGCACCTCGCCGACGACGGCCGCATCATCACCGTCGCCGCGGCCACCGCGCCGGGCAACGCCGTCGACAACGCCGCCACCGGAGCCATCGCGGAGTTCACCCGCCTGCTCGCCACCGACTTCGCGGCGCGGCGCATCACCGTCAACGCGGTCACTTCGGCCGCGCATGCGGACGCCCGAGCTGAGAGCGACGACCAGGACAAGAGCGAGCACGAGCCGAGTTACGCACCGGGGTCGAGCGTGCTCGATCGACTCGCCGCGGCAACCGAGATCACCGATGTGGTGGCCTTACTGGCAAGCGAGGACGCCGCAGCGGTGACGGCACAGCACATTCGAGTCGGCGCCAAGGCCTCCGGAAGCTGACCCGCAGGTGAGGCAAATTATTCGCAAATGTGCGGCAACTGGAGTGCACGTACGATGGGAGGTAGCAGTGTCGCAGGATGGCGCGGCGGCGCGGCGCGGGGGGGCATAAACTACCTCGATGCGGATCGCGCGAGCCGGGTTCACCTCGACCGGCCGAGCAAACGCTTACGCTGTGGTTTATGACCCGTGTTACCGCGCAAGGGAGCACATTGGACATCGCGACGACGAAAATCGCGACGACGTCACCGACGCCCGTGTATCGGATTGCCGCGCTGTCCGATCTGGACGGCGTCGCCGCGATCGAGACCGAACGCTTCGGCGATCAGTCCTACCCGTACTTCGCGCTGCGCCAACTCTTCGACCTGCACGGCGCCAACTGGCTGATCGTCGAGGTCGACGGTGCCGTCCTCGGCCACGTACTGGTGGCCATGCTGCCGGATCGGCGCGCGTGGCTGCTCAGCCTCGCGGTTACCCAGGAAAGCTGCGGACGCGGCTACGGGTCGGCCCTGCTGACCGAAGCGATCAAGCTGTGCCGCAAGCAGAAGATGCGCAGCGTGCTCATCACCGTGCGCCCGACCAACCAGTCGGCATATAACCTCTACCGCCGCATCGGCTTTCAATGGACCGGACACCATGAAGAGCGCTATTTCGGTGCAGGCGAGCCACGGGACGTGTTGGAGTACAGGCTGTCCAACGCCTGATCAAGGGCTCCAGAAACTCCCTCGAACTCGGTAATCTGGATCAGGCGCGTCCAGGCGGGTGCCCGAGCCCCCGGGGGAGCTGAATGACCGAGCAGGAACCGCGTTCGGAATTCGTCGAATCGACCACGACGCGCATCCTGCGCCGGGCAGCCAAATACGCCGACGAGACCTACCGCGACAGCGCTCCCGGCGAGTACGCGCTGCTCGACGGGCTCAATGCCGACGTCGAAGCGGTACTCGGCAGATACCACCCGCCGAGCCCGTGGCGGCGCGGCGACAGCCTGGTGTTCGCACACCTCTACGCCGATGCCCGGGACGTCACCGCGGCGACCGACGAGGACGGACGCGCAGTGGTGGACGTGATCGCCGCGCTGCTCGCCGCCGAGGTCGAGTTCCGCGGGCCACTGCGGCTCAGCCATACCCAGAACACCCTGCTCGCGCAGGTATACGAGCGACTCGGCGCCCAACTGCGCCCGCTCGGCCTGCCCGCGCACGCCGTCCTTTCCTTCGGCCGGGCGGCCACCCTGCACCGCCTGAACGAGGACATGGACGCGGTGGACCGATGCGGACTGCTACAGGCGCGGGCGCGGCGCCAGGCGAAGCCACGCGGCTTGCCACGCGTCGGTTCGCTGCTGTCGGACCTGCTGTGCGGCTACGGATACAAGCCCTTCCGGCTGCTCGGCTGGATCGCGGTCCAGCTGGCCGTGTTCAGTGTCGCGCTGGACCTGCTGAGTCCGGAGTCGTTCGGCGACACGCTGTATCTGAGCATGACCAGTTATCTGAATCCCATGGGGCTCGAGGATACCGGCACATTGGCCGATGGCGGGCGGGCGTTGCTGGCCACCGAGTCCTGGGTGGGCACGGTGTCGCTGTCAGTGTTCTTCGCGCTATTGGTTCGCCGCTGGTTCCGTCTATAAGACTGCGCTGCAACGTAATTCGACGCGCGGTTGAAGTTCTGCCGGAAGTATTCTTGTGAATGTGCCTGTGCACGATCACCACTCGGTGGTGCTCACCTGAATACGACGGGAAAGGTTGTTCCACTGCGCCACTCGCAGCCGATCCCGCACCTGCCCGATCAGCGCGGTCCACTGGCGGGAGAATCCTGGATCGGATTGCAGATCCTTCCACAGGCTGCGCAGGGCGGGCGGGGTGTGCGCGCCAGGCATCCACAGGTGCGCGAGATGCTCCAGCACCGCGGCCAGGATCTCCATCTGTTCCCGGCTGGACGCGGGAAATCGATCGGCCTCCTCGATCGCGGTGTCACCGATTGTCAGCAACCAGTCGTGCGCCGCCAGATCCTCGCAGAACCGCTGTGCCGCATCGAGATCCGTCTCGCTCCGGAGGATGATCCAGGCCGAGCGCACCGAGTCGTCGTCCAGCCGCAGGCGCACCTTCGGCCCCGCCGAGCCGCCCACCTTCGCCGTCCAGCGCAGCCGCGTGGTCGCTACTTGCAGCGGCGCCTGCTGATCCAACCTCGGGTCGGCGCGTAATCGGGCGAGCAGGCGTTCGCTGATCGAGGCGAGATCGAGGGTGTCCGTCGAGGGGCGGCCGTCCAGGTAGCCGTCGGCCAGCGCGTCGCAGGCCGTCTCCCGGTCGCCGAGCCGGTCGAGCACCTCGGTCACGCCGACCCGGCTCAGGTAGTGCGACCAGGTCTGGCGCCGCCGCTCCGCCGCCCGGATCACCTGGGTGCGCACCGAACTCTGCAGCACCCGCCCGCCCGTCACGACCGCGCGACCCGCGACCGTGCCGACCACCCGCACCGGCTCGGCGTCCGGCAGCAACAGCTTGCAGTCCACCCCGACCGGTGTGGTCGGCGAAACGGCCAGCGTGCAGGGCCGTTGCCGCCACAGCACCCGCCGGCCGGGGACCAGGGCGAGCAGCTCGCCTGCTTCGGCACGGTGCAGGGTGGCGGACGCGGGGACCAGGCAGGTGCGCACCTCGCCGAGGGCGATCAACGGAGTGGTCGACGGCCCCATCACTCAGGATCCGTCGAGCAATAGGTGGGATAGGCGTTCGGTGACCTTGCGCGACACCGTCACCGGCACTTCGTCGTAGACGCCGCACCGGATGATCTGATCGACCACATCACCGTCCAGGTCGATGTGGTCGAGGATGAGCCGTACCGAATGTTCGATGGCCAGATAGCGTTTCGGCAACATCGACAGCGCCTTGTAGGCCGCGAACGGGGTGGCGTCCGAATTCAGCTGCACCACAGCGGGGATCTCGCGCCACCGACTCGGCCAGCCGTCGCCCGCCCGCCACGGCTGCGGCGCCACCACCGCCGCGCCGTCGTAGCGCAGCATGCCGAGCCGCAGCAGATGCCAGACCGAGGCAAGGAACGCGCACGACCATTTGGTGTGAATCTCGTTGCGCCCGTTGACCACCTCCGGTCGCTTGCTCCACAACTGCACGTCCAGGAAGATCGAGTGCTCGCGCCTGCCGAACTCCTCCGGCGGCCGGTACGGCTGCACCCGCATGGCCTGCGCCGGTTCGTCCAGCGACGACCGCCGCCCGTTGCACAGCCAGCCGGATTCGGCGGTCGGCGGCCGACGGCCGGTCGACGACGAAATCTCCGGCTCGGCAACGATTCTCGCGGCGACCATCTCGGCCAGCCGGATCGGCTCGTCCAACGGCACCCCGTCGACGAACGGATCCGCCTGCCAGCAGCCCGACTCGCGCGCCAAATAGTCGATGCGCAAACCGGTTTCGTCCGCGGCGGTGAGCAGCTTGCCGAGGATCTCGCGCGGATCGGTGTCGGGCTGGAAGTAGTCATCGATCAGATAGCAGGTGCTCACCCGTGCCCGCGGGCCGAATTGCACCCTGGCCGAGGCGATGAAGGCCTCGACCAGCGGCACGATCCGGCGGAACTCGCGGACCACCTGATCCATGTCGTTGGCGATCTCGTTCATATAGAAGTGCCCGACCTCGATCGACAGATGCGACAGCGGCACCCGATCGATCCGCGCCCGTTCGGTTTCTTCGCTGTACCCCACGGAGTCCCTCACGGCGGATCAGAACCTCTCCCAGGTCGCGGCGTCCAGCAGGCGCCTGGCCAGGTCGGCATACGCCGCCGTGGTGGCAGGGTTGGCGATCTTCGCGTCCACGTCCATATCCATGATCACCTGTTCCCGCCACTGCAATACCGGCTCCATCGGCGTCTCGCCGAGCAGCGCGCTGGCGCCGAGCTGGTTCGCCGATGCCAGCCGCTTGAGCGCGGCATTCTGCTCCATCAACCAGGCCGTCTGGGCGGGTCTGCGGTCCACCGAGCCGGGCAGGGTCGGCGCGGGTACCGCGGTGCGCACGTAGCGAACCGACTCCAGCAGCTCCACCGGGTCGTGCCCGCACTCCTTGCCCGTCTGCGTCAAACCGTGCGGGCCGTGCACCAGCCCGCTCGCCGCCAGAATGTGCTGGCGGGTCCACCGGTGAAAGATCAACCAGCGGGCGGTGAACGAACGCAGCTGCGGCAACGCGGTGGCCTTCAACACCAACTCCAGCGCGACCGAGCGGCCCGCGCTCAGATCGACCAGCACCACCTTGAACTCCTGCTCCAGCGCGAGCAGCAGTTCCGCGCACCGCGCGACGACCGCGTCGCCGGCCGTCAGGAATTCGGCACCGCCCTCGTCACCCGGCAACAGCATCAGCTTGCCCGCCCGTGGACCCAAGCGGCGCAACGCGGGCCGGTCCGACGCTGTGCGCACATCGATCCTGGCTGCCACGCCCGTTTCGCCCAGCAGATACGAATGCACGCCGTCCTGAAGGGGCGTACCGCGTTCCACCGCACTGATTTCGAACAGCGCGCCCGCGGTCGGTGACCCGAAATCGAAGTCTACGTAAGCGACATTGCGACCGCTCGTACACAGGCGATACGCGAGGTTGCAGCTGGTCACCGAGCGACCGGTGCCACCCTTGTCCGAAGTCGAGAACACCAGCATGGGTCAGGCCCTCGTCGCATCACGTCGCGCGTAGGCCAACTCGTACAACTGCAGCAGCGCCTGCCCGGCCAGGGTGAACGCGGTCGCCGGCTGCTCGTTCGACAGCCGCCGCGCCTCGTCGAGCTGATGTTCGATCCGCGACAGCATGACCTGCGAGACGTCCGGATCGCCGACCTCCAGCATTTCCTGATTGAGCAGATGTTCGGCCTCACTGCGCATCTCGACGGCGCGCGTGATCATCGACCGCATGGCCAGCGGTGGCTCACGGAAGTAGCGGTCGGCGGAGACCAAGCATTCGACGATACGCTCGGTCAGGTACCACGAGGGTTGCACCGCAACGTCTTCCGTTTCGGGCTCGAACTCGGGCTCCGCCGCCGTTCTCGCCAGACCGGGCCGCTGGCTGTCCGCCACCCGCTCCGCGTCATCCCAGAGACCGGTCGCCGGGCCGGTGCGGATCTGGCGCCTGCCGAGGTGATCCATGGTGAGTTCGGCCAGCGACATCAACCGGTCGCGCATGGCCACGTCGCCGGACAGCTTCCACGCCTGCAGCGACCGTTTCAGCAACAGCGTCGCGAAATCCGGCACCACCCACACCAGTGGCGGGCCGCCGCCGATGCCCTCGCTACCCGGCAGCGCCATCTGCACGCCGGGATAGTGCAGTGCCACAGCCGGATCGCCGGCGGTCAACCTGCTGATGATGCGCCCGCGCCTGGCGAGCTGGTCGAAAACGGCCACCAGCTCGGGTAATTCCTCGGTCGCCTGCCGATTGGCGAAGTCCTTCAGCACCATTGTCGCGACGGCCATGGTGTAGTAGTCGGATTCCTCGCCATCCGAAGTGCGCCACGGGATGTCCTCGAGCGGCCAGCGGCCGGGGCCGTAGCGCGCGGCGGTGGACCAGTAGCGCTGGGTCAGATCCCAGCGCAGCTCCAGCGCGTCCGCGAGCAGGCGTTGTTCGTCGTTGAGCAGGTCCATTTCCCGGGTGCGACGCCAGGTCAGATCGTCGATGCCGTCCAGCGCGACGATGGTGAAGTACAGGTCGGGACGGGAAAACGCATAGCCGGGCTGGCTGCCGATCCGGCCTGACACGAAGTCGATCGGCGACGCCTTCTGATCAATTCCCCAGCTCCAGCCGCACTCGAACAGCAGCAGATCGTCCTCGAGATCGATGTCCGGGGTCTGCCCCATTTTGACGTCGTTGGCCATCTGCACGCGGACCCGGTCGAGACGGCGGGCGATACCGGCGATCACCACGTCCTCGGGTGCGCCGATCTGGTTGAGCATGCCCAGGATCGCTTGTCCCTGAGCGGATTTCGGGCTCGGGGTGTGCACGACGAAGCTGCGCACCAAACCCGTCATCGCGGCGGTCAGCCGAGTGCTGACCTGCGGCATCAGTACCCGGATGCGGGCCGAGAGTTCCCTGGCCTCGCGCCGCACCTCCTTGTCCACGAACCGCTGGAAGACCCGCAGGAAGCGCAGCGACGCGATACACAGGGTGAGCGACATCGAGTATGCGTCGACCACTTCCAGGCCGTACTGCTCCGCGCTCGGTTCGCGCTCGTCGGTCGTGCGCAGATAGCTGCCCGCCGCGAAGATCGGTTCCCCGTCGGGCGCGGTGTAGCGGGTGAAATAGTCCTCGAGCACCCCCACCAGCGCCCCGCCGATCCGCGTTTCCTCCCCCAGCGGAATAAGCACCGAACGAATGTCGTCGGACATATCGTCGGGTTGATCCAGTGCGAATGCCTGGATCTCGGTGGCCGGATACAACAAACAAAGCAACTGCTCGGTATCGCTGATCGAGTTCGCCCCGTCGCGCCCACCCCAATGCCACGCCCCTTTGTCGTAGCAAGCGGAAAGCAACGACCGCCACACTTCCAAAAGCTGCTGTCGCGGCTGGATCCTCATCAGCCCCCCCGTTCTCGCTACGAACACTGACTGCTTAAAGTGTCCCCCCGTTCCGACTATTTACCAAGAGTATTGACCGACAACACGATCTACGCACGCTGTAGTAATCGGATATTCGGCGAGGTCACCGCGGTGTTGAAAACCGTTCGAGGACACGTCGGTACACCTCCCGGCGCGGCAGAACACTGATTCAACACCCTCCCCTCACGCCGCTCCCGTACCTTGCGGTCCATTTCTCCCCTCCATTCTCGAGCTGGATCCCCCCATTGCAAACAGATGCAGCATGGTTCAGCCGAGTGAATGTCCCGATGTCTGCAATCTAGAGACAAATGCGGTGTTCTGGCCCAAGTTCGGTGACATCAGGACATCGCAGCGAGCAAGAGGCAACTAAACAGCGACACCGAGTTCGGTGAGCAGGTGTTCTACTCGGGTGCGGATGGTGTTGCGGATGGGGCGGATTTGGTGGAGCGGGAGGCCGGCGGGGTCGTCGATGAACCATTCTTCGTAGCGGGGGCCCGGGACGAGGGGGCAGGTGTCGCCGCAGCCCATGGTGACGATGACGTCGGCGGCGCGGATGATTTCGTCGGTCCAGGGTTTGGGGTATTCGTTGGCGATGTCGACGCCGATTTCGGCCATGGCGGCCACCGCGGCGGGGTTGAGGGCCTGGCCGGGGTCGGAGCCGCCGGACCAGGCGACGGCGCGGCCCTTGGCGAGGTGAGCGAAGAAGCCGAGGGCCATCTGGGAGCGGCCCGCGTTGTGCGTGCAGAGGAACAGCACGGTGGGGCGCGGGCGGGCGACCTTGCCCTGAACCTTGGCCAGTGCCTGCAGCCGCTGCCTGCCGAAGCGTTCGGCGAGCAGCGGGAGGTACCGCGTTACCGTTGCGCGCGAAGCGAATTCGTCGTACGACGAATGCAGGTAGTGGTGGATGGCGGCGAGGTCGAACATGGTGGCGAACTCTTCGCGCAGCCGTGCTTCGGCATGCTCGAGCGCCGTCTGGTGATCGAGGGAGAGCAGGCGGTATGCGGGTGTCGCGGAGCTTTCGGTCGTACCCGACTTTTCAGGCTGAGACACCCACCCAGGGTCTCAGGCGGGCATTGACCTGGGCAAACGAACACCCTGTAAACCACGTCACACCGAGGTGAACGCGACACCGCGACGAGACGATCCGGCGGGCGGTGAGCAGGCCCTTACACCTCGCTAACCTGTCGTCACCTCACCGAAACGCGAGGTCCATAGCGTATACACCCATGTCGACACGGTTGGCCACACTCGAAGACGCCGCGGGCCGACCGCTGCGCGACGTGGTGTACGACGCACTGCGCCGCGAGTTGATAAACGGGGACATCAAGTTCGGCGAGCGACTCACCGAACCGAAACTGTCGGCCCGCTTCGGGATTTCCCGCACGCCGATCCGAGAAGCGTTGACGGTGCTGTGCTCCGACGGACTGCTGCAGCGCGAAGACTACGGTTTCAGCCCGGTGCGCCCGAGCGTGCCGCTGATCCGTGACCTCTACGAACTGCGAATCACGTTGGAGCTCGGCGGAATCCAGCGTGCGATGACCAACCCGGCGGTGGCCCACGACCGCGCGCTACTCGAGGTCGAGCGTGACGCCTGGCTGGCGTTGCGCGCCGACCCGCCCGAGCAGGAACCGGGATTCGTGGTGCGCGACGAGGAGTTCCACGTCACCTTGCTCACCGCGGCAGGCAATGCCGAAATGGTGCGGGCGCTGCGCGCGGTGAACTCGCGGATCAGGCACGTCCGCATGTACGACTTCATGGTCAACAACCGCATCGAGACCACCATCGCCGAACATCTCGGCATCCTGGATGCCGTACTGGCCGAGGACCTTCCGCTCGCCTACCAGCTGCTGCACACCCACATCGGCGAATCCCTCGATGTCGTGCTCGAGCGGGTCACCCGCGCCATCGCCGCGATGGCCGCCGAATAACGCCCACCGGAAGAACCGAATTCGCAAGCACTGGTCACGCAAGTGCCACAGTAGAACTGCGAACCATCAGCAGCGATCGGAGTCGACCAATGTCTGCCGACAGCCCAGGCAACAGCGCATCACCCACCGAGCGAGTCCGGGCCGCGTATCGGCGGATCGCCGAGGTGGATCGGCCCGAGGTGTGGATCACCCTGCGGCCGGAGCACGAGGTCGCCGCCGACGCCGCGGCGGTCGAGCAGCAACTCGCCGACGGTGCGTCGCTCGCGCTGGCGGGCGTGCTGCTTGCGGTCAAGGACAACATCGACGTCGCCGGGCTGCCGACCACCGCGGCCTGCCCGGAATTCGCCTACACCCCGGACGTCACCGCGTCCGCGATCGAGCGACTGGTCGCGGCGGGCGCGATCGTGCTCGGCAAGACCAACCTCGACCAGTTCGCCACCGGCCTGGTCGGCACGCGCAGTCCGTACGGCGCCGTGCGCAACGCGCACGATTCGGCGCTGATTTCCGGCGGTTCCAGTTCCGGCTCGGCGGCGGCGGTGGCACTGGGCATCGCCGATATCGGAATCGGCACCGACACAGCGGGTTCCGGTCGAATCCCGGCGGCGCTGCACGGAATCATCGGCCTCAAAGCCACGTTGGGCATCATCCCGGCCCACGGTGTCGTGCCCGCCTGCGCGGACTACGACGCGGTCACCGTATTCGCCGCCGACCTCGCCGACGCCGTGACGGCCGCCGCGATCATGTCCGGACCGGAGCCGCGCGATCCGCGCAGCCGCGGCTGGCCCGCCGATGTCCGGTTGGCGGCACCGCAGGCACCGCGCATCGCGATCCCCCGTGCCGCGGACCTCGCCCCGTTGAGCGGGCCGTACCGGGACGCCTTCACGCGGACCGCCGCTGCCGTAGCGGCATCCGGCGCGAAGCTCGACGAGATCGACATCTCCGGCCTGCTCGACGCCGCGCTGCTGCTCTACGACGGCGCGATCGTCGCCGAGCGGCATGCCTCCGTCGGCGCTTTTCTGGCCACAGCACCCGCGGGCGCCGATCCCACGGTGGCCGCCATCATCGAAGCAGCCGGTAAGACAACAGGTCCCGACTTCGCCGCCGATCTCGACGCACTCGCCCGAGCCCGGGCAGCGGCGGCCGTACTACTCGACGGCTTCGACGCGCTCTTGCTGCCGACCACCACCGAGCACCCGAGTATTGCTGCGGTACAAGCGGATCCGATAGGTATCAACAGGCGGCTGGGTACCTACACCAACTTCGGCAACCTGCTCGACCTGGCGGCGATCGCGATCCCCGGCCAACCCACCACCGACGGTGCACCGTTCGGCGTCATGCTGGTGACGCCGGCCTTCGCCGATCAGGTCGGCGTCGATCTCGCCGCCCGCCTGCTCGGTGCCGAGTCCACGCCGCTGCTGGTCGAGCGCGGTGTCGAGCTGGCCGTTTTCGGCGCACATCTGCGTGGCCAGCCCTTGCACTGGCAGCTCGAGCAGATCGGGGCCCGCTTCACCGGAGACATTCGCACCACCGACGCCTACCGCCTGACCGCCCTGGCCACCACACCGCCGAAACCGGGTCTCGTGCGCCATGGCGACGGCCGCGGTGCACCCATCGCCGGTGAGCTATTCCGCGTCGCCGAGGCGGGGCTCGGCAATTTCCTCGCCAATCTTCCCGCCCCCATGGCGCTCACCAGTATCGAATTGTCCGACGGCCGTTCGGTTATCGGCTTCGCCTGCACCTATGAGGCCGCGGCCACCGCGACCGACATCACCTCCTTCGGCGGCTGGAAGGCCTACCTCGAACAGCGCCCGTAGGTAGCACACCAGCCTCGATTTTCCGTGCTCCCAGTACCTCGGCCTTGCCTGCACATCAGTCTTACACATATGTACTAGACATTTGTGCAAGAGCCCTGTAGACATAGGTCCAAGACATTCGGAGTCGAGCAAGGGAACAGATCATGAGCGCCACCACCACCCAGCCCCGCGTCCTCATCGCCGGCGGCGGCATCGGCGGCAATGCGGTTGCCTTGCAACTGCTTCGGGCGGGCATCCGGGCCACCGTGGTGGAGCGCGCCGAGGCGCCGCGACCGGGCGGGCAGGCGGTCGACCTGCGGGGCCCGAGCGGCGAGGTCGCGGAGCGGATGGGGCTGATGCCCGGGATCCGCACGTATCAGCTCGACGAGCGCGGCTTGAAAATCGTGGACGCCACGGGCCGCACCCTGGTGCGCATGCCCACCGAACTGTTCGAAGGCAAGGGTGCCGTCGCCGAAATCGAGATCACCCGAGGCGATCTCAACCAGGTGCTGCTCGACGCGCTGGCCGAGGCGGGCGGCGTGGACTACCGCTACAGCGAGTGGATCACCGCTATCGAGCAGGACGCGACCGGCGTGCAGGTCACCTTCGCCTCCGGCGCGCAGCAGCGCTTCGACCTCGTCATCGGCGCCGACGGCCTGCACTCGGGCACCCGCCGAATGGTGTTCGGCCCGGAAGAGCAGTTCTCGACCTACCTCGGCGGTTACATGTCCTTCTTCACGCTGCCGTCCCCGGACGACGTGGAGCACAACTGGTTCACCATGCACTCGCTGGTCGGCGCGACCAGTATCGGACTGCGCCCCGACGCCGACCCGGCGACCGCCAAGGCCCTGATCACCATCCGTACCGACGCCGATCCGGCACTGCGCCGCGATGTCGCGGCCCAGCAGGACCTGATCCGGCAGCGGCTGGCCGGTGGCGGTTGGGAATCGGCCAGGATCGCAGGCGCGATGGGCGAGGCGACCGACTTCTACTTCGACGAGCTGGCCAGGATCGACATGCCGAGCTGGTCGAAGAGCCGGGTCGTGCTGCTGGGCGACGCCGGGTACTGCGGTTCACCACTCACCGGCAACGGCACCGCGATGGCACTGATCGGGGCGTACGTGCTCGCCGGTGAAATCGCCGCGCACGCAGACGATCTCGCGCAGGCGCTGGTCCGCTACGAGGAAGTGCTGCGCCCGTTCATCGCCGAGGCGCAGCAACTCCCGCCGGGCGGGCTGAAGGCCATGACCCCCCAGACCAGCTTCGGCATCCGCGCGGGCCTGACCCTCAGCAAGCTGATGACCACGAAGGTACTGCGGCCGCTCATGCTGAAGATGCTTACCAAGAACGAGTCCTACGAACTGCCCGACTACACCACTCAGACCGTCGACCGGTAGCTCGAAAACGCGACGACCGCAGCCGATCCCGGGCTCCGGTCGTTTGCGCACAGCCGTTACTCGATCGTCGTCCCCTGGTCGAGCAGGAACGGCAGCGCGAAGTTGCGCAGCAGTGCCCGCTCGTCGTCTTCGGTCGCACCGGGCAAGGTAAGCAGCGACACCATCACGCGCACGAACCATTGGCCGAGTCGGCGGGCAGCCGGCGCGGGGAGGTCCGGCCGGAAGCCACTGACGAAATCGGTCGCGAGGGTGTCCACCACATCCGACGAATTCGACAGCTGCGCAACGATTCCCGCATTGGCGGGCGCGAACCATACCGCCAGATGCGGGGTTTTGCGCACCTCGGCGAGCAGCGCGGTGAGACCGTCGAGCAGTCGCTCGCCCGGGTCGGTGGCGGCGGAAACGGCCGGGTCGCGCCACACCCGCTCGACCACCTGGCGGGCCTCGCGTCCGGCGAAGGCGACGTACAGCGCTTGCCGGTTGTCGAAGTAGCGGTAGAGCGTCGCCCTGGAACAGCCTGCGGCCTCGGCGACTTCGGCCATGCCGACGCCGCTGACCCCCTTGTCGATGAACAGCGCGCGGACCGCGTCCAGGATGCGCTCGCTCGCCAGCTCGGCGCGCCCGTCCGCCAGCCAGTCGCCGGTCATCCGGCACACCGGAACGGAACCGTGGTCGGCCTGCGCACGTATGGCCCCGGTGCGTATTCGACGGCGTCGATATCCACCGCGAAGTTCGGGAAGCGATCGAGCAGCTCTTCCAGGGCCACCCGGGCCTGCATCCGGGCCGCGGCCGCACCGAGGCAATGGTGCGGTCCGTGCCCGAAAGTGAGTATCCGCTGCGGATTCCGGTCGATGTCCAGCGCTGCCGCATCGGCACCGAAGGCGCGCTCGTCACGATTGGCGGAGCCGAATACGAGTAGGACCTTGCGCCCCGCGGGAATCGCCTTGCCGCTCAACTCGACCGCGCGCGTCGTCGTACGCGCCAAACACTGCACCGGCGCTGTCAACCTCGCGAATTCCTCTACGGCCGTGCGGATCCGGTCCTTGTCCGCGACCAACGCGGCGCGCTGCTCCGGATGTTGTTGCAGCAGTTGCACCGCACCACCGAGCAGCCCCGTCGTGGTGTCGTTGCCGCCGGCGACCATCGTCCAGGCGTAGGCCAGAATCTGCACCAGGCCACGCACATCCGCGTCGTCCGCCGCCATGCCCGCCTGTACGAGCAGCGACACCGTGTCCGTCCCCGGGTCGGTGCGCCGCCGCTTGATGAGTTCGGTGAAGTAGCCCATCATCGCCATCGATGCGGGCATGGCTTCGGTGCTCGCCCGATCGGTACTGCCCGCGACCACCGCGTCGGTCCATCCGTCGAACCGATCCCGATCCTCGGCGGGCACCCCGAGGTAGTAGGCCACCACCATGCTCGGCAGCGGCTTGAACAGCTGCTTGACGATGTCACCGCCGCCGTCCGCGGCGATCCGGTCGAGGCGTTCGCGGACGAAGGCGCGCACCACCGGTTCCACCTCGCTGACTTGACGCGGCGTGAATCCGCGGGCGACGAGCTTGCGAAAGTCGGTGTGCTCCGGCGGATCCTGCATCACCAGCGGCGGATTGTCGGTCAGCCCGATCTGTTCCAGCTCGCCGTACTCCACGGTCAGCCCGTCGCGCGAGGAGAAGGTCTCGCTGTCCCTGGCCGCCGCGTACACGTCCTCGTGCCGGGTGAGCACCCAGTAGTCGTGGTCGGGACGCGTCGGTGGCACCACGTGATGCACCGGATCATGTTCGCGCAGTGCGGCGTACATCTCCCACGGCGACGTCCAAGTGGCGCCGGAGCGGAGCTCGAAGACGGGAGCGGGCCGATACGCATCGATCACCATGTAGTGACGGTAAGACAGATAGACGATTATGTCTAGAACGAGTTCTAGTTCGGTGGCGCCGGGCCGATCACCCTCCGAAACCGGTCCGGCTGCCCTCCCGAGTCGGGACCGTGCCGCGCACCCGCGGTTACCTTCGGCAGTGGCAACACGGTGATCGTTGCCGGTCAGCTCCCGGAAGAGCCTGCGAAAACGTGTCCGGTACCCGAGTGGCCCGCCAGGCCGGTCACCCCTCGAAGACCGGCCCGGCAAGCACTCTCCCCGAGGCCCGACCTGTCAACCCCTCGAAGACAGGTCGGACCCCGTTCCCCACCCCCGGCGGTGGATCCAACACCGCCACCCGGCTCCCCCACCCGGCTCCCCATCCGGGTTTCCCACCCCCGAGTGGCGGTGTTGACACAAACAATGCACGGGCGGGCTTAGCACGCACTTAAGAACACCTTGCAGGCGGAAAGACGCTGGTGATGCGGCCATCTGGGCGGCGGATGCGCCGAGCCTGTAGCACCCGGCCCCCGCAGGCGGATGATAGAGGTGAGTGGCCGAGGAGATTGGGAGCGACGATGGAAACCGCAGTGGTCTGGGTGCTGGCCTGCCTGCTTTATTGGTGGGGCCTGCTGTAGTCATATCTATGCAGCCACGCCGGATCTCGGCGTCGGTCCCGCATTCACCCGATTACGTTGGGCTACCGCTTGTTCGCGGTTGACGACGACCGGTAGGCGAACGATTCGCGGGCAAAACGGACAGCAGGTGCGCACCCGAACGGGTGCGCACCTGCTGGTTATTTATCTAGCGTCGCTCAGCCCTGCGAAGGCGGCGGCGTCGGCGCACCGTCGCGCCCGGCGCGGACACCTTCCTCGACGCGCTTGCCCAGGTCGGGATCCACGTTGGTCCAGTACTCGAAGACGCGGCTCAGCACCGGCTCCTGCACACCGCCGAGCACGTGCCCGACGATATTGCTCACCAGCCGGTCGCGCTGATCATCGTTGAGCACCTCGCGGACCAGCGTGCCCGCCTGGGTGAAGTCGCCGTCCTCGGCATGTTCGACGTAGCCGGCCCGCACCATTGTCGGGTCGAACTCCCAGAGTCCGCCGTCGGGCGCCAGCGCCGGATCGGCGTGCGGGCCGCCGAAGGAGTTGGGCGCGTACACCGGCACGCTCGCGTCGTTGTAGAAGTACCGCATGGCGCCCTCCTTGGAGTAAGAGTTCACCTCCGCGGCCCGCGGCAGGTTCGGGGGCAGCTGCGCGTAGTTGGTGCCGATCCGGTAGCGGTGCGCGTCGGCGTAGGCAAAGACGCGGCCCAGCAGCATCTTGTCCGGCGAGAAGCCGATGCCGGGAACCACATTCGAGGGCTCGAAGGCGGCCTGCTCGATGTCGACGAAGTAGTTGGCGGGGTTGCGGTTCAGCGTCCACTTGCCGACCTCGATCAGCGGGTAGTCCTTGTGCGACCACACCTTGGTCAGGTCGAACGGGTTGAACCGGTAGCCCTCGGCCTCGGCGACCGGCATCACCTGCACGTGCACCGTCCAGCTCGGGAACTCGCCGCGCTCGATCGCGTCCCACAGATCCTTGCGGTGGTAGTCGGCGTTCTCGCCCGCGATCCGGTCCGCGTCGGCCTGGGTGAGGTAGTCGACGCCCTGATCGGTCTTGAAGTGGTATTTCACCCAGAAGCGCTCACCCGCCGCGTTGATCCACTGGTAGGTGTGCGAACCGTAACCGTTCATGTGCCGGTAGGTCTTCGGGATGCCGCGATCACCCATCAGCCAGGTCACCTGGTGCGCCGTCTCCGGGCGCAGGGTCCAGAAATCCCACTGCATGTTGTGGTCGCGAAGTCCGTTGCCGGGCAGGCGTTTCTGCGACCGGATGAAGTCGGGGAACTTGATCGGGTCTTTGATGAAGAAGACCGGGGTGTTGTTACCGACGAGGTCGTAGTTGCCGTCCTCGGTGTAGAACTTCACCGCGAAGCCCCGCGGGTCGCGCCAGGTGTCGGGGCTGCCCTGCTCGCCGGCGACGGTGGAGAACCGGACCAGCGACTCGGTCCGCGCACCCGGCTGGAACAGCTTGGCCTTGGTGTAGCGGCTGACATCGTTGGTCACCATCAGTTCGCCGTAGGCGCCCGCGCCCTTGGCGTGCACGATCCGCTCCGGCACCCGCTCCCGGTTGAACTGCGCGAGCTTCTCGATGAGGTAGTGGTCGTGCAGCAGGATCGGGCCCTGAGTGCCCGCGGTGAGCGATTCGTTGTCGCTCTCCACCGGCGTTCCGGTGTTGGTGGTTGTCGGCTTGGTCATCGTCGAAGCCTCCTCGGCTGGTGAACAACGTCCCGGGTGGGCTGACCCGGGCTGGTCAAAATGGCTGCCGCTACGCCGAACGGCAGGTCGGGCACAGTCCCCAGAAGACGACCTCGGCCTCGTCGACCGAGAAGCCGTGCGCGTCATCGGGTTCCAAGCAGGGCGCGCTGCCCACGACACAGTCGACGTCGACGACCGTGCCGCAGTTCCGGCACACCAGGTGGTGATGGTTGTCCCCGGTCCTGGCCTCGTACCGCGCGGCCGAACCGGCGGGCTCGATGCGCCGCAGCAGGCCGGCGTGCACGCAGGCGTGCAACACGTCATAGACGGCCTGGGTGGACACCGAACCCAACGCTGCGCGCACGGTGGCGGCCACCCGATCCGCATCGGCATGCGGGGTGGCGGCGACCGCCTCCAGCACCGCGACCCGCGGGGCGGTGACCCGCAGACCGGCCGCGCGCAGTTGCGCCGTGGCGTCGGTGTGGTTGGTGTGCATGTACTCGATACTCCTCCTTTTCTGGAATTAGTCAAGAAAATGATCCGATCCAGCGTGGCGCAGATCACCTTCGGCCGCGTGGAATACATCCGGGCGGATGGTCGTTGAAGCTCACTGTCGGCGTCCGGACAGCCCCGGGCCTCACCCCTTTGTCGCTACGAGCGACCACCCGCCGAGAGGCGCTTGTGGGACGTCGACCTCGAGTCGTGACGCTGGCGTGGCGTCCGGCGACTCAGCGCCGCCAGGTTTTGCGACCTGGCGGCGTTTGCGATTTCCGGCCCGGCTCGCCGCTCGGTGGCCGGGGTTGGCCGAGTGACCGCGATAGCCTCGTGCGCATGGGGCGATTCGGTGGGTTTCTCGTCGTGCTCGCTGCGTTATCGCTGGTGGCGGGCAATATGTCCACCAGTAAGGCGCAGGCGGTACCCCATCACGCGTCGGATGAGGTGCGCTGCACGCCGCAGTCCGGGCGCGAGTTCGCCCGGGCGAAGCCGGAACAGGTCGGCCTCGACAGCGAACGCCTCGCGGCGGCGTTGGCCTTCGCCAGCACCCGCAACCGGCTGAATGTGCAGGTGTTCCGGCACAACTGCCTGATCGGCGAGGGCCCGACGAACGACCAGACCGGCAATGTCGCCTGGAACATCTGGAGTTCCACCAAGAGTGTCGTCTCGCTCGTCGCGGGGATCGCCTGGGACCAGGGCAAACTCGATCTCGCCGCACCGATCGACCGCTACCTGCCCGCCGAGCTCGGCGACTCCGAGCATCGCTCGATCACCGTGCAGAACCTGCTCACCGAATCCTCGGGACTGAAGATCGGCGCCCTCACCGAGGGCATCACCGGGGTGGTCCCGATCGATCCGAACAGTGCCGTGCAAGCGCTGGGCATGCCGCTGGAGAATCCACCGGGTACGGAATTCAGCTACAGCCAGCGCAATGTCGACCTGCTCACCTATGTACTCGAACTGGCTGTCGGCGAACCGCTGCAACAATTCGCGCAGCGCGAGCTGTTCGATCCACTAGGTATCCAGCGCGACGACTACTACTGGGCGCGCGATCGAGCCGGGCACACCTACGGCTACGCCCATCTGATGATCCCGCCGAACGATTTCGCCAAACTCGGGCTCCTCGTCAGCAATGACGGGCAGTGGGGCACAAAGCAAGTCATCTCGGAGAAGTATCTGCGGCTGGCACTGACACCCTCGTCCGCCAACGACTGCTACGGGTATCTGTTCTGGGTCGGACCCGAGTGCGCGGCAAGCTTGTACAACGTGCCGCCCGACCTGTTCATGATGGACGGCCTCGGCATGCAGAACGTCTTCGGTATTCCGAGCCTGGACCTGACGGTGGTGTGGACCGGATTCTTCGGCAATCGCAGCAGCAAGGGCCTGACCGGCACCCTGCAGAACCAGGCGGAACTACCGTATGAGTTCTTCCGCAAATTGTTCGCCGCATTCCACCAGCGGCCGCTGCCCGATCCAGGTCCGTTCGTCGAACCGCAGGTGGAATTGGACCCGAGGCAGTTCGTCGATCCGAACATCCTGCTCGCCGTATTCGGTATCGGGCCGGACACCTATCCCGGCTGCAATGTCTTCTCCTGCCTGGACTATCCGCTCGCCCCACCCTTTTGGGATACCGCGCCGGGTTGCGCGATCCTGGTGTGCCTCGGTCCCGGCGCTCCCGGCATCGACTGACGACCCCCGGCACACCACAACACGCCATTCCCCCGTCCACGGCGACCGCGCACGATAGCCTCGTGCGCATGGGGCGATTCAGTGGGTTCCTGGTCGGGTTCGCTGCGTTATCGCTGGTGGCGGGCAACGTATTCACCGGGAGTGCGCAGGCCGCCGCGGACCCGGTGTCCTGCGACGTGCGCTCCGACCGCGCATTCGCCCGCGCGCTACCCGAGCAGGTCGGTATCGACAGCGCGGGACTCGCGGACGCCTTGGCTTTCGCCGCCACCCGAAACCGGATCAATGTTCAGGTATTTCGGCACAACTGCCTGATCGGCGAGGGGCCGACGAACGCGCAGACCGGCAATGTGGCGTGGAATATCTGGAGTGCCACCAAGAGCGTCGTCTCGCTGCTCGCCGGGATGGCCTGGGATCAAGGCAAACTCGATATCAGCGCACCGATCGACCGGTATCTGCCGCCTGGACTCGGTGACGTAGCGCATCGGTCGATCACCGTGCAGAATCTGCTCACCGAAACCTCGGGCATGAAGGTCGGCGTATTGACCGAGGGCGCGACCGCGGTCGTGCCGATTGATCCGAACAGTGCGGTGCAGGCGCTCGGTGTGCCGCTGGACAATCCGCCGGGCACGGTATTCAGCTACAGCCAGCGCAATGTCGACCTGCTCAGCTATGTGCTCGAATTGGCCGTCGGCGAACCCCTTCAGCAATTCGCGCAACGGGAACTGTTCGATCCGCTCGGTATCGAACGCGGCGACTACTACTGGGCGCGCGATCGGGCCGGGCACACCTACGGCTACGCCCATCTGCTGATCCCGCCGAACGATTTCGCCAAACTGGGGCTGCTGGTCAGCAACGAAGGGCGTTGGGGCACACAGCAAATCGTGTCGGCCGGTTATCTGCGGCAGGCACGTCAACCCTCACCGGCCAACCGGTGCTACGGCTATCTGTTCTGGCTCGGGCCGGGCTGCGCGGAATCCGCGACCAACCTGCCGCCCGACACCTACATGATGGCCGGGCTCGGTTTGCAGAACGTCTTCGTCATGCCGAGCCTGGATCTGACGGTGGTGTGGACCGGGTTCTACGGCAATGTCAGCCGGTACGGACTGACCGGCACCATCCAGAACATCGCGGAGCTGCCGTACGAGTTCTTCCGCAAGCTGTTCGCGGCGTTCCATCAACAGCCCATCCCCGACCCCGGCCCGTACGTCGAACCACCGGTGCGGCTGAACCCGAGCCAGTTCGTGGACCTGAACTTCGTGCTAGCGGTATTCGGCGCGGGGCCGTACGCCTACCCGGGCTGTGATGTGCTGTCCTGCTTGCACTATCCCCTCGCGCCACCCTTCGCGGATACCGCGCCGGGGTGCACGATCGTGATCTGCCTAGGCCCCGGCGCGCCCGGCATTCGCTGAATCACACACCGAGGAAAGGCAATTCGCCGTCTTCGGCGCCGTGGGCGCGGAAATGATCCGGCGATACCACGACGAACAGCGCGTCCGCCTCGGCGATGAGTTCGCCGTCGAGTTCGAGCCGCGCGTAGATGTGCAGCTTGCGGGTGCCCTCGCGGCGATCCACGTGCGCGGACACCGTCATCGGGCGGTGCAGCGGAGCGGGTTTGGCGTAGTTCACCGTGATTTTCGCGGTCACCGCCGGGATTCCGGCGCCGGTCGGGACGCTGCCGCAGGCCTCGTCCAGCACTGCGGCGACTACCCCGCCGTGCGCCAGACCTGGTGCGCCCTGGTGCCTTCGGTCGAAGGTGCAGCTACCGGTGAGGCGGCCGTCCACCAGCGTGGACACCATCGCGACACCGGCTCGATTCTGCGGGCCGCAGCCGAAGCAGTGGTCGCCGTGCGGGGACAACGCGTCGCCCGCGTCGCGCAGGCCGCGATCGGACGCTTCGGCAAGTCCGGTCATCCGCACTCCTCAATCGGGAATCAACTGTCTCCTGATTGAAGCTAGATTTAGGAAACATCCGTGTCAAGATGGCGTGGTGGCGAAGCAAGCACGGACCTACGGCGGGGTATCCGCCGATCAGCGCCGCGCCACCCGGCGCGAGCAGCTGCTGGAGGCGGCGTTCGAGGTACTGGCGCTGGACGGGCCCGGCGGGCTGACCATCCGGGCTGTCGCGAAGCAGGCGGGGCTGTCCACCCGATTCGTCTACGAGAGTTTCACCGATCTCGACGAACTGGTGGTGGCGGCGTTCGAGCTGGCCTTCCGGCAGATGGCGGCGGCGGTCGACGCGGCGGTCGCGGCTGCGGGACCGGACCGCCGTGCTCAGGTCACGGCGCTGGTCGAGGCGCTGGCCGACTTCTTCCTGAGCGCGCCCGCCAAGGGAAAGTTGCTGTCCACCAAGGCTTATGGGCATCCGGCCGTGGCGGCCCGCCGGCTCGCACGGTCCGAGGACGTGTCGCGGACCTACGGCGCACTGCTGCACGGACTGCTGCCCGACCGGCCGGCGGATGATCCCGCCATCGATCTCACCGCACGATTCCTGGTCGGTGGCTTCGGCGAAACCAGCACCGCGTGGATCCAGCAGTCGCTGCCCTACCCGCGGGACGAATTCGTGCACGACAATGTCGAGCTGTTCCTAGCGGCCATCGCCGCCCTCGAGCGGCTGTAGGGCCGAGCACCTCGTCGGCGATGACCTGAGCCGGTCTGAGATCACACGCAACTACGCTCGACCCGTGACGCAGGAACAACGAGGTGGGCGTGCGGGGCAGGCGGATCGGCGCCGGGCGGAGATCCTCGATGCCGCGCGGGAGGTGATCGCGGAGCGGGGGTATCGCGGGGCGTCGCTGGGGGCGGTGGCCGAACGGGTGGGGCTGACGCAACCTGGGTTGTTGCACTATTTCCCGAGCAAAGAGCACCTGCTGGTCGCGGTGCTCGAGGAGCGGGATCGATGGGATACCGCGGCGTTCCTGGCGGGGCCGTCGGAGAGTTGGCGGTTGTCGCATCTCGAGCAGTTGGTCGAGTACAACGCGATGCGACCGGGTGTGGTGCAGACGTTCACCGCGTTGGCGGGTGAAAGCGTGACCGGTGGGCATCCGGCTCGGGAGTATTTCATCGAGCGGTACGCGCAGGCGAGGGCGCGGCTGGCCGAGCTGCTGCGGGCGGAGTTCGGGGAGCGGTTGGCCGGTGGCCGGACGCCGGAGCAGGTGGCGCCGTTACTGATCGCGGTGCTGGATGGTTTGCAGACGCAGTGGTTGCTCGATCCGGAGGCAGTCGATATGGGTGTGGCGTTCCGGGACTTCGTCGCTTTGCTCGAGCCGAGTGCCGACGCCGAATAATATAACGAGCCAATAACAACACCTACTATTGATTAGGTGAGTGCGGCGGACCTGCGGACGCCCGCTCGGACTCATGGCATGCGTCAACCCGGTCCGCAACGACATCGGCCGACAAAGGAGTTCTCATGAGTCCAGGCGACGTAACCCGGGAAGCAGCGGTGACGGCGGCCCTCGGCAAGCTCGACCTGACCGCCAAAGCTCGACTGCTGATGGGCCAGGACATGTGGTCGCTGCCCGCACTGCCCGAGATCGGGCTGCGGTCACTGGTGATGTCCGACGGCCCGATCGGGGTGCGCGGCGTGCGCTGGACCGCCGACGACCCGTCCATCGCGCTGCCGTCGCCGACCGCGCTGGCCGCGACCTGGGATCCGGAACTGGCCAGGCGGGCCGGGCGGCTGCTCGCGCAGGAAGCGCGGCGCAAAGGGGTGCACGTACTGCTCGCGCCCACCGTCAATCTGCATCGATCACCGCTGGGCGGACGGCATTTCGAGAGCTACTCTGAGGATCCGTACCTGACCGGGCGGATCGGTACCGGCTATGTCAGCGGCGTGCAGGACGGCGGAATCGGCACCACCGTCAAGCATTTCGTCGCCAACGACGCCGAGACCGAACGCTTCACCGTGAACAATGTGGTCTCCGCACGCGCGCTGCGCGAGCTGTATCTGGCGCCCTTCGAAGCGATGGTGCGCGATGCCCGGCCGTGGGGCGTGATGGCCGCCTACAACCAGGTCAACGGCACCACGATGACCGAGCACGGTGCGCTGCTGAACGGAATACTGCGCGGCGAATGGGGTTTCGACGGCATCGTCGTCTCCGACTGGATGGCCGCGCGGTCGACGGTCGCCGCGATCACCGCGGGGCTGGATGTCGCGATGCCGGGACCGCGCGGCGTCTACGGCGACGCCCTCGTCGCGGCGGTGCGCAACGGCGAGGTCGACGAGTCCGTGGTGGACGCGGCGGTGCGCAATGTACTGCGGCTCGCGGCGCGGGTCGGCCTGCTCGAAGGTGCCGAGCCCGCGGTGACCACGCTGCCGGAACAGATCGACGGAGTCGCGTTGGCCCGCGAGATCGCCTCGCGCGCTTTCGTTCTGGTACGCAACGAGACGATCGGCGAACGCCCCGCCCTCCCCCTCGACGGGAAACGAACGAAGGTGGCGCTGAGCGGTCTGGCCGCCCGGGATGCCCGCATCCTCGGCGGCGGCTCGGCCACCGTCTTCCCGGAATCCGTGGTGTCGCCGCTCGACGGTCTCACCGCCGCGCTGCCGGCGGGCGCACTGAGCTACTCCGTCGGTGCCGCCCCGAGCGACGTCCTCGGTGCCGCGGACCGCGGATTCGACCTGCACGCCCGCGTTTTCGACGCCGAAGGGACCCTGCTCGGCGAGAGCTCGCTGCCCAACGGCATGGTCAACTGGCTCGGCGAACTGCCCGACGGTATCGACTACGACGCACTGCACACCGTCGAGGTGCGCGGCACCTTCACTCCGGCGGAAACCGGCGCGCATGCGTTCGGCACCAAGGGGGTCGGTGATTTCCGGCTCGTGGTCGACGACACCGTGCTGTTCGAGGGCGCCGAAACCCTCACCGGCGCAGACCCCTTCGAGGCTTTCTTCGGTACGCCGACCGAACGCGGCACGGTCGAACTGACCGCGGGCACGACGGTCGAGGTGGCGATGACGCACACGCCGATGAAGTTCGCGGACATGCCGATCCAGGCGATCCTGTTCACCCTCGCGCACGGCGACCCCCGCCGTGATCCGGACGAGCTGATCGACGAGGCCGTCGAAGCGGCACGCGCCGCCGACGTGGCGGTGGTGGTCGTGGCCACCACCGAACAGGTCGAGTCCGAGGGCTTCGATCGCACGAGCCTGAAACTGCCCGGCCGCCAGGACGAACTGGTCAGCCGGGTGGCCGCGGCCAACCCGAACACCGTCGTGGTCGTGAACGCCGGGTCGCCGGTGGAGATGCCGTGGCGGGACGAGGTCGCCGCGATCCTGTTGAGCTGGTTCCCCGGGCAGCAGGCCGGCGCAGCTCTCGCCGAGGTACTGCTCGGCGACGCGGAGCCGGGCGGTCGATTGCCGACCACCTGGCCGGTCGCGCTGGCCGACTGCCCGGTCTCGGAGGTGACCCCGACCGACGGCGAACTCGTCTATCGGGAAGACCTTTTCATCGGCTATCGCGCCTGGGAGCGGGCAAGCACCGCGCCGGCTTTCCCGTTCGGACATGGATTCGGTTACACGACATGGGATTACGAGTCGATCGACCGCACCGGGACAACGGTGACCGTTCGCCTGCGCAACACCGGTTCACGCCGGGGTGCCGAAGTCGTGCAGGTCTACCTTGCCCCCGTTGCGGATTCGGTGCTGCGCCCGGCCCGCTGGCTGGCCGGCTTCGCGCGCGTCACGGCCGATCCGGGTGAGCTGGTCACCGCCGAGATCCGAATCCCGCAGCGCGCCTTCGAGATCTGGGACGACAACGCCTGGCGCTCGGTGCCCGGCTCCTACGAGATCCAGGCGGGTTCTTCCTACGCCGACCGCCCATTGACCATCGGGTACGAAGCGGAGTAAACGACGACGGCCGTGGATCCACCGGGGATCCACGGCCGTGCCGACAACGCCTCAGCGATTGCTGAGCAGCACCTCGGCGATTTGAATGGTGTTGAGGGCGGCACCCTTTCGCAGGTTGTCACCGGAGATGAAGAGCGCGAGCCCACGGCCGTCCGGCACGCCCGGATCCTGGCGGATCCGGCCGACCAGCGAGTCATCCGCACCGGCCGCCTGCAGCGGCGTCGGCACGTCGACCAGCTTGACGCCGGGCGCCTTGGCCAGGATCTCCTTGGCCTGCTCGACCGACAGCGGCTCGTCGAACTCGGCGTTCACCGACAGCGAGTGACCGGTGAACACCGGAACGCGCACGCAGGTGCCGCTGACCAGCAGGTCGGGCAACCCGAGAATCTTGCGGCTCTCGTTGCGCAGCTTCTGATCCTCGTCGGTCTCGCCGGAGCCGTCGTCGACCAGCGAACCGGCCAGCGGCAGCACGTTGAACGCGATCGGCGCGACGTACTTGTTCGGCGCGGGGAAGTCGACGGCGCTGCCGTCGTGGGTGAGCTTCTCCACGTCGTCGATCACCGCACGCGCCTGTGTCGCAAGCTCTTCCACACCGGCCAGGCCGCTACCGGACACCGCCTGGTAGCTGGACACGATGAGGCGGCGCAGCCCGGCGAGGTCGTGCAGTGGCTTCAGCACCGGCATGGCGGCCATGGTGGTGCAGTTCGGGTTGGCGATGATGCCCTTGACCAGGTTGCGGGTCTGCTCGGGATTGACCTCGCTGACCACCAGCGGGACATCGGGGTCCTTGCGCCAGGCCGAGGAGTTGTCGATCACCGTGACGCCCGCTGCCGCGAAGCGCGGGGCCTGCACCCGGGACATGGTGGCACCGGCCGAGAACAGCGCGATGTCCAGGCCGGCCGGATCGGCGAGCTCGGTGTCCTCGACGACGATCTCGCCGCCGCGCCACGGCAGCTTCGTACCCGCCGAGCGCGACGAGGCGAAGAAACGCACCTCGTCGGCCGGGAAGTTGCGCTCCTCCAGCAGTTTCCGCATGACGGCGCCGACCTGCCCGGTCGCGCCGACGACGCCTACTCGAATGCCCATGGTTTAACGCCCCGTTCCCGCGTGCACCACGGCGACCTCGTCGCCGCCCAGCTCGAAGGCCCGGTGCAGCACCTTGACGGCCTCGTCCAGTTCGGTGTCCTTGACCAGCACCGAGATCCGGATCTCGGAGGTGGAGATCAGATCGATGTTGACGCCCGCCTCGGCCAGCGCCTCACAGAACTTGGCGGTCACGCCGGGGTGGCTCTTCATGCCCGCGCCCACCAGCGACACCTTGCCGATGTGGTCGTCGTAGAGCACCTGCGAGAAGCCGATCTCGTCCTGCTGCTTGGTCAGCATCTCCACGGCGCGCGCGCCGTCGGTCTTGGGCAGGGTGAAGGTGATGTCGGTCTTGCCGGTATCGATCTTGGAGATGTTCTGCAGCACCATGTCGATATTGATCTCGGCATCGGCGACCGCGCGGAACACCTTGGCGGCGTAGCCGGGCACATCGGGCAGCCCGACCACGGTCACCTTGGCCTCGCTGCGGTCGTGCGCGACGCCCGTGAGGATTGCTTGCTCCAAGGGGATGTCCTCCATCGATCCGTAAACGTAGGTGCCCGGCTTGTCGGTATAGGACGAGCGCACATGCACAGGCACGTTGTACCGGCGCGCGTATTCGACGCAGCGCAGCATCAGCACCTTCGCGCCGCAGGCCGCGAGTTCCAGCATCTCCTCGTAGGAGACCTGCTCGAGTCGCTGCGCGTCCGGCACGATCCGCGGGTCGGCGGTGAAGACGCCGTCCACGTCGGTGTAGATCTCGCAGACGTCGGCCTCCAGCGCCGCGGCCAGCGCGACCGCGGTGGTGTCGGAGCCGCCGCGCCCGAGCGTGGTGACGTCCTTGCTGTCCTGGCTGACGCCCTGGAAGCCGGCGACCAGCACGATCTGCCCGTCGTCGAGCGCCTGACGCAGCCGGCCCGGGGTGACGTCGATGATCTTGGCGTTGCCGTGCGCACCGGTGGTGATCACCCCGGCCTGCGAGCCGGTGAACGAGCGGGCCTCGGCGCCGAGCGAGTGGATGGCCATGGCGACCAGCGCGTTGGAGATGCGCTCACCCGAGGTGAGCAGCATGTCCATTTCCCGGGCCGGCGGCGCGGGCGCCACCTGCTGGGCCAGGTCGAGCAGTTCGTCGGTGGTGTCGCCCATGGCCGAGCAGACGACCACCACGTCGTGGCCCGCCTTCTTGGTCTCGACGATCCGTTCAGCGACGCGCCGGATGCGCTCGGCGGTAGCCACCGAGGATCCTCCGTACTTCTGAACAACGAGAGCCACGACAGGGTCCTCCAAGATCGACTACCAGCTGCTAACAGCCACTCAGCGTACCGGCCGTGGTCCAGCGGATTCCGCCTGCCTCCTCAGGCGACCGGTCCCGAGGACCTGCCGCGCAGGTCGGGCCCGGTGGGGACCCCCACCGGACCGCAGATCGGCGAAGCCGAAGACCCGGACACATCCGAAGACCCTTCCGTATCGAACCAACTAGGCCGAGTCGGCTTCACTACGTAGGAGGAATAATGGCCAAACCGCTGGCCGCACTGATTGCAGCAGGATTCTCGGCTGCACTCATCGCCGTGGCCGCCGCGGCGCACGCGATTCCCGCTCCGATCGCCGATCCCGGCGAGCAGGCGGCAGCGTTGCAACAGGAACAGGCTAAAGACAATTTTGCCAAGTGGTCGAAGATCGCGGACGAGTTCTGCTCGGGGGAGAAATTCAGCGATCAAGGAATCAGGGACTACTACGAGGCCTACAAGCTCTCCCCGCTGCAGTATCGGAACAACGTCCATCCGGCCGACGAGGCTCGCCGCGCCTTGATGGGGCCGGACCGCAAGTACGCGCCGCCGCTCGGCTCCTCAGACGCGGACGCGCTGCGGCATTGGCAGCATCTGATGTGCAGCAGTGCGGAATTCAAGGCCGACTGGAGAAACGCATTCAAGACTTATGAGGAGCAACTCGGTACGAAGATGAAGCCGGGTATGGACGAGGAAGAGGCGATCCTCGAGCTGTACGACAAGAAGATGCAGATGATGCTGAAGGTACTGGCAAAGGAAAACGGGGAGGGACCGGCGGACGACGAAGAAGACTGAAACCGCAATCACTGTCCCAGCGGGCAGACTTTGGTGTTGCGGCGGTTGCCCTCGAGTACTGAGCCCCCGGCGTGGAGCAATGCCACGTCGGGGGTGAAGCTGGTCCTGGAATCACTTCGGGGGGACCCGGGCATTGCGCGCCGACGAAACCGGGTGAATGACGCACCATGGGGTCACGAAGAGCACGGTAATCACGGTGACCACCGGACGGACCGAGGTCGTGCAGGACATCACTGGGCAGTGCGCGTCCTTCGTGCGCGACGCCTCCGGTGGCGGTGACGGACTGCTGAACGTCTTCGTCCCGCACGCCACGGCCGGCCTGGCGGTGATGGAACTGGGCGCGCGCAGCGACGACGATCTGCTCGCCGCGCTGGGGGATCTGCTGCCCGCCGACGATCGCTGGCGGCACGCGCATGGGTCGCGCGGGCACGGGCGCTCCCATGTGATGCCCGCGCTGATCGCGCCGTACGCGACGATCCCGGTGATCGGCGGCGAGCTGGCGCTGGGGACCTGGCAGTCCATCGCCTTCGTCGACCTCAATGTCGACAACCCCGATCGCCAGGTGCGGTTGTCGTTTCTGCGCGAGGGCTGAGTTACCCACGACCGTCGAGCCGGGGCCGACTCGGTGAGACGACGACGGCCCAGCGGCGAGTACCGCTGGGCCGTCCGTGGATTCGGGTCAGGCGCGGGTGAGCCAGGTGACCTGGTTGCCGTTGCTGAATTCCCGGCGCCCGGTCGGGGTGAACAGGGTCGGGCGGAACTCTCCGGCGAAAGCGGGGATGCCGGTGCCGGCGACGACCGGGTAGCTCTTGATGATCATCTCGTCGATTTCACTCAGCAGAGCGGCGGCCAGCTTTCCACCGCCTGCCAGCCAGATATCCAGGCCCTCTTCCTTTTTCAGTTGTTGCACCAGGGCCAGCGGGTCTCGCTCGACCAACTCGACGGTCGGGTCATCGATCCGGCCGAGCGTGGTCGACACCACGTACTGCCGCATATGCGCGTACGGGCTGGTCACCCCGATGGCCAGGCCGGGTTCGTAAGTCCCCCGGCCCATTACCAAAGTGTCGAACTTCTGATTCGGCGCGTCCGCCGCGACGCCGAAATACGAACGAGCATGGGTGGGCAGGGTTTCCGGGTAATCCTGTGCGATCCAGCCGGTGAAATCCTCGGGCAGCGGATAGAAATCGATTCCGCCGTCGGGTCCGGCGATGTAACCGTCGAGCGACATACCGACGAAGTAAACGAGTTTTCGCATAGCAGAGCCTCTTTCGTGCAGGGGATTGATCAGGCGCGGGTGAACCAGGCGACCTGCGCGCCGTTGCCGAATTCTTTGCGCCGGGTCGGGGTGAACATGGTCGGCCGGAACTCCCCGGCGAAGGCGGAGATGCCGCTGCCCGCGACGACCGGGTAGCTCTTGATGATCATCTCGTCGATCTCGCCCAGCAGCGCGGCGGCCAGCTTGCCGCCGCCGCACAACCAGATGTCGAGGCCCTCTTCCTTTTTCAGCCGCTGTACCAGGCCGACCGGGTCGGACTGCACCAGTTCGACGGCCGGGTCATCGACGCTGCCGAGCGTGCTGGACACCACGTACTGCCGCATGTGCGCGTACGGGTTGCTCACGCCGACGGCGTACGTGGCGCGGCCCATGAGCACCGTGTCGCAGCGCGTGTTCGGCGTATCCAGGGGCATGCCCACCTGCGGCCGGAACGACGTCGGGACGAAGTCCGGGTACTGCGTGTTGAGCCAAGTAAGCATCTTTTCGTCGTAGGGGTAGAAGTCGAACTCGCCCGCCGGACCTGCGATGTATCCGTCGAGTGACACGGCGACGTAGTAGACGAGCTTTCGCATTCCGGGACCGCCCAACCTGTTGTACTCTGATCGAAGTGGTTGAAATGTAGTACTACAGATGGAGTGGTGTCAAGTGCGGACCAACCCTGAACGTCGACAGGCGCTGCTCGACGCCGCGATCGAGGTCCTGGCCAGTGACGGAGCCCGCGGACTCACCTTTCGCGCGGTGGACAAAGAAGCGGGCGTGCCCGCGGGGACGGCGTCGAACTACTTCGCGAACCGCGACGATCTGCTGACCCAGGCGGGCGGGCGCTTCTACGAGCGGTTGCAGCCGACCGAGGCGACCATGGCCAAGCTGGCCGAAGGGCCGCAGACCAGGGCGCACATCCTCGAACTGATGAAGGAGACCGTCGGCCGCATCGAGGCGTTCCGCACCGGCTACCTCGCGCTGCTGGAGCTACGCCTGGAAGCGACCCGGCGACCGGAACTGCGGGCGGTGCTGACCGATCGGGTGCGCGCCGACATCGACTTCAATGTGCGCAACCATCTCGACGCGGGCCTGCCCGGCGACGAAAAATCCGTGCTCCTGCTCTATCTGGCGTTGAACTGGCTGATCGTCGACCGGCTCACGCTGCCGGACGTATTCACCGAACAGCAGAGCCAGGAGCTGATCGAGGCGGCGGTCGATCGGGTGATCGGCCGGGAAGACCAGGAGGTCTCCATACCGGAAACCTTGTGACCCCTGTCACTTACGTCCGATAATGGGGCGATGATCGCGAATGTCGGAGATCGACTGCTCGTACACGGACACGTTGTGGGCCAAGGTGATCGCCAAGCAGAGATCATCGAGGTCCGCGGACCGGAAGGATCGCCGCCCTACCTCGTGCGCTACGCCGACGGACACGAGTCGCTGGTGTACCCGGGGCCGGACGCTGTCGTCGAACCGGCGGGCTGAACCGGCCCGACCAGGCCTGGGGGCGCGGAATGACAGTGCCCGCACGGCAACGTGCCAGTGCCCGCGGTACCGCGCGGCGGCGTCCGCACAGCGATTCAGCAAGCGACGCCGCACACCTGGCTTTTCGATGACAACTCGCCCGAACACACGCGCGATGTTGTACCAAACCATTCCACCTGCAAGTTGTTCACCGTTCTCCCGAGCTACGTTCTGGACACATACGTCCATGTCGACCCCTCGACGGACCATTGACCAGGACGTCGAGGTTGACGAATCAGATAACCGATAGAGAGAATCGGGCTGAGTTGTCCATCGGGGGTCGGAAGGTTTTACATGCGCACGAGAACCGATATTCGATTCGTCGTCGACGCCGATTCCGCGCAGGTGATGGATGCGTTGGCAGCTGTCGAAATGCTCCCGGAATGGTCGCCCGGATATACCGATGCCCGAGTCGCCTCCCGCGACGACCGAGGAAGGCCGGTTCGAGTTTTCGTCAAGGCCGAACTGATGAACGGCTCGGATCTGCAAGTGCTGGAATATGATTGGACCGACGTCCGGTCGTCCTGGCAGGTCACCGACAGCACCAGGGGCGTCAAGGGCGGCGGCTGGTTCGAGGTCTCCGACGGCCGGGAAGGCACCGACGTCTGGTTCCACACCGAGATCTACCTACCCATCCCGGTGCCCGGCCTACTACTCAAGCGCACCGTGCGGAAGCAGAATGAGATCGCGGTGCAGAATTTCATCGAATTTGCCGAGGGATTTCCCGATCCGGAAACAATCAAGCCGTATAGCTATAACGAATAACCACCGGTAGACGTACGCGCAGAGCGAAATCGGGTGACGCGGGGCGCGGCTGACACGCGCCGACCCGATCGGGGTGCGACTATGTGCACCATGATCGGTTCCAAACGGGTTCGGCTCCAGCCGGTGGCCGAAGGTGCGTCGGTGACGCAGCTCGAGCTGTTCTTCGACCTCGTCCTCGTTTTCGCGTTCACCATGGTCACCGACCTGGCAGCGGAAGAGACCAGCGCCAAGAACATGCTGCGGGCGTTCCTGGTGCTCGCCCTGATGTGGTGGCTGTGGATCGCCTACTCCTGGCTCGGCAATGTGATTCGCGCCGACGAGGGCTTCGCCAGGGTCGCGATGTTCACCGCGATGGGTGGCGCGTTCCTGGCCGCCCTCACCATTCCCGAAGCGTTCCACGACCTGCCCGGCGGCTGGTACGGGCCGCTGGTCTTCGCGATCGCCTACCTGGTGGTCCGGCTGGTCCACGTCATCATGTTCTGGCTCGCCAGCACGGAGGACGCGCAGTTGCGCAACCAGGTGCTGCGCTGGGCCCTCGGGTCGATCACCATCGGTACCACCCTGCTGGTGATCGCCGCCATGACCTCCGGCACGCTGCAGATCGGCCTGTGGATCGCCGCGATCGCGGGCGACTACCTGTGGACCCTGCTCGCGGGCACCGATTGGCGGCTGAATTCGGCGACCCATTTCGCCGAGCGATATGGGCTGATCATCATTGTGGCGCTGGGCGAGTCGATCGTCTCGATCGGTATCGGCGTGGCGGGACTGCCGATTTCGTGGCCGATCGCCGTCGGCGCACTGCTCGGGCTCGCGGTGTCCGGACTGCTGTGGTGGACCTATTTCGATGTCGCCGCGCTGTCGATCGAGCACGAGCTGAAGCACGCCGACGGCGCGAAGCAGATCAAGATCGCGCGCGGCGCCTATACCTTTTGGCATTTTCCGATGATCGTCGGGATCATCGGGCTCTCACTGGGTTTGAAAAAAGTTCTCTACTATGTCGGTGACTCTTCCCATCACACGTTGAAAGACGCGCTGTACGGAATTCCGTTGTTCGCGTTGTACGGCGGGGTCGTGCTGTATCTGATCGCGTTGGTCGGCGCGAAACACTATGCGACAGGGATGATCAGCGTGCCCCGCGTGGTCACGATCGTGCTGCTGCTCGCCTTGATCCCCTTGGCGGCCGCGCTGCCCGCGCTGGCGTCACTGGCCCTGCTGTGTGCCGTGCTCGGCGCGCTGATCGTCTGGGAGACAATCAAACTGGCGCAGCCGCGCGACGAGATCAGGCACGGGGTATCCGGCTGAGGTGATGCCGCACGCCGTGTTCGTCGGCCGTCGGCCCGTACGCGGACGGCGGCACCCGGATATCGTGCTGCACCGCCAGCCGGATCTGATCGATGTTCTCCCGCAACACATCTGAGACCAGTTCGTCGGTGCGCGGATCCTCCAGCACCTGGAACAGGATGCGGAAGGTGGTGTCGGCGATCAGCCGGATGATGTCGTCGTGGAACGGGATGTAGCGCACCCGGCCCGCCTGCGGGTCCTTCTTGATCAGCTCCAGGATCATCTCGTCCAGCTCGGACCGGTTCTCCTGCAGCGCTGCCGCGATATTGCGGGTGTAGTGGCCGGTGCGCATCACGTGGGCGACCTCGTCCATCACCGCGATGGTCATCGGCCGCTTGATCGTCTCGACGATCGTCGAGACGAACCGGTTGACCAGCGCGGCGGTTACCCGGTCGCCGAACACGCGATCGGCGACGCGGCCGAGCCGGACCACGATCACCACGATCCGCAGCAGCCGGAACCCGCGGAAGAACGGGCTGGTCACCGGGATCATGCCGAGGACCTCGTACCAGTAGACGAACGGAAACGTCCACGGCCAGCCGGCCCGGCGCCAGCGCCACAGGAACTCGATGGCGAACACCCCGCAGACCGCCCAGTCGACGATCACGATCGTGCGATAGGTCTGGTCGGACACCGTGAAGAAGGTGATCCAGCCGACCAGCACCACCGAGACGATGGCCAGCGCCAACATCACGAAGTCGGTCCACAGGGTGGGCGGCTTACGCGGGTAATCGCCCTCCGGGAGTTCCTCGCTCACCGCAGTGGTGCTCGCAGCCATCACCTGGGTTCCCTTCAACGCCGAACGGTCAGGCCGAGGGTAGTCGGCAGCACCGCCCAGCGGCGGTAGGTCTACTTTCCGGTGCGGATGATGGCCTCGATATTGCGCTCGGCGAGCGCGGCGATGGTCAGCGACGGGTTCACGGTTCCGGTGCTGCCCGGAATGGCGGCCCCGTCCATCACGTACAGCCCCGGGTGCCCGTGCACCCGCCCGTAGCCGTCGGTCGCCTTGCCGAGCACCGCGCCGCCCAGTGGGTGTGCGGTGAACAAAGCGTTCGCGTCGTAGCCGAGGGCGCCGTATTCGAGGACGGCATCGGCGCGTTCGGCGATCCGGTGGTCGACCGCGCGGGCCGCGGCCACCATCTCGTCCCGGTTCCTGCTCGGCCAGGACAGCCCGACCCGGTTGGCCGCCGCGTCGTAGCCGAACCGCGTGCGTGCCGGGTCGAGCACCATGCCGAGCGAGGCGAGCGCACCCGTCTCGAACGGGATGCCGGGGATGTACCAGCTTTCCAGGCTGAGCGGCAGCCCGGACTCGTCGAAGATCCGGCTGGCGCTGGGCACGCCCTGGCCGAGACCGGCCAGCGCGCTCGCGCCGCGGCCGAGGACCACGTCACCGTTGGTGCCCCAGCCGTCGCCGATGTGCTCGTTGAGGTTCGGCAGCGCGCCGGTCGCCTGGGCCCGGACCAGCAGCTCCGAGGTGCCCACCGAGCCTGCGCCGAGGAAAAGCCGGTCGCAGGTGAGGGTGCGGGTGCCGAGCACCTCGCCGGTCGGCGCCAGCTTCGTCACCCGGACCGAATACCGGCCGCCCGGCTCCTGGGCGATGGACTCGACCTGGTGGCCGGGGAAGATCGCGGACCGGCCGGTGCCCTCGGCGTACTTCAGATAGTTCTGGTTCAGGTCGAACTTGGCGCCGTTGGAATTGCCGAGATTGCTGCGGGCGGCGGTGGCCGAGGCCCGGGTGCTGCCCGCCAGCTCGCCGCGCAGGATGTCCCAGTTGAAGATCGAGTCGTTGGGCATCGGCTGGTAGCCGGCCTTGCGGACCTGATCGTCCCAGGCTCGCGAGTGGGTGAACGGCTTGGCGGCGTAGATGTCGCCCGGCATCGAGCTCAGCCGCAGCATCTCCCGCACCCGCGGGTAGTAGACACGGTCCAGCTCGCCGTACTCGACGGTGCCGCCAAAGAGGTGGTCGAAGAAGCGCCGTTCCGGGGCGACCATCGCGCCGGTGAAGATCACCGAGCCGCCGCCGACCGCCGACGCGCGCCACACGTCGATGCCGGGGTATTCGGTGCAGTCCAGGACGCCGCCGAAGCTGGCGAACCGCATCGGCACCTTGCTGACACCGGTGAAGCTGGTGCGATGCCAGAAGCCGCGGCCGTCCGGCAGGTCGTCGCCGGTGAAGATCTCCCGCCACGGGTCGTTGGGCCAGCGCGACCCGCGCTCCAGCACCGTGTTGGCGATGCCCGCCTCGGCCAGTCGCAGCGCGGTGACCGCGGCGCCGAAGCCGGAGCCGACCACGATCGCGGGCGAGTGTTCGGGCGGATCGAGTAGTGGCGCAAAGATTTCCGGCACCCAGGACTGGAAGAGCACATTCCAGGCCGGGTCGGCGGACGCCGGTCGGGCGGGCAGCGACGTGCTCGCGGCAGCACCGAACAGCGCGGCTGCACCAACAGCTTTGAAGAAGGCGCGTCTACGCACCCAGCCACCTCCCTCATCACGCATGGCCGAGCGCAGATTACCGGTATTCCTGGCGGCTGAACAGTCGTCGTCTGCCCGTCATCCGTTGTCCCCCTTCCGTTGTCCCGCCGGATGAGCCTCGAGGACCGCCGGGCGGCAGGAACGGCCAGGTGACGAGCAGGCCACGAAACGCCGCGGCAAGTGGACGCCAGGAGTCGGCGGCTCAGCCCGCGAACGGCGGCCGATCGGCTTCGCAGGTCGCGCCGGGGGCGGGAAGTTGCTGGTCGATGAGGTAACGCTCCTGCAGCCGCCGGGTGCAGTCGAACGTGGTGTCGTGCCCGTAGCCACCCTCGACCACCACCAGGCGCGCGTTGACCAGGGCCTGCTGGGCCTTGCGCGCGGCGGTCAGCGGCGTCGCCGGATCGAACCGGTTGTTGAACAGCAGCGCGGGTACGTCCGAGCGCAGGATCCACGGTCCGGCGTAGCGCTGCGGGTAGCCACCTTGCGGGGACGGCCACGCGGCGCACGGTTGCCGCAGGTACAGCCAGAACGCGCCGAAGGTCGGTCCGTCCGCGCCCAATTCCGCGGCCAATGCGGGCCACTGCTCCGGGTCGCGGGGAAAGGTGTTGTCCGCGCAGGAGATCGCGGTGAACGAGTCGAGGAACGCGGGCGACAACTTGCCCGCGTCGAGGATCGCGCGCACCACCTCGGGGTTGCCCGCCGCGCCGCGCTCCAGTTCGGCGAGCAGCTGGGCCAAGGCGGGCCAGCCTTCCTCGGCGTCGTACAACAGCAGCGCGTGCGTGGACATGACCTCGGTATAGGTGATCGGCCGGGCGCGCTCGCCTTCACCGACCACTACCGGCCCCTGCCGCAGCCGCTCCAGCAGCGCGGTGTCGCGGACCCGCAAATCCTCACCGCCACTGGGCTTCTGGTCGCTGCGGATCTGCTCGATCGGGTCGGCGGGCGCCTTACCGCCCGCCGCGAAAGCACAGCGCGGTTGGCCGGCTCGGGCACACAGCCGGAAGAATTCCGACAGCACCTCTTCGGTGCCCGCCGCCATGGCGGCGATCTCGGAGCGGGTGTCGGCGGTATAAGCATCCGGGTCGATCATCGAGCTCAGACTCAGCGCGCGCACCCGGTCACCGAAGACGGCGCCGTACACCTCGCCGAGATAGCTGGCGTAGGAACCACCTTCGTAGGTCAACCGCTTGTCACCGACGGCACGGCGCAGCAGATCCAGGTCGCGCGCGGCATCCACGGTGGTCAGATGCGGCAGCAGGGCGGGGCTGTGCTCGGCGCAACCGGCCGCCAGGTCCCGGCTGGCACGCGCCTGCGCGGCCGCCTGCTCGGCTCCCACCGGCGGCAACCGCACACCGGACCAGAATCGTTGCGCCGCTTCGGTATCGGCGAAGCAGCGGACCGGCGAGCTGCGCCCGAGACCACGCTGATCGAAGGTCACCACATCGAACCGGCGCGCGATCTCGCCGGGGAACATCTCGCCTTTGCTCGCCCAGTTTATGCCGGAGGCACCGGGTCCGCCCGCCGCGGTGAAGAGGGTGCCGATGCGGCGCGACTGATCGGTCGCGGGCTGGCGGACCAGCGCGAGCCCGAGCGTCGGGCCCGCGGGCTGCGCGTAGTCGACCGGTACCGCCGCCGTCGCGCATTGCAGCTTGCTCAGGGCCTTCTCCTGGCACGGCACCCAGTCCAGCCGCGGGGTCGGCGCGGCATCGGCCTGGGCGACCAGGTCGGCCACTGCCTGTTCGTGTTTGGCGGGCGTGCCGCAACCGCTCACTGCCAGCGCCGCGGCCAGTGCGGCAACGACGACGATCCTCCACCCACGCATACCGATCATCTTGTGCCGCAACGGCGCGGGCGTCGTCCGTCGTAGGGATGAATTGCACCCTGAGAATTCCGGTGCCGCAGACCCCGAGCGCACCACTACGCCGGAACCAGGCCTGGGCCGCGGTTCGTCGACACCACGCGCCACCTCCTAAGTCATCAACAATCGGACCACCGCGATGAGGCCGACCACGACGATGACCGCGCGCAACGCGGTCGGCGGCATCCGCCTGCCCATCTTCGCACCGAGTTGTCCACCGATGATCGAGCCGAGCGCGATCAGCAGCACCGCCCGCCAGTCCACGTCGGCGATCACGATGAAGATGACCGCGGCCACCCCGTTGACCAGCATGGCGAGCACATTCTTGATGCCGTTGAGCCGCTGCATGTCCTCGTGCACGAACACCCCGAGCAGCCCCATCAGCAATACGCCCTGCGCCGCGCCGAAGTAGCCGCCGTAGATGCCGGTGGCGAAGATCGCCACGAACAGGATCGGGCCACCGTGTTTCGGCGCCGGGCTGTCGCCGTTCTCCCGCCGCAGCTTGACCCAGCGCGAGAGCCGCGGCTGCACCACGACCAGCACCAGCGCCGCGATGATCAGCACCGGCACGATCGCCTTGAACGCGTCGGCAGGCAGGGTGAGCAGCAGTATCGCGCCGGTGATGCCGCCGAGCAGCGACGCGGTGCCGAAGCGGAGCAGCCGCTCCCGCTGCCCGGCGAGTTCCCGGCGATAGCCGTGCACGCCGCTGATCGAGCCGGGAACGAGGCCGATCGTGTTCGACACGTTCGCGGTCACCGGCGGCAGCCCGAAGGCGAGCAGTACCGGAAAGGTGATCAGGGTGCCCGAACCCACGATCGTATTGATGCCGCCGGCCGCGATGCCCGCACCGAAGACGGCCAGTTGTTCTAACCAAGTCATGCCCGAGTCCGTTCGACGTCCCGTCGGATCGCCAGATCCGTACAAGCGTTTGCTTCTGGCGCGAACGCTAGCCGCCACGTCGGATGACCCGACGACGGGACCGGGGTTCCGGAGGTGTATTGCCACACGGTAAACTCGCCGACATCATGCAGCGGGCACTTCTTCTCAGCCGCCGCGACGGGGTCTGATCGGACCGGCTCCCGCCGCGGGGTTTTGCCGCGCCGGTCGACCCACCCTTTGGGAAACACCACACCCTCGGAGAAATCGCCATGTCCCCTGCTGACGCTTTCGTATCCGGCGCGCGCACCATCACGCCGCCCTCCAAGCCTGCCCCCGGCGACCAGCCCGCCTGGAACACGCAGAAGAACTCCTCGATGCCGACCTTCCGGTACCGGCCCTTCGCCGAGGAGGTCGAGCCGATCACGGTGCCCGACCGCAGCTGGCCCGACAAGATCATCGACGTCGCGCCCGGCTGGTGCGCCGTCGACCTGCGCGACGGCAACCAGGCCCTGATCGACCCGATGAGCCCGGCCCGCAAGCGCCGCATGTTCGACCTGCTGGTGCGGATGGGCTACAAGGAGATCGAGGTCGGCTTCCCGTCGGCCAGCCAGACCGACTTCGACTTCGTCCGCGAGATCATCGAGGACGGCGCGATCCCCGACGACGTCACCATCCAGGTGCTGACCCAGTGTCGCGCCGAGCTGATCGAGCGCACCTTCGAGGCCTGCGCGGGCGCCCAGAACGTGATCGTGCACTTCTACAACTCCACCTCGATCCTGCAGCGGAAAGTGGTGTTCCGCGCGGACCGGGCCGCGGTCAAGAAGATCGCCACCGACGCCGCGACGTTGTGCCTGCAGATCGAGCAGCGCTACCCCGACACCAACTGGCGCTACGAATACAGCCCGGAGTCCTACACCGGCACCGAACTGGCGTATGCCAAGGAGGTCTGCGACGCGGTCTCCGAGATCATCGCGCCGACCCCGGCCAAGCCGCTGATCATCAACCTGCCCGCGACCGTCGAGATGGCCACGCCGAACGTCTACGCCGACTCGATCGAGTGGATGAGCCGCAACCTGGCCCGCCGCGACTCGATCGTGCTGTCGCTGCACCCGCACAACGACCGCGGCACCGCCGTGGCCGCCGCCGAACTGGGCTACCAGGCCGGCGCGGACCGGATCGAGGGCTGCCTGTTCGGCAACGGTGAGCGCACCGGCAACGTCTGCCTGGTCACCCTGGGCATGAATCTGTTCTCCCGCGGCGTCGACCCGCAGATCAACTTCTCCGATATCGACGAGATCCGCCGCACCGTCGAGTACTGCAACCAGCTGCCGGTCGCCGAGCGCCACCCGTACGGCGGCGACCTGGTCTACACCGCGTTCTCCGGCAGTCACCAGGACGCCATCAACAAGGGCCTGGACGCGATGAAGGTCGCCGCCGACGACGCGGACGCCGACGTGGACGACATCACCTGGGCGGTGCCGTACCTGCCGATCGACCCGAAGGACGTCGGCCGTACCTACGAGGCCGTCATCCGGGTCAACTCGCAGTCCGGCAAGGGCGGCGTCGCCTACATCATGAAGACCGATCACGGCCTGGCGCTGCCGCGCAGGTTGCAGATCGAGTTCTCCCAGGCGGTCCAGCGGATCACCGACGGCGAGGGCGGCGAGGTCACTCCCAAGGAGATGTGGGACGTCTTCGCCGACGAGTACCTGAGCCCGATCCGGCCGCTGGAGCGGATCCGGCAGAAGGTCACCGCGTCCGAAACCGACGGCGGCACCGACACCATCGCGGCGGTGGTGAAGGTCGACGGCGCCGAGCAGGAGATCACCGGCACCGGTAACGGCCCGCTCGCCGCGTTCGTGGACGCGATCGCGACCGTCGGTTTCGACGTCCGTGTGCTGGACTACTCCGAGCACGCCATGTCCGCCGGTGACGACGCGCAAGCGGCCGCCTACGTGGAGTGCGCGATCGGCGACAAGGTGGTGTGGGGCGTCGGCATCGCCACCTCCATCACCACGGCGTCGCTGCGCGCGGTGGTCTCCGCGGTGAACCGCGCACACCGGTAGCAACCGCATCGGTGCGCGGTGGGCTCCTCGGCCAACCGCGCACACCGATAGCGCAGGTCGAGTACGGTAGAGCCGGATGCGGAGGTCGTTGATCGGCCCGGCATCCGGCTCTCGATCTTGCTGTCGGAGACCAGATATCGGCGGTGTGTCATCCATGCGCGTCTGCCGTCCATACCGCGACGCGAGCCCGCGAACCCCGTGCTAGCGTTGGTTTCGCACTCAAGCGCCGAGCTCTCTGCTCGTAGTCCCGAGCAGATGGGGGAACTGTGACAACAAACGACCACAACCCGACCTCACCGCCCTGGCTGCAGAGTCAATCGGTGGACACGGCCGACGCGAAAGAGTCGGAGCCCGCCGCCGATCCGTCGGCGGAGCAGTCCGGCGACGTGGAAGTGGCCGAGCCCGAGACGGCCGAGGCGCAGCCGGAACAGGAGCCGGCCGAGCCCGAGTTCAGCGGCTCGACCGACCAGACCGTGTCCTACCCGCACGCGATGTCGCAGCAGTCCTACGGTCCGCCCGAGGGATTCGCGCCGCCTGCCCAGGCCGAGCAGCAGTACGGTGGCTACGCGCCGCCGAACGCCGGACCGTTCGCGCCACCCGGCGCATATGAGCCGTACCAGACCGGCCAGTACCAGCCGGCCGCCGCGCACAGCGGTAGTCACCAGATCGCGCCCGAACCGCAGAACCCGGGCTACGGCGAATACCGCCAGGAGATCGGCCCCGACGGGCTGGTCCGCCGGGTGCCGCAGGAACACGCCGAAGCCGCTGCGCCGCAAGCCGAACAGCAGGCCGCGCCCATCTACAGCTGGGCGCCGCCGCCACCGCCGGTGACCCATCAGCCACCGCCGCAGCCTGCCTATCAGCCGCCGCCCGCGCCGATGGGACAGCAGCAGCCGCCGGCGATGGGACAGGTGCCCCCGCCGAGCTGGCAGGGTGGACCGAACCCGCACCAGCCCGCGCAGCCGTTCCAGCCACAGCATGTGCCCGCGCCGGGCCAGCCCGGCCACTCGGTCAACGACCTGAACCTGCTCAAGCGGGCCCGCCGGGCGCCGCGCAGCGGTTGGCGGCGCGCGGTGCACAAGGCCACCGGTGGTGTGCTCAACCCGGGCGAGTCCGCGGCCGACGTCGTCTACCGCGACCTCGTCGACCGGGTGAATCAGCCGGTGCGCGGCGACTATCGGATCGCGATCCTGTCGCTCAAGGGCGGTGTCGGCAAGACCACCACCACGGTCGGCCTCGGCTCCACGTTCGCGTCGCTGCGCGGTGACCGCGTCATCGCGATCGACGCCAACCCCGACCTCGGCACGCTGGCGCACCGGGTGCCCCGGCAGACCCGGTCCACCGTGCGCAACCTGCTCGAGGACCAGCACATCAGCAGGTACTCGGACGTGCGCGCACACACCTCGCAGGCGCCCAGTCGCCTGGAAGTGCTTGCCAGCGAACAGGATCCGGCGGTCTCCGAGGCATTCAGCGAGGCCGATTACCGCAAGGCCATCGGCATCCTGCAGTCGTTCTACAACATCATCCTGACCGACTGCGGCACCGGCCTGATGCACTCGGCCATGGCAGGCGTGCTGGACATGGCCAGCTCCCTGGTGCTGGTCACCTCGCCCGCCATCGACGGCGCCCGCAGCGCCTCGGCCACGCTGGACTGGCTGGACCACCACGGCTACGGCAAGCTCGTCGAGCGCACCGTCGTCGTGGTCAACGCCTCCCGCCGCGGCGCCTCCACCGTCGACCTGGACCAGCTCCGCAAGCTCTTCCTCGACCGCACCCGCGCGGTCCAGGTGGTGCCCTTCGACGATCACCTCGCCGAAGGCGCGGAGATCGACCTGGAACTGGTGAGCAAGCCGACCCGCCGCGCCCTGCTGGAACTGGCCGCGATGGTCGCCGACGACTTCGGTTACGTCGGCGCGCAGCAGTACCACCACCCCGGACCGATGGGTCACTGAACGATCGAAAGACGGTGCGGCCCCGATGTATTCACATCGGGGCCGCACTCTTTTCAGTATTTCCCGAACAGCACCGCCGCATTGTGGCCGCCGAATCCGTACGAGTTGTTCATCACGTACCGGATGTCCGCGTAACGTGCTGCGCCGCCGACGATGTCGAGATCGATGTCGGCGTCCTGGTTTTCCAGGTTCAGGGTCGGCGGTATCACCCCGTCGCGTAGGGTCAGCACCGAGATCGCCGCCTCCAGCGCACCGACCGCGCCCGCCGAATGACCGAGCGCCGATTTGGGCGCGTAGACGGCGGGATGCTTGCCGATCGCGGCGGCGATCCCCTTGGCCTCGGCCAGATCTCCGAACGGCGTTCCGGTGGCGTGCGCGTTGACGTGGTCGACCTCGGTGCCGTCGACGCCCGCGGTCTGCAGCGCGCGGCGCATGGCACGGGCATTGCCGCGACCCTCGGGATCTGGTGCGACCAGGTGGTAGCCGTCGGCGGTCAAGCCCGCCCCGAGCAACCTGGCCAGCGGCCGGGCACCGCGCCCCAGGGCGTGCTCCTCGGACTCCAGCACGAGCAGGGCCGCGGATTCACCGAAGACGAAACCGTCCCGGTCGCGGTCGAACGGGCGCGACGCGCGTTCCGGCTCCGCCACCCGCGAACTCAGGGCGCGCATGTTCGTAAAGCCCGCCAGCGCAAGGGCATTGATCCGCCCCTCGACCCCACCGGCGACAATGATGTCGGCCTCGCCGAGGATGATCGATCGCCACGCGTGCACCAGCGCCTCGCACCCCGACGAGCAGGCCGACACCGGCGTCACCACACTCGCTCGCGCGCCGAGTTCCAGCCCGACCACCGCGGCGGGACCGTTCGGCATGGCCATCGGGATAGCGAACGGGGAGACCTTGCGATAACTCTGGTCCCGCAGCAGGTCGTTCGAGTCGACGATGACTTCGGCGCCGCCGATGCCGGTGCCGATCGAGATGCCGAGCCGGTCCTGGTCCACCTCGGGCGCGCCCAGCGTTTCCCAGACCCGCTTGCCCATCACGTAGGCGACCTGCTGGACATAGGACATGCGCCGCTTCTTGATTCGATCGAGCTCGGCGGTCGGATCGCTCTTGAACTGCGCACCGATATTGATCGGCAGCTGCCTGCTCTCGATCTCCGCGTCGTCGAGCGCCCGGACACCACTCTCGCCCGCCACCAACCCTTTCCAAGTGGACTCCGCATCGGCGCCGAGGGCGGAGGACACCTCGACCGCGGTCACCACCACGCTTCGGAATCCGCCGTTGCGGGTGGAGAACTCGGAGATATCACGCATCGTGTCGAAAATCCTTCATCGGTTCGGCTGGACTGTCCTGCAATCTATTTGGCTGTCGCGCGGTCAGGGCATGTGTGGAACTCTCACAGAGCGGGCACGGATGTTGTGAGAATGTGCCAACGACGCAACGGGATTCAGAGCCTACGCTCTACACCCGACGGCTGTACCAGTGCTTTCGCGAGCCGGTCCGATGGGCGTCGCAAGCCCGACTGTGGATACTCGACAATGACCTCGTCGGCGGATCACTGCCCGTTCGTCACGGATTCGGCAGTGACGCCGGCCGCGGCGGCACGGAAGGCCGCGATCACCGCGGCGATGGCGGGGCTGCCCTCGGCACGGGGGCGGATCGCCAGTTCGAACAGGCGGGCGGCGCGGACGCCGGTGAGCAGCAGCACCGAGAGCTCGGGGTGGGCCACCGAATAGCGGGGCATCAACGCGACACCGTACCCACTGGCGACCAAGTTCTCGATGACGCGGAAGTCGTTGAGTCGCTGCGCTATTCGTGGTTGCACCCCGGTCAGGGTGGCGATCGAGCGCTGCACGTCATCGATCGGGAAGCCGCCACGAACGCTCAGCCAGGTCTCGTCGGCCAACTCCTCGGGGGTCACCGCGGTGCGACCGGCCAGCCGATGAGTCGGCGCGACAACCACATCGATGGGTTCGCGCATGAGCAGGTGCACGGTGACCCGCGGGTCGGTGATGGGCTCGGCGCGCTCGTCCCGATGGGTCAGCACCACGTCGTAATCGGCGAGCAGCCGCGACACCTCGCTCGGCGGCAGGTCCACATCGCTCGCGACGAGGTCGACACCGCTGTCGGCCATGGCGGACAGCACCGCGGGCAGCAGCAGCGCGCCGCCGGAGGGGAACACCGCGACGCGCACGCGGCCGCGTGGCGAACCGCGGTAGTGCGCCATCTCGGCCACCGCGCGATCCAGCGCGGCGAGCACCTCGTCCGCGCGTACCACCAGCGCGCGGCCCGCGTCGGTCAGGCGGACCCGACGGCCGTCGCGTTCCAGCAGCGCCACGCCCGCTTCCATCGCCAGCACCTTGAGCTGCTGGGAGACGGCCGAGGGCGTCATCGACAGCGCGGCGGCGACCGCGGCGATGGTGCCGCGATCGGCGAATTCGCGCAGCACGCGCAGCCGATCCACCGACATCGACGGTGCCACGTCAGTGCCGGACGTCTTGCGCTGCGATCATGAAGCAAAACTACCGCAATACTCCAACTCAATTCGATTGTCCTGAACGTTCGTGACGCTAACGATGGACCGCGTGAACACTCGTGACCGCCTGCTCGGGCTGACCGTCGTCCTGCTCTGGGGACTGAACTTCCTCGCCATCCGAGTGGGGCTCGATCACTTCCCGCCCTTCTTCTTCGCCGCGCTGCGCTTCGCGGTCATCGCGGTGCCGGTCCTGCTCTTCGTCCCGCGCCCGAAGGTGCGGATGCGCTGGATCCTGCTGTACGGCACCGGCTTCGGCATCCTGCAGTTCGCCTTCCTGTTCACCGCGATGCGGATCGGCATGCCGACGGGGCTCGCCTCCCTGGTGCTGCAATCGTCGGCACCGTTCACCGTGCTGCTCGGCACGCTGTTCCTGCGCGAACGGATCCGGCCGGTACAGGTCGCCGGCATCGTGGTCGCGATGGCGGGCATGGCGGTGATCGGCTGGGACCGCCTCGAACACGCCAGCCTGCTGCCGGTGCTGCTGACCTTGGCGGGCGGGCTGGGCTGGGCCTTCGGCAATATCGGTGCGCGCCGGGCCACCCTCGAATCGCCGGGGCTGAACACTTTGCACCTGACGTTGTGGATCGCCGTCATCCCGCCGCTGCCGCTGTTCGCACTGTCCGCCGCCGCCGAAGGACCGACCGTCGGGCTGCGCGCCGTGGCCGACTCGTTCTCCGCGGCAGGCTGGCCTGCCCCGGTGGCGCTGGCCTACATCGCGGTGCTCGCGACCGTGGTGGGCAGCAGCCTGTGGACCTACCTGATGAGCCGCTACCCGGCGGGCGTCGTCGCGCCGTTGACGCTGCTGGTTCCGGTCGTCGGTATCGCCGCCGCGTGGATGTTCCTCGACGAGACGCCGACGCCGCTGGCACTGGTCGGGGGTGTCATCGTCATCGCGGGCGCGTTCGCCGCGACCTCGGGCAAGCGCCCGGCGGTGGCCGCCGATCAAGCGGTGGAGCTCGACGCGGCCGCCGGGCGACGCCCAGGCACACCGCAACTCGTGCAGACCTGAGACTCCCGTTGCCAACGTCGCGCGCCGCGCACACGCTGCGACGGCCCCGGTGTCGAATCCCAAAACAGCGCGGATATTTATGTGTGCCAACGGGTTCGAGAAACCGTCATCACAGGTTCGCCTATCCGAACCCGAATATCGCTATGCTCACATCCGCCGTCCGAATCAGCCTTCACCTCGGGCCAGGCACGGGGCGGGTACGCCGGTGCGGACCTGCCGCTTTACAGTAGTGACAACGTGTAACAAAGGTCCCGAGGCTAGGCACAGTGCGGCGCATGGCAGATGATCGGTGGACCGTATCGCGGAGGACAGTACTTCGCGGAACGGCTACGGCGGGGGTAGCGACAGCGGGGGCACTGCTGACCGGTGCACTGAGATCGGGGCCTGCCGCCGGTACTCCGGGCGGTAGGCGGGTCGCGGTACTCGGCGGTGGCGTAGCGGGCTTGACCGCGGCGCACGAACTGATCGAACGCGGTTTCCAGGTAACCATTTTCGAGCGCCGCGCCTGGGGCGGCAAGGCCCGCAGCGTGCCGGTGCCGGGCACCGCTTCCGGCGGCAGACCGGAGTTACCCGGCGAGCACGGCTTCCGGTTCTTCCCCGGCTTCTATCAGCACGTGCCGGACACCATGCGCCGGATCCCGTTCGCGGACAACCCCAATGGCGTGTGGAACAACCTGGTCGCGGTGCCGGAGGCGCGCTTCGCCCGGCGCGACGGCGACGATTTCCGGCTGCCGCTCGGCCCGCGAGCCCGAATGGCGTTCAACCCGGACAGCTTCCGCGAAACCCTGGGCGCCGCCCTCGCCACCACCCTCAAAATGCCTGGCAGCGAAGGTGTCTACTTCGCCAATCGCCTGCTGGTGTTCAACAGCAGCTGCGATGCCCGCCGCCTCGGCCAGTGGGAGCACACCTCCTGGCGCGACTATGTCGGCGGCCACGTCCGCTCCCACGAATTCCGCGCGCTGCTCTCGCGCACGCTGACCAGCATCATGGTCGCGGCGAAGGAGGACGTCGCCAGCGTCCGCACCATCGGCAACATGGGCGAACAGTTCCTGGGCAATCCGGCTGAGATCGGCAACGACGGCGGCCTCGACCGGGTGCTGAACGGGCCGACCAACGCCGTCTGGATCGACCCCTGGCTGCAGCGGATGCGCGAGCTCGGCGTGCAGTTCGAGCTCGGCGCCGAGGTGCGCGGGCTCGAGGTGCGCGACCGCCGGATCGCCGCGGCCCGCATCGTGGACCGCACCGGCACCCAGCGCACCATCGACGCCGACTATTTCGTGGTCGCCGTACCCGCCGAGCAGGCCCGCGCCCTCTGGTCGCCCGATGTACTCGCGGTGCGGCCCGAATTGGCCGCGATGGACCGGCTTTTCAGCGACTGGATGAACGGCATCCAGTTCTATCTGCGCACCCCCGCCGACATCTCGCGCGGCCACACCGCCTACATCGACGCGCCGTGGGCGCTCACCTCGATCAACCAGAACCAGGTGTGGGCCCGCAAATTCAGCGAGTTCGGCGACGGCACCGTGCAGGACTGCCTGTCGGTCGACATCTCCGACTGGAACACACCGGGCATCCTTTTCGGCAAGCCCGCCAAGGAGTGCACGCACGAGGAGATCGCCCGCGAGGTCTGGGCGCAGCTGACCGCACACCTGGACGACCGCGGCGACCTGCTGCGCGAGGCCGACCTGCACTCCTGGTTCCTCGACCCCGGCATCACCTGGCAGCCGGACCAGCGGCGCAATACCAACGCCGACCCGCTGCTGATCAATACCGCGGGCTCGTGGGAGTTCCGGCCGGAACCGCACGGCGCGCTCGAAAACCTGTTCCTCGCAGGCGATTACGTGCGCACCAATGTGGACCTGGCCACCATGGAAGGTGCCAACGAATCCGCCCGCGCGGCGGTGAACGCGCTTCTGGACGTGGCGGGCTCGAACGCGGAGCGTTGCCGGATGTTCACGCTGTACCGGGCGACCGAACTCGAACCGCTGCGCCGCATCGACGCCGACCGCTACGCCGCGGGCGCTCCCAACATGTTCGACCTCCAGCTCTGAGGCGACCGATCGCCCTACCGCAGCACCGGATTCGGCACGACGATGCTTGAATCGGGTATGCGTGCGATCACCGACCCGGCCGAACTGCGACAACTGCTCGGCGAGGTGCCACCCCGCGCCGCGAACAAGGAGCGCGTCGCGCTGCACCCCAGGGACCGCGACTGGATCGCCGCCAGCCCGTTCCTGGTGATGAGCACCAGCGACGCCGCGGGCAACTGCGACGCGTCGCCGAAGGGCGATCCGGCGGGCTTCGTGCGAGTGCTCGACGACCGCACCCTCGCGATTCCCGAGCGCCCGGGCAACCGGCGGGCCGACGGTTACCTCAACATCCTCAGCAATCCGCACGTCGGGCTGATGTTCGTAATCCCGGGCCGCAGCCAGACCCTGCGAATCAACGGCCGCGCGAAGCTCATCGGCGACGCCCCCTACTTCGACGACATGGTGGTGCGCGGCCACCGCCCGATCCTGGCCGTCGAGGTGGCGATCGAGCAGATCTTCTTCCACTGCGCGAAGGCCTTCCTGCGCAGTCACCTCTGGGAGCCGGAGCAGTGGCCCGACGACGGCCTGCCGTCGTGGGCGCACCTGGTCAAGGAAGTTCAGGCCGACACCGCCGAGAGCATCGAGGAGCTCGAGCACCACTACGCGCCCGCCAACTACAACGCCAAGCTCTACCAGGGCTGACCGGCCGGGTGGGCCACGCCACTGGACCGGGCCGCGCCGGGAACCGGCGCCGAACATAGACTCGCGGCGTGGCAGACATTTCGGTGCGTGGGCGTATTGCACTGCGGGCGGCGGCGGCAGCGTCGTGGGCCTCGCAGAAGGCGGGGCGCGGCAAGGGATCGATGATCGGCGGGCTCATCGCCCTGCAGATCGACAAGACGATCATGGGCCAGCTCGGCCGTGGCAAGCGCACGGTGCTGATCACCGGCACCAACGGCAAGTCGACCACGACCAGGATGACCACCGCGGCGCTGAGCACGCTCGGCGCGGTCGCCACCCAGGCCGACGGCGCCAATATGGACGCGGGCATCGTGGCCGCGCTCAGCGTGCACCGGGACGCGCCGCTCGCCGCGATCGAGGTGGACGAGCTGCACCTGCCGCACGTCACCGACGCGCTCGACCCGGCCGCCGTCGTGCTGCTGAACCTGAGCCGCGACCAGCTGGACCGGGTCGGCGAGATCAACATGATCGAGCGCAAACTGCGCGCGGGCCTGGCTCGTCATCCCGACACCGTGGTGATCGCCAACTGTGACGACGTGCTGGTGACCTCGATCGCCTACGACCACCCGAACGTGGTGTGGGTGGCCGCCGGCAGCGGCTGGTCGATGGACGCGACCAGCTGCCCGCGCAGTGGTGAGCCGATCCTGTGGGAGGGTGCGCACTGGCGCAGTACTGGTGCCGATTTCGAACGGCCCGAACCGGATTGGTGGCTGGACGGGGACGACGTGGTCGGCCCCGACGGGCTGCGGTTCCCGCTGACGCTGGCGCTGCCCGGCCGGGCCAACCGGGGCAATGCCGCACAGGCGGTGGCCGCGGCGATCGCGCTCGGCGCCGATCCGGCGGCCGCGGTCACCGCGACCGGCACGGTGCGCGAGATCGCGGGCCGCTACCGGACGGTGCAGGTCGGCGAACACGCCGCGCGGCTGCTGCTGGCGAAGAACCCGGCGGGCTGGCAGGAAGCGCTGTCGATGATCGAGCCCGCCTCGGCCGGACTGGTGATCGCGGTGAACGGGCAGGTGCCCGACGGCGAGGACCTGTCCTGGCTGTGGGACGTGCGGTTCGAGCACTTCGAAGGCGTGCAGGTGGTCGCCTCCGGTGAGCGGGCCACCGATCTCGCGGTGCGTCTCACCTATGCCGGCGTCGAACACACCACGGTGCCGAACCCATTGCGCGCCATCGCCTCCTGCCCGGCGGGCCACGTCGAGGTGCTGGCAAACTACACCGCATTCCGGGATCTCAACCGCGACCTCGAGGCGAAGTAATGAGCGAATCTACCTTCCGCATCGGTCTCGTACTGCCCGATGTGATGGGCACCTACGGCGACGGCGGAAACGCGCTGGTGCTGCGGCAGCGGCTGCGGCTGCGCGGCTACGAGGCCGAGGTCGTCGAAATCACGCTGGCCGACCCGGTTCCCGACTCGCTGGACATCTACACCCTTGGCGGTGCGGAGGATTCGGCACAGCGGCTGGCGACCCGGCACCTGCAGCGCTACCCGGGCCTGCAGCAGGCGGCCGCGAAAGGCACTCCGGTACTGGCCATCTGCGCCGCTATCCAGGTGCTCGGCCAGTGGTACGAGACGTCCACCGGCGAGCGGGTCGACGGCGTCGGCATGATCGACGTCACCACCGCGCCGCAGGCCAAGCGCGCGATCGGCGAGGTGACCACCGCTCCCCTGCTCACCGGGCTCAGCGCGGCGCTGACCGGTTTCGAAAACCACCGGGGCGGCACGAAACTCGGCGGCGACGCGACCGGGCTGGCCCGGGTGACCCGCGGGGTCGGCAACGGCGTCGGCGACGGGCTCGAAGGCGTGGTGCAGGGTTCGGTGATCGGCACCTACATGCACGGTCCGGCCTTGGCCCGCAATCCCGAACTCGCCGACCTGCTTTTGGCGCGGGCGCTCGGTGTCGCGGAATTGGCGCCGCTGCCGATGCCGGAGGTCGAGCAATTGCGCCGCGAACGCTTGCGCGCGTAGGTTACTCCGCCTGCGGGCAGCACAATGCCAGGTCGCGTCGTGATTGATCGACAAACGCGACTCGACCGATAGGCTCCGGGGTGTGCGGCTATTTGCACGCTACGCTCCCCGCTATGACGACGATCACGCCGGGGTCACCTGCCGAATCAATGACGCAGCCGGTAATGCCACGCCGTCCACCGATTTTGGCTCGCTGGCGCAGCCTGCTATGGCCGCGTCCGTTGTATCTGTCGCTGATCGTTTCCTCGGTAGTGGCGCTCAAGGCGTTCGAGATGTCTTTTGTCGCACTGCACCATCTGGCCGTACGCAACCTGGTGGAACCGGAACTGGCGGCGAATGTGCCCATCGCCATCGACGGGCTCGTCGTCGGTTCCATCGTCGCCACCGCGTCATTTCCCAAACGCAGTGCGGGATGGTGGTATGCGACGGGACTTTTCGTGGTCTCGACGCTGGTTTCGGTCGCCGGAAATATCGAATACGCGCGGGAAATCGGCGGCGGGCCGGTGTCGTTGATCATCTACGCCGGAATGCCGCTGACCCTGCTCTTCGCGGTGCACCTGACCCTGATCCTGCTGGCACGCAACACCGCGACACGACGCGCCGCCGTTGCCGCGGAAGCCGAGCAGCTTGCGGTCGAGGATGCGCCAGAGCTGGTGACCTCGCCGCAGCTCAACGGGCACGCGTCGACGAACGGGCACGCGCAGAACAACGGCCAGGCGCAGAACAACGGCCAGGACCACCCGCAGCCCGGTCCCGCGGTGCCCTTCGCCACCGGGCCGAACACCCCGATGCGTTTCAACACCTTCGACGCCGACGGCCGAAAGCTGGTCAACCACCGATAATCCCGCCGCGACGTCCAGGTAATCACTCACCCACGCTCGACTACTTCGATGGAGAAAAACAATGTCTCTAACAGTCTGGCAGGACCAGGACGTCGATCAGTTCCGTGAAGTAGCAAGCAGGCTCGCCTCGGTGATCCAGAGCAGTGTCGATCGATCGGGTGCGTTGAGCCAACTCACCGAGTCGGTGGAGAGCGGGGACGCGTTCACCGACCTGTTGATCGAATTCGCCGGTCGCTGGTTCCACGAGACCGGCGGGCAATCGGTGTTGATCGGGCCGGAATTGTTCTGGCTGCTGTCGGAACCGAACCTGCGCAAAGGCATCAGCAGTTCGTTGCGCGGCCCGGAAGCCGCGCCCGACCTCGAGTACTCGGTGAGCAGGCGCAGTCGAAAGCTGTTGCTCATCTGCGTTTTCGAGACATTGGCGCAGAACCAGTGGCTGGCGGGCAACATCGGCGAACACGTCGGCATGAACGGCATGAATGGAAGTGTCAACGGAATAGGGTGATCGGCACCTCGCGGACCCGCCGCGGCCGATTAAGTTCACGGCGTTTCTAACTCTCCCCTCGGCACCCTCGCCACCGATAGCGTCGAGGTTTGCCGAGTGTTGAGGAGAGTGCCGTGTCCGAGGTGGGCCTGCGTCGGCGTGGACTGTCACCGAGCGCCGCATGACCGCGATCAGCACCCGGGACACCCAGCCCGTCCGGGCGGACCAGCCTGCCGTCGCACCGCGGCGACCGCGCGACTATCGCCGTCTGCTGGCTCCGGCGCTGACGCGGGTCGCGGCGCTGGCGCTCGTGCTCGGGCTGTGGGCAGTGGTCACCGCCGCGGGGTTGGTCGATCCGTTGTATCTGCCGTCGCCGCGGGCGGTGTGGGACGCGTTCGTACGGGCCAACTCCCGGCATCCGATCGCGCCGGGCGTGGACCGCACGGTGATCGGTGAGCAGAACTACTACCTGTGGGAGCATCTGCTCGCCAGCCTGCAGCGGATCGCCGTCGGCGTCGGTATCGCGATCGTGGTCGGGCCGCCGGTCGGCTTCGTGATGGGGATGCTCACCCCCGTGCGCCTGGTCACCGAGCCGATCCTGAACTTCCTGCGGTCGCTGCCGCCGCTCGGCTATATCGGGCTGTTGATCGTCTGGTTCGGCATCGGTGATCTGTCGAAGGTCTGGCTGCTGTTCCTCGCCGCGTTCCCGCCGATCGCCATCGCGACGCTGAGCGGTGTCACGGGCGTCAAGCAGGACTATCTCAATGCCGCCCGCTCGCTGGGTGCCGGTCGCGCCCAGGTCATCTCGCGCGTGGTGCTGCCCGCGACGCTGCCCGAGGTGATCGGCGGCATCCGGATCGCCACCGCGTTCGCCTGGACCACCGTGGTCGCCGCGGAGCTCAACAACGGTATTCCCGGCATCGGTGGGCTCGCGTATATCGCAGGCACGCAGCTGAACACGCCGCTGACCATCGCGTGCATCATCGTGATCGGCTGCGCGGCACTCGTACTCGACTCGGTCATCAAATTTCTTGGCACCAAAGCAGTTCCGTGGAAAGGCAAAGCATGAATGCCGCAGTCCGTCGCATGGTCACGACCGGCCTCGCCGTGGCCGCCGTCGTTGCGACGACCGTCGGGTGCGTCGAGTCCGGCCGCGGCGACACCGGAGTCGATGGGGCGCAGGCGAGTTGTCCGTTCGCCGCGGATCCCAGCGTCACCACGCAGGCGCGGATCGGATTCCAAGCCATCCCCAATGCCGATCTTTTCGTGAAGGATCGCGGCCTGCTGGCCGCCTGCCTGCCGAACGCGAAAGTCACCTGGAGCCAGTTCTCCGCCGGGGCCGATGTGGTCCAGGCGTTCGGCGCGGGCAGCCTCGACATCGGCACCATGGGGTCGAGCCCGGCGACCAAGGCGCTGTCCGCGCCGTTGCGGCTGCCGGTGCGGGTGCTGTGGATCCACGATGTGATCGGCAAGTCGGAATCGCTGGTCGCCAAGGACAAGTCGGTCAGCACGCTGGCCGGGCTGCGCGGCAAGCGCGTCGCGACACCGTTCGGCAGCACCGCGCACTACAGTCTGCTGGCCGCGCTCGGCAAGGCCGGGCTGGCCGGTGACGTGCAGGTGATCAACATGGCGCCCGACGCGATTCCCGGTGCTTGGAACGGTGATCAGATCGATGCCGCCTGGGTGTGGGATCCGACCCTGTCGAAGCTCATCGAGGCCGGCGGTCATCTCGTCACCTCCAGCGCCGACACCGCGGCCGCGGGCGCGCCGACCTTCGATCTGGCGGTCGCGAGCACGAAGTTCCTCGACGAGAACCCGCGATTCGCGGTGGTGTGGGCGAAACTGCAGGACTACGCGGTGACGCAACTGCGGAGCAAGCCGGAGGATGCGGCCGTGTCGATCGGTGCGCAGCTCGGCATCGCACCCACGCTGGTCGGGCCGCAATTGGCCGGATATACCTATCTCGGCGCGGCCGAGCAGGCCGACGCGAAGTACCTGGGCGGCGGATTCGCCGCCGATCTGCGCAAGACGGCCGAATTCCTGTTGAGCCAGGGTGGTGTCGACTCGGTCGGTGACGAAAACGCCTACCGCAGTGGGATTTACGCTGCCGCGGCCGAGGGTGCGTCCTCGTGACCGCGCCGGATGAGCGCCGGGTCGTCCTCACCGGCGTGAGCAAGAGCTACCGGGGCGACGACGGCCCGACGCAGGTGCTCGCACCGACCGACCTGACCATCGAGAGCGGCGAATTCGTCTGCGTCGTAGGCCCTTCCGGCTGCGGCAAGTCGACCCTGCTGAACATCCTCGCCGGATTCCTGGAGCCGACCGAAGGCACGGTCCGGGTCGGCGGCCGCCCCGTCACCGGACCCTCGCCCGACCGCGGTGTCGTCTTCCAGCAACCCAACCTCTACCCCTGGCTGTCCGTCCGCCAGAACGTCGAATTCGGCCCCAAAGTCCGTGGCGTACCGCGCGATGAGCGCCGCACCGAAGCCGAACGCATGCTCACCCTGGTCGGCCTCGACCACCTCGGCAACCGCCGCCCCTACGAACTCTCCGGCGGCCAGCAGCAACGCGCCCAAATCGCCCGCGTACTCGTCAACGATCCCCAGATCATCCTGATGGACGAACCTTTCGGCGCCCTGGACGCCCTGACCCGCGAAAACCTCCAGGATGAACTCCGCACCCTCTGGCGCGACCGCCGAAAAACCGTCCTCTTCGTCACCCACAGCATCGACGAGGCCCTCCTCCTCGGCACCCGAGTCCTCGTCATGGGCACCCGCCCCGGCCGCATCATCTACGACAACCCCACCCCCACCCAACCCCGCACCCACCCCGCCTTCACCCACATGCGCAACGAAGTCTCCGCCCACATCTACGCCGCCCACGCATAGCAGGGCCCTACGTCACGCGGCGAGAATCGGGACCTCGTACTTCTGGCACCACGTGTCATGGGTGACCAGCGTCAGACCTTCACATTGCGCCTGCGCCACCAACATTCGGTCGAATGGATCGCGGTGGATCAATGGCAGCCGACCGGCCAGCGTCGCATGCTCGGCGCTGATGGGCAGCGGAAGGAACCCGCTGCCCATGACGTGCTCGGGCAGGTCGATCGGGCCGGTCAGTTTGCCCAGGGCCTGTTTGATGGCGACTTCCCACACCGTCGCCGCGCTGACGTAGATATCCGGATCGTGTTCGATCCGCTCCTTGAGGTCATCGGACAGCGCGGGATCGTCGGTCAGCCACCACACGATCACGTGGGTGTCCAGCAGGAGTCTCATGCCGTCGTGCCGAAGTCGTCGGCGATCTGCGCGTTGGTCGCGTCGGAATCCCAGTCGGCAGCGAGCACGAGTCGCCCCCGCAGCGAGCCCCGGCCGACCCGGTTGACCCGCCGGACCAGCGGGACCACTTTCGCGACGGGGTGACCGGCGCGACTGATGACGATCTCCTCGCCGTGTTCGACCCGCTCGATGATGCGCGACAGATTCGTCTTCGCCTCGTGGATATTGAACTGCTCAGCTGCGCTGCCCGACATGGCCCACCTCCTTAGCTAAGAGCTTAGTCCGGCAAGGTCCTGAGTGCAACGGACTAGCCGTAACCACGGCCTGAGCGGGGCTTGGCGACGCAGCGGTCGTGGGCGATGAGGCTGGTGGAGCTCACGCGGGTCAGCTCTGCACCGGGGAGACGTCTACCGAGACGGTGATGGTGCTGTTTTTGGCGTCGGTGTAGATGATGCCGCGTAGTGGGGGGACGTCGGCGTAGTCGCGGCCCCAGGCGACGGTGACGTAGCGCTCGTCGCCGAATTGGTCGTTGGTGGGGTCGAAGTCGAGCCAGTGGCCGGTTCGGTCGTGGTCGTCGGTGCCGGGGATCCAGACGGCGGCCCAGGCGTGGGTGGCGTCGGCGCCGATCATGCGGTCGCGGCCGGGGGGTGGGTCGGTGGCGAGGTAGCCGGAGACGTAGCGGCCGGCCAGGCCGTGGGAACGCAAGCAGGCCAGGGCGATTCGGGCGAAGTCCTGGCAGACGCCGGCGCGGGCGGCGAAGACGTCGGCGACCTTGGTGGAGACGGTGGTCGAGCCGGACTGATAGGTGAAGTCGGCGTGGATGCGGCTGGTGAGTTCGGCCACGGCGTCGAGCAGCGGGCGGCCGGGAATCAGTGATTCGGCCGCGTAAGCCCTTACCTCGCTGGTGATTTCGGGCGGGTGCAGATCGAGGGTGAACTCCACGGCGAGCGGGCCTGTCGCACCGGTCGGGCGGGCCAGTTCCCACGGCCGGCCCGCCGGACCGTCCGCGGCGTGGTCGCGGTGATCGACTTCGACGAGCGAGTCGCCGGTGACCACCAGGGTGCGATGGGGGGCGGTCACGTGGAAGTAGGAGGTGGTGTTGCCGTACACATCCGGGCCGATCGACTGATCCGAGGGCACCGGGTCGATCGAGATTTCGTGCGAAAGCAGCTGCTGCCCAGGGAATTCGCGCGGCGTCAGGTAGGCACGCCCGTAGGAACTGGCGACCTCGTCGGAGTAGCAGTACGTGGTGCGGTGTGCGACCCGGTAGCGCCGGACCGAACCGTCGCGGTCGATCATCCGACCACCCGCGTGCTACCCCACAGCGGCTGGAAGCCCGCGGGCAGCGACAGTGTCGAGGTCTCGAACGAGTCCGACAGCTTGCGCAGCCGCAGATGCACACCCTCCAGCAGCTCGAGCAGTTCGGTGCGTATGCCTTCGTCGTCGGTGACGTCGAGGTCGTCGGGGTCGACCCGGCGCAGCATGCGTTGCGCGTCGGCCAGCAGGCGTTGCGGCCGAGACGATCCCGAGGCGCCGGGCAGGGTGTGCAGGTCGGCCTCGAGCCGATCCAGCTGGTAGGCCAGCGAGCGTGGATTGGCGGTATCGAAGAGCAGCAGTCCGGCGACCGCGGAGATACGCACCGAATCACCGTGGCGTCGGCGGTAACTCACCTGCGACTCGGTGGCCCGCAGCACCGATGTGGTGACCACCCGTTCGGCCTCGTCCGGAAACTCCTGCGTCAGTGCGGCCGACATCAGCGCGGTGAGCGCGAGCCCGCGCTCGATCCGTTTGCCGATATCCATGACGTACCAACCGGAGTCGCGCACCAGCGATTCGGCGCCGATGCCGGACAGCGACAGCAGCGCGGCCAGGGTCAGCGAGTGCACCGCCGACAATGCCGCCTCGCGGTCACCCTGGGTGCTCCGATACTCCGTGAGCGCGCGATCCACGGCGCTCAGAATCATCCACGTGTCCCCGGACAGTTGATCGCGCACGGCGCGGGCGGCGTTCTCGTACCGGTCGATGGCGAAGGCCAGCGAACCGGGCAGCTCGCGGTCGATTGTCAACGCCGCCAGGTATTCGTAACCCTCCCGGGAGGCTCCGGCCGTCGGCGGCGGACCCAACGACCCGGGTACCGGAATACCTTGCTCCTGCGCCGCATTCGCCGCGGCCACGATCGCCCGCTGCAGCACTCCCGGCCGGATCGGCACATGTGTTTCGTCGGCGATATCCGCGACATCCGCAGCGTCGGATTTCGCCGAACCAGGCTCGCTCCCAGCTGGGTTCGACACACCTTCGTCGTCTGCGGACAGCGGACGGTCCGCAGACGCAAACCACGGCGAATCCTGCTCTGCCGCACCACTATCAGCGTCCTCATCGGAATCCCCCACCACTGCTGCCGGAGCAACGGTAGAGGTGGCGCGAGCCAGCGCCGCCATCAGCACCGGCATCGCCTCGGCCCCCTCCAACCACGGCCGATAGCGGAAATCCTGATACCGGTCGTGCGTGGCCATGAGCAGCCGGGCAGCCGACTCGGCCCGCTCCCCGTACCGCCCCATCCAGAACAGATCGTTGAGCACACGCGGGGAACTGACCGCCGCCACCACCGGGGCAGCACGCCGCTCGCGTTCCTCGTGCGGCGCCTCGGTACCGACCGCGGGCACCGGACTCGGCGCCGCCCTGACCCAAATGTCCTTGGCCGCAATCCTGATCACCGCCCGGTCGGGCAGTGTGCGCTGATGCAGCCGCCCAAGGCCACCGGCCATCGCGGTGTACCCACTGCGGCGCGCCATCGAGAACAGCCGCATGCCGACCGGCGCCGGCGTCAAGCCGCCGTAACCCTCGACCGCGGGCGCCACCGAGAACTGCGCGGGTTCCTGCCCGACCCACTGCCAACCGGTTTCCTCGATCCGGTCCCGCAGATCAGCACGCTGCCGGATCGACAATTCCGGCCCGAAGAGCGTGGCACCGTCGACCGCAGACCGAATGATCAGCCGGTGCAGATTCTTGATCAGCTGCGCGCGTTCTTTATCGTCACCGCCCCAATAGGTCGGTGCGCTCTCCAATTGCAGGTCTTCCCCCAGCAGCGCCCGGGACAGGCGCGGCAGGAACCCGGTGAGCGCCGGATTCTCCAGCAGTCCACTGCCCAGCGTGTTCACCACGGTGACCGCACCCCTGCGCAACACCTCGACCAGCCCGACCACGCCGAGCCGCGAATCCGGCCGCAGATCAAGCGGATCGGCGAACTCCGCGTCCACCCGGCGCAGCACCACATCGACCCGGCGCAGCGTGCCGAGCGATCGCATCCACAGCGCACCGTCGCGCACCACCAGGTCCGCGCTCTCCACCAGGGCGAAGCCGAGCATCGAGGCGAGATTGGCCTGATCGAACGCGGTCGCGGAGTGCACGCCGGGGCTCAGCACCACCACGAACGGATCGTCGGCCTCCCCCTGCGCCGATTCGATCAGCATCAACCGCATCGCCCGGGCGAACGGCGTCAGCGGGCGCGGATTGGAATGCTCGAACGCCTCCGGGATCGCGGTGGACACCACCCGCCGGTCGGCCAGCGCGTACCCGGCGCCGGACGGGGCCTGCGCCCAGTCGGCACTCACCCGGAACTGCCCGTCGCTCCAGCGGCTGATATCGCAGGCGTGTAGGAACAGCTGGTGCCGGCCCGGCACCGTAATGCCATGGGCGGCACGGACATAGCCGCAGTAACCGAAGATCACCTCGGGCGGCAGCAGTCCGCTGGTGAGTGTGCGGCGCGGCCCGTAGACATCGGTGAGCACCTCGTCGAGCACCCGCGAGCGCTGCACCAGGCCCGCCTCCAACCGGGTCCAGTCGTCCGCGGAGATCAGCAGCGGGATCGGATCGAGCCGCCACGGCGTGGCCACCGCCTGCTCCCCCGGACCGAGCACCTCGGTGTAGGTGATGCCGTCGTCCTCGATCAGCCTGCGCACCCGGTTGTCGAGCCTGCCGAGGCCGGTGGTCCCGAGCTCGACGAAATCGGCGGACAGCTCCGACCACATCCGGCGCACCTTGCCGTCCGCGTCGACCAGCTCGTCGTAGTAGCCCGCAGTAGGCCTGCCGCATTCGTCGTAGGGCGCGGTCTCGACGCCGCCGGTGCGGTACCGCGCGAATTGCTCGGCCACTTGCTCGCGCAGACCGGTCGCCGCGTCCGTCTCCCGCAGAGCGTCCTCGCGCATCGTCACCGCGCCGACCTCACTTCCGCTGCCAGACGTGCCTAACGGTCGCTGACCGATCCCTGGACGGTCCATACCCGCGCAGATCGAGCAGGCCTTGCGCGCCGCCGTCCAACGATTGTGTTGCCATTTTCGCACGTAGCTCACCGCGATCCAGCCGTATCGCGATGTGCCCGGTCACCTCGGAGCGCCGGTTGCGCGGTGATTGCGCCGGCACCGCACTGAACGGGGCCGGAGCACCCGGTTGGGCCACTAGATAGTCGCGGTCGCCACATCGATCGGGGTCTCGACATAGGCGTGCCACCCGGGTGCGCCACGCCCGGCCCGCGACACACATCGCCGACTTCCCCCAGCGTGCGACCCGGAAGTGGTAGACAAAGATAACGAACCGATCACGTCTGGAGGTCACATGCGTGCGCCGGATTGTTCGTCCTGCGAATCCGCCGTCGACCACTGCCACGGCACCCTCATCGTCCATGCGGGCAGGCTCACCGAATGCACCGAAAACGACTGTGTCGACCTGGATTACGTCCGACACACCTTCGTGGTGGACTGCGCCGACGTAGCGGGCGGCTGCGCCTGTGCCGAGCCCGACACGGCCCGTCGCCTGGCCTGAACCGCGCCGTACGTACCCTGTGCGGGTGAGCTATGACCACGTCTTGCTGCCATCAGGTGTCGCGTCATCGATCGCCGAGGTGGACGCTTACCTCAGCACCCAGCAGGGACTCCCGGAGGCGGGCATGGTCGCGCAGATCGCGGCCGAACTGAACAAGGCCAACGCCGAGGTTCCCGAGGACGACAGTTTCCTCAGCGTGCACCCGGTCGGCGGCGTCGCGACCGGCGCGGCGCTACAGGTGCCGTGCCCGTACGACGCGATCGGCTTCGTCCGCCAGCTGCTGTTCGCGATCGCAACGCCGCTGAACTACGCGGTCTACGATCCGCAGCTGGCCTGGCTGATCGATCCGGCCGGGCACGTGCCCGCGACGGTCACCCACGGCGGCGCGGGCGAGTTCCCCTACCTGACCAAACCCCTTGCCGATCAATGGGTTGCCGAGCTGGCCCCGCCGAATCCGTATCTGGTGGTGGAACGAGACGATCAGGTCTACATGCAGACCTACCGGGAGAAGACCGGCGCGTTCACCCTCGAGTACCGAGATGGCTCCCCGGACAAGCACTTCGGCACCACGGTGCTGGACGCGCCGACGGTGTCCGCGGTGATCTGGGACTGGGCCACCGACGACCGCAGCCGCATGCAGACGCTGCCGTGGTCGCGCGTCGAACTCTGAGTCGCGTTGCCGCCTACTGGTTTTGCAGTGCCAGGCGCCCGGCCAGCGCGATGAAGGAGACGCCGAACACCCGGCGCATCCAGGTCACCACCATGGGTCGCGAGATGACGTGGCTGCGGACGGCCGCCGCGCACACGCCGTAGATCGCGAACACCACGAAGGTGGCGAGCATGAAGATGGCGCTCAGTTCGAGCATGCGCGCCAATGCGTTCGGTGAACCGGTGGGCACGAACTGCGGCAGGAACGCGAAGAAGAAAATGGTCAGCTTCGGGTTGAGGATATTGAGCAGCACCGCCGAGGTGATCACCTTGCGGGCCGAATAGGCGCTCTGCTCGCTGCCCTCGGGCACGGTCAGCGCGCCCTTGTCCCGGAAGGTGCTCCACGCCATGTAGATCAGGTAGGCGACACCGAGGTACTTGAGGGTCTGGAAGGCGACCGCGCTGGTGTGCAGCAGCGCGGCGAGGCCGGTGATCGCCGCGAGCATGTGCGGGACGGTGCCCAGTGTGCAGCCGAACGCCGCGATCACGCTGGCCTTCGTCCCCCTGGAAAGACCGGCCGCCAGGGTGAACAGCGCGCCGGTGCCGGGGGTGGCGACGATGACGAGCGTGGTCAGCATGAATTCGATGCTCATCCCCGACACAGTAACCAGCGCGGGAGGCCCCGCAACCCCCCGAGATCAGGGGCAGGAGTCAGAGCGCGCGCCGGCCGGACAGCGCCCGACCCAACGTCAATTCGTCCGCGAACTCCAGATCGCCGCCCATGGGCAGCCCCGAGGCCAGCCTGGTCACGCTGAGGCCGGGGAAATCGCGCAGCATCCGCACCAGGTAGGTGGCCGTGGCCTCGCCCTCGGTGTTCGGGTCGGTCGCGATGATCACCTCGGTGACATCGATGCCGTCGGACTGATTTCCGATGCGCGCCAGCAATTCCCGGATCCGCAGCTGGTCCGGCCCGATGCCGCTGAGCGGGTCGAGCGCGCCGCCGAGCACGTGGTAGCGGCCACGGAACTCCCTGGTGCGTTCGATCGCCTGCACATCCTTGGGCTCCTCGACCACACAGATCATGGTGCGGTCGCGGCGCGCGTCGGCACAGATACGGCACATCTCACCGTCGGAGACGGTGCCGCAGACCACGCAGAACTGCACGCCGTCGCGCACCTTCTGCAGCGCGGCCTGCAACCGGTCGATCTCCGGCGGCTCCACCTGGAGGAGATGAAAAGCGATGCGCTGCGCGCTCTTCGGACCGACGCCGGGCAGCTTGCCCAGCTCGTCGATGAGATCCTGAACCGGACCCTCGTACAACGGCTATGTCCCCGTGGCTCTCAGAAGCCCGGCAGCCCGGGCAGCGAACCGCCACCGAGCCCACCCGAGAGCGGGCCGAGCCGCTCGGCCGCCACCTGCTGTGCGTTGGCCATCGCGTCGTTCACCGCGCCGATCACCAGGTCCTGCAGCGTCTCCACGTCCTCCGGGTCGACCGCCTTCGGATCGATGGTCAGCGAAACAACCTCGCCGGACGCCTTGATGGTGACCTTGACCAGCCCGCCGCCGGCCTGGCCCTCCACCTCGGCCGCGGCGATCTCGGCCTGGGCCTCCATCACCGCCTGTTGCATCTGCTGCGCTTGGGCGAGTAACTGCTGCATGTCGAACTGACCACCGGGCTGCACGGCATATTCCTCTCTGGGGAAAGTGTCACTGATCAGCCTAGTCCCTGAGTTGAGGGCGGCACGCATGGCCGGTAACAGGTTGGGTAAGTCCAGCTTCAGAACATCAAGATCGACCTAACATAAGTAGATAGGTCGGGAGACCGTGCGGCAGTTCTGGAGTACCGATATGAACACGATGAGGGCACGTTTCCTGAGCACCATGGTGCTTTCCCTGGGGGTTCCCGGCATATTTCTCGGCGTGGCCGCCCCGGCGGCAACCGCCGATTCCGCCGATTACGGCGGTGGCTGCCTGCTCGACCCGGACAATCGAGCGGTCACGATCGACTCGCTGCGGTTCCGATGTGGACCCGAGCAGCAGGACGCTGTCTTCCGCGACGCCGAACGCGGCGCGGTCCCGATGGGCGTGAAGAACGGCTGGGTGACCCGGCCGCCGACGATGCAGGGGGTCGCGCCCGCCTTCTGGATCGGCAAGACCTTCTACACCGGCCCCGACGGCGGCTACCTGATGAACCGGGTCACCGGCGCCGGTTACGAGGCCTGGCCCGCGAACGTCTACACCGCGCCCGCGCTGCTCGACGGCAGGCCGACCTGGGCCCTGAACTACGACCCGTCCCCGACACCGCCCGTGTACGACGAGATCAGGGAGATCACCCCGGGTGTCTGGTTCGGCTACTCGTGGTGGCGCGGCGCGTTCCAGCACACCATGCTGCTGACCTTCGTGCTCGCCTGATCGACTTCGCGGAAAGTTGACTCTCCCCTGGCTGGAGGGTGTTCGCTAAAAGGCATGACCGCGACTGTCTCCATCGGGGAGTTCGCCAGGCTGACCTACCTGACCGTGAAAACGCTCCGGTACTACCACGACATCGAGCTGCTCGAACCGGTCGAGGTCGACACCGGCTCCGGTTACCGGCGGTACTCGACCGACCAAGTGGCGCAGGCGCATCTGATCCGGCGCCTGCGTCAGCTCGACATGCCGCTGCCGGAGATCAAGGCCGTGCTCGCCGCGCCCGACGACGACATTCGCAACGCCGCCTTGCGCGCCCACTTGGAGCGGATGGAGGCGGAGCTGGCCAGAACCCGCGCGGTGGTGGCGTCGCTGCGGTCGCTGCTCACCCCGGCCGCGCCGATCGCCGTCGAATACCGCGCGATCCCCGCCTTTCCCGCGCTGGCGTTGGCCGAGGTGGTCAGCAGGGCTGATATCGGACCGTGGTGCGCGGCGGCGTTTCCGCTGCTGCACCAGACGCTGGGCGCCGCGGGCCTCGAATCCGCGGGCGTCGACGGCGCCACCTACGCCATGGAGTTCTTCGAGAACGACCTCGGCGAGGTGGTCGCCTACGTGCCGATCCCACCGGCCGCCCGGCTCGAACCCGCCGGCCGGACCTCGATCATCGAGCTGCCCGCACGCCGCTTCGCCATCGCGCTGCACGAGGGGGATTTCGAGGATTTCGACCGCACCTACGGCGCGCTCGGCAGCTACGTCGCCGAGCACGGCGGCGCGCTCGCCGAACCGGTCCGGGAGCGCTATCTGCTCAGCCCCGGCGACACCGACGACCCGAACACCTACCGCACCGAAGTCTGCTGGCCGATCGGCCTGCTCTGAGAAAGGGGAGAACCCTATGCCACTGTCGCTCGCGCACGTCACCGTCGACTGCCACGATGCCGCCGCCCTCGCCGGATTCTGGTCCGAATTACTGGCTCTGGCGGTCGACGAGGGCGCGTCCGAACACTTCGCCACCGTCGGCCGCGCGGCCGAGGTCTCGCCGGTGCTGATGTTCATCCAGGTGCCCGACAAGAATCCGGGGAAGAACGTGATCCACCTCGACTTCAACGCCGAGGAATGGCATCAGTACGTCGAGCGCGCGATCAGCTTGGGCGCCAAGCGGATCGGCGACTTCAGCGAGTACGGCGGGCAGTGGACCACGCTGGCCGACCCGGAAGGCAACCTCTTCGACATCGGCGCGAAGTAGCCGACCGTGGCGCCCGGCACCTGGTGCCGGGCGCCGCGCTGTGTCATGACCTGCGGGTCAGGCGAGTTCGCGCTGCAGGTTGCCCAGCACCTCGGCCTGGATCTTCTTCAAGCCGAGCGGCGCGAAGATGCCCTCGAAGATCCCAGCGACACCGCCCGCGCCCTGCCAGGTGGTGCGCAGGGTGACCTGCGAGCCCGCGCCGTCCGGCGTCACGGTCCAGGTGTTCACCATGGTGGAGTTCGAATCACGCTCGGTGACAATCGAATCCGACACGGTGACGACGGCGTGCACGTTGCGCGTGCGCTTCTCGGTGGCCTGCAGCGTCCACTCCGCCACGGTGCCCGCGCCCTTGCCGCCCTCGACCACCTTGTAGTCGCGGTAGTGCGCGGAGAGGATGCGCGGCCGCACCGTCTGGTAGTCCGCGATGGCGTCGAGGGTGCGCTGCGGATCCGCCGCCACGGCGATCGAACTGCTGGCGCTGACCTGTCCCACAATGAGCTCCTTGTCCGGGTACGGTATGTCGACCGGTGTCCATCCTGCCCTGCGGCGGGCGCCGCACCGCATACCGGTCGAGTCGTGTGGCGAACTTCTCCGAGTCGGCCGATATTCCGGTTCGCAACATCTGCGTGACATTTCTCCCGAGACCCCGCCCTCGTGGTGGTCTCCGAATGCGGTGCGTACTAGCGTCGAGGGGTGGCAGTGAGTCTGTTGGGGAAGGCCGGACGCGCACCGGCCGCACAGGAATCCGGATTTGCCGCGCATCGGGCCGGTGTGGACCGACTGCTGGCGAGTTATCGCGCTATTCCCGGAAACGCCAATGTGCGGCTGGCGAAGAAGACCTCGAATTTGTTCCGGGCCAGGGCGAAAAACCCCGCGCCCGGCCTCGACGTCTCCGGGCTGACCCGGGTGATCGCGGTGGACCCGGTGGCCAAGACCGCCGACGTGGCCGGGATGACCACCTACGAGAACCTGGTCGCCGCCACCCTGCCCTACGGCCTCGCGCCGCTGGTGGTGCCGCAGCTCAAGACGATCACTCTCGGCGGCGCGGTGACCGGCCTCGGCATCGAGTCGACCTCGTTCCGCAACGGCCTGCCGCACGAGTCGGTGCTGGAGATGGACATCCTGACCGGCGCGGGCGAGATCATCACCGCCACCCCGGACAACGAGCACGCCGACCTGTTCCGCGGCTTCCCGAACTCCTACGGCACCCTCGGCTATTCGGTCCGGCTGAAGATCGAGCTGGAGACCGTGCAGCCCTACGTGGCCATGCGCCACCTGCGCTTTCACGACCTGCGCGAGCTGGAGCGGACCCTCGCGACCATCGTCGACCAGAAGACCTACGACGGTGAGCGAGTGGACTATCTCGACGGCGTCGTCTTCACCGCCGACGAAAGCTATCTGACCCTCGGCACGCAGACCGACGAGCCCGGCCCGGTCTCCGATTACACCGGCATGGACGTCTTCTACCGGTCCATCCAGCACGACGACGAGCGGCCCAAGCGCGACCGGCTCACCATTCACGACTACCTCTGGCGCTGGGACACCGACTGGTTCTGGTGCTCGCGCGCGTTCGGCACACAGAACCCGAAGATCCGCCGGTTCTGGCCGAAGCGGTACCGGCGCAGCAGCTTCTACTGGAAGCTCATCGCGCTGGACCACAGATACAACATCGCCGACAAGCTGGAGGCCAGGCAGGGCAACCCGCCGCGCGAGCGGGTGGTGCAGGACATCGAGGTGCCGGTGGAACGCACCGCCGACTTCGTCGAATGGTTCCTGCGCGAGATCCCGATCGAGCCGATCTGGCTGTGCCCGCTGCGGTTGCGCGACACCGGCGCGCCCGCGACGACCGAGCGCACCTGGCCGCTGTACCCCCTCGAACCGAACCGGACCTACGTCAACGTCGGGTTCTGGTCAGCCGTCCCTACTGTGCCAGGACAGCAGGAAGGAGCGGCCAACCGGGCGATCGAGCGCACCGTGACCGACTTCGACGGACATAAGTCGCTGTACTCGGATTCCTACTACGACAAAGATGAGTTCGCGGCGCTGTACGGCGGCAACATTTACACCGAATTGAAGAGACGCTACGACCCAGACCAGCGGCTGCTGGATTTGTATTCGAAGGCGGTGCAACGCAAATGACGACATTCAAGGACCGTTCCGACGTCTTAGCTGACCTCGGAACCAAACTCAGCATTGCCGAGATCTTCGAGACGCTGATCGACGGCGAGGTACCGATCCGGCTGACCGCCTACGACGGCAGCACGGCCGGTCCCGAGGACTCGAAGTACGGGCTGGAGATCAAGACGCCCCGCGGCATCAACTATCTGGCGACCGCCCCCGGCGATCTCGGCATGGCGCGCGCCTACATCGCGGGCGACATGACCGCCAGCGGCGTCCACCCCGGCGACCCCTACGACATCCTGAAGGCGATGGAAGGGTTGAAGTTCCATCGCCCGTCCGCGCTGGCACTGGTCACCATCGCCCGCTCGCTGGGCTGGGAGCGGCTCAAGCCGGTCGCACCGCCGCCGCAGGAGACGCTGCCGCGCTGGCGCCGGATCGCGCTGGAAGGCTTGCGGCACTCCAAGACCCGCGACGCCGAGGCGATCCACCACCACTACGACGTCTCCAACAAGTTCTACGAGTACGTGCTCGGCCCGTCGATGACCTACACCTGTGCGTGTTACGGCGACGAGAACTGGACGCTGGAGCAGGCACAGGAGAACAAGTACCGGCTGGTCTTCGAGAAGCTGCGGCTGAAGGAAGGCGACCGGCTGCTCGACATCGGCTGCGGCTGGGGCGGCATGGTCCGCTACGCGGCCAAGCGCGGCGTCAAGGTGATCGGCGCGACGCTGTCCGCCGAGCAGGCCGAGTGGGCCCAGCAGAAGATCGCCGAGCAGGGCCTGTCCGAGCTGGCCGAGGTGCGCCACTCCGACTACCGCGACATCCCCGAGGGCAACTTCGACGCGGTGTCCTCGATCGGGCTGACCGAGCACATCGGCGTGCACAACTACCCCTACTACTTCGAGTTCATGAAGGACAAGCTGCGCGACGGCGGCCTGTTCCTGAACCACTCCATCACCCGCCCGGACAACACCAGGACTACCAAGGCCGGTGACTTCATCGACCGCTACGTGTTCCCCGACGGGGAGCTGATCGGGTCCGGCCGGATCATCTCCGAGATCCAGAACGTCGGACTCGAGGTGCTGCACGAGGAGAACCTGCGCGAGCACTACGCGCTCACGCTGCACGAATGGTGCAAGAACCTGGTGGAGAACTGGGACGCGTGCGTCGCCGAGGTCGGCGAGGGCACCGCGAAGGTGTGGGGCCTGTACATGGCGGGTTGCCGGCTCGGCTTCCAGCGCAACGTGGTTCAGCTGCACCAGGTGCTCGGCGTGAAACTCCCCGAGGACGGCGACTGGACGGTGCCGCTGCGCCCGTGGTGGCAGCCGTAGGTTTCGCTTACTGCCCGTCCTGATCCAGGAGCTCCTCCAGGAACAGGGCGGGCAGGTCTATGTCTCCGGTATGGGCTGCGGCCGTGGGCATTTCGGCGCGCAGCACGCGCAGGATGGAGACGACGCCGGGGCCCGCGTCGAGCAGTGGCCTGGTCCAGCCCAGCCGGGCGCAGGTCGCGGCCGACGGCAGCAGCAGGCCGGTGGCCTCGCCGACCCAGCCCGAGGCGGCCAGGCATTCGGCGAGCAACAGCGAGGCATCCAATTGCGCTCGGGGACGGCGCTTTTCGAGCATTCGGCCGTGCAAGGCGCGGGACCGTCGGACGGCCCGATCGTCGGAGCCTAGCCTGCCATGGGCCAGCAGCTCCCGGATCGCGGCGACCTCCTCGGCCTCCGCAGCCAGCACGGCGGCGCCGGTCATCCGATGCCCCGCGTGCAGCGGCGCCGACGGCGATTCGGGGCCGGCGAACTGATCGTCCGACTCGTCCAACGGCAAGCCGAGCCGCAGCCGTTCGGCGCGGATGTGCGCGGCCAGCCGGAACAGCCGGTTGTCGTTCGCGATGCGCGCGCCCTCGTCGAGTCTGGTTGCGGCCGTGAACAAGTCGCCGCGCACCGCCTTGACCCGCGCGCCGATGACGAACGTCGAGATCAGGAAGTCCACCGGGCCGACCCGGGCGGCCAGCTGATGGCTCTCGTCGAGCAGCCGGTCGGCGGTGTCGAGATCGCCGCGGCGATAGTTCAATTCGCCGAGCATCGCCGAGGCCACCCGGACGGCATGCGAGCGCGGACCCGACCGGGACTTGGCGACCTCCCACGCCTGCTGGAAACACGCTGTCGCGGTGGGGATGTCGAGCTGCTCATAGGCGGCGGCACCGCGCCCGCACAGCCCGAAGACCTCGCCGAGCGGATCCTTGGACCTGGCATGGTATTCCGTCGCCCAGTCCTGGATCTCGCGGGCGCCGTCGAAGTCGAACTCGCACAGGCGCACGAACGAGGTCAGGTTCGCCGCGGTGGACACGGTCCAGGCCGGCAGCTCGTCCGGCTTCTGCAGGCAGTCCGCGACCCGATCCAGCACGCCCTCGGTGTGATCGCGGGCGATCTGGTCGGCGGCGCCGAGCACGGCGGCCTGGCAGCGTTGCTGATCGACGTCCTCGTCGGTGGACGAGCCGCGGGCCAGGATGTTGGAGAGCCTGCCGAGTGCCGTGCGCGCCGCGCCGGACTGCTGCAGGTTCACGTTGGCCCTGGCCACCGCCATCAGCAGCTTGGACCGCGAAGCCACCTGCTGCATCGGCAGTTTCGACACCGTGCCGAGCAGCGTCGCCAGCCGGGACCGGTCGATCAGGTCCATGCCGCCGGTCTCGAGCAGATCCAGCGCCATCTTGAAGTCGGTGGCCGCCAGCGCGTGGTCGACCGATTTGCGCAGCAACTGATGTTCGGCGTACCAGCGGGCCGCCTTGCGGTGCAGCGACTTCAACCGACCAGGCTGGGCACGCTCGAGCCGGGCCCGCAGGTGTTCGGCGAACAGCGGCTGCATCCGGAACCACTCCGGGTCGTGCACGATCCGGCGCACGAACAGCTCGCGCTGCTCGGCCTGTTCCAGCAGTTGCTCGGCGTCCGCGTCCTCGGACAGCGCCGCGGCCAGCGAACCGCACACCCGCTCGGTCACCGAGATCGACATCAGGAAGTCGAGCATCCTGGGTTCCAGTGTGTCCAAGACGTTTTCGGCGAGATACTCGCGGATGCCGTGGTTACCCTCGGACAGATTCGCGATCAGCTGGGCGGGGTCGGCATTGCCGCGCAACGACAGGCTGACCAGCTGGATGGCGGCCGGCCAGCCGTCGGTCGCCGTATGGATCTGCTCCACTTGAATGTCCGTGAGCGGAAATCCGTGGTGGCGCACCAGGATCTCTTTGGTCTCCTCGGTGGTCAGGCGCAGCGCGGACGAGCCGATCTCGACCAGTTCGTCGTGCACCCGCATCCGGCTGGTCGGCAAACCGGACTGCTCCCGGCTGGTCACCACGAAGCGCAAGTGATGACATCCGTTGTCCAGCAACGATTCCATCGCGTGCTGCGCGCCCTGATCGGTGACCCGATGCCAGTCGTCCACGACCACCACGATCGTGGAGCCGCTCGCATGGATCTCATCGATGAGCGTGGAGATCACGAAGGCCGCCGCATCGGCGGGGCGTTCCTCGAGCGCCTGATCCAAACCGGTGCCCACATCCGGGCGCACCCGGCGGATCGCCTGGATGAGATGGGCGAGGAACCAGATCTCGTTGTCGTCGTCGAGGTCCACGCCGATCCAGGCGACGGGGATGCCACGCTCGGTCAGGTCGGTCCGCCACTGGGCGGCCAGGGTGCTCTTGCCGAAACCGGCGGGGCCGTGGATGACGGCGAGCCTGCGCCGTCCGCCGGCGCGAAGGATGTCCAGCAGGCGGGGGCGCGGGACCGGTTCCCTGGCCGGGGTCGGCGGCCGGAACTTGGTGGCCGCGGTGGGCGGCAGCGTGGTCGCCGAGCCGCCGGCACCGGTGTGCTGGGATACCGCCGGGCGCAGCGTCAGTGGCCAGCTGCGCCGGGCCGTCACCGCGGGCCGGGATTGGGTCGGCGTCGTGGAGTCGCTGGGATGCTCCACCGGCTCGGGCGCGGCGATGGTTTCCAGCAGCGCCATCTCGTCGGGCATCTGGTCGTGGCCGCGTTGCACCCCGCGCAGCAGCTGACCGAAGTCGTAGGCCGAGGACGGGCGATCGTCGGGGTCGGTGGCCATGGCCTGCTGGATCACGTCGGCCACATCCGGTGGAATGTCGTGCTCGCGCAGATCCGGCACCGGCTGGGTGGTGATCCGCAGGAACTGCGCGACCACCTTCTCCCCCGCCTGCCGCTCGAACGCAGCATGGCCGGTGAGCAGCGCGAACAGCGTCGCGCCGAGGCCGTAGACGTCGGAGCGGATGGTCGGGTCGTCGCCCTTGAGCACCTCGGGCGCGGTGAAGGCGGGCGAACCGGTGATCATGCTGCTAGAGGTCTGGAAGCCGCCGGGGATTCTGGCGATGCCGAAGTCGGTCAGCTGCGGTTCGCCGTAGCCGCTGAGCAGCACGTTCGCCGGTTTCACGTCGCGGTGCAGAATCTGGGCGCGGTGCGCGCTCTCGATCGCACCCGCCAGCTTCACCCCGGCGCGCAACGAGTCGCTCCAGGTGAGCGGACCCTGATCACGGATCACCTGTTCCAGCGAGCCACGGGTGCAGTAGGGCATCACGATGAACGGCAGACCGCTCATCGTCACGTCGACCTGCAGGATGTCCACGATGTTCGGGTGGCCGGACAGCCTGCCCATGGCCTGTTCCTCGCGCAGGAAGCGTTCGCGGCTCTCCACCTCGATCTCCGAGGAGAGCACCTTCACCGCCACCACCCGGTCCAGCGTCCGCTGGATGCAGCGATAGACCACGCCGAAGCCACCCCGGCCGATCTCCTTCGCCTCGGACAGCCCCATCGCGTCCAACTCATCGGCGATTCCGATGAGCGGGTGGCGCTGGGTGTCCGAGTCGGCCGGGGTCGAGTCGGGACCGACCTTGCCCGAACGCGTCCGTGGATTCACGTGACCACCTCGAACTCACATCGAATCGGCGTCACCGGCAACCAACAAGCACGCTGACACGCGGACATCATCGAAATCTCCGCGCGATGTCCGATATGTCTGCGCATACTCCAACGTAGCGCGGGCACGGCACCTGGTGGGAGAAGTTTCGAAACAGGATGTTTTCCACCTCGATCTTCCCCTCATTGTCCCTGCTCAGCGCTTCGCCGCCGGCCTGGTCGCCGGTGTGACCAGGAACGAGATTCGCTCTATTCCATTCTGACGCGTGGCGGGGCGGAAGGACGCAATTTCCCAGCGACCGGAAGTCGCGGATCTTGTCCAGCGCGGGGACCGAACGGGCGACAGTCCACATTCGGCGATGCGGATGTGGTGTGACATCCGCGGGTCTTCTCCAGCGATGGGTAGCCCGCCAGGAAGGCGGACCGGGGTCTATCGGCGCTGTCTGCGCGCGGCCGGGCTGGTCGCGGCTAGCGGACGGCGAGCGCGATGAACTGGGTGATCTGGTTGGCGGCGAAGTTGTTGTCGCTCACCAAGATCAGCGTGCGTTCGCCGGACGGCAGGCGTGGGCCCCAGGTCATGCCTTCGACGTTGTCGATCTTCGCGAGGCCGATGTCGTCCAGATCGACCAGCAGGCGCTTGGTGGCGGGTCGGGCGTTGCCGAGCGGAGCGTCCAGCACGTTGGTGGCGCCGCTCAGGTCCGCCTGGTAGATCCTGATCTTGTTACCGACACCGAAGACGAAAGAGCGTTCCAGGACAAGGACTTTCGTCGGGTCGACCGGGTCGGCGGCCAGGATCGAGGCGATACCGTTCCCACCGAGACCGGGCTGCGGGCGCGACTCGGCGAACACCGGCTCCAAGGGGTAAGCGTATTGGGCGAACACCGGGCCGAAGCGGGCCTGGACGGTGATCCGCGCGGTCGCACCGGCCGTTGTCGTCGCGACCGGACCATCCTGCAGCAGTGGATCTTCCACCGACGTCATGAACAACGAGCCACCGGCGGCGAAGGTCGCGCCCTCCAGGGCCGCGTTCTGCCGCGGACCCGAATCCGGCCGCATCCGTTCGTTGTTCGGAATCGGCAGCTCGCTCACGAACGTGCCGTCGGGGCGGGCGACGCGCACTGAGGGGTCGGCGAGCACGGTCTCGGTGCGCTCGCCCTCCTGCGTCCAGAAGTAGTTGCCGGACCAGGGGTCGACCCGAATCTCCTCCGGGTCCACCGACTTCGGGCCGTAGGCAGCGCCCGCGGCGGTCAGCAATGGCCGGGTTCCGGTGAAAGTCACCGGGCCTGCGCCATTTTCGCCGACCGAAAAGCGCGCGGTGTAGAACCGCGCCGGGTTGCGTTCCGAGCGGTCGTCACTGATGAGCACGTAATCGCCGGTGCGGGAATCGAAGTCGATCCCGGACAGGCCGCCGACCATCGTGCCCTGGAACTCCTGCGCGTGCGGCACGATCTGCTCGCCGAGCAGCCGGACCGCGGGGCCCGGCTCCGGCGCCGCGGCGGCGGGTGCGACACCCAGCGCCACCGCGATGGTCGCGACCAACAGAGCTTGTCCACCGCGCGGGCATCCACGTCTCACGGGAACCACGTTATCCACAATGCGGTACCGGCGGGTGAACATCACCCGAATCACCCGCGCTGGAAACGGCGAAAGCCCGCCACCGCGAATCGCGGTGGCGGGCTTTACCGTTGGTGACTACTTACGCAGCGAGGCGGGAACCTCGAAGCGATCGCCGTAGGTCTTGGCGAGGTAGTCGGCGCGCTCGACGAACGCCGCCTGCCCACCCGGGTAACCGACGATGAACTGGTGCACACCACCGGTCCAGGCCGGGAAGCCGATGCCGAAGATCGAGCCGATGTTGGCGTCGGCGGTGGTCTCCAGCACACCCTCGTCGAAACACTTCTGGGTCTCGATCGCCTCCGCGAACAGCATGCGGTCGATCAGATCCTGCAGCGGCACAGTGAAATCCGCCGTGGTCTTGAAGTGCTCACGCAGGCCGGGCCACAGGCCGGTGCGCTTGCCGTTCTCGTCGTACTCGTAGAAGCCCGCCTTCTCGAGGCGACCCGGACGACCCTCACCGACCATGTAGTCGATGACGTCCTGCGCCGGGTGGCGCTTCTTGCCCATCGTGGTGTCGCCCGCCTGCGCGGCCTCGATGGTCTCCTTGGCGATCTTCTGCATGAGCTTCATGTTCAGCTCATCCGAGAGCTGCAGCGGCGCGGCCGGGTAGCCCGCCTGCAGACCGGCCTGCTCGATGGTCGCGGGCTCGATGCCCTCGGTGAGCATGGCGATCGCCTCGTTGACGAAGGTGCCGATCACGCGCGAGGTGAAGAAGCCACGGCTGTCGTTCACGACGATCGGGGTCTTCTTGATCGCGAGGGTGTAGTCGAACACCCGGGCCAGCGCCTCGGGCGAGGTCTTCTCACCCTTGATGATCTCCACCAGCGGCATCTTGTCGACCGGCGAGAAGAAGTGGATGCCGATGAAGTCTTCCTGGCGCTTCACCCCGGCGGCGAGGCCGGTGATCGGCAGGGTGGAGGTGTTGGAGCCCAGCAGCGCGTCCGGGGTGACGATGTCCTCGATCTCCTGGAACACCTTGTGCTTGAGCTCGGTGTTCTCGAAGACCGCCTCGACCACGAAGTCCACGCCGTCGAAATCCTTGGCGTCGGCGGACGGAGTGATCCGGTCCAGCAGCGCCTTGGACTTCTCCTCGGTGGTCTTGCCCCGGGACAGGGCCTTGGCCTCGATCTTCTCGGAGTAGTTCTTGCCGCGCTCGGCCGCCTCGATGGTGACGTCCTTGAGCACGACCTGGTAGCCCGCCTTGGCGGAGACGTACGCGATGCCCGCGCCCATCATGCCCGCGCCGAGCACGCCGATCTTCTTGATGTCCTTCTTCGGCACGTCCTTCGGCCGCGAGCCACCGTTGTTGATGGCCTGCAGGTCGAAGAAGAACGCCTGGATCATGTTCTTCGCGACCGGCCCGGTGAGCAGGTGCACGAAGTAGCGCGACTCGATGAGCGACGCGTTGTCGATGTCGACCTGCGAGCCCTCGACCGCGGCGGACATGATCGCCCGCGGGGCAGGCATGTTGGTGCCCTTGAGCTGCTTACGCAGGTTGGCCGGGAACGCGGGCAGGTTCGCCGCGAAGGCCGGGGTGGACGGTGTGCCACCGGGGATCTTGTAGCCCTTCTTGTCCCACGGCTGCACGCCACCCTCGGGATTGGCCTTGATCCACGCCTTGGCGGCGGGCACCAGCTCCTCGACCGAGCCGACGACCTCGTTGATCAGGCCGATCTCCTTGGCCTTGGCCGGGCGGTACTTGTTGCCCTGCAGCAGCACCTGCATGAGCGCGTTCTGCAGACCGAGCATGCGCACGGTGCGGGTGACACCGCCACCGGCGGGCAGCAGGCCCAGGCTCACCTCGGGCAGGCCGAGCTGCACGCCCGGTACGTCGGCGGCGATCCGGTAGTGGGTCGCCAGGGTGATCTCCAGGCCACCGCCGAGCGCGGCGCCGTTGATGGCGGAGACGACCGGCTTGCCCAGGGTCTCCAGGCGACGCAGCGCGTCCTTGATGGCGAAGAGCTCATCCATCAGGCCCTGGCCGTCTTCCGGGCCGACCTTCATCATGTTCTTCAGGTCGCCACCGGCGAAGAAGGTCTTCTTCGCGGAGGTCAGCACCACGCCGGTGATGCTGTCCTTCTCGGCCTCGAGCCGCTCGACCGTCGCGGTCATCGACGACTTGTACAGCTCGTTCATCGTGTTGGCGCCCTGGTTCGGGTCGTCCATCGTCAGCGTGACGATGCCGTCCGAATCCTGCTCCCAACCGATCATGTTGGTTTCGCTCACAGCTCTGTGTCTCCTGTGTCTAATTGGCGGCGTTCGCGGGCCCTACGTGGTTACGCAAGCTTCCGCCTCCGGGCCTGACGCGAACGCCGCCGTGAATTCTCAGCTGCCGGTTGGGGTTAGACGCGCTCGATGATGGTCGCCACGCCCATGCCGCCGCCGATGCACAGGGTGATCAGCGCGTAGCGGCCGTTGCGGCGCTCCAGCTCGTCGACCATGGTGCCGGTGATCATCGCGCCGGTGGCACCCAGCGGGTGGCCCATGGCGATCGCGCCACCGTTGACGTTCAGCTTCTCGTCCGGGATGTTCAGGTCCTTCTGGAACTTGAGCACCACCGAGGCGAACGCCTCGTTGATCTCGACGAGGTCCATGTCCTCGATGGACAGGCCCGCCTTGGCCAGCGCCTTCTTGGCGGCCGGGGTGGGACCGGTCAGCATGATGGTCGAGTCGGCGCCGCTGGTGGCGGTCGCGACGACGCGCGCACGCGGGGTCAGGCCGGACGCCTTGCCCGCCTCTTCGGTGCCGACGAGCACCAGCGCGGCACCGTCGACGATGCCCGAGCTGTTGCCACCGTGGTGCACGTGGTTGATCTTCTCGACGAAGTAGTACTTCTGCAGCGCCACGGCGTCGAAGCCGCCCATCTCACCGATCACGGCGAAGGACGGGTTGAGCTTGGCCAGGTCCTCGGCGGTGGTGCCGGGACGCATGTGCTCGTCCTTGTCCAGCACGACGATGCCGTTCTGGTCCTTGACCGGGACGACGGACTTGGCGAAGTAGCCGCCGGTGGTGGCCTTGGCGGCCAGCTCCTGCGAGCGCACCGCGTAGGCATCCACGTCATCGCGGCTGAAGCCCTCGATGGTGGCGATCAGGTCGGCCGAAACACCCTGCGGCACAAAGTAGGTGTCGTAGTTGGTCGCCGGGTCGAGCGCCCACGCGCCGCCGTCGGAGCCCATCGCCACGCGGGACATGGACTCGACGCCACCCGCGATGACCAGGTCGTCGAAGCCCGAGCGCACCTTCTGCGCGGCCAGGTTGACGGCCTCGAGGCCGGAGGCACAGAACCGGTTGAGCTGGAAGCCGCCGACGGTGTCGGGCAGGCCCGCCACGGTCACCGCGGTGCGGGCGATGTCCATGCCCTGGTCACCGACGGGGCTGACGACACCGAGGATCAGATCCGAGATCCGGTCTTCGTCGAGGTTCGGGAAGCGGCCGCGCAGCTCCTGGATCAGACCAACAGTCAAGTCGATCGGCTTGACCGAATGCAGCGAGCCGTTCTTCTTGCCGCGGCCGCGCGGAGTGCGGATGGCCTCGTAAATGTAGGCCTCTGTGGTCATATCGGAGTGTTCCTTCCTTAAAGGTGCGGCGGCCGGACGTCGTCCGTCCGAGCGCTCTGTGCGGCTACTCCACGCGATGCGGAACAGCTGCGGGTAACCTCGCCGACCGGTCCTGCGACCGACCGTCCTGACGCTGTACAAAACGCGGCATGCGACGGCGGACGCAGGTTCCGATCGCCCGTACGCCTGGGCATACCATAGAACCTCGTCGTACCGGAGCTCACGGCCACCCGTCCATACTACCGTGGTGTGCGAACTCCGGTTAACTTAACGTCGTGACGGCGGTGGTTGTCAACCACTCAGCCGTGTGGCCCCCAGCTCACTCTTCAGCAATTCGAGGGCGACCTCGTCGGGGTCGCGCCGATCCTCCGGCGCCACCGGGACGGCCGCGGCGCGGATCATCTCCTCCTCGTCCTCCGCGGTGGAGGCGGGCACCACCCCGTCGGCGGGCAGACCACCGCTGCCATTGACCTCACTACCGACCGGGGGCTGCGCCGACTCGGGCGGCGCTGAATCAAAAGGGCCGGGATCATCCGGTAGATCCGGGAAATCGGGCGGGGGAATGTCGTCGTCGCCCCACGCGCGCGGTTTGTTTGCGGCGGGCTTATCCGCTGCGGCGCTCTTGGCTTGGCTCGGCCGCGAGAAACGCGGCGGGGCAGGGGCATCCGTGCCACTGCCGGCTGCGTTGCCGGATTCACGCCCCGCAGGCTGCCCGGCACCGCGCTGTGGTTTCGCCTGCGCACCGGCCCGCGCCGCCGCCGGTCGCTGCGCCGCACCGCCCGCTTCCCAGCGCACGTCGTGTTCGCGGCCGAGCACGGCATGAACCGCCGAACGCACCGCGTCCAGGTTGCGCGGGTCGGAGAGCCGCTGCGCCAGCGGCGCGTGCTGATGGGAGAACACGATCGTGTTGCCGTCGATACGCGAGACCGAGGCACCGGCCAGCATCGCCTGCACGGCGGCACCGAACTCCCGCACCTTGGTGCGGATGTCCGCCCAGGCGCCCTCGACCTCACGCAGCAGGTCCGCGTTCGACCCGGCCTGAGCCTGCTCTGGTTGCGCGGCTTCGGCGGACGAGGCGGTCGCGGCATTCGGCGTGGCGTCCGCAGTCGGCGCGGGCCCGGCGTTCGGCGCGGTGTCCGCAGTTGGCGCGGTTGCTGCGTTCGGCGCGGTCACGGCGTCCGGCGCTGCGCCAGCGTTCGCGGCGTTCGCTGCTGCGCCAGCGTTCGGCGCGGTCGCGGCATTCTGTGCTGCGCCAGCGTTTGGCGCGGTTGCTGCGTTCGGCGCGGTCGCGGCAGGCGGCATGGCCTCTGTAGCTGGCGCGGTCGCGACACTCGGCGCGGTGTCCGCAGTTGACGCAGTCGCGGCACTCGGCGCGGTCGCAGCGTTCGGTGCCGCGCCAGCGTTCGGCGCGGTTGCTGCGTTCGGCGGGGTCGCGGCGTTCGATGCTGCGCCAGTGTTCGGCGCGGTTGCTGCGTTCGGCGTGATCGCAGCGCTCGGCGCTGCGCCGGCGTTCGCTGCTGCGTCGGCGATCGGCGCGGTCGCGGCGGTCGGCGCGGTCGCGGCGGTCGGCGCGGTCGCGGCGGTCGGCGCGGCTTCGGTGGTCATCGGCGCAGACTGCGACGGCGCGGGTTGCCCTGCGGCGGGCGCCTGCTCGGCGACCTGTCCGCCACCGACATCTGTCAGCGAGACCGCCTGTGCGCCTTGGTGTTCCGTTGCGGGCGAAAGCCGACCGTCCGAATCCACCGGAGCTCGGTCGGCAGCCGGGGCCGACTCGGCCACCGGTCCGGCCTCGGCAGCTACCTGAGCCGACCGACCGATAGAGCTGTCCGAATCCATGCCGGTCGCAGCGTGCACCGGCGCACGACCGCCGTGGGCAACCGCACCGCCTACGGCATCGGCACCGACAGCCGCGTTGCCCGACGCACCGGCGACAGGCACCGGACCGCTAGCGGCATCTCGGCCTCCCACCGGCGTGGCACTCGCGCTGTCCGCTGCCGGCGCACCCGCGGTTTCGCGGCGAATGGCGGCGAGCGCTTCGGCACCGCGTCGGCGGTTCGATTCGGCAGGGGAAGCATTGACGGGCGCGGGTCGGGCAGCGGGGGCGGCGGGCGCAGAGCTCGGCGATGCGGCGGGCGCGGCGGGAACCGCGCCGCCGGCGAATCCGCGCTCGAGGCGTTCCAATCGCTGCAGCGTGGCGGACTCGGCATCGGATACCGACGGCAGCAGCATGCGCGCGCAGACGACTTCCAGCAGCAGGCGTGGCGACGTGGCGCCGCGCATCTCGCCGAGCGCCGCGTGCAGCAGCTCGGCGTAGCGAGCCAGGGTGGCCGGGCCGAGGCGCTCGGCTTGCTCGCGCATCCGGTCGAGGACGTCGCCGGGGCCGGAGACCAGACCGCGGTCGATGGCGTCGGGGACCGCGCGCATCAGGATCAGGTCGCGCAAGCGCTCGAGCAGGTCGACGGCGAAGCGGCGCGGATCGTGCCCCGCCTCCATCACGCGGTCGACGGTGCCGAACAGGGCGGCGCCGTCGTTGTCGGCCAGCGCGATGACGGCGTCGTCGATCAACGCGACATCGGTGACACCGAGCAGCGAGACCGCTCGGGAGTAAGTGACACCCTCCGGGCCGGCACCGGCCAGCAGCTGGTCGAGCACGCTGAGGCTGTCGCGCGGCGAACCACCGCCCGCGCGAATCACCAAGGGGTACACCGCCTCTTCGACAGTCACCTGCTCCTGGTCGCAGATCTTGCCGAGCAGTCCGCGCATGGTGGCGGGCGGCAGCAGCCGGAACGGGTAGTGGTGGGTGCGCGAACGGATGGTCGGCAGCACCTTGTCCGGCTCGGTGGTGGCGAAGATGAAGATCAGGTGCGCGGGCGGCTCCTCGACGATCTTCAGCAGCGCGTTGAAGCCCGCCGTGGTGACCATGTGCGCCTCGTCGACGATGAACACCCGGTAGCGGGATTCGGCGGGGGCGTAGAAGGCGCGGTCGCGCAGTTCGCGGGTGTCGTCGACGCCGCCGTGACTCGCGGCGTCGAGCTCGATCACGTCGAGATTGCCCGGCCCGCCCGGGCCGAGCGCGATACAGGAGGGGCACACACCACACGGCGTCGAGGTGGGCCCCTGCACGCAGTTCAGCGACCGCGCGAGGATGCGCGCGGAGGAGGTCTTGCCGCAGCCACGCGGGCCGGAGAACAGGTAGGCATGACTGATCCGGCCGGTGTCCAGGGCGATGCTCAGTGGGTCGGTGACGTGCTCCTGACCCACTACCTCAGCGAACGTTGCCGGTCGGTACTTCCGGTACAGAGCCACGGCCAGAGGTTACCGGCGCGCACCGACAAAGAACACTCGCGCTGACCGCCGGGCCAGGCGCGGCGAAACCCCACCTCAGGCGGCCACCACTATGTGATCCAAATCACAGGATTCTGCAGGCCTTCTTAACGCCCGCTGACCGATAACAGCAGCGGCAACGCACGAGCTATCGCTGACGAAGCACCGGTCGAACACGGGAAAATACCGCCCAATTCCCCCTTGTAGACCGGAAAATATGTACTCACGCCCCGATTTACCGCAGGTTTGTGGAGATAACGAAAGCGTCAACGCACGTGACACCGACGCAATCCGCTGGCTACCGTGGCAAACGGCAACTTCGGTAGCCAAACCTTCATCAGGTTGGTTGCCCCGGCCGGTCCCTCATCCCGACCGGGGCACAACCAAAGTTCCCGCACAACCAAAGTTCCAGCGCAGCCGAGTGCCACTTCCATCGGAGGAACTTCTCACCGTGCCGTCGCCTGATGACATCGCCGCCGCGTTGCTTTCCAGCACCGACTTCGCCGGCGACCGCTCCGCGGTCGATCTGCTGAGCCGCGCGATCAGCCCCCAGGACTTCGCGATCAAACGCGACTCGCTCCCGGTGGCCGCCGCGGCCGATCCCGCCACCTCCGCCGCCATCCTCGAGCTGCTCGAGCGCGGTCAGGTGCCCACCATGGCCGCGATCCGAACCCTCACCGCGCAGAACGAAATGCGCCGCGAGGCCGAACGCATCGAGCGCCTCGGCCGCCGTGCCCAGCGCAGCATCGACGACTTCGGCCGCGCGCTCGCCACCCTGGCCGACGCGCACTGGACCGCACACGGCATCGGCCCGACCCGGCGCGACGTGCTGTCCTCCGACGAGGTCATGTCCCTGATCCGGACCCGCATCGGCGACATCGCCCCGTCCGCGGTGAAACACCTCTGGTTGATCGAACGCGCCCAGCGCGCGGGCTGGATCGCCTCCAACGCCAACGCCGGATCGCTGTGCGCCGGGCGGCGGTTCTACTCCGACCAGTACGGCAACCGCGTCTCGCTGCGTCCGGTGAACACGATCGGCACCGCGGTGGCCGCCTACCTCGCCGACTACCAGGCCGAGCACGGGCGCGCCCCGCGCTGGTCCACCGTCGCCCAGGAATTGCGCGACGATCGCGGCCGCCGGGTCTTCCACAACACCGCCGACGCCCGCGTCCAGGAACGGTGGCTGACGACCGCCGAATGGGTCGCCATCCAGGACGATCTCCCGGTGCCCGGCAAGCGCGGTCAGCGCGCGATAGCCCGTAAATCCCGGGTCTGATAGCACCCGTTTTCACGGCGCCCATGGGCAAACATCCCATGTCCGAAGTGGCGCGCAACTCCTAGACCAGCGCAAATCCGGGAATGAGCATTCGGTAATTTCCTTGCAACGCACCCCGCGTGGAAGGAGTTACCTTGTCCACACCCCTGGATCCCGCGGCCACCGCCTGGCTGCTCATCAGCACAGCCCTGGTGCTGCTGATGACCCCGGCGCTCGCGCTGTTCTACGGCGGGATGGTGCGCTCGACCGGCGTGCTCAACATGCTGATGATGAACTTCATCGCGATCCCGCTGGTGACCGTCGCCTGGCTGCTGTTCGGCTACAGCCTGGCCTTCAGCGACGACGCGGGCGGCGGCCTGATCGGCAACCTCGACCATGTCGGCATGGCGGGCATCGATCCGACCACGCTGCGCGGCGCGGTACCGGAGCTGCTGTTCGCCACCTTCCAGCTGACCTTCGCGATCCTGACCGCTGCCCTGGTCAGCGGCGCGATCGCGGACCGCGCGAAATTCGCCGCGTGGATGATCTTCGTGCCGCTCTGGGCACTGGCGGTCTACGCGCCGATCGCGCACTGGGTGTGGGGGCCGGACGGCTGGCTCGCCTCGTTCGGCGCGCTGGACTACGCGGGCGGCCTCGTCGTCGAGATCGCTTCCGGCGCATCGGCACTCGCGCTCGCCCTGGTGCTCGGCCCGCGCATCGGATTCAAGATCGACGCGATGCGCCCGCACAATCTGCCCTTCGTGCTGCTCGGTGCCGGCCTGCTGTGGTTCGGCTGGTTCGGCTTCAATGCCGGATCGGCGCTGTCCGCGAATGGTGTTGCGGCGGCGGTCTTTTTGAACACGCTGGTGGCAGGCTGCCTCGGCATGCTCGGCTGGCTCGCGGTCGAGCAGATCCGCGACGGCAGGCCGACCACCTTCGGTGCGGCGTCCGGCGTGGTGGCCGGTCTGGTCGCCATCACCCCGTCCTGCGGGTCGGTGAATACGCTCGGCGCGCTGATCGTCGGGCTCGCGGCCGGCGTGGTGTGCTCGTTCGCGGTCGGCTGGAAATTCAAAGCGGGCTATGACGATTCGCTCGACGTGGTCGGCGTGCACTTCGTCGGCGGCATCGTCGGCACGGTCTTGATCGGCTTGCTCGCCACCCAGGTGATGACCGGTGGCGTCGACGGGCTGTTCTTCGGCGGCGGGCTGGCGCAGCTCGGCAAGCAGGTGGTCGGCGTGCTCGTCGTCGCGGCGTACGCGTTCGCGGTGAGCTTCGCGCTCGGCAAGCTGATCGATCGCACCATCGGCTTCCGGGTGAGCCCCGAGGACGAGACGGCGGGCATCGACTTCGCGCTGCACGCCGAGACCGCCTACGCCGAGGGTGTGCACGGCCACTCGCCGCGCCGGTTCGGTGAAGGCCATTTCGGCCAGGGAAACGCGGGTGACCGGGATCACTGAACGAGCGATAGTTCGCTCTATCGGCGCGGGATTAACGGCGTTACGCTAACGCCGTTAACCTACTGCGCCGAGCAAGGGAGCCGCGCGTGCTGATTCGGATTGCTCAGATCGCCACCCGATATCCACGGGCGATCCTGCTCGCCGCGGCCGCCCTGGCGATCCTGTGCGGGGTGTTCGGCGCGACGGCGGCTTCGCATCTGAAGTCGGCGGGCTTCACCTCGCCCGATGCGGAGTCGTCCGAGGTCGAGCGGCTCCTCGCGGACAATTTCGAGGGTGCCTCGCCCAACTACGTGCTGCTGGTGAGCTCGGAGGCGGGTGCCGACGCACCGGCCACCCGCGCGGCGGGCACCCATCTGGTGGACACGCTGCGCGCCCGCGCCGACGTCAAAGGTGTGCAGTCGTATTGGACCGCTCAGCCCGCGGTGGCCTCCGCGCTGCGCAGCACCAGCGGCAAGGACGCGCTGGTGCTGGCGTACCTGTCCGGTGACGAGACCGACGCGCAGCGGACCGCGGGCGAACTCACCGAGCAGCTCACCGGCACCACCGACGGCGTCACTATCCGGCAGAGCGGCATCGCCGCCGTCTATCACGATGTGAACAAACAGATCACCCACGACCTCGCCCTCGCGGAGGGCGTGGCGATACCGGTGTCACTGGTCGTGCTCGTGCTGGTGTTCGGCAGTCTGATCGCGGCCGCGCTGCCGCTGACGGTCGGCATCTTCGCCATCCTGGTCACGCTGGCCATTCTGCGGATGTTCACGCTGGTCACCGACGTGTCCATCTACGCGCTGAACATGACCACCGCGCTGGGTCTCGCGCTGGCGATCGACTACAGCCTGTTCATCGTCAGCCGGTACCGCGAGGAGCTCGGCAACGGCCTCGATCCGGTGCCCGCCACCATTCGCGCGGTGCAGACCGCTGGGCGCACGGTGCTGTATTCCGCACTGACCGTGGCGCTTTCGCTGGCCGTGCTGAGCATCTTCGACATCTACTTCCTGCGCTCGTTCGCCTACGCAGGCGTCGCGGTGGTCGCCACGGCCGCGGCGGCGGCGATCGTGATCCTGCCCGCCGCGCTGGCGCTGCTCGGGCACCGGGTGAACGCGCTCGACATCCGAGTTCCGTTGCGCCGCATGTTCGGCCGCTCGGCGCCTGATCCGATGGCACCGCTGGTGCCGGAACAGAGCCGCTGGTATCGCGTAGTGACCTGGGTGATGGGGCACTCCGTACCGGTCGCGCTGATCCTCGTCGTGCTGTTCCTCGCGCTCGGATCACCGTTCCTCTCGGTGAAATTCGGCTACCCCGACGACCGGGTGCTGCCGACGAGTGCCGCCAGCCGCCAGGTCGGTGACGTGCTGCGGGCCGAGTTCCCGGCGGCCAACTCGGGCAACAACACCACCGTCGTCCTGGACGGCTATCAAGGCGGGCCAGGGCCGGTCGGCGAGTACGCCAAGGGACTGTCCCGCACCGACGGGGTGTCGGCGGTGCTGTCCAGCGCCGGTGTCTTCGTCAAGGGTGCGCGAGTGGCCGGTGGCCCGCCCGGAATGGCCAACGGCACCGGCGAATACCTCAATGTCGCCACCCGGGTCGACCCGTTCTCGCCTGCGGGCGAGGCCCAGCTGCACGAGCTGCGGGCGGTGCCGGCGCCCTCGCCCGCGCTGTTCGGCGGGGCCGCGGCGGTCAATGCCGATGCTCTCGACTCGCTCGGCAAGCGCATGCCGCTGGCCATCGCACTGATCGCGCTCGCCACCTTCGTGGTGCTGTTCCTGTTCACCGGCAGTCTGCTGTTGCCGCTCAAAGCCATTGTGCTCAATACGCTTTCGCTGACGGCAGCGTTCGGCGCGATGGTGTGGATATTCCAGGACGGCCACCTGTCCGGGCTGCTCGGCTTCACCGCGGTGGGTTACATGACGCCGACGATGCCGATTTTGATGTTCTGCCTCGCGTTCGGGATGTCGATGGACTACGAGGTGTTCCTGCTCTCCCGGGTGCGCGAGGAATGGCTCGCCTCCGGCCGGGTGGTGGACGGCGTCGTGGTGCGCACCGCGAAGGACAACGAGCACGCGCTGGCGGTCGGCGTCGCCAGAACCGGCCGAATCTTCACCGCCGCAGCCGTTCTCATGGCCATCGTGATCGGCGCGATGGTGACCTCCAAGGTGTCGTTCATTCAGCTGATGGGCCTCGGCCTCACGCTGACCGTGCTCGCCGACGCCACCCTCGTCCGCACCATGCTCGCGCCCGCCCTGATGAAGCTGATGGGTACCGCGAACTGGTGGGCGCCCGCGCCGCTGGCCCGCCTGCATGCCCGAATCGGGTTGCGCGAGCACGCCGCTGCCGTTCCCGCCGAGCGCGTGCCGGCCGGTCGCGAATGATCCGTACCGGCCGATCCCGCTCGGCGCGCGGCAGCGGCGCCCAGCTGCGCACCGAAATCCTCGAGGTGGCAAGGGAATTGCTGGCCCGCACCGGCCATGCCGACGCGGTGTCGATCCGGGAGATCGGCAAGCGGGTCGGCGTGAGCGCGCCCTCGATCTATCGGCACTTCGCCGACAAGGACGAGCTCATCGAGGCGGTGGTCGTGCAGGTCTTCGAGGACCTGGACGCCGCGATCGCGGCCGAGACCGATCTGACGGTGTCCCCGATCACCCGGCTCTATCAGCAGGGGCTGGCGTATGTCCGGTTCGCCAGGGCGCATCCCGAGCAGTATCGGCTGGCGACCACACCGGCCACGGCAGGCGGTGCGGTGGATCAGGTGCTCGGAAGCGGTGCGTTCCAGCGTTTTTCGCAGACGGTGCAGGAATGCATGGACGCGGACGTGTTCACCCCGGGTGACCCGATGCCGGTCGTGCTCGACCTGTGGGCGGCCGCGCACGGCATCGCGTCGCTGCTGATCGCCAAACCGTTCGTCCCGTGGGGCGATACCGAGGTGGCGGCGGGCCGAGTGCTGCGCGCGGCATGCGTCGGCCACGTGGTGGTCGACATGATCGGTAGCGACGCGGCGCCGGACGAGGCCGCCGACTGGCTCGGCGAGCTGCGCCGCAAGCTCTGAACGGCCGCTCGCGCGCCGCCCGCATTGGAATCTGGCTGCGTTTTTCCCTCGTTCTCCTGGGCTTTCTCCTCGATGCTTTGCCTCGACAGCACCGTCTAACGAGGGATCGCAGTACATGAGGATGAGGAAGCTTGCCGTGGTCGCGGCGCTGGTGACCATGGCGACCGGAGTCGCCGCTGGCACTTCCGTCGCCGCACCGCAGACCACCGAGGGCCCGGTGAACTTCACCGCGCGCGCCACCGACAAGTCATCGATCATCACGACCGATTCCGGGTCGCTGGTCGTCGAGGACGATGCCTTCAAGATCAAAGCAGCCGACGGCACGGTGATCGCCGCGACACCGTTGCGGCTGCGCATCGACGACTTCGAATTCCCGATCGCCGCCCAGATTTCCCAGCGCACCGCCACGCTCACCCCGCAGATCGACGAGCAGCACGCCACCTACAAGCCGGTCGCGCTGCCCTTCGAGGACAAGGCGCCGTGGAAGTCCGAGTACGACCGTGAACAGGCCGCGTGGAGTCGGCTGACCAGCACGATCAGTGCGGGCGCGACCATCGGCACGCTCGTCGGTGGGCTGGGCGGCGCGGCCGTCGGTTGCGTGCTCGGCGGCATTCTCGGCGCCACCGCCGCCTCGGCCACCATCATCGGCCTGTTCGGTCCGTTCCTCCCCGCCGCGGCCATCGGTTGCCTCGGCGGCATCATCGCCGTGGGTGCCCTCGGCACTGTCGCAGGCCAGATCTTCATCACCGCTCCGGTCGCGATCGGTGCGGCGATCCAGTACTTCACCACGATCAACCAGCCGTTCAACCCGCCGAAGTAGCTCGCGGTCGCCACTGCCGCGACTAGGTCCCGCCCAGCCTCCGCTCGCTGGGCGGGACCTTTCATTTGCGACTGCTTTCCTCGCTCGACCGGCGCCGGAAGCCTCCGCGTCAGTCGACAAGGCTCGGCGGCGACCTGCGGAAACGGTGTGTGCGACAACACAGCGGCGGATTGAGGCTTGGTGAGTCGCGGGCAGCGGTGTTAATTTCATCTACATGTCTGCCAACCGATCGAGCGCCCTGCGCGTCACCTATGTGACCGCCGCGCTGGGTCTGCGGCTGCCATTGACCCGCGAACTGTGTTGTCGCCCTTGCTGCAGCTGAGCTGCTTTTCCGGCTCGTTTGCTGCCTAGTCGCCCATGTAGGCACGTCCCGCCAGTCGCGGGACCTCGGCAAGGAATCTGCACTATGTCCCTCCCTACCCTCGAACGATCCGTCGCCAGGGTTGGCGGCGGCCGCGTTCGCGTCCAGCGTCCCGTGGTCGCCCCGGAACTGCGCATCGCCGACAACCCGGCGGCCGCGGTGCTCCGCTCCGCCACCGGTGGCCCCGTCTCGCGCGACAATGCCGCGCGCTCAACGGGTTTGAGCATCGCGACGGTCAACCGCCAGGTGTCCGCGCTGCTCGCCGCCGGCCTGCTGCGCGAACGGCCCGACCTGACGGCCTCCGGTGCGGTCGGACGACCGCGGGTGCCCTTCGAGATCGACCACGAGGCGTACCTGACCCTAGGCATCCACATCGGCGCGGCGGTCACCAAGATCGTGGCGGCCGACCTGCGCGGCCGCATCCTCGGCGGGCTGGCCATCGCCACCCCGCAAACCGGCCAGGAATTCGCCACCACCACCGTCGCCCGCAGCGCCAAGGCGTTCCTGCAGCGCTGGCATCGGCGCAAGCCGCTGTGGGCGGGCGTCGCCATCGGCGGGCGGGTCGATCCGCTCACCGGCGTGGTCGACCATCCCAAGCTGGAATGGCAGGGCGCGCAGATCGGCGCAGTGCTCGGCGAGGTGCTCGAGCTGCCTGTTTCGGTGGCCCCGCATGTCGAGGCGATGGCGGCCTCGGAGTTGTTGCTGCCGACCATCGAAGCGCGCGACACCGCCAACGGCCGGGTCGCCGGTCCGGAGCGCGGCAGCAGCCTGTACTTCTACGTCCGCGAAACCGCCGGTGTCGCAGTGACTTTGGATGGTCGCGTACACACGCCGAGCAACGGGCCCGGCTCGATCGCGCACTTGCCGACCGGCTCGGATGTCGAATGCACCTGCGGCAGACGGGGTTGCCTCGAGGTAACCGTCGGCGACCGTTCGCTGCATTCGCGGGCCGTCGGTCGGGGCATCATCCCGGCGTACAACGGCAGCGCGGGCTCGACCATCGTCGACCTGTACCGGGCGGCCGAATCCGGTTCGGAACCGGCCAGGGAACTGCTCGCCGAGCGCGCCACCATCCTCGGCCACACCGTGGCCATGGTCCGGGACATGCTCAACCCCGACCGGGTGATCCTCGGCGGCCAAGCCTTCACCGGCTACCGCCCCGCCGTCGCCCACGTGGCCCGCGCCTTCAACCAGGGCTCCACTCTCCCGCCCACCGACATCCGGATCAGCGGATTCGGCGGCAAGGTCCAGGAATTCGCCGCAGTGGTCACCTCGCTGAGTGTGCTCTACGCGGACCCGCTCGCGGCCATCCGCCGGACCACCCTCGGCGACTGAGCAATAGACCCCGGAGTCGGCCTGAGCGGACACTCTTCAGGCCGATCCGGGCGAATTCGGTTCCCTTGCATCGATAGTGGGCGCGCAGGCCGCCTCGCTTCGCTACGGGTGCGGCGTGCCACGCCCACTACCGGTGCGGATCGCCCGCCTTGGCGAACAGTCCTTCCAAGGCCGTGATGAAGAACGGGAAGTGGCCTGCGAAGCGCTGGAGGTTGCGGTCGCGGTCGAAGCTGCCGAACCAGTAGAGGCCGGGTTGGGAGTCGGCGGAGGGGTTCAGGTCGCGGAAGGCGCGGATCCAGTTGTCGGCACGGCCGCCGATCACCATGAAGGGCAGGGCACGGGAGAACACCGTCTCCTGGTCGAGCGGCGGAACCTGCTCGCGCCGGGCCGATTCCAGGCCGCGCTGGAGTGCGCGGATCTGTCTGGTCAAGGTGAGACCGTGCGCGGTGCGCACCGGCAGGTACTTCGGGAGCAGCAGGGTGGCGACACCGGCGAGCGCGATCGCGACGCCGACCAGCGCGTGACCCGAGGTCAACGCAAGCGCGATCGTCGCGCCGACACCGCCGACGAGCAGCGCACCGCCCAGCCAGGTCGCCGGACCCAAGCCACGGCGATTACTGAAGGTGCCGCGGGTGACCGCGTCGGCGACGAGCGCAGCCCGCACCGGTCCGGACTGCACCCGGCCGGGTGCGCGCAGTTCGGTGATAGTGACGGCGTCGGTGCCATCGGGCAGCAGCGCCGCGTAGACGGCCTTCTCGTACGCACGCAACTGGTCGTCGGGCGCGTTGACCCGGGTGATCCGCCAATCCGTCTCACCGAGCGGCGTGATCCAGATGTACCGGCGCACAGCTAGATCCACCACGGTGGCGGCGATATCGACCGGGTCGACATGCTCGTCGAGCAGCAGCCCCGCCTCGCCGGGCAGTACGCCGTCCGGCGAGGTGAACTGCACGCGCTCGCCGTCGCGCACCAGCGGATCGAGTGTCTCCGAACCCGTTCCGGCAGCGGCATTCTCGCGCCGCGCACGGAGGACGAAGGCGGCCATCCCGGCCAGCGCCAGCAACAGCACGCCGAACGCGATGAGCACCGGTGTGGTGATCGCGAACGGGCCGGAGTCGCTGGTGTCGCGCACGTCGGCGTTGCTAGGGACACTGCCCGGCGGCAGTTGCAGGGTGAGGTCGATCGCCTCCCCCTTCTTCAAATCGGTCTGCTCTAGATGGAGCACACCGTCGACCTCGGTCATCACATCGGCGCACGGCCTGGTGTTGCCGGACTGGCCGAGTTTGCAGTCAACGATGCCCATTTCGAAGCTCGGGCTGATCAAGGTGGCGCTGATCGAGGCGATATCGCTGCCCATCACGCCGAGCCAGTTGAACACCTGGCTGCCTGGCGCATCGTTGACGAGGTTGTGCACCGAGTAGGTGAAGGTCGACTCACCAGGTTTCGCCTCGATGGTGAATTGATCGTTCGCCACCGTCGCGGTGCCCGCACCCTTGGTGTCCACATCGGTGACCTTGAAATGGCGCTCGACGTCGTCGCTCACCTTCAGCCGCAACGGCAGCGACATCCGGAATGTGCCGTCCTGCGGCACCGTCACCTGCTCGACCACCTCGAGCACACCCTCGCGGCTGAGCTTCAGATCGGCAATGATGGACACACCGGTCGGTGCGGGCTGGGTGTGGGCAATCGGGGCGGTCGCGAGCAATCCCGCGGTGGCGAGCAGCAGCGCGCCCAGGGCGCCCCACCGAAAAGTCAGCATGGCTGCCTACTTTAGACAGCTTGCTATTCTGCGTCATCGGCTGTCGGTGATCATTGAGACGAGGGGGTACGGGGGCGTGACACAACCACCGTACGGACACGGACCGGTTCCGCCTGGTGGGCGAGCTGTTCCGCCTTCGCCCGGATACGGACAGTCGGCTGGCTCGGGGTATGGACCCCCGCCGACGCACGGCGAGCAGGGTCACGGTCAGCAGCCGGCACAAGGTCAGCCGCTAGCGCACGGCGCGCAGGGGCACGGTCAGCAGCCTGGTTACGGTCAACAACCCGGTTATGGCCAGCAACCGCAAGGGCAGCCCGGTTACGGCCAGCCGCCGAATCAGCAACCCGGATACGGCCAACAACCAAGTCAGCAGCCGGGTTACGGCCAACAGCCGGGTTACGGCCAGCCTCCTGGCTATGGTCAACAGCCGGGCTATGGCCAGCCCCCCGGCTACGGTCAACAACCGGGTTACGGCCAGCCTCCTGGCCACGGCCAACAGCCGGGCTATGGCCAACCCCCCGGCTACGGCCAGCAACCGAACTACGCCCAACCCCCCGCCTACGGCCAGCAACCGGGATACGGTCCCCCACCTAACTATTCGCCCGGCTACGGCCCCCCGCCCGGCCATCGCGCACCCCCGCCGATGCCCTACGGCCCACCCGGACGCCCACCACACCAGCCACGCCGCCGCTCCGGTGGCGGCGGCTGGATCGCCCTCCTGGTTGTCGTCGTATTCCTGGTCGCCGGCGGCTTGGTCCGCAACGCGATAACAACCGGCAAGGGCGACGCCGACGCATCCGGCCCCGCACCCAGCCTCACCTTCGCCCCCGACGGCAAGACGGGTCCCGCCGAGACCGGCGCCAACCCGCTACTCGCCGACCCGAACGCGACGCTGATCCCCGCGCGCTGCGCGTACTCCCCGTGGGGCACCCAGGTGGACGCCGCCCGCAAGTTCTTCGAGAGTGCCGCGGACTGCCTCGGGGCAGCGTGGAAACCGGTGATGCAGAAGGCGAATCTGCCGTTCCAGAAGCCCGCGCTCAACATCAGCGCGACCACCACCGGCATCACCACCCCGTGCACCGGCTCCACCAGCAACTTCGCCGCCTTCTACTGCCCGGCCAACAAAACCATCTACATGCCGATCAGTCAGTTGCAGACCGACTTCTTCAAAGACAATTGGGTCGTCTATCTGTCCGTCTTCGCCCACGAGTACGGCCACCACATCCAGGCCATGTCCGGCATCCTGCGCAAAGCCAACAGCGACCGTGCCGACGCGGGCCCGCGCAGCTCCCGCGGCCTCGAGCTGTCCCGCCGAGTCGAGTTGCAGGCCAACTGTTTCGACGGCATGTACCTCAACTCCGCCTCCGGCGGCGGCTCGCTGTCCGACTCCCAGCTCAACCTCGCCCGCAAAGACGCCTACGGCCGCGGCGACCAGGCGGGCGACATGCGCGACCACGGCACCTCCGAGAACGGCGGCCAGTGGTTCGAGATCGGGTTGGACAAAAACCGTGCGGCCCAGTGCAATACCTTCACAGCGTCATCCGGCGCCGTGAGCTAGGGCCTGTCGCAAAGCCCGCCCGGAGGCGCCGGATAGGACTTCGCGAACGGTCCCAGGCGCCTGCGTGCCCGCTGCACACACCGGCGCACAAGTCGTTGAATATGTGCCGCGCCAATCAATTCCGCGAGGTTCAACGGGGCGGGCGGCTTCACGCCCCGTCGGCAAAAGGGGAGCTCGCTCGGCGCGCGTAGGTGTTCTCCGGCGACACGGTGATCACATCGCACACCTGCACCAGCTCGTCCGGCACATCCCCGCCGAAATGCGCTGTGCTGGGCACGATCACGGCGTCCGTCTCGAGCCGCCGGGCCACCGTGGTCAGCCGCCCGATGACGTCCTCGGTCTCCGCCCCGAACACCACCGTCTTGGCTAGGTCGTACCCGAACCGCTGGGCCAGACTCCGGATCAGCACCTCATCCCACTGCTGCCGAGCTCCGGAAACATCTCGACGCAAATATCCGACCGCCGCTGGACGTCGCCTCATCAGACCACTCCCTTCCGAGACAACGATCCCGGTACAGAGCCGTCCGCAACAACGCCCACCCGCTGCCAGTCCCCCGCCACTTCGGCGGAGTCTGTCAGCTCTGTTTCGCCGCCGCCTTCGCCTGCTTCTTGAATTCCCGCACCTGCGCGAGCGATTCGGCGTCGGTCACGTCGGCGACGGAGCGGCGCGAGCCTTCGTCGCCGTAGGCGCCCGCGACCTCGCGCCAACCCGCAGGCTGCACGCCGCGCTGCTTACCGAGCAGCGACAGGAAGATCTTGGCCTTCTGTTCGCCGAAACCGGGCAGGGCTTTCAATCGGCGCAGGACTTCTTTTCCATCGGGTTTATCCCGCTTCCACAGGTTTTCGGTTTTCCCGTCGTAATTCTCGATGATGTAGCGGGCGAGTTCTTGCGCGCGCCGGGCCATCGAGCGGCCGTAGCGGTGGATGGCCGGCGGGGTGGAGCAGAGGTCTTCGAATTCTTGCGGGTCCGCCTCGGCGATGCGGTGGATATCGAAGCCGCCCATGCGGTCGGCGATCTTTTTCGGGCCGCGAAAAGCGTGCTCCATCGGATACTGCTGGTCGAGCAGCATACCGAGCAGGGTGGCGAAGTGGTCCTCGGTCAATAGCTCGTCCGCCTCGACGTCTTGCGCCAGGCAAAGCTTGCGACTCATCGCCATTCCTTCCCACCGTGACAAACATGCTTGGACGGACTCGATCATCTCACTTGTCAACACACCATGATGGCGTCCTGGTCATCGCATGTTCGCCCGCATCGTGCCCGCACTGTGAGCTGTCCCAGTAGGCGCCGCGGCGGCTGGGCGTGGCGCGACGTCGCGTGGTTGGATGACGGCATGCAAGGGGGGTCTGGGGTCGGTCCCGCGGTCGATCGCGTCTTCGCCATGGCGACCGCCGAGGAGTCGCTGTCCCTCGACGGACTTCTGCAAGCGGTAGCACGGGATCGGGGCCGCCCGTTGACGGTGACCGAGGATCCGCACATGCCGGCCGGGGTGTTCGGGCATTGGATTCGCTTCGCCGATCGAGACGAGGTGTCCTACGCGTCCTGGACGCAGACCAGGGACCGGACCATCGCGCACGAGCTGGGCCACATCGTGCTCGGTCATCAGGGCCGACCGGTGCTCGAGGTGGCGCAGGCAGTGCTGCCGACGGACATGCACGACTTGGCGGCGCTGATCCTGCGCCGGGACTGCGCGGACGCGGCCGCCGCCGCGGAGGAGCTGGCCGCGGAACAATTCGCCAGCCTGCTGCTGAATCGGCTGCGCAGCATCGGCGGCCGGGAGCCGCGACTGCGGTCGCGCTGGGGTGAGGCGCTCGGATGATCGCGATGGTGCTGGCGCCGCTGATGTGGGTAGCGGTGCTCACCCGGGCGTGGCGCTGGTGGTGGTCGCGCGGCTGGGTGCTGGGGTGTATCACCGTCGCGCTGGGTGTGGTCGCCGTGCATCTGAGTCTGAATATCCCTGCGGCAGAACGTCTTCTGCAGGCCGTCGCGCCGATGCCGAACTTCTCGACCGGGTTGCGCATGGTGCTGTTCAACCTGATCGCGGCCTCGACCGGCGCACTCACCCTGGCCGTGACGATCGACCCGGCGCGGCTGGCCCGCGGCGTGCGCATCCTCGCCGCGATCGCGGTGGCCGGGTCGGTGGTCGCCTTGACGATCTTCGTCGGCACACCGCCGGTGCCGCAGGCCGCCGGTGGATTCGAATTCGATCAGGCCTACAGTCACCTGCCCGGCTATGCCGAGGCGGGGATCGCGGGCGCGTTGTTTTCAGCGCTGCTGTGCCCGGCGTTGATGGTGATGGCCGCCCGCCCCGCGGATCTGCGGACGGTGACAGGCTGGAGTCTCGCGCTGCTGTCGGCGGGTCTGGCGGCGGCGACCGTCTGGGCGTGGATCCGGCTGGTGTACTTCGTGGCGGTGCGATACGGCGGGGCCGCGCCGATGCCCGCGGTGTTCGAGGTGACCCGTGCGGTCTCCGCGACCGGGGTGTTGGTCATCTTCGTCGGAATGATGCTCTCGCCCATGGTGTCCTGGGTCCGGGCCCGGCGCGTACTGCGCGCGATCGGGCCGATGTACGCCGAGTTGGTCGGACGCTGGCCGGGTGTCCGGCGCCCGTCTCGCCGGGGCAGCAGCGCCGACGAGAAGGCCAGCGACCGGGTGACCGAGCTGCTCGACGCGCTGAGCCTGGAGATCGAGCAGGCCGGTGGATCGGACGGCACGGTCACCGAGCAGCGGGAAGTGGCTGCGGCGGTGGCGGATTGGTTGATCGGTGGCCGCCGCTGCGCGGCACTGAATGGGGAAAGCGTCCGATCGGCGGCGCTGGCGGCGGGCCTGGACCGTCGCTGGGCCGTCACGTTGGCGCAGGCATATCGGGAAAAGCAACGAGAGGTTGTGGCGTGACGGAGACAGCTGTGGCGCAGGCGCGGGCCGCGCGGGTGATCACCGAGCTCGGGGCACCGTGGATGATCAATATCGTCACGTCGGTGATCGCCGGATTCCTGGTGGACGCGCCAGGGTGGGGACTGTTCGTCGCGACGATCTCCGGAGTGATTCCGATGATGGTCATCCTGCTGGGGGTGCGGCGCGGGATCGCCAGCGATCATCACGTGACCGAGATCGGTGACCGGCACTGGGTGATTCCAGCGATTCTGGCGATCGTGTGCGTCGGGCTGATCGTCGAGATCGTGCAGGGCGCGCCGCGCGAGCTGATCGCCTGGACGGTCGCCGCGCTGGTCGTGCTGATCGGGATCGGCATCGTGACCATGCTCGGCGGATGGAAGGTCAGCGTGCATACGGCCGTCGGCGCGGGCACCACGGTGCTGCTCGCGATCATCGGTTCCCCGTGGTTCCTGCTCGCCTTGCCGCTGACCGGGGTGATCGGCTGGTCGCGGGTTTGGCTCGGCGATCACACCCGCGGTCAGGTGGTCGTCGGCGCGCTGCTCGGCGCGGCACTGGCCGCCGCCGCTTACTCGCTCGCCTCCTGACCTGCCTGCACCCCGGTGACCCGCCTCACAGACCTGACGTGCGTGGCTATGACGCCGCGCGTAGGCTCCTGCGCATGCCTCAGCAGACGGCAGTACCTACATCGGCACCCCACGAGGTGGCCACGGCTAGGGATGGACACGGGCCCATGGACACCTACACTTTGCGCCCCGATCGGTTCGATCGAGCAGGTCAGGATCAACTCGTCGACGTGCGCGACTTACAGGCCGCGCTGCCCGGTATCCGCAGGTTGCGGGACTGGGCACACGACGCGCTCGCGCTGCGCCCCGGCGAACGCGCCGTCGACATCGGCTCCGGCACCGGCACGGAGGTCATGGCCTTCGCCGACGCGGTCGGACCCGACGGAGTGGCGGTCGGGGTCGAACCCGACCCGAACCTGCTCGCCTCCGCGGAACGCCGCGCCGCACAGTCCGGTTCGACGGCCAAGTTCCACTCCGGCGACGCCTACGGCCTGCCGTTCGGCGCAGGCAGTTTCGATGCCGCGCTGTGCGAGCGGGTCTTTCAGCATCTGACCGCGCCCGCCCGCGCCGCCAACGAGATCGCGCGCGTGCTGCGGCCCGGCGGCCGGGTCGTGGTGGTGGACAGCGACTGGGGCACCGCGATCGTGCATCCCGGCGAGCGGCGGGTGGTCCGCGAGGTGGTCGACACGTTGATCTCCGCGACCACCAATCCGTTCTCCGGCCGCAAGCTGCCCGGCCAACTGACCAAGGCGGGCTTGGTGATCGACGACATCGGCTCGCACGCGCTGGTGCAGGACCGCACCGTCGGCGTCGGCTCGCTGGTCACCCGCATCTCGGCGATGGCGGTGGCGCGCGGGGTGATCACCGAGCAGGAGCGCGCGCAGCTGGTCGACGACCTCGAGGCGGGCGCGGCCAGCGGCGACATCCACCTCTCGGTGACGATGTTCGCCGTGCTGGCGCACAAGCCGGACTGATCCTTACGCAGCACAGCGGGCGCGTACCTTCGGGTACGCGCCCGCTGCCGCGTATTACGTGCCGAGCAGCTTCTCGGTGGCCGCGAGCAGTACGCAGGTGGCCAGGCCGTCCATCGCCTTCTCCAGCTCGGGCAGCTTCGGGAAGCTCGGCGCGATCCGAATGTTCTTGTCCTCCGGGTCGTTCCGGTACGGGAAGGCCGAGCCGGCCGCGGTGAGCGCGATGCCCGCGTCCTTGGCCAGGGCGATCACCCGGCCTGCGGTGCCCTCCAGGACGTCCAGGCTGATGAAGTAGCCGCCCTTGGGCTCCGTCCAGGACGCGACCTTGGACGCACCCAGCCGGTCCTCCAGGATCCGCAGGACCAGCGCGAATTTCGGCTCCAGGATGGCGCGGTGCTTCTGCATGTGCGCGCGCACGCCGTCGGCGTCCTTGAAGAACCGCAGATGGCGCAGTTGGTTGATCTTGTCCGGGCCGATGCTCTTCTTGCCCGCGTGACCCAGGTACCAGTTCAGGTTTTCGGTGGAACCGCCGAGGAAGCTGACGCCCGAACCGGCGAAGGTGATCTTCGAGGTGGAGGCGAACACCAAGGGGCGGTTGAGGTTTCCGGCCGCGGCGGCCAGGCCCAGCACGTCGTACACCGGAGCCGCGGTGTCGGTCAGCGGGTGCACGGCGTACGCGTTGTCCCAGATGAGGCGGAAGTCCGGCGCGGCCGCCGGCATCGAAACCAGTTCGCGCACAACCTCTTCGGAGAAGGTGACACCGGACGGGTTGGAGTAGTTCGGCACCACCCACATGCCCTTGATCTGCGGGTCGTTCGCGACCAGCTCGGCGATCGCGTGGGTGTCCGGGCCGTCGTGGTGCATCGGCACCGGGATCATCTCGAAGCCGAGCACCTCGGTGATCGAGAAGTGCCGGTCGTAGCCGGGGCTCGGACACAGGAACTTCAACTTCTCCTCGGCAGCCCAGCGGCGCGCGGAGTCGTTGGTGCCGTACAGCATTGCGAACGCGAGCACGTCGTGCATCAGCTCGAGGCTGGCGTTGTTGCCCGCGATCAGGTTGTCCACCGGGATGCCGAGCAGTTCGCCGAAGATCGCGCGCAGCTCCGGAAGTCCGTGCTGGCCACCGTAATTGCGGCAGTCGGTGCCGGTGCCGTCGCGGTAGTCGCCGTCGCCGGGCAGCGACAGCAGGCCCAGGGACAGGTCGAGTTGTTCCGGCGAGGGTTTCCCCCGCGTCAGGTCCAGCGTGAGCTTCTCGGTCTTGAGCGTCGCATAGTTCGCGTGCTGAGTCTCGTGTTCGGACACGAGTTCCTCGTGGCTCATCAAACCGATCTGCGTTTGCCGGGGCATCCTGGGCAGCCTTTCGAAGCAGCGGGGACGTGGGTTGTGGCCAGACCGATGTGCGGCGGCCGGACGTTCAGCCCACCGAGCGCATCGGGCGTCGACGGACCATAGTTCACGTTACCCGTGTGCTGCTCGGATTTGGAGGCGTTATTCGACAGCCGGACTTCGGTCCGTGCGGGCCCCTCGAAAATTAAGGGGACCCCGCGCACCCGGCAGAGCCCATTGACCCTTGCTGCCTTCCGGCCCTGGGGGAGTTCACAGGATGCGCGCCGCGCGGGATCCGTCAGCAAGTGTAGCCGCTCCCCCGCCGATCCCCCGCCTCCGGGTACCCCAACCGAGCCCAAAACCAGGCCGAACAGGGACTTTCCTGCTCCGAACGGACCCGTTTGGCGTCCACCCTCCTCCACCCGGTATGCTGCTCCACGGAGGATTCGCCTAGTGGCCTATGGCGCTCGCCTGGAACGCGGGTTGGGTTAACGCCCTCAGGGGTTCAAATCCCCTATCCTCCGCAGAGAAGACGCAGGTCGGGGGCTATTTTCGGATAGCCCCCGGGTTGCGGTCAACATGCGGTCAACACGACCGTTGCATCTGAGGCTCGATTCGGCGCACCCACACATCCTGTAGGCGCGACCCCAGAGGTACCAGATGTCGAGTATCCGCGAACGCACCACCAAGCGCGGCCCTTCCTATTTCCAAGTTCTGTTCCGGCACAACAAACGTCAGTGCTCCGAACGCTTCGACACCCTCGGCGAGGCCGAGCGCTGGCAGGCGGTCCTGGGTCTCTACGGTCCGGCCGAGGCGCTGAACTTCCTCTACGCCGAAGCCGAGAAGGCTGACGACGCGGCGGCGGTGCCTAACATCCACGACGCCTTCACCGAGATCATCGACAGCATGACGGGAGTGGAGCCGGGCACCCGGCATCGCTACCGGCGCGTGCTGGTCAACGACATCGAGCCGTTCTTCGGAGCCCTCTCCCCGGTGACGGTGTTCTGCGAGACGGTGATCGGGCGGTGGATCAACCACCTCGCAGAGAACGTCGGCAACGCCGCGAAAACCATTGCGAACAAACACGGTGTGCTCTTCGGCATCCTCAAGAAACTCGCCCGCCGGGGCGTGATCCCCTCGAACCCGTGCGAGCAGACCGAGCTGCCGCGCGTGGTGCGCGCGGAGATGGACCACCTCGAACCCGAGGAGTTCGCCGCCCTGCTGCGCGCCCTGCCCGAGCGGTGGCGACTACTCGTGGAGTTCATGGTCGCCTCCGGCGCGCGCTGGGGCGAGGTGACCGCGCTGCGAGTGCGCGACATCAACCGCCGCGCAGCCACGGCGCGAATTCACCAGGCGTGGAAGTACACCGGCGGCAAACGCCGCCTCGGCCCGCCGAAGACCAAGAAGTCCACGCGCACGCTCAACCTGCCCGTCGGGCTGGTGGCCAAGCTGCCACTGGACGGGCGCGATCTCGACGAGTGGTTGTTCTGCACCGGAGACGGTGAGCCGGTGAGCATCTCGCACTTTTACAAGGACGTGTGGGTGCCGACTCGCGACGCCCTCTCCCTCGCGGCCAACGATCCGCTCAGCGGCAAGAGCCCTCGCATCCACGATCTGCGCCACACGTGCGCGGCGTGGATGCTCTCGGCGGGGGTGCCGATCCATGTGGTGCAGGCTCATCTCGGGCACGAGTCGATCAAGACGACCGTGGACACCTACGGTCACCTCGACCGCAGGGCTGCCGCCGACGCGGCGGCGGTGATCGGCGCGAAACTCGCACCGCAACCGAGTGAGCCCGCGCCGCTGCCGCCCGAGCTCACCCCGCTGCCGCCCGCGCTGGCGAAGGTGATCTCGCTGCCCGCCCCCGTCTATGACACTCCGGCGTTCGCGAAGGTGGCGTGATCACCATGGCGCACAACACCATCGGCGGCGCTGCTGGTGCCGACCACCGCCCGCCGGTGCGGCCACCGACGCCGCTGCGGCGCGCGCAGTACGCCGCGATCATCGGGCGGATGCCCGCGCACCAGTGGCGGCTGTTGACCGACTATCTGGCCTTGTCCGGCGAGCGATTGGCCGAGGCGTTCGCCCATGCCGACACCGACATCGACCCCGGCAGCGGGGCGTGTGAAGTCGCCCGCTACTGGCGGTGGCTCGGCGATCGGTGGGTGCTGGTGGATTCGCCCGCGCCACGCCGGATCTGGCTGCCCGAGGGGTTGGTGGCACGGCTGGAGCTGGCCGGGACCGGCGAGGAGTTGTTCCGCATCGACGGGGCGAGCGGGCCGGGGTTGTTCCGGCGTTACGTGCGCCGGGTCTGGACTCCGGCGGTCGCGGCGGTGTCCGACGAGGTGCTCGGCGGCGCGCGTCCCGGCGTGGAGGTGCTGCGGGTGACGTGCGCGCAGTGGATGGCCGAAGCGGGCGTGCCCTGGCCGATGATCGCGGCACACCTGGGCTTCCGCCGGACCTCCGGGTTCCTGCGCTCACATCCGCAGGTGCTGGCCACAGCGGCGGGGGAACAGTAGACCCAGGCCGCAGGCCATCCAACGGGGCGGCTCGGCGAGATCCGGGTCGCCCCGCTGTCGTGGCCGACATCGTGGCACCACGCCGATCGAGAAAGAGGATGGACGAGAATGACGGTCATGACCGAGGAGCGGGTGCAGGTGCGATGCATCCTGGTGTACGGCGAGGGCACCGACGCGGTGGCGCAGCTGGCGACACCCTGGCATCAGGGCCGCGCGCCGTTGCTGGTGGCGGCGTCGGTGATCGCCGCGCAGGCGGGACTGCCCGCGGGCGAGTTGCCCGGCCGGCACTTCTGGGCCACCGGAGACGAGGCGGGGCTCGACGGGTTCGAGCTGGTGAACGACCCCCGCCAATAGCGTTGTAATCACTACTCTTTCGTTGTAATGTGGGTGTTGCCGGACGGGGTCGGACCCGCCCGGCAGGCAAATCACCAACAACCCGAAAGGGCTCACATGAGCAACGAACACGACGACCTGGTGGCCACGCTCAGCGAGGTCACCGACCGCAACCACGCCCGGATCGCCAAGGTCCTGCTACTGCTGGACATCCCGATCAAGATCGAGGTGCCCGAAGACGCGCAGGACTCCGCAGCCATCGACGCCCTGCTCAACGCCCGCCAGCTCATGCGCGAGCTGCCGACGCACCCGGTGCACGAGGGGGTGCTGAACACGGCGATACTCGATTTCCTGGGCGGGCTGACCTTGAGCAACACCGCCTTCGACAACCCCGGTGACGCGGAGTGGCTGCTGCGCGCGGCGCTGCTGAGCATGTACCGGGTCAGCGAGCAGGTGAGCATCGCCTACGGGCTGCTCACCGGCCGGATTTCGATCGAGGAGTTCGGCGGCCTGATGGACTGACCGACAGCAGGTGCCCGGCGCGCTGCGCGCCGGGCATCTGCCGTTGACGGTTTTGGGTGGCCAGCGGGGCGAGGCGAACCTCTGAGTCGGAACCCCGCTGGCCAGACAAATCGACCAACCCAAGAAAGGGGGTCAACACACGATGGTAAGCCCAGACGGCCCCGCCGCGCCACGGTGGATCGCGCCCGAAATCGCCCAGCGCTACGGTCGCGCCCTGACCACGGTGCAGAAGGTCTGGATGGTCAAGCCCGACTGGCCCGCCCCCGTCGGGCGGCGCGGGCACTGGAACGAGTACCTCGCCTCCGACGTCGAAGCCGCGATCGGGCCAGCACCGGCTGCCACCGAGACCCCGAGCGCGTCCGGCGATCCGGACGAGTTGCTGACCATCTCCCAGATCGCGGTCTACACCGGCAAGGCCCGAGGCACGATCGCCGCCTACGTCTCGCGAGGTCAGTACCCGGCCCCGGACGAGGACAAGGACGGCGTCAAGCGCTGGCGTCGCGCCACGGTCGACGCCGACGCCGCCGCGCGCCGGAACTACCTTCGCCAGGGATCATGAAATCTCTTGAGGGACAGTAGATTTCATTGATCATGTCGTTGTAATCACTACTCTTCCATCGTAGTGTTGGTGCCGTCGGGCGGGGTCGGATCCGCCCGGCGGACGAATCACCGACAACCAGGAAGGGCTCCCCATGAGCTACATCTACGACGACGAGCGCCCCCAGGAATTCACTCTGGACAAGTTCGGCGCATTGACCAGGCACGCCTACGGTGTCATCGCGAAGATCCTTGCCGCACTGCCGATCCCGATCACAGTGACCCCGCTCCCGATCGCCGATCCCAACGCGGCGCTCGACGAGTTCGCCAGCGCGCGTAGAGCGATGCGCGACATGCCGGTCGGCGCGGCGATCGGCGACGCGGTCGTGGCAGTGTTGCTCGGCTGGCTCACCGCCGTAACGATCGCGGCGGTCGAGCCCGACGACGACGGCAGCGACGACTGGATCCTCGAAGCGGCCTACTACCAGATGATGGCCGTCGAATTGCGTGCCCACCTCGCCTTGGACATGGTGACCTCGATCTGACGATCCACCACGACGATGCCCGGCGCGCACTCCAGCGCGCCGGGCATCGCCTTGTCGAGGACGTCGCGATCAGACACACCCTCGGTCGATACGTGGACTAAAGCCGTTGTCTCACAAGAGTTTTCATTGCCACGATGCTTCCATGATCGCCATTCCGTTTGTAGTGTCGGTGTCGCCGGACGGGGTCGGACCCGCCCGACACGACAGATCACCGACGACGGGAAGGGTTCGCGATGAACCTCGACAGCACCCACATTCACGGCAAGGGATTCCGGGCATCCCGAATATCGCACCACTGCAGCACCGTTCGGCTTCCCCGCCGCCATGGGGGTGCATGCGCATGAGCAGGCACGAGAAGCCGCGCGAGGATCGCTACGAGTGGGAAAGGACGCGCGGGGTGATCAGCGCGTTCGGCGAGGCCAAGACCGTGAACCAATGGGCTGCCGACCCCCGGTGCACCGTGAAGCGAGAGGCATTGCGCAATCGGCTAGCCCTGGGCTGGGCACCGGCAGTCGCGATCACACGGCCCAAATACGAGCAGCCCGTCCTCGAATTCACCCACAACGGCCGCACCCGCACCCTGCGCGGCTGGGCCGAGCAGAGCGGGATCAACTACCACACTCTCTACCGGCGAATCACCAAGGGCAACATGACGTTCCCCGACGCGCTCGCCAAAGGATCCGACGGGCCACACTTCACCATCCCGGTGAGCGCGTTCGGCGAGACGAAACCGCTGCACCAATGGGGAGTCGACGAGCGGGCCAATTGCACCGCGCAGACCATCGGGCGGCGGATACGGCGGGGCTGGGATCCCGAACAGGCGATCACCCAGGAGCCCGACTCCCGCAGCACGCTGGGTACCGGCGTCCCGCTCGACGCTTTCGGTCGCCGTATGGGCATCGAGGACTGGGCACGGCTGTCCCAGATCCCGACCGGCGTCATCACACAACGGATGGACAGCCACGGACTCACCCTCGAAACAGCCCTGCGATCGCTGGGCTGGGTGCCGGACGAAACCGACGCCGCGCTGCCGGATCTGGTGCGGACTCCGGCCGGCGAGCTGCGCCCCGGCGACACCATCGTGGCCGTCACACAGGACCCCGGCACCGATGACCTGTGCTTCACCGTGCGCCGGATCGAGATACCCGAACTCGCAGCCGACGCCTGAAGGGACACTGCCCTGGGTGGATCATGATCCACCCAGGGCAGTGCACGTCATGAAAACTGTTGCGATAGAAGACACCCGGCGACGTGCGACATCGCCGGGGCGAGCTAAACCTGTGCGATCGCCGCCACGATCGTGGCGACGCCGAGCGCTTTGGCGGCGTCGAGCCTGTGAGTCGGCACAAGCTCGCAGAGCGGACCGCGCTCGTCTCGAAACACGCTGAGGCGGAAGGTGTCCGAGTCCGGGGAGCGGGTGACGATCGCAGCGTATTCGCCGAGTGCGCACTCGCCGGTACGCAGCGTCCACAGCTCGACGGTGTTGTGCGCGGCCAGCACGTCCGGGTCGGTTTCGCGCGTCCAGCCCTCGGCCGGTGTCGCGCCGAACAGGGTGTGCTCACATCCCCGGTGCTGCTGAGCGGCGACGTCGCGTTCGGTGGGCTCGCTGATGGCGAGGTCGTCGTCCCAGTATCCCGACCAGGTGGCGCATCCGGCGGCGAAGCCGTCGACGCCCTCGTCTACGACGATGACGTGGCCGACGAAATTCGTGTTGTGGTCTTCGATGATCGCGCTCGCCTCGGCGTCGAAGTCCCCGACGTAGTCGGTCGGGATCGCCAGGATCTTCCAGGCTTCGGTGTGGGTGGTGAACGCCCCGACCACGCCGGAGGTGACGGCGCGGACGGCGACGCGAGTGGTCCTCATGTCGGTGTCCTCTGATCTCGCGTGGGGCTCGCGGGGAGTGGATGCCCGACGCGAGGGTGTGGTGCGATGCCGGGCATCGGGGTTGCCGAGGGCGAATTGCCCTGGGCGGGTGCGCTCCTCGCCCAGGGCAATTCGTGATCAGTGCGCGGTCAGCAGGCGGTGGACCTTCTGCGCGTGGTGCGCGGTCTCCAGCAGCTGGAACGCCGCCAACTCGAGCAGGTAGTTCTCGCTACCGTCGGGTGCTCGCTCGATCATCACCAGGTTCACACCGCTGGCCCAGGTCAAGATCGCCATGAGCGCTGCGCTACGGGCGTCCTCGGATATTGGCTCGCTACTGAGCTTTCGGCGGGCCGCGACCATCGCGTCGAGCGCGTCGTCGATGCTCACCTCCATCATCGTCGGCATCGGGATCGGCTTCGGAAGGGTGTCCAGGAACCCGGCGATCTCGTCGTAGGTGTGCATGGCGAGCGCGCCGATCTTCTCGGCGTTGTTGTCGTACTGGTCGAGGTTCATCTCGATCCCTTTCGTTGTGTGGTGATCTGTCGCGCCGGGCGGGTTCCGACCCCGCCCAACGACACCGACATTACAACGATGCAGTAGTGATTACAACATCACCCTTGGCGAAAACTTTTCTGTAACAAAGGTTTTCGAATCAGCGCGGACCGTGGGCGAGATGCCCGGCGGCAGACCCCGCAACGGGCCGATGCCCGGCGCGCGGGTGGCCCGCCGGGCATCGGTCGTCGTGATCGTCAGATCGCTGCACTCCGCAGCGGCCGGCGAACGGTAGACACCGGAGATCGTGGTGCGGCACGGCGCGGCGACGGCTCGGAGCCGTTCGGCCCCGAGTCACCCCGTTCGAGCCCAGCCGCGGGCGCCCCACTCTTGGGAGCAGCCCGGCCGGATTCGGGTGTCGCCCGGGTGTGTCCGGCGTCGAGGTCGACGCGGTGTGCAGCGCACGTAGTCGTCTGGGACGATCATCGACATCGTTAATCCGGTGGATGGATCGGCGACCGGCACGCTAGTGTCGAACCACACGGCCGACCGCCCGCTCCCGCACCAGGGAGGGACGGTCGGTTCTTTCGTTCATCGAGGCCCCGCACAGGGTGGACCCTGGCAAGCGTCACCTATCGTCTCGCAAAATGCGCGTATTGCGTTGTCGGGCAATCGATTACCTCATCGCGACGGTTGACTTTCTGGGCATGCAGAGGGTTCATGGTGTGGACGAAACACCCACAGCGAGAAAGGACGCGACGATGGCGAACAACCTCTACATCGTGCAGGAGTACGACGACAACGGGATGGCGTTCGACGAGTCCCTCTCCGATACCGAGTATTTCGATGACGCGGACTTCGGTGGCGACGCCGAGCCTGCGGCCCTCGCCGCCTGGGAGGCCGCCACCGCGCGCGGCGGGGCGTGGAAGCTGCTCAAGGTCGGGTAGCCCCGAGAGACGAGCGATGCCGCCCGGTACGCCGGGCGGCATCGCTCGTCTCGGGTCAGCCCCATTCACCGGCCAGCGCCAGCGCGGCGGTCTCGGCGGTGTCGAAGAACGGGCCGCGCGTGCGGCCGGTGGCCTCACTGACCTTGCGCCAGCCGGTCGGTACGCGGGCGACGTGCCCGCACGGCCATTCGTTGACCCGGACCTCATAGAGTGCAGGCCCCTCGGAGTCGGTCTCGATGACGGTGAGCACGACCCGGATGTCGATGTGCCCGCTCATGCCCCTATCCCCTTGTCGCGCAGAGCCTCCAGATACCGCACCAAGGCGGAGGCGGCGGCGATACTGGGCTCGGCCGCTCCGGCGTGTGGCCAATCATCGCGATGGAGGGCCAGGTCATCGAGAAGCTTGTGTGCTTCGCTGAGGAGGGTTGTCGGGTCGATCGCGGCGACGCCGCAGACCCATCGATACAACTCGAGGCAGTAGTACTGGCCGACCCATCCGGCGGCGACGACTTTGGCTTCATCCTCGGTGAGCACGATGCCCGTCCCGTCGTCGCGGTAGGCGCGGCGGGCGATGGCGTTGTAGGTCGGCTTAGCCATGCTGGACTGCCCCTGCGTGCAGGAACTCGGCCAGGGCGGCGACGGCCAGGGCGGCGGTGTGCGGGTCTCCTGCCGGATCCCAGGTGTGCCATCGCGTGGCGATGGCCGGATCGCGGACTTCGGCGAGCAGGCGCGCGGCTTCGGCGGCCAGCTGGCTGCGAGCGATCTGCTCGGCGTGCGGGCCGCCGTCGCACCAGTGGGCGAGGCTGAAGAATTCCTCGCCGTTCCAGGGCGTGCCGCCGTAGTAGTCGGTGAACCAGCGCCATGCGATGGTCCGGGCCTCGGCGTGGGTGATCCGCGCGCCGGGATCGGCGGCGAGCTTGACGAGGACCTCGTCATAGGTCTGGTATCGGATATCGCTGTCGGGCATGGGTTTTGCGCGCCTTTCGATGTGGGTTCCAACGGCCAGCCAGGTGCACCGGCCGGTGGGCCGGTGCCCGAGGCTGGGCGTTGGATCCGCTACTCCTCGGTGGCGAGGGTGTAGCGCTTGGGCGCTTCGCAGGTCCGGATCGCGGTGCCCTCGGCGACCAGCTTTTCCAGGGCGTTGTGGATGGCCCCGGCGGAACGATCCAGTTCCTTGGCGAGCTGGCTAGGGGTGAATTCCCGGCCCTCGCAGTCGGTCAGGAAGTCCTCGATCATCCCCCTTAGTGCCCCCTTGCCCAGTCGCTTCGGCTTGGCCGATTCCTCGGCGTCCGGGGTCGCCTCGGTCTCGTCCGTGGCCGGTCCGGCGTCAGCGTCAGCGTCGGCCTCGTCCGTGGCCGCTTCGGCGTCGGTGTCGGGCTCGTCCGTCGCCGTTTCGATTGCGTCGTCGGCCTCGGTGACAGGCTCGGCGCTGGTGTCGGTGGCGTTGTCGAGATCGGTTCCGGCGGAGTCGATCCCGGCGTCTGTGGTATCGGCCTCGTTCTCGCCCGCTGTCGCGTCGTCCTCGCCGGTGGTAGGCGTGGCCGGGTCTTGCGCCGGTGTGGCGGTGTCGGCCGATTCAGCGGGGACTTCGGCGGTCTCCTCGGCGAGGGTCTCGCTCTCGCCGTCGGTGTCGCCGGAGGTGGTCTTGGGCCACCAGCGGTCGGCGGGGCGGCGGGCGCTGCCGTCGGATTCGCCTTCGGTGCGGTACGCGCCGCCGGTGCGCTCCAAGGCGACCAGGAGCTTGCGGGCGGTGGAGCCGCCGATTCCGGCGATCTCGGCCAGCTTCGCCGAAGTGCAGCCGGGTGTGTGATGCAGTGCCGCCCAGAGCATTTCGGCGGTGGTGCGTTCGGGGAAAGTCTTGTGGGCCACGACAGCTCCTCGGTGTTGATCGGTTGGTCGTGCCCCGGTCGGGGCGGTAGCCCCCGGTGTGCTGCCGGTGTGTTCGGGCTACGACACCATGAACGCTCTCGTCGCTACCGAAGTCAAGCCGGGTGTGGATGAAATGAGTTGTCTAGCAACAGTTTTCGATTCACGACGGACTTGACTCGTGGCGGGGTGCAGAGCGTTCATGGTGTCGCAGCAATCAACCAGCACGAAAGGATTCGCGATGACCAGCGACACCAACCCCACCGCACTGCCCGAGGCCTTGACCGGTATGGACCTGGCCGACTTCGCCGAGCGCCTGGCCGAGCATTGGGGGCCGGGCTGGACGCTGTACCCGTACATGAACGGCACGCACGAGGCGTACCTCAACGGACCGCAGCGCCAGAAGGTGCGGGTCTCCCCGGTCGGCAAGCATCGGGTGGAGGTGGTCGGGCTCACCTACGACCTGCCCGACCTCTACTACGACAAGAACGCCGAGAAATGGGCCGAACGGATCAAGGTGAGCACCAAGCGGTCCATCGACAAGATCGCCGCGAAGGTGCGGACCGAGTTCCTCGAAGGCGAGAACGGCTATCTGGCCCACCACAAGTACCTGCGCGAGCTGCGCGACCGCCTGCGCGCCGAGGAGCGCTGGCCCGGCACCGACCCCGAGACCTTCCCCAGTCCCCGCTACGGAACCCGCGTCCGCTGAGCGAGTACCCGACACGGCGGGTAGAGCGACATCACGCACTACCCGCCCATCCCGTCACCCGCGTCCCGTCTTCGGCGACAGCCGACGGCCGCGCCTCGGTGAGGGCCGATCGGCCCCGGCGCGCTGCCGGTGCAATTCCAGTAGCGACCGGGGAGCGATCCGGCTGCCCTGGGTACGCGAAACATCGCCTACGACAATCACTTTGGATGCGGTCGGACAGACATGGGGTTGACTTCTCGCCGGGTTCAGAGCGTTCATGGACACACCGATCCACGGGCCTATATCACAAGCCACCGACAGACAGGACAGGGTTCATGCGCGCCTACGGGGTTACCCGAGCCGATCAGGAATGTTGCTGGGGCCACAGCCGATACCCGGCGGGCTACAACTCGCGTGCTTCACGTCGCCGCCACGCACGGCTGACGGCGAAAGCCCATCGCCGCGCACGTCACGCCGTGCACGACGCCCTGCGCGTGCACCGCCGCTGAGCTGGCGGATCCGCACACACCACCGGTATCCGGAGTCCGAGCCTGGTCGCGACCGCGAATCAGGCGCAGAGGGTCGCCGCCCGCCGATTATCGAGGCTCACAGCGCTCGCCGGGCTCGGCTGGAGGAACCGGCCCCACGGAGTTGCGATCCGTTTCCCGGACGTGGGCGAGACCTCTATCGGCGTCGATTCCGGCCGAGCCTGTGGATAAGGCTTGTGGAGCCGAAGAAGATCACGATGAACAACGCGAGGCTGCTGCCGAGCAGGATGACCTGCGCTTGGCGATCGGCGAGCCCGAGTTGCTGATCTGCCTGGACAGCAGAGGAGCTTGCGAAGAACGCTACGGCGCAGCCGAACAGCGCCAGGAAACCCACCAATCGCCGCGTCGAGTCCGATAGCGTGCCGTGGAGGCGGACCGATTCGGTGAGTTGGTCCGCCTCCTCTATCCGGCTACGGGCCACGCTGAGCAGTTTGTCGGTGTGTTCCTCAGCGGCCGTGGCCGCCGCTGCCGCGTCGCGGCTTACCGAGATCGCGTGGCGCAGATCGCGGTAGCGGGCCATCAGCACGAGATAGTCCGAGGCGTCGATCGGCGACGGAATCCGTTTCACGGCTTCATCGACGGCACCGAGGGCGGCATCGTCGTCTCCGCAGAGATGCAGCCCCCGGGCCAGACGGTAGTGAAACGCATGGTCCTCGGAGTGAGCGGCGACGGCGTCGCAGGCATATCGGCGGAGTAGCTCGCCCTGCCCGTCGAACGGTGGCGCGTCATCGAGTGCGGCGGTGATGATGTCGATCGATACGTAGGTCCGGGCCGGGCAGGCCCAAGCCTGCTCCACCAGTCCCAGTGCGACCTCGGTGCGGCGCGGCCTGCCGCCCAATAGCCCTGCTGCCCGCAGGGCTATGAACACCGGGCTGTCCTCGGAGTCGAGGATGCCTGCGGTCTCCACGGCATCGAGGAAGCTCACCAGCTCCTCGAAGTGATAGTTCGAGCGCAGTTTGCTCGCCTGGTAGAGACAGATCATCCGCAGGCCAGATCGGTCGAGGACACCGTCGGCGAATTCGGACAGAGTCGTGAGGACTTCATCGGCAGGTTGGACCAGATGCCGTGTCCTGACCGCGAATTCGACACTCCACCGCTCGGCCACGGCCTCACAAAGCTCGAGGGCGACGCGGTCGGCCAGCCAGCTGGCGCACTCGGCGGCCACGGTGACGGTCGGCTCGTCGAGTAGCCGCTGGCCCCAGTACTGACTCGCGCACAGGAGAAACGGATCTCTGGTGAAATTGCCTGTACTGACATCGAAGCGCGGGACCTCGCCCGCGGCAAGGTAGAGCCGGGCAACGCGATCACACTCGCGGTCGTTGCCGAGGATATCGAGCCTGACCGAGGCCAGTGACGCCTCCGCCGCTGCGTGATCCATGCCTGCCTCCCACCCGACGACCTTGTTCTGGTCTGCCTACCACATCGCGGCCATCGACGAAGCCCAACGGCCCGGCGGCGGCAAGGCCGACAACTCCGAGAGACTGGCCGCGATATTGCGTTGCGGTGATCATCTGACCTGCGCACGATCGAGCGATGACCATACGCCGAGTGGATAGCGACGCCTGGCAGCTCGTACGAACGGTGCGCCTGGTGGCATTGACCGAAGCGCGCGATGGCGTGTTCGGCTCGGCATTCGAAGTCGCCTCGGCGTGGGACGAGGGGCAGTGGAGACGCTGGATGGATGGCCAGGCGCTGTTCGTCGCCGCGGGCGACGGCGAGCTCCTCGGTTCGGCCGGCGGCGTCCTCGGCGCCGAAGGCCCCTCGGTGGGCTCGGTATGGGTGAGTCCACCAGCCCGCGGCACCGGAATCTCCGACCTGCTCGTCGGCGCGGTGGCCGACTGGGCACGCGCCGACGGACACGACCGGCTGCGGCTATGGTTCACCGACTCCAACGCCCACGCGCGAACGCTGTATACCCGCCTCGGCTTCACCGCCACCGGCCGGAATCGGCACGCTCTCGACGCTCCGGCCGTCGCCGAGATCGAGATGGCACTGCCGCTGACGTCGGGCTCGCACACCGCCTCACCGTCACGTTCGCACCTTGGCCTAAGGCTGCGGCTGCTCGGTCCACACGACGAGCCCCAATTCCTCGCCGTCCGTGCCCGGTTACACGCCGACGGGTTCGACTTCGCCAAGGACTACCGAGGCCCCTGGGCGGCCTATCTCGACCAGCTCGACAGGGCGCGGCAAGGCATCGATCTGGCTCCGGAGACAGTGCCGAGTACCTTCCTCATGGCCGAGGACGCCGCCGGGCAGATCATCGGCAGCAGCGATATTCGGCACCGCCTCACCAGACGGCTCAGCCATTGGGGCGGCCACATCGGCTACGTCGTCGTGCCGGAGCATCGCGGGCGCGGATACGGCACCCAGATCCTGCGCCAAACCCTGCCACTGGCAAAGGATCTCGGTATTGCGCGCGCCCTGCTGACCTGCCGCAGCGACAACACCGCCTCCCGGCGAGTGATCACCGCCTGCGGCGGCGACCTCGACACCATCACCGACGACGGAATCTGCCACTACTGGTTGCCGACCTGACGGGCACGGCCCGGTCGCCCCGCGCGGGGCGACCGGGCCGTGACGGTTCAACGGCTCACCGCTAACCTGCGGATTAGTCTCTGCCGAAGCTGCTGCCACGAAGTTCTGCGAATACTTGATGGCGCGCGTAGGTGACGATCGTGTCGTAGATGACTATCACCGTGATCGCGTAGGTCAGCGTCGCGACGGCGGTGTACAAGCGACCCATGGTGTTCTCCTAGCAGTGTGGACGGAAAATGTTGTCGGGCAGAAATGTTCAGCCCTGGCAATCAAGGCGGGAGTCTCATGCGGGCTAGCCAGTGGTACGTGCGGGACACTCATCGACCTCTGAAGCTCCCGAATCGCCATCGGCCGAGGGTGGCGGGTCGGGCTCCTCGCGTTGTTGGGCTCGGGTGACCAGTCGTATCGCCTCCCGGCACAACCCCGCCATTTCGGTATCCCACTTCCGCTCTGTGTCCTGCTCGGCGAGGACCGGCACCGCGCCATCTTCGGTGTTCAGAGCCGTGTCGGCCCGTCTGAGCGGCAAGCACTCGGGCGGGCAGGCGTAATGCTCGCTCATCACAGCTATCGCCTTAGTGCTGGTGAGTTTCCCCGGATCGACGAGGCAATCGCCGAAACGTGTGATGGCGCTGCCGTTATCGGGGTTTGCTGCGTTCACGACACCGCCCGCTCGACCGCGACGCCGTCATCGACGATGCGCCATCCGCTCCACCAGCACGGGAGTTTGTCCCACGTCTGATGTGGCCGGATCGTGTTGTCGTCCACCGACACCGACCCGCACCACACCGCCGGGCAGGCGACCCGGACCAGGTCGTGGTTCGCGTCGAATTCGGCTCTGCCGCAATCAGCGTGGAGCCGAACGTAGCCAGCCCCACCCGCCGCGACGCCAGGCGGGATCGAGGAGCAGTCAGAGTTCTCGACCGCCGGATTCGGGTGAGAGGTGTTCTGCGGATGGGCATGCAGCCAACGTCCCCACCTCATCGGCATACCCCGGCTAGCAGCCCCGAATGGAACCAATCGAGGAAGCCCGAGTAGTCAACCGCACTCGATACCTCCATCACGCGACCATCCAGATCGCGGTAGAGCCGGGCATCAGGTGCAATCCGAAGCCACTCGCTGCGCAACCTCACGAACGGCAAGTTGAGGCCGAGGCTGAGTGCCAGCGGGTCATGCATCCAACTACCGCCCCGCCTTTCGAACCAGACGTCGAAGTTCGCCACCAGGAGCTTCGCCGCCGGATGAACCGATGAGCGCAGGCTTCCCATCAACGCCCATTCAGGGGTGATGTGAATCGCTGGCGCGTTGGTGAAATCGGACAGCATCAACCTCGGCTTGTGCGCGACCCGCAAACCCAATCCCGCAGAGACGGTGTCAGTGCGTAGGTTGTGGCTGGCACGGCTCTTGTCTCGATATTTGTCGATCCAACCGCCCATTTGGGTCAAGACGAACCGCTCGGCCAGCTCCGGGGCAGCGGTCACGACAGCGGCGTAGTTGGTCATCGGCCCCATGCCGACCCAGTCGATCAGGCCGGTCGTGGTGGCGCAGATCCGGGCCACCGAGTCGACCAGATCATCGGGCTGCGGCTTCAGGCCATCGAGGTAATCGTCCATCAGGAACCGCCGCTCGCCGCCCGGGAGTTCGAGGCCGGCGATCACCGGCACGTCGGCACGATCCAGCAGATCCAGCGCGTGGCGGGCAAGCCGAGCCCGCCGACCGCCAGTCTCATCAGCGGTGATCACCACGAGATTCGGCACAGTCCCGGCGGCAAGGACCAACGCCGCAAGGTCATCCGGATCGTAAAACACGTCTGTATCCAGGATCATCACCTTGTCCAACCAGCCTGTCATCGCACGGGTATACGCTGCCGCCATCGGATGGCCGGTCATCGGTGGTGGGTCATCGAACATGTTCTGTCGCACTCCTTTTCACTGTGATGTTGCGGATTTCGGAAGGAAAGTTCGGTGCCGAGCGGACACAGCGGGTCGGTGACCGACGCCCCCTGAGCGCTTCGAGGAAGGATCGCCCGGTCTGCTCGTGGTCACTGGCGGTCCCCGAGAGCAGGAAGCCGTCGCGCCCGGTTGCTGACTTCGGCGCACAGGTCGGTGTAGCCGTCTGCGAGCTCGGCCAGCCGATACCAAGCGGCGTGGACTTTCACGTCGTCGGGTTCGAGCGTCATCAACAGGTGATAGGCATGCACGACTGCGCCCGCGAATCTGTCGACCACCTGGCCGAGAGTCTCGGTGTGCAGAGTTGCGGACCGGTGCGGGATCGGCAGCCGAGCCGACACCCACGAGTCAACGTCATGGATGAGTTCCGCTCTCTTGCAGTGGATTTCGGAAGCTGTAGGCTCGCCGACCAACTGTTGCCAGTGCAGCTGGCCCAGTTCATTGGCGAGCTGGCAGAGCCGATGCTCATCGGAGAGTTGGCCCCGGATCGCCAGGAACAACTCGTCATCGGACGGGAGAGACAACACAGGTCACCACCTGTCCGACCGCGCGGATGCGCAAGCGCGCAGCGGGATCACCGCTTCAGCGCTGGACTAGACGACATTTCGTCCTGGTCAATCACGGCCAATGCCGTATGCATCACCAACGGGAGCGTCGGCAGAACCGCACCCGGATGCGGCGGTGAAAACCAAGTCCACTCGATCCCGGCATCGGTCATCGGCAACCACACGCGTGTACGTGGTGACAGCACTGTTCCGTCATGGCGCATCAACTCGGCCACCGCGCGGTTACGCACTCGCCCACGGGTGCTGGCAAGGAAAATCCAGTGGCCGCCTCGTGGAAAATGCCGGATGATCGGCACCGACACCTCATCACTGAAAGCCTTCTTCACCCGCAGCCCCAACGGCGGCGGCATCAAGACCGCGCCGACCGTGTCACCGGTTGCGATGAACGCCCGCCGATCGAATAGCTCGACCGGCAGCCCGAACTTGCGGCGGTAGACATGAGCCACCTCGTTGGGCGTGTGACAGCTCTCGAACATCACTGCACCGCCTTCGCGTGGCGTCCATCCTGATTACTTACGACCGTCAGCAGCGGGCGCAACTCGATCGGTTCCCACGCACACTCAGCAGCGTCCTGCCGCCCCTTTGCCGCACCCGCGCTGAAACCCTGAATCCGCCTACCACGCAGCAGCGCTCGGCCGTGCATCATCGGCTGGCTCGCATCCAACGGCGGGCGTTTGATTTGGTCTGCGTAGGTGGGCAAGTTGGCCAGGCGCACGGCGCTCCCGCCATCCCTGCCAACTCCAGCGCGGTCAGGCTGAGGTCCTGGGCATACTCGCGGAGAGCAGCCAGCTCCTCAGCGCCCCTTAATGCGGCTACCGCCTGAGCTGCGGTGAGCGTTCGTCCGGGCAGAAAGCTGACCACCCATCCGCCGTCCCCAACGCTCCGCGCCTGGTGGTCGGTCTGGTCGCTGCTCATCGAATGGCCGACTACGTGTACCGCCATCGTTCCCCGATCCCCCCGACGCAAGTCGAAGTGAGCTTTGAACTGTGATCTGTAGTACACATGACAGTACGTCACTGAATTTCAGTATTCAATACAAATGAAGAGGTTTAGCTGGCATTCGCTGCTGTAGCGTGAGGCGACCTCACCGCACGGGAAGGAAGCGCGATGACCCAAACGTCATCCGTTGTTGCTGGCTGGGAACTGATGATCCGCATCAAGCAACAGATCGCTGATCGCGGGATCAAGGCCAGCACCATCCAGCGCGAACTCGATATCGGCGCAACGTACTGGTCTCAGCTCGTGAACTTCAAGGGCTTACTGACCGACGAGAAGCTGAAGATTCTCATGCAGCTGCTCGAGTTCGAGCCTGACGAACAGCAGGAGCTGCTGGACCTACGAGCGGTCGCGAAGACCCGTGGCTGGTGGAGCGAGTATTCGGCGCTCTTCGATGACGAACTCCTTCGCTTCTACGGTATGGAGAACGGTGCTCAAACCATCCGCAGCTTTGAGAACGGCGTGATACCTGGACTGTTGCAGACCGAGGACTACGTCCGACTGCTGATGAAATCCAGCGTCACGACGGGTCGACCGACCGAAGTCGAGCAACGCGTGCGTGTTCGCCTCGCACGCCAACGACGCCTCAAGGGACCAGATCCGATCCAGCTGTCCGTGGTGATGGGCGAGGCGGCGCTGGCCTACGTGGTCGGCGATCCCCTTGAGGTTCATGCGCCTCAGCTTCGCCATCTTCAGAGCCTGGTCGAGACTTTGCCCGACACGCTGGACGTTCGGATCATCCCGTTCACCAATGGGGCAGGAATCGCCAGTCTCAACGCCGCGACGTTCCACATCCTCGGTTTCGAGAGCCCGCGGCTCCCCAAAGTCGGGTGGCTCGAAACCGCGATCTATGGCGAAGTTGCCTCCGACACCAAGCGTGTGGACGCGCTGGACTACCTCCACAACCAGCTGCGGTCGATGGCGCTCAGCCGGGAGGAATCGTTGCAACTGATCGACCAAACCGCACGCCAGATAGGGTAAGTACCGTGAGCGCAGACTTCTTCAAATCCACATTCAGCGGCGGGGACAAGACGTGTGTTGAGGTAGCCCACCAACACGAGCACGTGCTCATCCGGGACAGCAAGGATCCCGATTCGCCGGTTATCTCAATACCCGCCGAGCACTGGACGGCCGTCCTGAAGATGGGAATCGATGCGGCCTCCGGAACGGTGGCCGACGTACTTGCCATTGCGATCCACAGAGACGGCAGCGCGACGATCACTGGCCACGGCGTCGATTTGGCATACAACCCTGCAGAGTGGGAAGCATTCGTCAAGGGTGCAGCAAACGGCGAGTTCGATCGGCCAGCGCCATCGGCGGCTACTGGATCTGGAGCGCGTGACGGAGAGTTCGTAGCCGCCTAGCGGTTCCGCCGATCGTGACGACGACATACGTGTCGATCGCGTTGGAACCGACTCGAGGTGCCGCCGCTGCGCGAACCCATGGGAAAACCAGTGGAGGTCCGGGCCCTTGAACCCCCACGATGATGCGATGGTCACCAGCGAGGGCACTGTGCATCGGATCGAATGGAACGAGGTGCCAGAACTGGTGCGCAGCGAGATCGAGCGCCACCTGGGAGCGAAGGTCCGTACAGTCAACAGCCAGCGAGGCGGGTTCAGCCACGGCATGGCTGCTCGACTCGTGCTGGACGATGGGGTACGGGTTTTCGCCAAGGCGATCTGCGACGACGATGCCCTCGCACCGATGTACCGCGCTGAAGCAGACACCGCCGCACGGTTGCCTCAGCAAGTCCCCGCCCCCAGCGTCCGGTGCGTCATCGAAACGGCCGGCTGGTTCGTCACCGTCTTCGAGGACGTCGAAGGCCGACATCCTCTGCTCGATCGCCCGAACGAGCTGGCCGCCGTGCTCGCCATGATCGAACAGCTCGCCGAGGTCCTGACCCCCAGTCCCCTGGCCGGTGGATCAACGATCGCCGAGGACTACGGACCGAAATTGACGTGCTGGCGACAGTTCGCCGAGCACAGCCCACCAGCCGATCTCGATGACTGGTCGCTGCGCAATCTGGACCGGTTGGCCGCGCTTGAGTCGACTTGGTTCGAACCCGCCGCCGGTGAAACCTTGCTGCACACCGACCTTCGCCCAGACAACATGCTGCTGCGCCCCGACGGCACTGTCGTTGCGGTGGATTGGGCGTGGCCGTGTCGCGGCGCGGCATGGATCGACCTCGTCTCGCTGGCACCCTCGATGGCCGCCGGCGGGCTCGACCCGGACCCCATACTCGCGGCACATCCGGTCACCCGTGGAACCAACCCCGCGGCCATCGACGCATTCGTCTGCGCGCTGGTCGGCTACTGGGAACACAACAGCCGCCGACCAGCGCCACCGAAGTCACCGAAACTCCGCAGCTACCAGGCGTGCTCGGCGCTGGTGTCACGAAAATGGTTGCGCCGACGGCTCGCCTGGCCCTAGACCGGCCGCTACTGACTCACGCGAATAACGGCGACCCCGTCGATCTGAGATCAACGGGGCCACGGTTGCGCGGATCAGGCTTCAGATGGTTCGTTCGTCGCTGACGACGATCGTTCCTCCGCCACTTTCCATCGTCACGAATGTTTCGAACCCAGCAGTTTGAAGTCGCTTCAGTTGCGCACCGAGCTTGCCGCTTCGACCTACGACTTCGACCACGCGGTCTTGAGACCTCAGTTCACGCGCGACCGCGAGGACGTCAGCGACAGCAATGTCGGGATCAGCGAGGACGGCTGTTGCATGTCGCTGGACCTCGTTATTCAGCAGGCCGACGATGCGCTCGAATCCGATCGAAAACCCGCAGGCCGGGACGTCCTTGCCGAGAGAACGGCCGATCAGCTTGTCGTATCGGCCACCGCCAGCAACCGAGCTGGACATCTCAGGGTGGGTGATCTCGAAGATCTGCCCGGTGTAGTAGCCCATGCCGCGGACGAGTGTGGGGTCGAACTGCCATTTCAGTGATCGGTGTGCTGAGAGCCGATCCAGACTCGCGGTGATGGTCGCGATGTCGGCGATCACTTCGCTCGACAGACCAGGCAGGGTGTCAGTGAGCGTATCGGCGAGTTTGTCGCCAGCGACGTCGTCGAGGCTGTCGATCTTGTCGATAACGACTGCGATTGTGTCGGAGGGCATTCCGGCGTTATCGAGTTCGGCGCGGACACCGTCCCAGCCGATCTTGTCGAGTTTGTCGAGCACGATGAAGAACCGGTCCCAGGACTGTTCGGGCAGGCCAGCATCGGCTGCGAGAGCGGTCAGGAAGCGGCGATCGGAGAGACGGACGGTGAGGTCGTCGAGCCCGACTACGGCCAAGGCTGCGGTTGTTGCCTCGATGAGCTCGGCTTCTGCCAAGACAGTGGGCTCACCGATCATATCGATGTCGCATTGGTAGAACTGACGGAAACGGCCCTTTTGTGGTCGTTCGGCTCGCCAGACAGGTCCGATCTGTAGGGATCGGAACGGTGTCGGCAGCTGAGCGTGATTGTTGCCGTAGAACCGAGTCAACGGGACCGTAAGGTCGAACCGCAGACCGAGGTCGACCAGGTCCCGGATTTGCGTGCCGGGCTCGGGGTCCTCGGGCAGGCCGCGCTTGAGCACCTGGTAGATCAGCTTCTCGTTCTCGCCACCCTGGCCGCCTTGCAGTCGGTTGATGTATTCCAGGGCGGGTGTCTCGATGCGTTGGTAGCCGAAATGGCGGTAGGTGTTGGTGATTGCCTCCAGCACGTGGTCCCTGGTCGCGACGTCAGCGGGGAGAAGGTCCCTCATTCCGCGGGCGGGGCTGTTGTCGGCTTTCACGACTGTCCTTCGCTCGTTTGCTCACTCACCGCCGGTGCGCGGTACACAGGAATGGTAAGTGGTCGCCTAGCTCGGGCCGGTTGGCGCGTTTGGGCGAGCACGATGAGCTCCCCTGGGACGACATAATCCTCTGGTACGGAGCGGATTCCGCGAAAATCCCTGCCATTTGAAGTTCACTACGCTGGGCCGCTGGGGGTGAAGCGTAGGAGCGGCACGTTGTAGAGGTCGGGCTCGGGCGCGCGGTGCATCGTCGGATGGGTGACTTCGATGATGAGCATCTCAGTGAGGAACTGGACACGGGCATTGAGCAGGTGGCTTGTGTGACCGGTCGCGGAGTGTTCTTTGAGGCCGATTGCCACATGGATGTGGGGCAGGATCTGGTCGTTGTCGAGGTCGTAGGCGAGGGTGCCTCCGCCGAAGGCTTCAACGTTGGTGAGGTGCACCCGCGACCAGACTGGAGCTTGGGGGTCGTCAAGTTTCTCGCAGGTGCCGACCAGGTCAGCTTCGCTGAATCCGGCGATGAACGACGGGATGTAGCCCTGGCGGATGTTGTTGGTGCGGCAGAATTCGGCAAGGGCGGGGTAGAAGTCCTCGCCGTGTTCGAGGACAAGGCCGAAGCTGCGGCCGAGGGTAAGTTCGTGGCTTCGCATCAGTTGTCCTTGCTGCATTTGATTGGCCAGGGCCAGGTGCTGGGGTCGGTGTAGCCACCGGCTGCACCGAATGCAGTTGCGATGGTGGGCTGGTCGCAACCTGTCGTGAGGAGGGTCAGCAGGAGGATGCGGGCTTTGATGGGGTCGAGATAGCCGGCGGAGATGAGACCTCGAGCCAGGAGGTCGCGTTCGGAGCCTGGGAATCCGTATGTAGTAGCAAGGACGGATCCAGCGCCGGTGCGGGAGGAGAGCACGACAGGAACTCGGGCACAGAGCGTTTCGAGTACAGAGACCAAACCGGACGGGACGTGTCCGGCTCCGAATCCGGCCACGACGAGCCCATCGACGTGGTCGGCGAGCGCCTGCAAAGTGGTTCCGTCATCACCCAGGGTGACCGGGACGACGGCGACGCGGATACCGTCGGCAGGTTTGGCAGGCACGACAGTGCGATGAGTGAGCCGGTTGAGCAGCCGGGGTCGTCCTTCGACGAGGTAGCCCAGCGGGCCGCCATCGGGCGACTGAAAGGTGACGAGGCTGGTGGTGTGAGTCTTGCGGACGCGCCGCGCTGCGTGGATATCGTCGCCGAAAACCACAAGGGCGCCTTGGTTTCTGGTGTGCGGGCTGGCGGCGGTCTGGATCGCGGCCAGGATGTTGGCGGGACCGTCGGCACCGGCGAGGGTGGGGTTGCGCATAGCGCCGGTCACGATGACCGGCTGGGGTCCGGCATGGAGAAGATCCAGGAGGTAGACGGTTTCCTCGATGGTGTCGGTGCCCTGGGTGACCACAACACCGTCGACATCGGTGAGCCGGTCGCTGATCTCGGTCGCTAGCGCGGTGATGTCCGAGATTGTCAACGAAGCGCCGGGGACGCGCCGGAAATCCTGTACCTCGACGGTGATGCCGGACTCCCTAAGGCCAGGGACGGAAGCGAGCAGGTCGTGCGCAGACAGTGCTGGCGCGACACCGCCGCTGGTGGTGGTCGACATGGCGATGGTGCCACCGAGTGCGTAAACAATGACGCGAGAGGTGGTTTCGGCGGAGGACACTCCGGCAGCCTAGCGATCAATACGACCCAGGTCTGCCACGAAACGGCATGCGCGATCAAGACCAGCCAGTGAGAGGAGGCGACTGCGCGGCTGGATGAATCCGGCGATGCCGTAATCGGCGAGCCCGCTACATCGGCGCACGAGCCACGACCAGTCCAGTTGTAGGTAGTCGGCCAGTTGATGCAATCGCTCGTTTGGTGTGGGACCGGACAGGATGGTGTGGGTGCGTGCCCAACTGGCGGTATCGCCGAACTCGGTGAGTGTCGGCCGGTGATCGGTGATGTCGACCTGCCATAGGCTGTCTGAGTGGATCCACGTGGCGACGATGGCTCGGCGGCCGGGGTCGAGGAGGAAGCCTTGCGTCGCTGTATATTCCGGATCGGTGCAGACGGTGACGTATATGCCCCACGATTCCATCAGAGCCGCGGCGAGCAGCATCAGCATGCGTTCGGGTCGCCAGGAAGTCGGCACGGTTTCGGGTGGGATGCAGAACGATCGTGTGGAGAAGGCGCTGGTGGAGTTGAACAGCGCAGCAGTGCGCTGCAGGTACTGGTACTTGTGCGCGAATAGCAGCCAGGTACTGGCTTCCTCGCCACGCTGTTCCCGGGTCCAGAAGGCGGGGATCTCGGCGAGTTCGCCGGTGTGGCGCAGAATATGGCGGGCGCAGAAATCGGATCCAAGCCACATCTGCGATACCGCCGATAGATCTCCTGCCAGTTCGAGGCCCGCTGTTGAACGTGGTTGAAGATCGAGCGAGGTAACCCGTTGCGTGGCGTTGGTGAGTTCTGCGTCATCGTCGAGCAACGCATCGTCCAGGTTGGTCACTGCCCACAGAAGCGCGAGAGTGAACTCGTCGACGGCATACGCCTGCGGAATCAGAAGAGGCGCATCATCGTTGGCAGCAGTCAATCGGGCATGCGCACGACGCCGATCGAGTCCATAGAACCGATTGCCCTCTTCGCCGGTCACCGTGGCCACGACGAGCTTACGTTGCGGTCGTCGCAGCACAGTGGGATCGATGATGCCCTTGGCCGGTGTGGCGACAACACGACCGCGGTCGAGGTGAGCAGGAATGACGAGGGCCGGGGTGGTTGATCCGGCGAAGAACCGGCCGGGTGGCGTGCGGATTTCGACGCTCTCGTACTCGTCGGGCTTGGATCCGGTGGCGATGCCAGTTACCGCTTGATCGACGGCCGACACCGCGACCTGAGCTCCATGCTGTGCGGCTTGCTCGGCTTTGGCCTTGCGCCACAGAGCAAACAACTGTCCGTCGGCGGTCAGAGCGGAATCCAACGCTCGAATCAGATCGAGCGAGGGCAGTCCGAGGCCGCGTTCAGCGCGCGAGACATATTGGGGGGTATAGCCGATCCGTCCCGCGAGTTGAGGTTGGCTCCACCCCGCGGTGTGGCGTTTGCGTTTGATCTCCAGCGCAAGCTTGCCGACCATCGGCGCTGGATTATGTAGTGCGGCATCAGAATTCGTCACTGGCGGCCCCCTGCGGTCGTTCTCATCATTGTCGATTGCAGGGGGGTCAACAAGGTGTAGACGGTATTTGTCCCCTGCCGCGTCGTGAGGTTCGTTGATGTGCTGAGGGAGGCCGACATCGCAGTTCGCGGTGGTCGACGGGTTCAGACGATCTGGATGAAGAGGTGTTCCCATGAAGGAAATCGAGTTAGACATCAACTGTGGTGGCATGATCAACGGTGAGGTGGTAACCGCTACCGGCACCGGTCAAGGTTCTGTGGACCGTGGAACGCTGGCAATCAACTTGGCGTTCTCCCATATCCCAGAAGGGTTTTCGATCTACTGCGCATCACAGTGGACCGCGTGCTGCTCCACACCGACCTTCGCGATCGAGCGGGACGGCGGGGTCAACATGTTGACGCTCACCAAGGGGCGCTACCGCTGTGAGCGGACGTTCGACTTCGGTGAGTACGGCACCTACCAGTACTACTACGAGATCCGTCTCGATCAATCAACCGGCAAGATGAAAGCCACTGGTGGTCTCCACGGCACCCTCGATCTTCCTGAGCTTGTGGCTGTCGAGCCCAACTTCACCGAGATCATGGTTTTGGCCGGGCCCGAGCTGGTGCGGTCGTTCTCCCGGTCGGCGTTCATCGCCGCGGACGGAACGCGGATCCCGGTCAGGGTCCAAGGTCAATACAGCCCGCTCGACCGTGATCCCGCCGCCGACTGGACCTGCTGCGCCACCGACCAGGTGCGCAAATCGTTCATCAACGTTCTCAACGCTGAAGGGACGGAGCTGTCCCTCATCTACTCGACGGTGATCGCCGGAATCCACGCGCCGGAGGCACTGCCGGAATTCGGTCTGGCCAACTAAGAATCCGCACTTCGCTGGCGGGCAAGGAACAGGCGGATCGCCCTGCCCCCCAGCGGCGTGCGCGGCTAGGGAAGGAGCCATCCCATGTGCGAACTCGAATGGTCGCGCAGCAGTGTCTCGATGCCGATGAGCGAGCTCGAGTACGACCTGCTGGCGGTCGGCTATGCGACCGGCTTCGGTCGAGCACTGACCGGATTCCTCAATCATGGTGTCGCAGTCCGCATCACCCGCCGCAGCGGGCACCTCTACAGCGCGTTGGAATCGGCGAATGCGCCTGTCGTACCAGCGCTTTCGCTATCAGAGGCTGAAAATAGCTGGCCCGAAACGGTTTCAACCACGATGCAGCGACACTTCGTCGAGTTCGGTGACCTGCTCGACAATGATCCCCATTTTGCTCTCGTGCGAGCCCGCGAGCTGTTCGCCGACTGTATCGCGCTGCATCACGCTTTGATGCTGCCTGCGCGTCAGCAACTCCGGGACGTCGTGGCTCTGGTCGCTGGTATCGACGGTGCTGATCGGCAGACGGACTCGACACTCACCGCTTTAGAAGCCTCGATGCATGTGGGCAGCGCGATCTTCGATGCTGCCGCCGCGCTCCTCGACGCGGAGCCCGAAATCTTGGACGACGCGGGCATCATCACCACGATCGCGGCCGGAGCCTGTGACGGCGATGGCTACGGACTCGCGCAGCCGGGCTGGCTCGAGGACGCACGATACGGCCGCCGGATCGTCGGTCTGCTGCAAACCTTCGACGTGACACCAGAAGTCCTGCGCCGACGGCGTATCGCAGCCGAAGCGCGTCAGAGCGCTGCGGCTGCCGAATTGCGCTACGCGGTGTCCGCCGATATCCGCGGCGGCCTCGATGAACGCCTTGACGCAGCCCGTGCAGCCTCGCAAATGGCTGAAACCCATGGCCCGCTGATGCACGTCCGGTACACCCACGAACTGCGACGCCTCACAACCGTGCACGGCGTCGCGCTCACCCGAGCCAACCGCCTTGATCATCTGGACGACATCTTCCATCTCACACTGTCGGAGCTGAGCGGAGACCGAGAGGTGTCCAAGATCGTTGAAGCACGCCGAGCGACGTACTGCGAACAGAGCTGCCAATGCCTACCCCCGCAGACCTTCCGGAGCCACGGATGTGCCGCGCTGCCTATCACCGTCACTGCCCGACTGCGCCACCTCGGAACACCGCCTGGCCGACCGACGGGAACCAGGCAGTGGCGGGGTATTGGAGCTGCACGAGGCAAAGGTGAAGGTCCCTTGCGCGTTTTGCGTACTCAGGCCGACATCGCGCGGCTCGTTCCCGGTGACATCGCGCTCGTCCCCGATGCCGGTCCAGCATGGGGATGGCTCGCGCTGGCGGGGATCCCCTTGATTGTCGAACAGGGTGGTCTGCTCGGTCACGCCCCGGCAGTGGCCAGAGAAGTGGGCTCATGCTGCGTCGTGGGTGCCCAGGGTCTTGCGACGCTGGTCACCGATGGTGAGGTTGTTAAGGTGTCAGGCGACACGGGCGAGGTGACCTGGTGAACGCCGGGCAGCCCTGGTACCGCGCAAAACCCCCTGTTCAAGTCGCTCGGGATGCGTTGGCCATGGCGTCACGGAAGCACCGGGAGGGGTGTGAGCCCTGCGTCGAGGCGTATCTGAGTTTGGCCCGAGACAACGGGGCCACCGATGAGCAGATCGCAGCGGCACTGCCCGGTGGGGAGTCTCAACCGAGTGGCAATTCGGCGTCGAAGTCAGCTGGCAGCGGGAGAGGGAATCAATAGTGACATCGCAGGCTAAGAAGCGAGTTCTCAGCGGGATCACCGCGACGGGGAGCTTGCACATCGGCAACTACATCGGCGCGATCAGCCAGTGGGTCGACAACCAAGCCGAGTACGAGAACTTCCTGTTCGTTGCCGACCTGCATGCCCTCACCATTCCTGAAGCCGTCGCCGGTAAAGACCTGCGCGCACGGGTGGAGGAGATATTCGCGCTCTACCTCGCGTGCGGCATCGACCCCGAGCGGTCGACGCTGTTCGTCCAGAGCGACGTCGTCGAGCATGCCGAGCTGGGATGGCTCATGACCTGCGTGACGCCAGTGTCGTGGCTGGAACGCATGACCCAGTTCAAAACCAAAGGCAAGGTCGCCGACGTCGATTCAGGTGTCGGAGCAGGACTGCTGTGCTACCCATCCCTGCAAGCCGCCGACATCTTGCTCTACGACCCTGATCTGGTCCCGGTCGGCGAGGACCAGAAACAGCACGTCGAGATCACCCGCGACATCGCCAAGCGATTCAACGCGATGTTCGGCGAGACATTCAAGGTCCCCGACGTGGTGATCCGTCAATCCGGCGGGCGGATCATGGGATTGGACGATCCGACCGCCAAGATGAGTAAGAGCACTGCTGAACGCAGCCCCGGCCACGCCATCGGATTGCTCGACCCACTGGACAAGTCCCGCAAAGCGATCATGCGAGCAGTGACCGACTCCAACTCCGGAGTCGACTTCTCCAACGAGCTCGCCCCCGGCGTCGCCAACCTGCTCACCATCTTCGAGTGCTTCGCCGCGACCACCCGTGAGCAGAGCCGCGAACAGTTCGACGGTGCTGGATACGGAACGCTGAAAACCGCGGTCGCCGACGTCGTGACCGCCAAGCTCGCTGACATCCAAAGCCGCTTCCACGACATCGTCGACGACCGCGACAATCTGAACAAGCAACTCGCCCAAGGCGCCGAACGTGCCCGCGCGATCGCCAGCACCAAACTCGCTCAGGCGTACCGATCTACAGGACTGCGACAATGATCCCCATCGCTGCCCCCGACGTGGTAGCACCGCACGTCGAGACATTCATCGCGCAAGGCTATGTACATTTCAAAGGCATATACGGCACCGAGCAGGTCGCGGTGTTCCGCGACCTGTACCGACGAGCCGTCGCGGATTGGCAATTTACAAACGGCACCGACGAAAACCCCGGCGCCGTAGCCGGATTGCTCGAACGCTACCCACGTGAGGTGTTACCCGCAGTAACTCATCCGCTGCTCCTCGGCTTCGCCGAAGCAGTGATGGGACCGTTCGTCCAGCTCGACAGCGTCGTTCTCAACAGTGATCCGCCGGTGAGCCCCGACCAGCACAACACACCGGTCATGTGGCACCGCGACCGATACGGTTCGGTGCCATCGCATGCCTACACCCGCCCACCCAGCATCGTGTTCCTGACCTACCTACAGACCATGACCAATGATGTCGGCCCGCTGCGGGTCGTTCCAGGTTCACACCGCACACCGCGTTTGATTGCCACAGACCAGCTGCACAGCCGCCACGACGACGAGACGCTCATACCAGCCGAAGCAGGCGACACGGTGGCGATCCACAACAACCTACTGCACTCCGGTACCAACAACACCAGCAATCAAAACCGCCAGTTCCTCGGGTTCATCTACAACACCTCGACCATGCGACAAGAAGACAACTTCGCCGGCCCGAACTGCCGCGCACTGGTCCAGTCGGCGCAAACCTGCAACGACCGGCGACTCCAGCGGCTCCTTGGTGAAGACCCCATGATATTCCCAAGACAGAACAGCGGATTCACAACAGAACCACACCACGACTGGCAACGCTGGAACGCGGAAGACAACACGTACGCCGCCGAGGCGGCCCAATACAGCACACTCACTCTGACGACACGTGCCAACCTAGCCGTCCCGGCTAGCTAAGTGCGAAACAGCTCGACGTGGCGGCGGCGATCACCGCCGAGCAGGCGAGCGCACTGATCGGAGGCGGTGTCGATCCTGCGGCAATACCCACCGGCCCCATAGTCGTCTAGCTGGTTTTGTCCGCGAATCCCGACGTCGGTTGTTCACCAATTTCGACGAGCCACGGGCGGTAGGCGGGTGCGGAGTTGTCCGCGAATGTGGGCGGCGGTCACAAGCTACTGGTGCCGCGAGACCTTGACCGCGGAGATCAAGAGCAGGGCGACCAGAGCGGGGATCAGCGCGATACTCGGCACGATGCCGAGCAACAGCCCGCCGAGCACGGTGCCCAGGATCGACCCGGCCGCCATGGTGAGTACGAACTTCGTGTTGGCGCGTACGACCTGGAAACTCTGATCGCGGCTGTAGCGGGCGAACGCGACGAGCATGGTCGGCAGCGACACCAGAAGCGACAGGCTGCCAGCGATTTTGATGTCGACAGCGAACAACAGCACGATCGTCGGAATCAGCAGCTCCCCGCCCGCGACTCCCATGAGCGCCGCGACGATACCGATACCGGCTCCGGCCGCCACGGTCACGGCCACTCGGGCAAGTGGCGGCAATGCCAGGCTGCTCAGCTCTCCAATGTGACTGGCGGCCAAGGCGATTGCGATGAGCACCAGCAGAGCGGCTAGCACTCGGTAGAGGGTGCGGGAGTGCATGCGGGTTGCCCACCCCGCACCAAGCCAGGCGCCGAGCAGGCTTCCGGCGAGCAGGTTCGCTGCGACTGTCCAGTGGGTGGCGACGTCGCTGTAGGGCAAGGCGATCAGCCGGGCGGGGAGGGCGGTGAGGACCACGATCAGGCTCATTGCCTTGTTGAGGATCACCGCGTGCAGGGCAGCGAATCCGAACACCCCGATCAGCAGCGGGAGGCGGAACTCCGCACCTCCCAGTCCGATCAGCCCGCCGAGCACCCCGATCACCGCACCTGCGGCGAACACCGCCCACGCCGAGGAAACCCAGCGTGTCGTCGGCACGAGACCCCCTGCGGCTGCACCCTGGACTACACCACTCACGCGGTGGGACTCTACCGACTTGGGCTCAGCGTCGGACTTGTCGTGACGTCCGAATTCGTGGACATCGACCCGGCCCAGATTCGGCCTTCGTCACGATTCACGGACAACCGCCGTCAGAGATGGCGGACAAAATCATCTAGCCAAATATCTTTGCGCAACAACAGTTTTGACTCTGTTTTGACTCGATATCCGGGTTCCGGTTTCCGTCGCCCGCAGCTACGTTCCGTATATACATTTCACGTAGCTCGGAAGGAACGAAAACGATGGCCGATACCGCCGTACGGACGGTGACTGCAACCCTCGACAACAGCCACATCCCAGCCGGTTCGACCCTCATGGTCCACGCCGTCGATGCGGTCGAGATCCCGATCGCGTCCAGCGCCGAGGCGTGCGGGCACGGCTACAGCATCTGCTCGGAGTGCACCGACACCTGGGCGATCGACTACACGATCACCGGGCGGCTGCCGTGGGATACGACGGTCCCGGCACGCGATCTGCTTCGGTTCGATCGGTGGCATGACGGTGATCGCCGTGTCGCGCGAGTGGTGCAGGATTCGCCGCGACCGGGGCGGGTCATGGTGTTGTTCACCGACCACACCTGGGTGGAGGCGGCGGCGGATCAGCGTATCGACCGCACGACAGCGGCGGCGTCTCCGACACCTGAGTTCGAGTTGGTGCCCTCGCCAGAAGTGATCGTGGCCGCTATGGCGATCGTGGATGAACGCGGACTGGACGGCTTGGGCGAATTCAAACGGGAGGACTGGCTGGAGGCGCGGCGACGTGCAACCGGCGGGGACCAGGTTTCATCCTGACCCGATATGCGAAAAGGGCCCCGGCCGGGAAGCCGGGGCTCGATCGTGTACAGGGTTGTGTCAGGTGGTGGGCGCGTCCCCGAGTTCGTAGCCGAGCAGACCGAGCGCCATGGTGTAGCAACCGTCGAGGTAATCGTCGGTATCCGGATCACCGTGAAGGACAAAGCTTCCGGGTTGCCGGAGCATCGACCAGGTGGCGCACGCGCCGGTGGAGGTCGCGGCGACGACGCCGACTTCGGCCTGCTGGTGCGGTAAGCCGGGTTGGACCCACACGGTGACGTATTCGTGGTCAGCGTCGTCGAGGCGCACGGGTGGGTCGAGTTTGTAGCAGCGGGCGGGTCCGATGTACCCGCCGAGGTCGTCGACATGGAGCACGGCATACGCCATGGGGTTACCTCTCTTCTGGTGTCGTGTCCTGGAATAGGCAGGTACGCACGGGGTTTGAGTCAGGGCGTGGTTGGCGTCGGCTCGAAGAGGTATTCGATGAGGGTGAGTAGCCCTGCCGCGCCGGGTGCGCCCGCACCGCCGCCACCGGCGGGAAATCCGCCGGGTTGCCCGGTGTGGCCTCCGCCGCCGGTTTGACCGGCCTGCCACAGCACCGGATAGCTGGTGCCCCCCGGTACGAGTCCGGATGCGCCGCCGATGGATCCGGATCCCGCGCCGCCGCCGCCTCCGGCGAGCAGGGCGACGACGCCGGAGGTCACTGATTCGCCGGGTTGGTTTGGGCCGCCGCCGTTTCCGCCGCGCATGTTGGAGCGTCCGCCGGTGCCGCCGTTGTCGGCACCGAGTCCTGGTGGGGCGGTGATGAGATCACCGAATGCGGTGGGGCCGCCGTCGAGGCCGAGGTCGCCGCCGGGGCCGACGATGATGGCGATGGTGTCGGGTAGTTGGCTGGCGCGGATGCGGCGTGGCTGCACGGCGGCACCGCCCCCTCCGCCGTTGGTCGCGTTGCCTCCGCCGCCACCAGCCCGCTCGATCACTTCGACCGATTCCAGCTCGGGCGGTTTGTGCCAGGTGTCGTTGGTGGAGTAGAGCCGAAGCACGGCGCGCATCAGCTGAATCGCTCGATGACGTAGAGCACCCCGGACCCGCCGTTGCCGCCGTTGCCTCGCGGTGGGGTCATCCCGGCGCCACCTCCACCGCCACCACCGGAGGGGGCCGCGCCGTGGCCGCCGCTAGTGGTCGTGCTGGGGGAACCTCCACCACCGCCGCCGCCGGTGGTGACCACGCTCGACGGTGTGCGGCCGTCTTGGCCGGGGAGTCCGCCGAGGGAGATTCCGCCTTGGCCGCCCGACATTCCCGGACCGCCGATGCCCGCGCCGCCTCCCCCACCGCCTCCGCCGCCGTTGAGGGAGTACGGCGAGTACGAGTTGCCGCCCGCAGCGGCCGGGTACGTGCTGCCCGAAGACGAGCCTTTGCCTCCGTCGCCACCGCGCACCATGCCGACCCCACCGGGGCCTCCGGTACCGCCGATTTCAGCCTCGGCTTGCCCACCGACGCCCCCGCCTGCGGTGAGGAAGTCACCGAATTTGGTGTCACCGCCACCGTTTCCGGGTTGGGCATCGCCGGTGCCGCCGCCACCTCCTCGTCCGATGACGATAGCGATGGGCAGGAAGTTGCCGTCGCGGTCGACCGGGAGGAGAGAGGCGGGGATGCTGTAGTGGACTTCCCCGCCGCCACCGCCACCGCCACCGGTTTTTCGGTTCGCTCCGAGGATGTCCCAGCGGCCGGCCGCTCCCCCGGCTCCGCCGCCGAGGATGATGACGTCGACGAAGACGATGCCCTTGGTGGGCGTGTAGGTGGCGTTGCCGGGGAACACGATCGTGCGGCCGTGCAGGGTGAGTTGTTCGTAGGCTTGGCGCAGCTCGGTGATCGACTGGGAGTGATCGTTGATGACGTTGACGACCTGGCTGTGCAGCCGCTGCTGGTAGCGGGTGAACACCGCTAGGGTCGCCTCTTTGAGCACCGCTTTGGCGGAGTCTTCGTTGATGTTCTGGCCGAAGACAGAGCCCAGAACGAAGGAGCCGTCGGGCGCTGGCTGTCCTGGAGTGGTCATCTCACCTCCGGGCACGAGGTAGGTGGCGGCATGCGACATCCGGCCCGGCCCCGGTTCGGCGGCAGAGCATGGGAAAGGTCAGAGGCACCAGCGGAATGGGCGCACGACGCCGGGGCGCAGCAGCGCCTCTGTTGATGGACCGGTGGGTCTCGGCCGTCACGAGGGCGGTGAGCCATGACGAGCGCGTGAGTCGCAGCAGGTAGGTCAGCCATGGCCACGGCCGAGTGAGGGCTGCCTTATAGTGCGAAGATGTTCTGAAAGGCGGCTGTCAGAGGGGAGGCGGGATGTCCGAGCTGCAGGTCGAGGTGGATCGACTCCGTGAGACTGCACGGTTCATCTCGGATCGAGCCCAGCGCATCAAGGACGGTGTCGACAAGCTCGACGGCACGGTCGGTCGGGAGCTGCTGGTCGATGGATGGCAAGGCACGGCGGCGTCCGCCTATGACGAGTCCTGGGTCGAGTGGAAGCTCGGTGCCGAGCAGATCGTCGCCGCGCTCCAGGATTCGGCGGCGAACCTGCTGACGGCGGCCAATCAATACGAGCTGCGCGATGGCTCTTTCCGGGACGCGATCAACCAAGCCGGTCGGCAGGTATAGCCATGGCGGAGGACTACCGGGTCAATCTCGGGCAGCTCGACGATGCGATCGCGACGATGGCCACGTTCGGTGCCGAGGTCGAGGGCTTGCTGCTGGAAGTCGATACCAAGGTCGCTGAGTTACACCTGGCGTGGGCGAGCGAGGCCGCGCAGGCCCAGCGCGCCGCGCACGACCGGTGGATGGCCGGTGCGGCGGAGATGCAGGAGAACCTTGGCGAGTTGCGTGAAGTGGCTCGGCGAGCACATACGAGTTACACCGCCGCAGTCGACACCAATGTGGGGATGTGGCCACGGTGACGCCGACACCGACGGTGCCGCTCATTGTTCACCGGGGGCAGGAGTACACCTCTGCCGGTGAGGTTTTCGGCCAGATGTCCGCCGATTCGGTCACCACGCACTCCGCGTTGGTCACGGTACTGACCGCGTACAAGGGGATGGCTGGTAGCGACAGCGTCGGTACTCAGTGGGCCGCGGGCTACGACGAGGCCGCCCAGCTGGCGATATCGACCTCATCCAAACTGGCGACCGCGTGCGGGCAGACCCGCGATCTTATCGTTGTTGGCGCCTACAACCACCAGGTCGCGGAAGCTGCCGCCAACCTGCGGCAGCTGCCCGAGCCGCCAGCACCATCACTGTCCTCTGATCCGTGTCTGCCCGAGACTGCGCCCTCTGCCGCCGGGGACGGGATACCGGAGCCGTTCGGCTGGTCGTTCATCAAAGACATGGTCGGGTGGGCGTGGCCCAGCGGACATCAAGACCAACTGAACGCCGCCAAAACCGCATGGCACACAGCCTCATCGGATTTCCGTACGGTGGCCGGTGCGGCTCCGCAGGCAGTCGATCTACTCACCAACCAGCAATCACCCGAGATCGAGATCGGGGTGCAAACCTGCCAGACCCGTCAGGCCGACCTCAACGCGTTGGCTGATGCCTGCCAGTCACTTGGTGATGCCTGCGGGGAATACGCCCATCACCTCGACGAGGCGCACAGCCAGATCCTCGACGAGCTCAAGGACATGGCCATCGAAACCGTCGCCGCTGAAGCAGCTTTCGCGGTCCTGGCACCGTTCACCGCCACGCTGTCGGAATGGGTGGGCAACGCGGCCCTGGCCGCCCGCCTCACCGCCAAGGCCCGACGTATCGCCACGATCATCAGCGAGCTCGCGGCGAGGGCAGCGAAAATCGTCGCCGACGTCATCAGACCACTCGCCGAGCGATTGAAACCGCTGGTCGAGAAGGTTCGCACGTGGGTGCAGGCAGCCCGGACCAAGTTCCTCGGCCGTAGCGGACCCACCGCCCTGTACTCACGCGGTGGTGCCCTGACCAATCGTGAAGTCCTGGAAGGCAATATCGGCCTGCCCAGGGACATGGACACCATCGAGGAGTACGCCCGGCTGGCCGGCATCGACCTTCGCGGTGCCAAGATCGAGATCCTCGACGATGCCGACACGATTTCCTACCTGGATTTCCAGGGTGCGATAGCCAGAACCGACTCCCTGGGAGTCCAGCTCGGACCGGCATCCTTCCAGGATGCGGAAACACTCGTGCGGACCCTGGCGCATGAAAATGTGCACGTACGCCAATACGCGGAAGGCCAAATCAATTCGATGACACGCACGCTGGAAGACGAAGCCTACGCAGCCGAAGACGCCTTCGTGGACACCTGGCGGAGGAACATTCGATGAGCGACGGAACGTCACGAATGATCGTCGAACGAGTTGACCTTCTCCCAAGCCGGGCCGACTGGATATTCGTTACCGGTGTGCTCTCCGGCGAGCCGGTCAGCATCGGCGATGCGGTGACCATCCACAACGGCGACCAGACCACCGGCGCGACAATCAAATCGATCGAACTCCATGGTCGGCCCGGGAAAACGACGATCATGCTGGACGCCGAGCTGCGCCCTGTCGTCACCGCCGGAACCGTGATCAACCGCCAGCAATGACATGGTGGTCGGCCAGTTTCGCATCACTGTGATCTATTCGGTTCCGGCCGAGGAAAGCGCCTGGTTGCGATGACCGATATACAGGAATGGGAGCGGCAGCTCAAGCAAGACCTCGCCGACATCCGCCGCAGCAGTGCACAGCTCGCCAGTGCCATTGCCGTCGTGCGGGGTCGCGGCGAAGTACGCGGGGTCATCATCGAGGTCGACGCCGATGGCGACATCACCAACCTGCAAATCGCCCCCGCTGCAATGCGATGGAGCGGCAGCCAGCTCACAACGACCTTGCTCGACTGCCACCGCAAAGCCCGAGCCGATGCCAAAGCCAGGGTCGAACGCCTACTCACCAAGGCCGACCCGCGGCTCGGCAGACAGCTCCCCAAGCCGCATAGCGAGCCCGCTCCCGCCGGTCGGTCTCAGCCGACGGAAGAAGAGATTCAGCGCGCAGACGATGAATACTTCGAACGGATGAACCACGGCTGGACGAATAATCGCTGATTACAGCCTGCTTGGGTTCCTGCGGTAAGCCAGACCATCCGTCACTCCTCCTGTGCGGGTCTCGGCCGCTTGGCTGGCTTGACCGGCCGGACAGCGTGGCGGATGAGCAGCCCGGCGATCAAGGGCGCGATCAGGGTGTAGAGGGTCAACAGCGGTTCCACCCAGCTGGTGTCGAGTTCCCGGTTGAGCAGGTACGCCGCGACAGCGGTGAGCGTGACCAGCACCGAGCGCACCAGCGCGGGCTCGGGAAGCTTCGGCGTGGGCGTGGTCACGGCTTGGCCTCGCGTAGTGCGGCGGCGAGCTTGGCGGGCAGCTCATCGATGCTCTGCTGCAGCCGTTCGAGGGTGGCGGGCAGGTCGATCGAGGACTCGTGGACGCGGCCGTCGACGTTGAGCAAGTATCCGGCCATAGTGTCGGTGGGGGCGTCGGTGTCGCGGTAGTGCGAGCGCGAGGGGTAGAGCTGGGTGAGTTCGCGGTGGATCTCGTCGAGCTTGCGTTCCTGGTCGGGGGTCATGTCGGTGGTGTCCTTTCCAAACAGAGCGGCGAGGGCGGGTTCGCCCCCGCGCACGGCGTTGACGTCGATGAGTTGCCCGGCAACCCGGGCGGTGGAGGAGAACTGGAGGATGTCGACGCGCTGGCCGCCCATCGGCTCCCAACCGGGATGGCTGTCGCCGGGGTAGAGCTCGCTGGCGAAGCCGTCACCGGTCACGTAGTGGCTGTTCCAGATCCCGACCGGCAGAGCGGTCAGCGACGGCGAGCCCATGCGCGAGGACCAGTACCAGCGCGGCAGATAGATCGGCAGCAGCTCGAAGCCGCGGGCGGTGAGTGCGGTGATCCGCGCCCACAAGTCCTCGATGCTGCCGTCGGCGTCGAGGTCCTCGTAATCGATCTGCAGGCGGCAGGCGCCACCGGAGTGGGCCAGCGCGGTGTCGGCCTCCCGGTCGGGATCGGTGCCGACCTTGCAGAACACGTAGCCACCCCAGGTATCGGGGAAATGGATCGCCATCTCGTCTCTGGCCAGGGGCCAGCACGGATCGCGCCAAGTGCCCTCGGAGATCTTGTGCGTGGCGAACGCGAAGCCTTCGCGTCGCGCCGCGCCGAAATCGAAGCCTCGCTGATGGTTGGAGACATCGATGCCAAACAGTGTTGACATGGTTGCCCTTTCGTTCGGATAGCTGGCTGCACCCAGCCACAGCAGCGGCTCCAGATGACCCGGACCTGGTGGCACCCAGACGAATTCGTGAACCTCGACATGGACGTGCGGGGGGACATCTGCATTCGTGGCGCGATCGGGATCGATGTGGGCGATGCGTTGACCGGCCTCGACGCGCTCGCCGATGGCGACTTCGGGCACGACGTGCCCGTACACGGTGTATCCGCCGCCATCAGCGGTGTCGTGGTCCAGGCACACCCAGCGCCCGAACCCCCTCGCGGGTCCGGCGCGGTCGACTCGACCGCCCGCCATGGCGTAGACGGGGCGTCCGCCACTGCCGCCGGGCCAGCCGAAATCCACACCCCAGTGCCAGCCACCTTCGCGGGGACCGAAATAGGAGGTGACGCGGTGGCCGCGTTCCATCGGCCAATATCGGTTCATCCGAACCTCCGGAGAATTCCGTTGCGGGCCTTGTCATTTCGCTCGGCATGGACGACGCGGCGGTGTTCGATCGGGTCGTCGAGCGCGCGCAGGTAGGCGTTGACCCCGGTGACCGAATGCGCGCTCGGGTCGAAGCGGGGCGGGGTGTCGAGGGTGTCGATGACCTGGGCGGTCGGCGTCGCGGGCTCGGGCTCGTCGATCCGGTAGCCGAGATAGCGCAGCCGCTCGACCTGGGCTTCGCGCTCGCGCACGGTCATCGTCGCCGGGTCTTGGATGACGACCGGCTCAGGGTCGGAGACGTCGAGGTCGACCCATTGGCCCGCTCCGTTGAGCGAGTGCTGCTCACCCCGATACGGGCGCTGAAATTTCTTGGTCGCCAACGCCGGATCCATCGGCGGGCATCCGGCCTCGGTGAGATGTTTGGAGATGGCGCGGGCCAGCGGTTCGACGAACACGATCGGAGTGCGACCGATGATCGGAATACATTGCAGCGCAGGCAGAAACCTCTGTTCAGGGTCGTCGGGGTCGATGTCTTCGATACGCCAGAGCGTGTTCACAGCACTCCCAGATCTCGGGCGAGGCCGGCGAGCTCATCGAGCATTTCCAGTCCCTTCAGCAGTGGGTCGTCGGGTTCGCGCGCGCCGACGGTGATGTCCCAGGTCGGGGTGGTGCTGCGGTCCCAGGCCAGGACGATTTCGGTGATCCGGTCGACATAGACCGCGCCCGGCTTGCCCCAGTCGCGCACCGTGGTGCCGATGCGGGTGCCCAGCCAGGCGTTGCCGTGCCCGTTCTGGCCGATGCGCAGGTTGTCGTAGCCGTCGAGGACCTTGACCGAATGCGTGGTCTGCTCGCGGGTCCGCCACCGGCCGGTGCGCAGGGCGATGAGAGCGTTCAGGGTGTAGGCGCGATCGGCTCCGGCACAGAAGGTTTCGTGGTAGTGCGACCAGCCGAGGCTGCGTTCACGGGCCGGGTCGCCGCGCTTCTGGAAGGCTCCGAAAACGTCGGTGAACAGCGGTTTCAGGATTTCTGAGGCCACGCCTCCCAGGGGCGGGATCGCCAAACTGAGCGATACGAGATCGCCGAGGAGATTGACCGCCGCCCCGAGCATCTCGTTGATGCCAGGGGCGCTGTGGCCTCCGGTTATGAACCCGACGTCGGTAGCGGGTCGCCAGTGAAAGTTGGTGGACAGCACGCCGGTTCGGTCGCCGTCGCGCAGGATGATGCCCGGCGCTCGCGGGATAGTCCCCTTCCACCTGGGACGGGAGTATTCCTCGGGGAAGGTCGGATCCCTTATCTCCTCGATGGTTTCGACCATGCCGTCGGCCCCGATGCGGGTGACCGCGCGCACGAGCCCGTCGAAAAGGTTTCCCGCGAAAGAGGTTTCGGTATCCCAGCCGCTGGAATCGACCAGGTCCCACACGAGTGCGCCGTGACGCACGCGTGCTCCGGGCCAGGGCGGCGGGTCGCCGGTGAGCCAGCGGCGCGGCTCCCAGGTCAGTTGCGCGTCGGCGACGATGCGCTGACTGACCTCATACATGGACTTGAACCGGGAATGGACCACCGCGAACTGGGAGCGGTCATCGAGGATCGAGAGCGGCTTGACCACCTGCGACCAGGTCGAGGTATCCAAGTTCAGCCACGAACGCGGATCCAGCGGATCCCCGACCGGCAGCGTCCACAGTCGCCCCTCGAGGCGAAGCAGATTCAAAAACAGGGTCAGCAGCAAACTCCACCGGGCAGGCCCGAAGCAGTTGTGCACGACAACCCCGTTGGCGACGAAGCGATGCACGTCGGAGACAGCGATGTCGAAAACCTCGGTCTCACCGCCGTATTCGAACGCAGTGACCTGTTCGCGAACCTGATGGTCGGCCATGACCCAGCCGCCGACACCGATGTCTTGGGCGGGCACGAACCCGTCGGGAGTGAGGACCTTGTGGTCGCCGGTGAGCTCGATGCTCTTGCCGGTGGCGGTGGTGAGCCGATAGACCGCCTTGATGCCGTTGCTCCACGACCCGGTCGGCGAGTGGTGGATACGCCCGTCGACCACAACCTGGCACGGGCGCCCGGCCAGCTCCCGGATCGGGCGGAGCACGACCCGGTCGCCCTCGCAGACCTGCACGAGGGTCTCCCCCGATACGCACGCCCAGGTCTTGGGGAACTGAAATTCCGGCGGGGTGAACGGATTACAGTAGGCCGTTATGTGGCGCAGGTGCTCCGTGTCGTGCTTGAACGTCGCCCGGATGATGCGCTGACCATGCTCGTCGCGGTCCTGCTCGAGGTCGTCGAGCATCCCGGACCATCTCGCCCCGTCACGGTCGACCGTGATGAAAATATTCTTGGTCGATCGGCCGTTGTGGTCGGTCATCCACCGCGCGAGGTAGTAGGTCGCGGGCAGCTCGACAGTGCCTATGCCGGTGTCGTTTTCGATCGCGGAGAACTTCGCCGAGATCTCGTTGTGGATCTCCCCGCGCAGTACCCAGTTGCCGTCCCAGATCCGCATCAACGGGGGCAGGATCCGGCGATCGGTGTCGCGCTTGAGGCGCGCGACGATGTCGTCGAAAACCCGCTCGAAATCGATGGTTTCGACGCTCGTGCTCAATCCAGTCCACCCCAGGGGCGCGGCCACGGACGCGGGCAACGCACTTGGATTCCGGCACCGATCGGCGCACCGGTCACCGACACCGGAATCCGCGTCTCGGGAGTTCGCCCGGGCAGCGGATACACGAACCGCTTGCCGCCCATGCGCGCGTAGAACTCGGTGTCCAGGCTCGAGTTGGCTTGGCCGTTGCGCGCCATCCGGTCGGTGTCGATGACGATGTGTTCACCGGCCAGCAAAGGCGGCATGACGATCTTGCGATCGGCATCGATGTCGGCGCGATCGAATTCATCGCTGCCCCAAGAGAAGTCCGGGATCGTCCACACGATTCCGGCGGTGCCCTGAAAGACCCAGCGCGGCCAGATCTCGTAATCGATCGGCAGCGGGTTCGCGACAGTGACGAACCCGTTCTCAACACCGCCGCCGGTCGTGTCGGTGGTCGTAATAAAGCTGGAAGTGGCGTCGTCTTCGAGCCAGCGCGGGTAAGCGCCAATCAGTGGCACGACGACCAGCCCGTAGTCGTGGACGTTCGGGTCGCCGACGATCTTGACGCGCGGTTTGGCACCCAGGCGCACCGATAGGCGACGTTGGGTGTCGCCGATCTGGACCCGGACCAGCGAGTCGCGTCGGAACGAAAACGCCTGCCGGAACGCGGAATCGGCGTGCCGCCACGGCAGCTGCGGTGTGCCGAGAACATGGAAGGCGAGGGAGAAGTCGAACTTCTCCTCGCGTAGCCCGCCGAAGTCCGCGCCGATCTGATAGGCCGTGGCGTTCCAGATCGTGGTGGTCGCGGTCTCATACATCGCGTCGAAGTCGGTGCCCGAGTCCTCGTCGGCGAGCACGACTCCGTGATCGCCCATGCCCGGCCCGGCGACGGTGAACCGTTCCGCGCCCGGTCCTTCGATGACGATGCGGGTGTCGGGCGGTGGGGTGATCATCGGCCTTGCCAGGTCTTGGCGCGCTGACGCTGGTCCAACGTCATCAGCGCCCATTCCCGCCGGAACTCCGATGCGCTCATCCCGGTGGTGAGGTTCTCGATGCGGACGCTGGCATCCAGCGCGGGCTCGGTGGCGAACCCGCCCATGAACGCCTGCATCTGCCCTGGACTCGACAGCACCGGCTCCGGACGGCGAGACAGGTTGATCGCGGTCTCACCGGGCATCAACCAACCACCCCGGTCAAAGACACGAGGCCGCAGCTTGTCCCACCATTCCGGCGGCGGCTGACCTGCGACCGGGGTGTAGCCGAGCTGGGCGGCGATCGACTCCGGGGAGAACGACGGCAGCGGCCCGATCGCCGCGCTCGCTTTCTGTGCGGCGCTCTGCCCGGCGGCGATCAGCGGCGCGTAGTCGATGGTCCACCAGCGGGTTTCGCCGAGCCCGAATGGCAGCTGTTCGAGCAGCGCGTCGAACGCGATCCCGGCGGCGTCGGTGACAAAGTCCCGGACCCTGCCCTGGATCTTGCTGCCGGATCTACCCAGCTCGTCGAGCTTGGACCGCGCCCGCGAGAGCTCGGCATCAGCCTTGAGCCGATCGTTGGCGCTGGCCTCCGGATCGGCGTAGACCTCGTTGCGGCGAGTATTGGCCGAATCAACCGACGCTTGAGCGTCGATGCGCGCCACCTCGTCCTCGCTGAACTTCCGCTCCAACGCCGGAGCCTGCGGTGCTGGTCCATCCGCTTTCCCCGACTCGACGTCGTCCTTGCGCTGCTGCAGCCCGAGGACCTTCTGCTCGGCCTTCTCCACGGCGAGGTCGGCCTGGCGGCGATCGGCGTCGGACTTGTCCTCGTCGGCGTAGACCTTGTCGCGGCGCTGCTTGGCCTGCTCGACCGAGACCTGCGCCGATTCCAGGTTGGTCTGATCAGCGTCTGTCCATTCCTTCTTCTCTTTGCCGGGCTTGCCCGCGGTTCCGGTGTCGCTGGCTCCTTCTGCCCAGCCCGCGATCAGCTCGTTGGGTAGGTGAAAGGCATTGGTGAACTGGGCGTCGGTCGCGCCGACCGCTGGTGATCCCAGGCGTGAGGTGCCGTGGGAGCCACCGGATTCGGCGGGTTGGCCGTTGATCGTGGCGGCCATGTGGTCGGCGTTCGCACCGACTTGGAACAAAGTGCCGGCCGGACCGAGCCCGATTTCCAAGCCCGCGAGCCGCCCGGCCAGCAGGTCCAGGGTGGTGTAGAGACGCACAGCCGGGTTCGCCATGCCCATCGCCACGCGCTGCAGGAAGGAGATGAACCCACTGCAGTCGAAGCGGTCCGGGCCGACGCCACCCCAGTCGTAGGGGTTGCCGGTGACCGCCCTTGCGGCGGCGAGTGCGTCTTTGATGCCGCGCGGGACCGCGCCTCCGGCGGCGAAACGTAGTGCGCCCGAGCGCATCGCGGCGCGTAGCCGGTACATCGCACCCTGGCCGCCGACGGAGGCGACTTCGCGGGCGGTGACGACGTGCTCGCCTGCCGACAGCCGTGCCACAATACTGTCGGAGGTCGGGCCGCCAGGTCCGGCGATGGCTCCGCCGTCGGCGTGACCGGGCAAGATACTGAGAACGCTGGACCCGATCCGGCCCGCGACGTCGGTGACGGTGCCGATGACGCCTTTGACCCGGTCCCAGTATTCGAGGATCTTCTCGATCGCGGAGACCACCACATCGCGTAGCGAGGTGAACCAGCCCTTGCCGGTCTCGATGGCGGCCCCGATGATCGCCCATCCGGCGCGCAGGCCGTCGGCGAACCAGGACACCTTGTCTCCGGCCTCACCGATCCCGGCTCGCCAGGCCGCGAGGTAGACCTGCACCCCAGCCCACCAGCCGCTGATCAGGTCCGATACGAATCCGAAGACCGGTTGGACCACGCTCGTCCACCACCAGGACACGATGTCTCCGGCTTCGCCGAGCGCGCTCTTCCAGGCAGCGAAGTAGCCCTGGACTCCGGACCACCACGACGAGATCAGCGAGCCGATGAACCCGAAGACCGGGGAGACGACCGACCCCAGCCAGAGCACTTTGTCTCCGACCCAGCCCAAGGCGTCCAGGAAGCCGCCCCAGATCGGTTGGATGTAGGACCAGGCAGCGGCGAGCGCGGATTGGATTGCGCCCCACACGGTTTCCCAGATCGCGCGTCCGGTGTCGGTCTGGGTGAAGAACCAGACGAGCCCAGCGACCAAGGCCGCGATCGCAGCGATCACGATGCCGATGGGATTGGCAGTGAGCGCGGCGTTCCACAACCACGTCGCGGCGGTAGCGACCCGAGAAGCCGCCGCTGAGGCAAGCGCAGCGACCTTGGCCCGCAGAGTGGTGGCCGTCTGAGTGTTCTGCGTCCCGGTATTGACCCCGGTCGCGACGGTGTTGGCGGTGAGTGCGGCGGTGTGGGCGGTCATCGCGGCGGTGAGCTGGCGCTGCACCATCAGCTGGGCGAACATCGCTGGGGTTTGCACGATCCGGGCGATCTGGTAGCCGGTCTGCGCGGCTTGGCTGGTCGCATACGCGGCGGCCAGCCCGAGCAGCAGCGGAGTGACCAGGCCGGTGTGGGCGGCCAGGACGCCGAGGATGTCGCTCATCGAGCCGAGCGCGGCGGTGAGCACGGTGATGGTGTCGACGCCGAGGTTGCCCAGCGCGCCGCCGAGCCCGGCCAGCCCGGAGGTCAGGGTGGACAGGAATCCGCTGTCCTCGCCTCCGGCACCGGCTTCGCCGATCTTGGTCAGCTGGTCGGTGACGGTGGTGAATCCGGAGGTGAGCTTCGAAAAGTCGAACTCGCCAAGGGAATTGGTGACCCGCTCGATGGTGGCAGGCAGGTTGGTCATCGAGCCGGTGAACGTCTCGACCGCATGGGAGTCGGCCAACCGCTGGGAGAAGGCTTGGATCTTCGGGGTGAGCGTGTCGAGGCCACCGGCGAGCCCGGTCAGCGTCGTGGTGGCGACCGGCAGCCACGGGGCCAGGATTCCTGCGCCGAAGCGGGCCATCGCGGCTTTGAAGCCGCCGCTGGCGCCGGACAACGTTTGGCGGAGTCCGGCCATGGTGCCCGCATAGGCTTTGGTCGCCCCGGCGGCTCCGTTGGAGCCTTCCATGATGCCCTTGGTCAGGATGTCGAGGGCCTTGTCGGCGGGCACCGCTCCCTTGGAGATCATCTTCTGCATCTCGTCGGTGGTGACACCGAACCCGTTGGCGAGAATGGCCAGCGCGGGGACACCGGCTTCGGCGACCGACCACACCTGATCCAGCGACACCTTGCCGGTGGCGGCCATCTTCCCGAACGCCGCCGACACCTGTTCGACGCCGTCCGCGCCCTTGCCCGACGCGGCGGCGGCCTCACCGATGGCGGTCAGGTATCCCGGTACTTTCGCCGCGGGCACGTTCATCGCGACCAGGTTCTTGCCCACGGTGGCGAACTGATCCAAGTTGAACGGGGTGCCGTTAACGGTCTTTTTGATCTCGTCCATCAGGCGGCCGGCCTCGCTGGCCGAGCCCATGATCGTGGTCAGCGAGGTGGTGGCGTTCTGGATCGTGGTCAGCCGGTCCAACCCGGACTTGAGTGCGGTACCACCGAACAGAGCCGCACCGATCCCCCCAGCGGTAACGGCGCTCTTGAACACCGCACCGAATCCCGAGGCGAACCGGGAACCCAGCGAGCGTCCGGCCTTGTCGGCGCTGCCCTGAGCCTGGACGAACGCGCCCTCGACACCGGGGGCGACCTTGGAGGTCTCCGGGACCAGTGACACGTAGCCGGTGGCCAGGTTCACTCCGCCGCTGGTCATGACTTGATCACCTCCCCTGGTTCTGGGTTCGCAAGGCGCGCAACCGGTCTCGGACCTCGTTCATCGGGACCGCGTGACCACTGACACGGCGTGAGCCCGGATCGTCGACGCCGGGGCGCGGATAGGGGCGCGGGCGGTTGCGGTTCTTCGCGCCGTCTTTGGTCTTGGCCCACAGCAGCAAGCTCGCGAGGTCGATCAGCTCGGCGAGCAGGAACTCTCCTTGCCCCCAGCGGGCCACTTCGGGGTGCATGACGGACATGAGCGCGGACTCGCGCGGGGATTGGCGGACCAGGACGAGCAGGTCGTGCCAGTTGAAGGACTCCGAGCCGACGTCGCGCAACCGGACACCGGCGCGGATGAGGTCGGCTTCCACCGCGTCGCGGTGCGCATCGACCAAGCTCAGGAGTCCGAGGATTCCCCCAGCTCGATACCGCTGTCTTTCTGCCAGGCGTTCATCAGCTCGTGCACCTGGGCTTGGGTCATCGCGTCGATGACCGCGAGATCCTTGGTGGCGGCGACACCTTCGATGAGCGCGAAGAACTGCTCGGTGTCGTTCTCCTTGCGCAGTTTGCGGATGATCCCGAACGGGATGTTCTCCATCCTCGGTAGCGAGATCGTCTTGCCGCCTGCGGTCGTGTGCGTGAACTTCTCCATCACCATGGACCGGACCTTCCTTCGGTTTCAATTGGCGGACTGGGCCTTTCAGTGCCCGCCCGGCGAGGGCAGGCCCGGTCCAAGGGATGAATGAACCTCGCCGGACGGGATCGAGGAGCCACAGGACGTCTTGTTCGGCACCCGCTCGGAGCGAGTTCCCTTGCTGTGACTGTGTTTTGGGTGCGGCGTCGCTGATCTCAGAGTTGGCCGTATTCGCCGATGCGTCGGCCGCCGACCCAGGTCTGGAGTACCTCGGTCTGCCACAGCGGCTTCTGCGGCCAGAACGGGTCCTGATCGAGGAGCACGAAGTCGGCGTGCTTGCCGGGGGTGAGGGATCCCAGGACGCGCTCTTGATGAGCGGCGTAGGCGGCATCGAGGGTGTAGGCGCGCAGGGCTTCGGCGACGGTCATCGCCTGTTCGCGGTGCCAGCCGCCCGCGGGCTGCCCGTCGCGGTCGGTGCGGGTGACAGCGGCGTGGAGGCCATCGAAGGGGCGATGTGAGGACACCGGGAAGTCGCTGCCCGCCGCGATGGTCACGCCGAGGTCGAGCAGTGATCGCCAGGCGTAGGCGCCGGTGAGACGCGCTGCGCCGAGGCGGGTCTCGGCCATGTTCATGTCGTCGGTGGCGTGGCTGGGCTGCATCGAGGCGATCAGACCGAGCTGTGCCAGGCGCGGCAGGTCCGGCGGTGCGAGGACCTGGGCATGCTCGATACGGTGCCGCAGCCGTGGTACTCGCGCCGAGCCCAGCACGTCGGTGTAGGTGTCGAGGGCCATGCGGTTGGCGTGGTCACCGATGGCGTGGATCGCGCTCTGGTAGCCCGCGTCCACGATCTGGCGAACGCGGGAGGTCAGTTCGGTGGGCTGTAGCTGTGGCAGTCCTCGGCTGGTGGGCCGGTCGGTGTACGGGTCGAGCAGTGCTGCCCCATGCGAGCCGAGTGCGCCGTCTGCGATCAGTTTGACCGTGCGGACTCGCAGCATGTCATCGGCGACCGAGTCGGTCCGTGCATGGGTGCCGAATCTGACGAAGGCGTCCCAGTTGAGGAATGCGTTGATGCGCAGCGTCATTCGGCCTGTGCTGGCGAGGTCGAAGAGCGCGGGGAGCTGATCGGGGGCGGTGGATGCCTCGCTGATCGAGGTGAGTCCGGCTGCGTTGAGTCTTTGCTGAGCGGTGAGCAGCCGGTCTTCGTAGTCGAGAAGAGTCGGAGCTGGGATGTGTTGTTCGATCAGCTTTTTGGCGGCGTCGACCAGCACGCCGGTGGGTCGGCCGTCGCCGTCGCGGATGATCTGCCCGCCCACTGGATCCGGCGTCGATGCGGTGATCCCGGCGAGCCGCAGCGCAGCCGTATTGGCCACGCCTGCATGGCTGTCCACGCGCAGCAGCCACAGCGGGCGCTCCTCGACCACCTGGTCGAGGTCGGCTGCGCTCGGTAACCGGCCCCAGCCCACGTCGTTCCATCCCCGCCCCAGCAGCCATGGCCGATCCCGATGTTCGCGCGTGTAGGTTGCGATGACCCGCAGCGCGTCATCGACCGACCGCACACCAGCGAGGTCGATCTGGGTCGCGGCGGCGCCGAAACTCCAGAGGTGACCGTGGGCGTCGTGGAAGCCGGGCAGACAGGCCTTTCCGTGTCCGTCGATGCGTCGCGCGCCTGCCGTCCCGGCGGGATCGAGTGCTTCCACTCTTCCGTGCGCGTCGATCAGCAAGCTGGAGAACCGGTGCAGTCCGCTGGCGGTGCAGGTGTAGCCGCGGACCTTATCGAGCAGGATGCGTTCGGTCCCTGGGTGTGGTCGCGGAGACGTCGAGCACGCGGCCACCAGCCCGCTCGCCGTCGCGATGCTGACAGCTGCACCGGTCAGGCGTAGGAACTGAGCCCGGCTCAGCCGGGCGCGATCGGAATCGGTCACTGACTCTTCCGTTTCTGTAGGAGCTGTCGGCGCTCACGCGCACGACGCGTGCACCGCCGGCCGGACTCGGACGGTCGATCAGGCGGGAGTGACGGTGAGTTTGGTGCCGGTGCCGGTGAGTCCGGTGCCGTTGCCGCTCAAGGTGCCGCCGCCCGAGAGGGTGATCTTGTACGGGCCACCGGCCGGACCGGTCACGGTGACGCCGTCGGTGCCGACCCCGGCCAGCGCCGCGAGCGCCGTGCGCACTGCTGCGTTGGCGGCATCGAAAGCGATTGCGGTGGTGGGCTTTCCGTCGACCGAGAGCAGGAAGGTGCCAGCGGTCGCCGACAGCGCGACAGTCCATTGTGTCGGCGGGCGGCCCTTGTGCACCCACTCATACAGCGGGGTACCGTCAGCGTCCTCGAAGCATTCGACGGTGACGGTGTAGGCGATTGTCTCGGTGTGCACGATCTGTACGTCGTCGACGGTGCTGATCTGCCCGTCGGGGATCCAGATCCGGCGCAGCGCGACATCGGAGTCGAGGGTGTCGATGATCCAGCTCGAGTGCGGCAGTTGACGCTTGTTGTGCCGCACCGCGATCGAGTTACCCGTCACGGTGACGTTGTCGTCGCCATACACAGCGCGCAGGACGAGCGCGTTGATGGACTCGAGGAAAGCAAACTGCGCCGTGAGCGTGTAGTCCGTCTGCAGAATTTTCACGGTGGAGCCGCCGAAGGCTTTCTTCTTGTCGATGTCTCTCGACTCGGCGAGGGTGTAGCCGTCTTCGCCGATGTAGCCGTGATCGAGGAACGCGGGATCCAGATCGCTGGTGGCGCTGTTCGGACCGGGGGTGCCCAGCGGTGCGCGGAGCAGCGAGCCGGTGGCTCGCGGCATTGCCGCGTAGATGTTGGCGACCGTGCTTGCCATGGTCGGTAGCCCCTTTCAGGCGCAAGGCGGACCGGGCCTGCTCGAAAGGGATGTGCGGCGATAGGGATAGAGCGGTGCTGGTGTCAGCGCGGTGGATGTCAGGTGGTGGTGCCGTCGCGACGGCGAAGGACTCGGCCGAAGGGCACGTCGGTGAAGCGGTCAGGCGAGTTGGCCGCGCACGTCGAGATCGAGGGTCGCCTGGTATCGCGGGTGACGGGTGTCAGGATCGGGATGGTTGACCGGGGCGCCGACTGTGGCGGCGGCGCGGATCCGTGGTTCCTGGGGGTCGCGGGGTGCGCTCAGTAGCAGTGCGTGGCACAGCTCGGCCAGTTGTGCGGCTTCGGGTTCGTGCAGGTCCCAGCATTCGATGATCACTATGCGGGAGGCGAGGATCCGCCGGTCGTTGCCGCCACCGGCGGCGCTGACGCGTACTAGTCGGTCCGGGCGCGGGTTGGGGACTTTCGTCGCGACCACGGCCCGATCGCCTCGCGCGGCAAGCCGCGTACTCAGGTAGGCGATGGTGAGGGTCTCGATCGCGGGGTAGACGACGAGTTCGTTCATCGGCTGCGTCCGGCGTTGAGGGCTTTGACCAGGGTGTTGTCTTTGGCGTTGCGGCGGGCCGCTTTGATCGTGCGGGGAGAGATGGTGACCCGCCAGCGACCTTGCGGGTGGCGGGCGCCCTGGCGGGATGTCATCTCGAAGCCCTCGCCCGCGGCTGCTTTCACGCGTCGGCCGCGCGCTTCGACGTCGCGGACCACGCCGGACGCGCGGCGCAGGTTGTAGAAGCCGTCGGGTGTCCATTGGATCTTCGGCTTGGGCACTATCCGTCCACCTTTCGCAGCGTGATGACGTTGCCCGGCGTCCAGCCGAACGGGCCGTGGTTGGCATCGGCAGCCACGCCGATCACCTCAAAACGACCTGCCGGTCCGGATGGCAGATCGATGAGATCTGCTGGTGCGGGCTGGAATTGGGCGGGCGCGTACACCTCGACCTCGGTGATGGCCCGGTTGTGCCCGTCGAGGTCGGGTTCGCTGGACCGCGATGGCCCCCACCCGTAGACGCGCACCGCGATACCGGGTGTGTCCAGGGGCGGGGTGTAGAGCGAGACGGCGTTGCCGTGGGAGTCGGTGCCGCCGTCGCGGTGGCGGTAATGGTTCAGGGTGTGGCGTAGCGGCAGGTTCATGCGAGCGGGACGATGCGATAGGCGGCGAGCAGGTCGCGTTCGACCTGGGTCAGCGCCACCCCGCCGATCGAGCCGTCCGCGCTGACAGTGAGTTGTTCGCTGAACGGTCCTGCGGTGCGGGCGCGTACCGCTGAGGCCGGAGTGTCCTTGGCACGCTTGGCGATTCCGAGCACGACGCCGACAAGCAGCGGTGGGGGCGTGGGCCATCCGTGGGTGATTTCGATCCGGACGCCGCGTTCGCGGGTCGTCCATGCGATCGGACGGCGCAGATATCCAGTCGGCGACCATCTGATCTTGGCGAGGTCGATCGGACGGTCGTTCTCGGTGACCGAGTGCAGATCGAGCAGGCGCAGCGTCGGCACCATCTGCACCCGATCACCAGACCCGTCCAGGATCAGTGTCTCGGTGAGGGTCGGGGCGATGTGCCAGCCGCACCAGTCACGCACCAGAGCGTTGGCTATCGCCACGGCCAGTGCGGGACTGCCATTTTCGTAGTCGGCGAGCACTGCCTCATCGGCCAGCGGCGGGAGCGGCGCGGCGAGGACCGCACTCGGGGTAGGTGAGCCCGCGTCGGTCATCTCAATCGTGGACGGCTGTCTCGGGAGCCGGGGCGGGAGTTGTCTTCGCCTTCGGTGGGCGAGGCCGGCGAGGAGACGCGGTGGAGTCTGTTGCGGTTTCGGGCTGCGAGGACGTGGCCTCTACTTCGTGGCCGAAGCGGCTGCGCAGTACCTGCGCGATCCGCGACGCTTCCTCGGTCCGGCCCGCCCGGCGGGCTCGGTTGTATTGCTCGAGGTACGCGTGAAGGTAGTCGGCTTCGACATCTCGGCTGCTCACGGCGTTTGTCCTCCTCAAAGGATGGCTCAAAGGATGAGTAGGTGCCGCTCGCTCCGGCCCGGTTTGTCGGGCCGGAGCGAGGGACTGTGATGGGTCAGGCGGGCTCGCCGGTACCGGGCTCTTCCGCGCCCGGCTCGCCACTGGGGACGTCGAGGTTGAGGCCGTCGAGGTCGGCGACCAGACCATCGAGGGCGGTGAAGTCGAGTTCGCCGGTGCCGTTGTCGATCTGGTCCTTGAGGCGGGCGATCTCGGCGACGATCTCGGCCTTGGCCTTGGTCAGCTGCGCGGCGAGGCGGTCGATCTTGTCCTGATTAGCCATGAACATGCTCCTGATCTCGGTGAACGGATCACTGGTCGTGATCGTGATGTGCCACATCGGCACTCCTCCCTTTCGGTTAGGGGGGTCTGAGGGGCCTTACTGAGGTCTCACGCGCTGAAACCTGTTGTCCCCGAACGGCGTGCCGCCGCTCGGGGACCAGGTCCCGCAGGAGATGTCAGCCGCCGAAGTCGGGCGGGGTGAGCCCGCCGATCTCGACGATCGACTGCGGGTAGCGCGCGGCTGTGAAGGCCAGGTATCCGTAGACCTGCAGTCGGGTGGTCAGCGTCGCCGAGCGCGGCGAGGGGAAAACCCTTGTGCGGATGCCGGATTCGTAGAGGCGCAGATCCGAGGCGCGCATCACGAGGATGACGTCTTCGTTGTTGGCCGCGCCGAGGGTGATGGGCAGGTTCGGGTCGGTGATGACCGGCAGCCCGTGCAGGTTGCCGACGATCTGTTCGGCGGCGACCGCACCCAGGGTGGCCAGCGCGTTCTGCGGCGAGTTCTGTTGCGGCAGAACCAACGGCCGCTGGGTGTCGTCGAGCTGGGCGAGCAGCCAGCCCCAGCGGCGCGGGTGCATGGCGATCACGGTCGGCGGCTGCAGCCTCTTGGTGTGCACGCGCTGGACCGCATCAGCTATCGCCCCGTAGACCGAGCGAACCGTCGGGGTCGCGGTGATGGTCGCGATGCCCGCCGTGCGCCGAACGCCCAGCACCTGCCCGGCAGTGCCGGACCCGCCGATCACCTGAATGTCGAGCTTGGCCGCGTAGTCAGCGATCAAGTCCGAAAAGATCACCTGGTCGAAATTGATCGGCGACTGGTCCAGCAGCTGGACGGCGATGTCCTGCTGACCGGCGACCGTGCGCACCGGTGCGGAGACGTAGGTGTCGGTCAGGTCGGTGTCGGCGATCTGGGTGTTGTCGGCGGTCTGGGGTTCGGTCGCCGTGCCGGTCGCGACCTTGGGGATGTTGATCGAGTCGGTGCCCGGTGGCAGCACGTCGGATTCGGCGAGGTTGGCGACCGCGCGTCCGGCGCGCGCGAGTTCGATGAACTGGTTCATCAGCCAGATCGGTGGCACGAAGAACCCGCCGGTGCCGTCGACGCGGTCGAGGTCGCGGTACTCCGGAGAGCGAGTCACGTCCTCGCCGTGGTTACGCAGGCGGTCTTCGGCGGTGCCGTCGGCGTCCATCCGGAACGAGAACCGGATCAGGTCCTGCAGGTAGGAGTGGCCGTTGCCGCGCACGTAGGTCGCGGGCTGCTCGGTGACCTGCACGCGTGCCTGGGCGCGCCGGAGTGCGACCGCGCCTTCATCGATCGCGCGGGCGCGTTCGATTTCCTCGTTCAGCTCGGTGATGCGTTCGTCGCAGCCGGTGATTTCGGTGTCGGCGGTGCGGATCTGGTCGGTGAGTTCGCGGAACGCGTGGTCTTCGTCCTCGGTGAGGTCTTCGCGGCCGTTGTCGGCGGCCGTGGCGAGGATGGTGGTGCGCGCTGCGAGCAGCGTCGTGCGGTTTTCTCCTGCTTGCTCGCGCAGCGCGATGAGCCTGTTGAGCCGCTCATCCATGATGAGGTGTCCTTTGCTGGGTTCGGGAATGGGTGAATGGCGGCCAGTGCCAGGCCATTTCCGCCCAGTGCCAGGGCTTTAGAAGCCCCCCGATCCAGTGCCAGGACTCGGGAAACATGATGTGGGAGTTGGGGATAAAGCTGTGAGTGGGTGTGGACTACTTCAGGTCGGTGCCCTCACCGAGGGCGATGAGCTGGGCGACGCGCAGCGTGTCGGAGCGCTTCGGTCGTAGTGCGCCGCGCAGGCGGCCCAGCAGTTCGTGGGCCGAGCCGAGGCGGTCCACGCCGACGGATCGGGCTTCGGCCAGCAGGGCGTCATCGACCTCGACCTCAGCTAGGGCGTCGAGTAGTCCGCGCAGGCTGGCCGAGGTGGCGGGGTTCGCGCCGAAGTTCACGACGCTGACATCGCCTTTGTGCAGGCTGATCTCGGTGATGCGGCGGGTGGTCTGTTCGCGGTTCCAGGAGTCGTTCTTGACGCGGAACGCGAAGCTCATCTCGTCCATGTCGCCTCGGCTCATCTTCGTTTCCAGGCGTACGACATCGGGGTCGCGGCGGTCTAGGTCGGCTTCGACAGCCAGGCCCTGCCGGTCGGCCGAGAGGCGCAGCGTTCCGGATTTCGTTCTGGCCAGGGGCATTCCGTCGTGGTTGATGAGCAGGTGCAGGTCGGGGCGTTCGCGCAGGGTGATGTCGAAAGCGCCGGGGTCGACGGTCTCGTCCCATCCGCCGGCCTCACCTCCGCCGTACATCTCATACGGGGCATCGAAGATCGAGGCGTATCCGCGCAAGGTCAGTTCGTCGTCGCGGCTGCGCAGCTGCACGTGATGGGCTGCGTAGGAACGGATCTCGCGTGAATCACGCAGCTTCGTCGAGCGGTCCACTCGGGTCCTCCTCGGGTATGGGCTGATCGGGGGTGGTGGGGTCCGCGCCGAGCGGGCCGTAGTTGAGGGGCTGGATGTAGGAGTCGCCTCCGGGGATCGGCGGCAGGTCCTCCAGCGCGCGGATCTCGTTGACCGACATCCATCCGGCGTTGCGTGCCGAGGCGTAGGCGTCATAGCGGGCACGCTGGTCTCCGCGCAGCAAGCCACCGACGTTGAACTTGGCGAACTGCCCGCGGGGCAGCAGGTCGGAGAGGGCGTCTTCGATGCAGGCCAGCCACGGGCGCAGGGTGAAGGTGGTGAACCCGATGCCTTGGGCTTCGATGCCCGCGCCCCAGCTGGTCGATTTCTGGGTGTCGCCGATCATGTGCGGCGGGATGCCGTAGAGCATCGCGATCTCGGCGCGCTGGAACTCGCGGGTGGCCAGGAACTGCGACTCTTCTGGGGTGATGGAGATCGGGCGCCACTTCACCCCGCCGGAGAGCACCGCGGGGTGGCGGCGTCCGCCGTGGGAGGAGATCCACTGGCGCTGCAGGTGAGTCACCGCGTCGGCCGAGAGGGGTTGGTCGGTCTCCAGCACGCTGGATGGGTTCGCCGATTGGCCGAACCAGCGTGCCCCGAAGCGCTCGGCGGCCAGTCCGAGTCCGATGCTCTGGCGGGCCTGGGTGATGGGGCTCAGGCCGATCAGGCTGCCGGGGAGCACGAAGCGGCGCAGGTGCACGATGTCGGTGGCCGGGACCGGCTGGCCGAGCACGGAGTAGAAGATCTTGCCGCCGGTGGGGACACCTCGGGAGTCGACTCCGTGCAGGATCACCTCGTCGGGGTGTAGCGGTTCGAGCACGGTCGGGAACTGGCTCAGGTCGCGGGCGGTGATGTGCAGGTAGGCGTTGCCGCGCAGGGCGAGCGAGCTCACCACCTGGAACAGCCACTCGAATCGGGTCCAGCGTGGATCCGGACGCCGCACCCACAGCGGTGCGGGCGAGATCTCCTCCCGGACCTGCCCACGTTTGCGATAGGCGTCGACCGGTAGCGACGCGACCGCATCGGCGAGTAGGCGCACGCAGGCGTAGACGGTGACGTGCTGCAGGGCGGTGCGTTCGGAGACCGCGATCCCGGAATCGGAGATGCCCGCCCAGTTCGATGGGATCGAGGACAGCTCGGTGAGTGCCCGCGCCTCGCCATCAGTGCCGAGCAGGCGCGAGAGCCAGCTCACGAACGATCGACCCGCCGGTCGATCAGCGCCGCAGCGATCAGAAAGATCGCTCCAGCGCCGATGATGGCGAACGCTGGCCCCAATAGCCACAGTCCGCTTAATATCGCCGCTGTGCCCGAAATATCGAGCAACAGTATGGTTTTCGCTCTCATACGCTGGTTTCCTCCCACAATTCCTCGGGCCAGTCATGGATCTGCGGGGCCGGGTCGTCCGGTGAGAGCAGCGCCCACAACGCCGCGATCGCGGCGACCAGCGGCGCGGCGTCGCTCGGTGAGCGTTTGCGGTCGATCACCCACGCATCCCCGACCGGACGCACCGCCGCCGTGGTCGCGGCCAGGTCGAGTCCGGGATGCGGGAGGTGGCGTAGGCGTTTGTTGTCGACCAGGTCGAACGCTTGCCCGGTCGCGCGCCCGAGATCGGGACCGGCCCAGGCGATCACGGGAAGTCCGGCGGCGCTCAGCGCGTCGAGCAGGCTCGATACCGGTGCGCCGTTGGCCTGCAGCACCACCGCCTCGATCCGGTCGCGGCGCTCCAGCAGCCAGTCGAGGACCCACTCGGTGCCCGCGCGGTCGGCGGTGATCTCCACGTGCGCGCGCCCGTCGGCGCGCAACCCTGCCAACGCGATATAAGTGCTTGAGCGGTTCCACGACACGTCCACACCCACGACCCGGCGCGATCCCTCGGCGATGCGAGAGCCAGCGTCCAGGCTCGCCGCCCACGTACCGTCGCCGAAAGGTCCTGCGGCGGCTGATTCGAGCCACCGGCACAGCACCTCGACGCTGAACACCGCCGGTGGGTCGGTGCGCAGGGCGGCGGCAATAGCGCGTTCGGTGATCGTGTAGCCCAGGCTGGGGTTGGCCTGCGCCCAGGCGTCGCGGTCGCGGCGGTCCGCGCTCGGCGGTGCCGACCATTCGAACAGCGCCAGCGAATCGTCCTCGTCGGGTTCGTCGACAAGGTCCTCGGCGACGAGTTCGAGCGCGGTGGCGTCAGCGTCTCCGTCGGGCCAGGCGAGCGCCTGGTGGGCCAGCGCGCGCAGGTAGCGCAGCACCACCGACAGTGAGTCGCCCGCGTTGGAGAAGCCCCACACCTGGGCGTGTGGCCTAGCGAGGGTGGTCTTGGTCGAGGCTCCCCACGCGTCCCAGGACTGGTGCTCACGTAGCTCGTCGAGCAGCACGAGGTCGCCGGAGAAGCCGCGGGCGCCTCGTCGCGACGCGGCGGCGACCCGGTATTGCTCTCCGGCGTGCAGTTTCAGCGACTTCTTGCCGTTGACCTTGACCACATGCCGGATCCCGATCGCGAGATCGGGTACAGCTTCGGCGATCTCGACTGCCTCACCCCACGCCTTCTCCGCGTTCGCCAGGTCCTGGGCGGTGCCGATCACGGTGCGTGAGCCGCGCACGTAGATGTGCCACAGAGCCAGGATCAGCATGCACAGGGTCTTGCCGTTCTGACGGGCTATGAGGACCAGCACCGTCCGGAATCGGTAGAGCCCGTCTTCACGTAGTTCGAGGGCGTGGATGAACAGCCACTTCTGCCACGGCAGCAGCCCGATCCCAAGCGTTGTCTCGGCGAAGTCGATGACCGAGAAGCCGTGGGTCGTCTCGCGTGTCAGTTCCCGCAGCGGCGGGGTGAAGATGCGTGGCTGTTCACAGCCTCTACGCGGGGTGTCCAAACTCGCGTCGCAGCCTGGTCAGGGTGGATTCGGGGCCGTCGCCGCCGCCGTCACCGAAGGCTCGCCGGCCTCCCGGAGTGCCGCCCAGCTCGGCGAGCGCCCGCAGTAGGTGCGGACCGAGGTACAGGGCCTTGGTCGCGTCCTGACCGCCTCGGCTGATCCCGGCTTCGATCTGCACCGCGTAGCGCAGCGCCAGATCCACCGTGGCCTGATCAGCGGGAGTCAGCCACGTCATCTCCTCGACCGCAGCCGCGACCGACTCCGGTAGTGAGCGAGCCATCAGGACTCCACCGCCCGCAGCCGCGTCACGGCGCTCTGTTTGTTCTCTCGCGCAGCGGCTTTCACCGATTCCAAGTAGTCCCCGACCTCGCTGCCGTCGCCGGATGCGGCGCGGTCGGCGAGCATGTCGGCGCGCATCCGCATGACTTCCAGGCCCTGTTCGACGGCTTTCGGATCGCCCTGGCCGATGTGCTTCCACAGGCCGAGCAGCATTGCGTCCAGGCGTTCGAGGTCAAGGCGGGTACGGGTCTCGGGCGCTTCCTCGGGCGCCTGCAGCGCAGCGGTCACCATGTCATAGGCGTCGGCTTCGGCGATATCGAGCTGTTCGGCGATCTTCGCGTAGGAAACTCCGGCTTTGCGGAGCTGCAGCGCATGTTGTGGCGCACCGGATTTCGATCGATTCATGTCGGCTCACCCCTTCCAGAGATGCGCGTAAGTCGCACCAAGTCGCCGCTGCGCTAATTCCTTGTGCCACAACATATTTAACTCTCACCGAACGGCGCGTTCGGGTTGATGCAGCGCCCCGACCAGAGCTAGCTTCACACGGCACAGATGATCGAAATATGAAGGGGTGCAATAGAAGTGAACATTGGGGAAGTCGATTCGAGGCGCGGTTGGACGGGCAGATCAAGGCGGTGCGCACGATGATCAGGCAACGATCATTGACCGATGATCAGGTTCGCGAGATCGTTCGCCTGTACGTTGATGAGGAATTGCCCGTGGCCAAGATCGAAAAGCGCATGAACATCAGCCGGGGAATCGTGAGCCCGATCCTGCGGGGACTCATCTACCGCGACGTCACCGGCGGAAAAGATGTGAGCCGAGCCGATAGCCGAGCAGGACGGCACCTCACCGACGACCAGGCCCGCGAGGTTGTTCGCATGTACGTCGACGAACAGCTCGCCATCGCCGAGATCGAACGCCGCCTCGGTGCCGCCGGAGGCATCGTGAGATCCATCCTGACCGGACGCACCTACCGCCATGTCACCAACGGCCGAAATGTGCTCGGCGAGGAGTTGGACCAGACGCAGTCCGCCTTCCGGCAGGCGGTAGTCGAAGCGGGCATCGCCATAGGGGCATCGCACACTGCCATCGCCCACACACTCGGAGTCTCGACATCGGCGGTACACCTGCGCGCCCGACGGATACGACGCGAGTCCGCAGACTCTCCGAATATCCTCGGGGCCGCTATCGCCGCAGGCATTCGAGTCGGGCTGTCGATCGAGGAGATCGCCCGCGAACTGCGAGTGTCCACTGAAGATATCCAACAGTATCTCGCGCAGGCGTGATCGCCCGGATCCGGGCAGCCGTTGCGTGATCAGCGAGCGGCGGTCCACGCTCCCCTGCCCTTTCCGTTCGGAGCTACCGGCGGGTCCAGGCCGGGCAGCGCAGGCCGCCGCCAGCTCCGGCGAGGCGTGCGTCCCGCCGGGGCCGAGGGTCCGTAGCGAGCGGATGCCCCGTCCGTGTGGAGTCCGAGAGTCGAACTCGGACACCAGCCCTCTGGCTGGGCCTACCGAGGCTCCACCCCGCCGCCCGTCGGCGGCGGGTCCATCTTCCGGTCGCGATCCGGAAGCGATCACACCATAGCTCCGAATCTCGTTGTGCGGCAACGTATTACATGGCTCGATGGCGCTTGACTTCGTTCCCGGTCAGAGCGTTCATGGTGGTGTACCTAGACCAGGAGGGGAGCACCACGATGACCGAGGACCGACGCAAAGAGGAGCTGGAGGTCGAGTGGAACGACGAGCCGGATCCCGAGGCGGGCGACTGGATGGACTGGGAGGGCGTCACGGTGGACGACTGGGGCCACGCCCTGGTCGACGTACGCGGCGGCACCGTACGAATCGCGGTCTACGACGCCATCAACGGCAACGACGTGATCTTGACGCTGTTGCCTGAGCAGGCGACGGAATTCGCCGAGTGGGTCGACACGGCCGTCGCGGCGGCCGTCGAGAATCAGGGGCGGGCATGATTCCCGGCACGCTGGTCTACTGGCTCGGCGCGACCGGCGTCGACGCGACGGTCGGCAAGGTCATCGCCTGCCCGGCGATCGACCCCGACGGGTTCGCCCACTACGGGCTCGCCGAGGTCCGCTGGGCGGAGGGTGAATTCGACCTGTGCAGCCTCGACGAGATCGAAGATATCCCGAACCCGACACCCGAGCAGATCGCCATGGTCGCCGAATTCTGACGTCGAGGCCGATCACCTCCGCGAAGCCGTGAAATCCACGGCCTCGCCGTCGTTTCGGATCGGAACGACCCCGGTGTGCTCCTGAGAGCGGCGGCAAATGACGTCGGCGTAGCGCGGGTCCAGCTCGACCAGTCGGGCGACAGAGCCGTGCTGGTGGGCAGCGATGAGGGTTGAGCCGCTGCCGCCGAACAGATCGAGGACCCGGCCGCCAGGCCGCAGCGAGTTGGCCAGCATCGCTTCGATGAGCGCGACCGGCTTCATCGTCGGATGGTCACGGTTGGCCGAGGGCTTGTCGAACTCGAACGTTGTGGACTGGGCGTTGTCTCCGTGCCAGCGGTCCCCACCTCTGCCCAGCCGCCCCTCCCCGCCGGGGACGAACCCGTACAGGATCGGCTCGTGCTTGTAGTGGTAGTCCGACCGGCCCATAACGATCGTGTTCTTCACCCACACCAAGTTTTGCCGCACCAGCACTCCGGCCTCGCGCAACGCGGTCTCGAACCGCAGGCGCTCGGAGTCGGCGTGCGCGACATAGACCGGTGCGCCGGGCCGGGCGACCGCGACCATCGAGGCGAACGCCCCGCCGAGCAGGTCCTCGAGATCACCGGCGGCGTCCCCTTGGATCCGCAGGGCGTCCTTGGTCTTACCGACGTAGTCGACGCCGTAGGGCGGGTCGGTCCACACGCAGTCGGCTTGCTCGCCATCCATCAGCGCTTCGACCGCAGCGAAGTCGGTGGCGTCGCCAACCGCGAGCCGGTGCGGCCCCAGCTGCCAGATGTCGCCGGTCACGCTGATCGGATCATCGGGCAGCTCCGGGATGTCGTCAGGGTCGGTGTGGGTCTCGCGCGGGATGATCTCGGCGACGAGCCTGTCGAAATCCTCGGTGCTGTAGCCGGTTCCAGCGAGGTCGTCTAGGCCGTCGAGAAGTTCGAACAGCGCGGTGTGGTCGTAGTCGCCCAGGTCGGCGGTGCGGTTGTCGGCGGCGACAATGCGACGCGCAGTCTGCTCGTCGACGTCGATGATCCCGACGCCCAACTCCGCCCAGCCAAGCTGGCGTGCCGCGAGCAAGGTGTGGTTGCCCGCGAGCACCTCCATTGCCCGGCCAGTGAGAGTGCCTTCGTTGACCACGACGGGCCGGTACTGGCCGGTGGCGTCGAGGGACTGCGCGATCGCGTCGACGTTGCCTCGGCGTGGGTTGCCTTCGAAGGTGCGCAATCGTTCAACGGCGAGGGTGTCGAATCGTATTGAGGTGACCGGGCGACTCATGCCCGCACCTCGCCGGCCGCTGGAAGTTTCGCGTGCCTCGCGCGATGGGGGTATGCCCGCGGGGGGAGATTGCCCAGTGCCCGAGGAGTAGACAAGCCGATCACGTTCAACTTTCCACCCGCCCCTCCCCAAGTTTGACCTTGTTATATAGGTGTGTCGGCCCAAGCTATGTCGCTATTTCAAGGCCATGCCCGGCGTCAATGGAGCTGAACAGTCTCAGGCCAACGAGCTGCTGGATGCCATTGTCGGCAAGGATTTCTCATCGCTGGCGTACAAGGAACTGCCCCGACGCTGTACCATTGCTGGCACCCCGCTACCTTGAGCTGCGCACCGTAGCGCCAGCGGAAATATTCGGGTCTCATGCTGAGTGCGGCGCTGACGCGCACTACAGGTCCAACCGTGATCGTTGATCCATTGGCGGAATCAAGATCGAAGAGATAATGCAGAAAATGGTCTACGCCAATGACATCAACTCCTCCCGACCGTCGAGGTGACTTTCTCAAGCTCGTTGGACCGGGACTCCTCATTACACTGCTGCAAACGCTTCTCAAAGACAGCCTAGGATTGTGGTTCCAAGTCCCTGCGTGTTGCGCGTTGATCGTCTGGATCGCGTGGGCTGCATCTGCCAGCCCGTATTTGCCGTTAGCCCAGCGAGTCGCTCTGCCTTTGGTCGCATCTGCCTACAGCACAGTGCTCATCACGATCGCCGTACTACCAGCCATTCCGCCAGCTATCGCTGTCAACGTTATTGCGACAGTGTGGATTGTGGCAGCTGTAGCCATATTTCGACTGATCGAGGACCGAAACCGGACAACCGCTGCCTCGGGTTACGGCGGTATAGCAATCAGTGGCCTCGGTATCGCGGTCCTCGGCATGGGCGCCGAGGCCTTCCGACTAGGTCACCCTCATTGGGGCCTTGCCACAGTCTTTGACGGATTTACGCTCCTCGCCGTCGGCGCAGCAGTGGCATCCAGAGACCGTCAACTCATAGGCGCAGCGATGATCGATTGGGGACTCGCGATATTTTGGATAGGGTTGGTCACGATACTTGACAACAACCAATGGCATGGCCTGTACGGCAAGTTGACAGGCGTACCACTCGCCGCGTTTGGAATGGCAGTGGCCGCTGTGGGTGTCACGTTAATCGCCGAGAATCGACGATTCCTGAGGCACTCCGTGATCGCTGCGGGGGTCACGCTGGTCGTCTGGGGCATAGTGCTGCTGGTGTTCGGAATGCAAATCGGTGTGGCCGCTTCGGGGTTTGGCATAGGAGCGTCCGGCATCGGTGTCGCAGTGATCGTTGCCGGATATGGCTGGAGTGCTAGCAAAGCCAACCTTGTCGGCTACGCCGGAACCGCTGCGGGAGTGTCGCTGGTCTTGTACGGGGTCGCCAGCGGGCTGGACGGCGGCCTTGCCTTCGGACTCGCGGTGGCCGGCCTCGGAACCGCAGCTACATTGGCATCAATCGTGTACACCCGCAGAATATCGCGATCCGAAACAGCTGCAAGCAAACAGAATTCAAGGGTCAAGCTACAGCGGCATCGGCTTCGTTCGCCACGTCACGCGTCGTTGGTGAGACGAACGACGCGCGGGAGAGAACGCACGCGGTGAGTCTGATGCCGGTCGGTATGAGCAACCTTGGGGGTCGTCCCCTCTCCTGCCATCCACGATTCGACATCAGCGAGCGGTGCGTTCAGCAGGATCTGCATTGGCAGACCTTGGAGGCCGAGCCAGACGCCGATCATTCGGATGTCTGTGGTCAGTGTCCGTACGTTATCCCCAGTGGAGGCGACATGCGAGGCCGGTCGTCGATCTCAAAGTGACAAAACACGATTAACCGTGATTCAGAAGTCCGACCGCACCCACGCTCCGGCCGCCGGAGCGGTGTTGCCGCGAGATCGGTTGCAGCGCATATGACTAGCTCGCGCGTTCGCCGGATCCAGCGCCAGCTGCGGGTGCGTACTCACCGGATAGAAGTGATCGGCCTCGAAGCCCTCCGGCGCGAACCTGGGAGCTTCGTAGGCGATCGCCTGACCACACCGCCAGCACGGCAACTTGCGGGCTCGGAGGTCGGCGACGATGGCCCGCCACCGATGAGTCTGGCGCGGGTCCGTCGTCACCGATCTCACGGTCGGTTCTTAGCTACCGGTCGGGAAACCAGCAGAACCACTGGCAGAGCCGCTGGCCAGCTGGCCGACGGCGATGAGCCAGAGAATCAGCTGCAAAAACACAGGCATGTCGAGTCCTCTCAGTTGTTGGTTACCTACTCGACGAACGGAGCCCAATGAATGAGCCGTTCGAGTCCCCCGACGCCGCGAATGCACTCCAGGCATGCGGACTGCCGCAGCTCACCTCGGAAGTGCTCGGCGACAAGGGCTTTGAATCCCCGGCGTGAGGGGCGGCACAAGATTTCGGCCCACCGATGCCGGGGTTGATCTGGGAAAGTGCGGCCCACGTGTTCGTCCAGCACCCGGTGACAACGACTTTCAATCAGATCGGTTGGGGGTCGCCCTGGCACTGGCACCTATCGGATTCGATGAGAGGAGCGCGCCTTTCAGCGCGGCATCGACTGCCCATCAACGACGAAGACCTCGATCCAGAGATGGATCGAGGTCTTTCGGATACACGTGTACCGCTGTTTTCAGCGTCCCCGAGACGCGCGGTGGATGTCAAGTCGCCCCGTCCCGCGTCCGCTACACGCGCACCATCAGATGGCATTTCGGCGATCGACCACGAACACCGGGCAGCACTCGATCGGCTCTGACAGAATGCGGGGAGGTGCCTCGCGGTGTGCTACTTGTCAAGTATCTCCAGCGGAGGCAAAGCATCCACAACCTTCATCGTCGCGAGGCTGACCGTCACAATCCGCTTGATGAGGTCGATAATGTAGCGCGGATCGTCGGACCAATCGTTGGCGTCGTTGGTGATCTCCGTTGCCTTGTCGACCTTGATTTGGTATCGGTCGATGATCCACTCGATCGCGGAACGCGCGCCGAGCTCATAGCGATACGCCTCCACCGGGATGTTGGTGAGGGTTACGCGGTTGTTGTAGACGATGGTTGAACGGTCTTGCTGGCTCTTTATCTTGGGGATCTTCATCTTGGTGACGCGGTACAGCTCGCGAAGTGGGGTGCCGGACACATCACCGGAGACCTTCTCGACGATGCCGCCGTACGGCTCTGCCACCTCGTACTGAAGATGCAGGTCGGCGAGTTTGCGGCCACCCTCGGCGAAGGCCCGGAAGTCGTGCGCCTTGGGGATTCGGGGAAGGGTTTTCTTCAGGTCAGCGGCGAAGCGGTCACGATACTCCGGAGAGTGGAGCAATCCGTAGGTGTAGTAGAAGATGTCGTCTTTGGTGATGGCGGGATCGTTGTAGGTCGTCTGGAACCCGCGGAGGGCGGTGTCGGTGATGTTGTCGACGCGCTCGTAGGAATCGTCGACGTCGCCGAAGTCGAAGCCCCCCTCCGCGCTCAGCTTTCGGTATGTGTAGCGAGCAAAATGTGGGCCAACACTCTTGGTGCCGACCGCGTGCAGATCAGGAATTGCGTCCGTCATCAAGACCGAGAACGGCTCGTCGGATCCGGTGCCGGTGATATAGAAGCCGACGTTGTCGTGCTCTGGGGTCGGGAACATCCGGGGAAGCTGGTAGACCGTGTTGTTCAGCTTCCGGTCGAAGTACGCGAACTCCCGTGTGAAAGGGCGATATGTAGAGGTGAATATGCGGTCGGCATGGAATACGTACTTCTCTGCCTTCGCGATTCGCCCCTTGTCCGCGCGATCCCAGCTGATCTTCTTCGGATCGAGATCGATGAACTTGTCCACATCCGATGCAGTGGGTGACGTGATTCCTTCGGCGATGCAGTGGTCGGCGAAGCCATACATCTGGCTGTTGTAGAAGTCGATCGTCGACGCCATATTGTCCTTGAGCCGTTGCTCGGAGAAGTTGTAGGCCCAGAAGTCACGTCCGGTTTTGAGCCCGCTGGAGTGAAGGTCGAATATTGTCTCTGCCCGGTCTGACTTGTCTTTCTTGCTGATCGACTGAAAAATCGAGAAACGCTCGTCCCTCTGATTGATCCAGTCGCCTTCGGCGTTTGGGGCGATTTGCTGCCAGTCCACTGTGTTCAGGGTCTGTGACCCGACGAGGCGGAGCTTGTCGTCGCGGCTAAGGTAGTCCCCGATATCCCGGTAGTACAGCTCGCACGTCTTGTCTGTGCCGGAGTTCTTCCCACCCTTGACCAAGATCAGGATCGCGACGGTGTTCCGGCTGCCCGAGTCGAAGATCTTACCGCCCTCCTTGCGGGAGAGTTCGCCGGACGTGCGCTGGTTCCCGCGCAAGTTGTAGCAGTAGATCGCGTCGAACTCGTCAGTGAGGGACTTGCGCAAACCGTCTGCAGTATTACCGTCGATGTAGCCGCCGTTGGAGACGTAAGCGACGACGCCCTCCCCTTTGATGCGATCGGAGGCCCAGCGAATAGCGCGGACATAGGAGTCGTAGAGGGACGTCTTGAGTGTGGCGGTGGAATTAGCAACGTAGGTTTCAGCAATGCGGTCGTCCAGGTTCTGGTACTTCAAATTCTGATTGTTGTCATTCGAACTGTCCTGCCCCACCGAGTACGGCGGGTTGCCGATGACGACGCGGATAGACTGTTTCCGTTGCTTCTTGACCCTCTCACTGTTTCCCTCCAGGACGTCCATCCCGTCGAGTTTCGCTGTGCCTTCGGCGAGCTGGAAGGTATCAGTGAGGACGATGCCTTCGAAGGGTTGGTAATCGCCGCCTACGAGGTCGTGGAATGCGGCCTCGATGTTGATGGCGGCAATGTAGTACGCGAGGAGCACGATTTCGTTTGCGTGCATTTCGCTTGTGTATTTGCGGAGCAAGTCCTCTGGCTTGATGAGCCCAGACTGCAGGAGCCGCACGGGGAAGGTGCCGGTGCCGACGAAGGGGTCGATGATCTGTACGCCTTCGTCGGACAGGGAGCGGCCGAGATGCTTGGCCAGAGCCTGTTCGGTGGCGCGGATGATGAAGTCGACGACCTCGATCGGCGTGTAGACGATGCCCAGGGAGTCAGCGGTTTTCGGCAAAGCGGTCTTGAAGAACTTGTCATACAACTCGACGATGACGCGCTGGCGCCCCTCGTGGTTGTCGATGCCCTCGGCGCGATCCTTAACCGAGGTGTAGAAACCCTCCAACGTCTTGGTCTCTGCGTCCAGGCCCTGGTCGTCAAGGATGTCGAGCATCCGCTGCATAGCCTTCGAGACCGGGTTGTGTTCGGCGAAGCCATAGTCCTTGAACAGGGCGTCGAAGACTGGCTTGGTGACGATGTGCTGGGCAAGCATGTCAATGGCGTCGGAATTGGTGACACCGGGGTTGATGGTCTCGCGCAGCTCGCCGACGAAGTCCTCGAACGCGGCCTGCTTGTCTGGAATCGCCAGTGCGACCTTGATACGGGTGACGTGTCGGTCGGCGATCTGGGCGATGTCCTTGGCCCACTCCTCCCAGTAGTGGCGCTCGCCAACCTTGTCGACAATGCGGGCGTAGATAGCGTCGCGCCAGTCGCTGATGGAGAAGAGTGCCTCCTGGATGCCCTGGGCACTACGGGCTTCCTTGTCCTTGGCTGCTTGGCCGCTGTCGGAGGTGCTGGAGCCGTCCTTGTCGCCGATGGTCTCGTCGCTGGGGCCGATGTGGCCGATGCCGATCTTGTTGTCGGGCTTGTTCTTGTTCAGCTCGATCTGGTTGACCGTCGCGTTGAAGCGGTCGTCGTGAGCGCGCAGAGCCTGGAGGACCTGCCAAACGGTTTTGAACCGCTGATTGTCGGCGAGTGCTTTCTCGGCTGGCATACCGGCAGGGATGGCGACGGGCAGAATGATGTAGCCGTAGTTCTTACCTGTGGCCAGGCGCATCACGCGGCCCACGGATTGGACAACATCCACTACGGAGTTGCGGGGGTGCAGGAACAAAACCGCGTCCAGGCTGGGAACATCGACACCCTCGGACAAGCACCGGGCATTGGACAGGATACGGGCTTGATTCTGGCCCGGATCCTGTTTGAGCCAGTCGAGGAGCCTGTTGCGTTCCAGGGTGTTGAAAGTGCCGTCGACATGGTCGACCTCGCAATGCAGCAAGTCGTTGTCCGCGTCGTCGTAGGCGTCGACGACCTCGTTGAAGCGGGCGGCGATGTCCTTCGAATCAGCGATGGAGCGAGCGAAAGCGACGGCTCGCTTCATCGGTGGCTCACCCTTGGCGAATCCGGAGCCGTCGGCGAAGGTGCCAGCACGCTTGGCCATCGCGTTCCAACAGCCGATGATCTTCGCAGCGTCGTCAATGTTCAGGTCAGAGGATCCGCCAGCGAGACCCTTCTGGAGGGTCTTGGCGACCACACCCTCGTCGATGGTGAGGATCAGAACCTTGTAATCGGTGAGCAGGCCCTGTGCCACCGCCTTGCCGAATCCCAGGCGGTGAAACTCCGGCCCGAACATCTGCTCGTTGTCCATCGAGGCCAGAACTGCAGCGGCGTTCTTCGCATCAGTCTTGGTGTCCTCGTTGTAGATGCGCGGGGTCGCCGTCATGTAGAGGCGCCGGTCCGCACCGAGGTAGGTGTCGTCGTGGACCCGCACGAATGCCGACTCGTCGTGGCCGGCCAAGGTGACACCGGTCGTACGGTGCGCCTCATCGCACAAAATGAGATCGAAGCGTGCCAGCCCCTTTTTCTGTGCCTCGGAGACGGTGCCGATGGACTGGTAGGTAGAGAACACCACGGTCAGCCCGGCGGTCGACTTCACCGAGGCCATCTGCTGGATCAGACGGTCCGAGTCCGTGGTCGGTGGCAGGGCCAGGTCATAGGTGGCCATGTCGTTGTCGTCACCCACGGTCCGCTGCTTGCCGACTTTGCGGTCGGAGCACACCGCGAAACCGCGCAGCGGCACTTCGGTCTCGAACGACCATTCACGCAGCGTCTGCGAGAGCAGTGCGATGGACGGAACCAGAAACAGGACAGTGGTGTGGTCTCCCAGCCCCGCGGCGGCGCGCTCCTGCTGCAGCCGCTCGACGATCTTCAGTCCGGTGAAGGTCTTGCCGGTGCCACAGGCCATGATCAACTTGCCGCGGTTGTTGTCCGCGAAGCCCGCGAAGACATCCTCGATCGCGGCGCGTTGGTGCGGGCGTGGTTCTTTCTTCCGTTGCAGGCTCAGCTCGATGGGAGCACCGACAGTGGGGAGGTGCCACTCCACCGGACTGTTGGCAATCTGTGACAACCCGAGGCGAGTGACAGCGATCTGCTGGTCGTTCAGGGCTGCCTCGGCATGCACACCCCACTTGTCTGTCGTCGAAATAATCATGCGGCGGGTGAAGCCGCCCTTGCCCGACGCAGTGAAAAAGGAGTCGATGTCCTCTTTGCTGACGGTGTGGTGGGGCTCGTAGAACTTGCACTGGATCGCACAGAACCCGCCGGTCTCCCGATCCTGAGCTACCAGATCTATGCCGGTGTCGCGCTTGTCGGCATCTGCTCCTGGCCAGTCGGCCCACATCCACACTCGGCTGAACTGCTCGGTCCACTCCGGGTCGGTGCTGAGGTACTGAAGCATCAGTTCCTCGAAGCGCGTACCGCGATCGCGATTCGAGGTGGCACCCTCGCGGATCGCCTTCAGAACGTCGTGCACCGTCGTGGTGGCCACTTAGCTTCGCTCCCCAATCACAGCTAGAGGCACGCGCCGTCACGCGCCGAGAACATCGCACCAAAAGTACTCAAAACCCTACTGGTACTCGCGGGCGTCCCGCGCATATTGGTTACGAGTCGGGCTGTTTCAGACGGGTGGCCGTTATGGCCTGGTAGTGCGGGAGTGCCTGCGCAGCACTTCACCGACCACGTACCGGGGTGATCCATCCAGAGCCGGTCGCGATGCGATCAATCCCCGATGAGCCCAGGTGCGAATGGTCGAAGCGGGGATGCGCCAAAAATGCTCGATGTCGCCAGCTGACAGCTCGGCATCGAGTGCGTACTCGGCTAAGTGAGCCGGTAGCTCGACAGGTGCGACCCATCCTTGCCCGAGTTCAACGGCGCGCTCGTCAAGTTCAGCGCACCGCTGTGGGTCGATCGCATGGAGGGCGGCGCGGTAGGAACCAGCGACCTTGCGGGCGCGTTGCAGCGCGGTGTCGCCTGGGAACGGCCATGGGTCGCTGGTCACGATGCTCGTTTCATGTCGAGAACACCGACGCCGTTGAGCCGGGCAAATTCTTCCTTGGCCCACGAAGCGCGGCACGCTTGGCAGGTGACAGTCTGCTGGTCTGGGGAGGAGGTCAGCGCTTTTACACCACAAAGGTGACAGGGGTCCGGGAGCCAAATGCGGGTCTCGTTGAGGCCGAGTACTTCTCGGGCGCGGCGATGCAGGTCAGAGAGACCCAGGACCGCGTCGACGCCATCGACTCCGACGTGGATGAGTTCGTCGCCACCGTCGGCGCGTGGCGCCATTCGCCATCGTTGTCGCCATGGCTGGTCGACCAGGGTGCCGAGGTTGGCTGCCACGATCGTCACGCACTTCTGGACGCACTTCTGACGTTGAGTCGGCACGGGATCGCCGCGGGTGATGATCCTGGCCCAGGTGAGGGTCTCGTCTTCGATACCGGATTGGATGGTGTCGATATCGAGGCGGATCGGGATCGAGTACGGCGTCGAGTGAGTGACCTTCGGTGCTCGATCCTTTGGTGGTGGCTGAAGTTTCGCGGCTTCGAGCAGCAGCCAGTCGTCGTAGAGCTGTCGAATCGAGACGAACGCCGACTCCTCGCAGGCTCGACACAGCGCATCGGGGCGTTCGACTCCGCCGCCGTGCCAGCACCCCTCGTCGTCACGAATGCGGGACTTGCAGCGGACGCCTTGGCGACATTCATGAATCGGCTCGTCACTGGTCATGAGGCGGCCCCGAGGTCGAGTTCGCCCTGGCGGAGCCGGGTGCGAAGAGACAGGTCGAGATAGGCGCTGTTGAGGTCGATGCCCACGTAGGCGCGTCCGTGGCGGTGGGCGGCCAGGCCGGTGGTGCCGCTGCCGGAAAAGGGATCCAGAACGATGCCGCGCCGGTAGTCGTTATGGCCGCAGTCTGTCCAGCCGGTCGCGCTCGGGCGGGCGAGCAGGTATTCGCGGAAATAGCCGCCGAGTGCCTGTTTGGCTTCGGCGGCCAGGCGCTGGACCTCGTCGGCGTTCTTGCCTGTGCCGGACTGGGATTCGGCCGCCTTGCCGCTGTCGGTGATCCCGACCGCACGTATCGCGTGGAGGTGGTCGTCGGTGAGTCCGGCGGCCTCGGCGAGTGCTTGTGCGCGGCGGGCCTGCGTGCGGGAAAGATTGAGGACTGGAACGCCTCTCGTTCTGGTCGGGGCTGCACCACAGGTCCGGCAGCGGCGAGGCGGGCAGCCTGCTCGGATACAGCGTTCGGCGATCGCGGTGGCCATGACTGCGAAGTGGGCTTGGGCGAAGGGCTGATTGGCCTGCTCCCAGAGATCGCCGGGGTTGCCGCCGGCCGGATGTGCGGCGGTGTGGCGGGTTCCGTCGGCGGCGAGGTTGGTCTGGGCGTTCCATGGGGTGGCGATCGAGTTCGGTTTGGTGGTGCGCCCGCTGCGGGAGCGCCGCGACGCCGAACGATCTCCGGTGTAGGGCTTGCGGATGGCGTCGAGGTCGAACCAGTACCTCTTGGAGCGGGTGAGCAGGAAGATCAGCTCGTAGCGGGAGGACAGGCGGTCAGCCGCGCTGGAGGGCATGGCGTTGGTTTTGTACCAGACCACGGCGTTGCGGCGGATCCAGCCGTCGCGCCCGAGCGCGAGGGCCACCATCCACGGCACGCCGACCAGGCTCTTGTCGAGGTAGGTGTCGCCGAGGTTGAGCCAGCAGGTGCCGTCGATGGTGAGGACGCGCCGGACCTCGGCGAACACCGCTCGTAGTGTCTTGACATATTGCTCGGGTGTGACCTCTTGCCCGTACTGGCCGGGCACGCCGTAGTCGCGCAGCCCCCAGTACGGTGGCGAGGTCACCACGCAGTCGACGCTGCTGGCAGGCATTTCGCGCAGCACCTCGAGCGCGTCGCCGAGGTGCAAGGTGGTGAGGTCGTCGCGGTGATAGAGGCTCACGATGGCCTCGGTTCGATCTGGGTGCGAGTTAGCTCCGCGATGAGCGCGGCGACCGCGCGAGCGCAGTCGGTCGACAGCGAAACGATGTCTCCGGTCTCGGTGCGCCAGATGCAGGGTTCGGCGTTGAATAGCGATAGCTCGTCGGCCCATTGCGCGAATTGTTCAGGCGTCTCAATGGTTTCGGTGTTGCGGTTCCAGCGGACTCGCCACCACATGATTTGCTCGGGCGCGGTCTGGGTGATCGCCCATTCCTCGATGCGTGCCTGGTCGTTGTCCGGGCGTGCGTTGTGCCCGACAAGGAACACTCCGGCCTCGATGGGGTCGGTGAAGACGCGCACGATCTGGTAGTCGGCCCCGGTGCCGCTGGTGATCACATGCACTGCCGGGCCGTCATGATTGAGGGCTAGAAGCGGTCGTCGGGCGGTGGGTGCCATCAGGATGCCTCCTCGGAGGTGTGCCAGTGATCGAGGCTGGTCGGGGTGCGGTGGTCGCATCGCACGACCGGCGGGTCGGGGTGCCGGGCCAGCAGTTCGGCGGGTGGGTTGCGCCAGCGGCCGTCACACATTCGGCATCCGTGGCCCGCGTCGCGGTCTGCCCGCACGGTGGAGCGGATCTCGTTGGTGTGAGCGCGTTCCCACGCGTCACGGGCTTTGCGTGCCTCGCCGCAAGAGCGGCAGGGAGGGGGTGAGGGTTCGTCGCGGTGCGGGGGGCAGCGCCGTGGTGGCGGTTCGCTGCCCGCGGGTGCGACGTGAGCTTCCGTAGTTACGTCACCACCGCTAGAAGGTGTGGGGTGTGGGGTGTGGGTGCTGGGAATCGGGACCGATTTCGATTGGTTATTCGATTGGTGTTCTTCGCTCGGGCCGGGAACGGTATCGGTGACCGGTTCAGGATCGGTGTTGTGGACCGGATCGGTATTGGTGATCGGATTGGTATTCGAAACCGGTTCGGTATTGGTGTCGGGAACCTGAATCGTGTTGGTGTAGCCGACCGTATCGAGGTTGGGCATCCTCAGTAGTTGCCCGAGCCGCTCGGCGGAGTCCTTGTGGGTCCACGAGCTGTACTCGGAGTGTTCGCGGCGCACCCGTTGGATCTCGGTGACGATGGCCGCACGCAGAGTCCGCGACGCGGCACCGTAGTAGGCGGTGGTGACCGCAGCGGCCATCTTCGGGTTGCGCAGCAGGTTGTCGCGGCGAATGAGTGAGCGGACCAGCACTTCCTCGGTCGCGATGTCGACAAGGATGTAGCGGCGGCGTTCGAGTTCGCTTGCGGCGGCGAGTATCCTGGGCAGGGTGAGGTCGCTGGCGCGGCCCACGAGCCTGTTGGGGCGCCAGTCGGCGATCCCGCAGTAGGACAGGGTGGGTTCGGCCAAAAGCACTCGTGTGTAGAACATTTGCGCGTCCGCCGTCAGCGATTCGAAGTCGACGTCGCCGTTGATGCTGAGAAACAGTTTCGCGAACTCGCGAGCCACGGCTCCTCCTTTCGGTGTCGTGGAGGAAGCGGAAATCGCGGTGGTCGCATCGCGCGGACGCGGAAGGTGTTCATGCCGCGTTCCTCTCCCGAGAAAGTCGTCGCCGTTCTGCGGCGGCGTGGTAGTCGTTCCAGCGCTGGGCGGAGGAGAAGCCGAGTGCTCGCGCGATTGCTTCGAGGTCGCTTTCGGACACGACGGTGCCGTCGGCGTAGCGCAGGACCCTCATGCCACCTCGTCCAAGGGCTGGCGGTGGCGCAGATGCCGGTACGCGGTGAGCGCGCACGGAACGACGACGCTGTTGCCGATGATGCGCAGCTGCTGTACCCGTGAGAGTCCGATCTCGGGATCGGTGACCCATGACGGGGGCATCATCATCATCCATTCCGCGAAACCTGGTGACAGGCGGGGGTTTCCGTCACGATTCGGCTCAGCTGGCGGCGGGGCCGGGCGGGTCAGTGCCTCCTGGCGGGCGATCGCGTCCGCGTAGACGCCCCACGTGCTGGCGTCGGATCCATGTGCGTGCTCGGTGTCGGTGTTGTCGAGGACCTGCCCGCGGTGAGGGGCGTGGGTAAGTGCGTAGATCGCTGAGGGCAGCATGAAGTCGCCACCGGATCCACGTTGGCGGGGTGAGCCTTTCGCTCCGTCGCTGGCTCGGGGCGTGGGCAAAAGAGTGCCCGCCGCGTGCGCGCGGGCGATGCCGCCGAGCAGCAGCTCCCCGATCCGGGCGCCGGAACGCGAGACGTGTCCGCCGGTGCCGTCGGCGACCGAGGGCGTCGGCAGCAGCCTCAGATCCGGTCCACTGCGTCGGGCAGCGTGTCGTCGCCTCGGGTGCGCGGTCGGCTCTTTCGGGTCCGTCCGGGCGGATCGGCCTTGCCCTTGTGGTCTCGCGACATCGGAGTGGGCAGCAGTGTGGGCGAGGATGAAGATTCGGCTTCGTCGGTGGCAGGCTCCGATGGCGGACGCACGTAAGCTCGTCCATTCCGCATCGAGCCCGAGCGTGGCCAGCGCGCCGAGAACGGCACCGGCAGCCCGGACACTAGATCGATCTCGGCGCTCTCCCACAGCATTCGGCGGGGATTCCATTGCGCGTAGGGCGTAGGCACTCAAAATTCCTTCGACATTCTCGATGAGCACATGTCGAGGTTCGAGTGCCACGATTGCCTCGGCCATGTATGACCAGAGCCCGGAGCGTGTTCCCTCGCCGAGACCGGCGAGATGTCCGGCGAGAGAGACGTCCTGGCAGGGAAACCCGCCGATGAGAACGTCGACGGGTTCTACTTCGCGCCAGCGGATTTCGGTGATATCACCCAGGTTGGGCACCTGGGGCCAGTGGTGTGCGAGTACCCGGCTGGCGGCGGGGTCGTTTTCGCAGTGCCATACAAGGCGTGATCCTGGAAAGAGTTGCAGCGCTGCGAGATCGAGTGTTCCAGCGCCGGAAAATAGTGACCCGATCTTGATCTCATTCATCACTGTCGATGCCTTCGTCTGTGTCGGGCGGCGCGGAAACCGTCGGCTCTGCGGTGCTCATCGCCTCGCGCTTCCTCGGCTCGGATGCGGGCAGCCACCGCCGGTTTTCGTGCTGGCCATCGGGCGATCGGTCAACGTGTCGATCACGTCGAGCAGCCTGGTGCGCGCATCATCGTCTTGGAGGTCGATGCCCGCGTAGAAGCCATGTCGCCACCGGCGTTGAAAGGTGTCCAGACCGAGTCGAGCGCAGTTGAGTCGCACCGAGCATCCATCACAGATCCGGCGCGGAGTGTCTCGATCGGCCGGGATCGGACGCGTGCCCGGCCTGGTGTGCGAGAGGGGAAAGAAGACCTCGGGATGCACGCTGCGGCACGCGGCGTACTCCTGCCAGTCGTAGGAGCTCACCGGCGGCCCTCCGCGATCGCTGCGAGGTCTCGGCCGAGCTGATGTAGGTCGCTTCCTGCTGGGCTGCTCAGCAGTCGCCGCGCGATATCGTTGACCTGCTCGACTACCGAAGTGCTGACATCTGGTTCTTCGCCAGCGGCCGGCCTCGGCAGGTTCAAGGCGAGCTTGGCCGCCTCGGATTGGTAGATCGCGTGCGCCAAGGTGATGGCCATCGAGGCTTCCTGCAGGTGCCGGTGCCGATCGAGCACTCCGGCCGCGGCATCTAAATTCTCCGGCAGGCTCCGGTTGCGTTGTGGCCCTTGCGGGGACTGCGCTAGAGCAAGTCGCACCGAGCCGATCGTCGCCGCTTCCAGCAGATCGGCGACTTGGCGAAGATCCTCGTTCGCGTTCATGCCGCCGACCCCCCGCCGTCGTAGTCGTTACCGTTGTCGTTGTCCTCGGAAGGTTGGGGCGATGGCTCTGGATCTGTGCCGTGATCGTTGCGGCGCAACCGCGCCTGCAGGTCGCTCACCGCAATGGCGTACGGGCGGTCGCTGCGATGGCGACCAGTTCGGTCTTTGTTCGACATCTGTTCTCCCACAAGATTGTTCGATGTGTTGTGCGTCCTGGGAGCGCGAGCTCTGAGGGACTCGCGTGGCCTCTCCCAGGACGCACGCCCTCAGCCCCGGTCGGCGCGGCCCAAGCCGAGGGAGCCTGCTCGGCCGCTCACGCGCGGCGAGGTGGTCGCTTTCGGCGACGAAAAGCGGACGGCAATCCGGCCGGTAACGGCGCGCGCGCACCGGCGGGCCGCGCGGTCAGCAACTGTGCTTGCCTGACGTCGGATTCGGTCAGATACCACTGACGGCCAGCCTTGTGACCAGGCAGTGCACCGCTGCGCAACTTGCCCAGATACCAGCCCTCGGTCTGCTTGAGGATTGCTGCGCCCTCGGCGACGGTGAACGTCGGCTCGACCTGGGCCACTTCGCTGCCCTCATCGTGCGTGTCGGCGAGAGCAGTCACGCCGCACCACTCAAGTTGCGAGTGTAGATATCGCTGACTGTGTGATTTTTGGACACGAAAAGAAGATCCACGGGCACCGCGAGAGCCTCCGCGATTCGCGCGGCCAACTCTGGGGTGCAGCTGCGCTTGCCTTCCTTGCAGAGCTGTCCGATGAAGCTCCGCGAACATCCAGCTTTCCTACCCAATGAGTCCATGGTGTCACCTCTTTGGCGCATCAGCGCCCGAAGTGTCTCCCCTGATGTCAATCGCATCGCGATCCTTCCCGCCCCGGTGGACCTATGTTCGAATGCGACCGATCGTGCCAGGTAGACGCGCCGATTTCAAAGAGCCTGTGACGTTAATGTGCGCAGCAGGTGGACGAAACCCTATGCTTGCTGTTGGCACATACCTCACAGCCTGCGTATTCTCCGGCTCAGCGTCGCGTCAGCCGGTGGATAAAAAGTTTGCTTTCTGGTTGAGCGAAATGGTGTGCAGGCCAGTGGAATCGGACGCCAGGCAAACGACGGCACCGGAACGGAGGGCGATCATGAGCGAGTTGCTACGGCTCGTGCAGAACCACCTCGACCGCTGGGGGGTGAAGAAGGCGGAGTTCGCCCGGCGGGCGGGCACCACCCCGCAAACCCTCTACACCTGGGCAACCCGACCCCTGCGGCAACTTCCCGACAAACACATCCTCGACGGGATCGCCCGCGAGGCGCGGTACCCGGACTGGCTCATCCTGGATGCCGCACTGATCGATGCGGGCTATCGCAGCAGCTATCCAGATGTAGCCGAGATCCGCCAACGCCTCCGCATGCTCACGCCTGATGATTGCCGTGAAATTGCCCGCGAGGCAGGCGATCTGGCCGACTACGCTGAACTCAAACAACAGCGAACCCTCAGTGATCCAGGCCATATTGCAAGGGGTGCAACACTTCCGCACACTCAGGCGCAGACAGCGGACTCCGGCGCCTACCGGCCCAGCCCATGGATTGAAGATCTGCTGGACAACGGGCGCAAGGTGATCGAGCCGGAGAGCGAGGGGGAGCACGCCCGCGGGGGCTGAGACGAGCAGGGAGGGGAAGCATGGGTCTGCCGAGATGGACCGCTGACGGCCTACTACCGGCGGGGTGCTGGCCAGCAACTTTGGCGGAGGTCCACGAGAGGCTCGTGATCGACGCACAGCACTCCGACACTCGTCAGGTGGTCTTCTACGGGTTGCAGGCATATCTGGGTCAATTGCGGGAATTCATGACCAGGGGACATCTTTGGCTCGACGGAAGCTTCGTCACCCGCGACGGCCAGCCGGGCGTGGGGCGGGATCCGGCGTTAACGCTGGCGGTGTTTCCCGCGAACCTGGCCGAGTTGGAGTTGCTGACGGGGGAAAGGCGTAGCCGGTTGAGACGACTGTTCACGATGAGCGATGTGGTCATCGGCGGGGACGGCCGCACGAGCTCATACCTCGGGGCAATCCATCCTGTCGGCTTCCACATCGCCGCATACTTGGGCACCGACACCGACAAGGAGCACTGGCTACGTGGGTGGGCTACCGGACTCGACGCGGAGGAGGCCGTGCTCGCCGACCGAGGGTTTGTGGAGGTGCCGTGGTAGATAGCACACCTTTTCGGCAAGCCATGGCGCGCCACCGAGGTGGCGGCATGGTTGAGGAATTGCTCAGATCCTCACTCTGGGCCGCCGAGGCTCAATACTTCCCGGAGGCTCACCCGCGGCTGATCGTGGATTCCGACGACGGCGTGTCTGCTCGCGATGCGCGCAAGATTGCCCTCGCGCTGACCAACGCCACCGGGCTGTTCGCCCACCACCGCATCTCCCCACACATCACCCGCACAACCCATGACCTCGACCAGTCGCTCGTGCCCGAACTCACTCGGCTGGTGATGACTCCCCACATGATGGTTTTCGGGCTCCCACCCGAACCCCGTACGGCAGACCTCCCTCCCGAGACCAACGCCGCGTCGAGCGTGCGCGCGGCGTTGGAGCTATGTCAGACGCTTCCGTCGACAGCCGACGACTGGCTGACAGTGGAAACGTTGCAGTCGCTGCCGAGCACCTTGCGAACGGCCGTCGGGTTGGTGATCTCAGTGGTAGCCGAGACGAACCGATCGCTGGGGATCGAGATCCAGTCCTCGCTAGGTGAAGACCGTTCGTTGGTGACCTGCGAACATGCACTCGCACTGCTCAACTCTCCCCTGCTGGACGATCCTCTGGCCAAGGAAACCATCACGAGCACAGGCATTCTCGACGCCAGCAGGACGAGCCGCCGAACGTTCTATCTCGTCAGTCCCGACGACCCCGGAGACAGCGACATCTACGGCTCGGTTGTCGAGTCCGCACTTCCGTGCGTCCCTCAATTGCTCGGACGTAAGGTCACAGCACTCATCAGCTCGTCGATGTATCGCACCGCCGAGGGGCAGATACAGGCAAGCTACCGTCTCCTATCCGTCGCCCCCGAGGACGAGCAGTAGGACTGCATGCCGCGTTGAACGCCTGGGAAACCTCACCGTGGCCGGCGAGGCTCCCAAGCCTCGGTGGCCAACGCCAGCAGCTCCATTGCTGCACGCATTTGCGCTGCCGCTAGTTCCTTGCCAGCCCCAGCCTTCGCACACCAGCGACGGCTACGCCGCGTTTGCGCAATCAGCTGCGCCGCCGCTATTCGGCGTTCTCGGGCCAGTTGCGAAGCCACAGCCCCCAGCACTTGAGGATGTCCGCTACCCATTGCTGCCCGGCCGCCACCTCCGGATCATCCGGATCCACGCCGATCTCGCGCAGCGCCTCCCGCTCATCTGAGTCCATGCATTCCTCGACGCGCCAGTGCCCTTCCTGGATCCCACGGCTATGTGGTTGTCCGCTGCTTCGCATGTTCAGCCCCAGATCAGCCCTACCGGATTCCAGCCCGTCCCGGCCGCGCGCCGTTCTGCTGAAGGCATGGCCAGTCGACATCGAGGCGGAGTCGTCGTAGCATCAGCACAGGCCGCACGTATTAGCAACTGAACTCGTGAACCTTGATCTTCCCGGCGCTCGATACAACTGACATATTTCCTGAGCAACGAGCTCTCCCGTAACTCACCTCAGCCGGACCTAGACACCTCCTCCCTAAGTCGAATAGCGCGGTCTCGCAAGGGCTTTCCCAACACACTCGATGCTGTCGGGGAGAGCCTCCGCCTATTCCGAGAAGGGTGTTCTGAGGTGCGTTCCTCCAACAACCTCACAGTCGCGCTAGACGTGGTGCGACACCAATACCTCTGCGCTCCAACCGATGCCGCCGATCCGCGCATGAACGAGTTGCGGCACAAGAGCTATCGCGGGGACCAGACGCTGCTGTGCGCTCTGTGCTACGCGGGCATCGGTACAGCGCCAGGCAGCGAAGTGCCGGTGATAGTGAAGGGCCGCATCGGCGGTGTCCGACGGCCGCACTTCGCGCACCCAGCGGGCCACGGCCCCACCGGTGGACAGCATGAACCGGAGTCGGAGTGGCACCTGGCCAGCAAAGAGTCTCTCGCGGCCTGGGCTCGCACCCAGCCCGATGTCATCGACGTCCGCAACGAGGTATGGCTACCGAACCGCGAGCGCCGATCCGATGTCCAGGTCACGTTCGCCAACGGCGGCGAAGTTGCACTCGAGGCACAGAGCTCTCCTCTAACCGACGCCGCATGGGCCAGTCGGCACCATGACTATCAGTTCAGCGGGGTAGTTGACGTATGGCTCTGGCACCCGGATAGCCCAGTCCCGTGGGTGATCCTCAATGACACCGAACACCCACAGCAGTTATGGATGCTCGATCCCTGGAAGGGCAGCATCACGCTGATGGTCGGCGCGCCGCATCAACACCAGCCCATCGCCGCCCACGACATCAACCATCGCGTACAGCACCTGCCGCCATGTACCGGAGACGAACTCGCCCCCTACGAATTCTCGCTGTCCGACATGACTTTGACGCCCCGCGGGATCGAAATCCCTGCGGAACTGAGTAGGCAACTAGCCGAACAGCAGGAGCAGGAACTTCGACGCCTCCAAGCGGTCGAGAACGCACGCAAACAAAGCCCGCAATCCAACGCACCGGTACGACTACCGACCCCATCCGGGAACACCGCCAGTGAGATCGAGGGGCTGTGGCCAGCGATCCGGGAGAAGGCGCGTCAACTCGGCGGCGGCACCGTCTATGCACTGCTAGTGGGGGTATGGATAGCCCGCTTGGAAGAGAAAACCGTCGTACTGGCCCATCAACACGCCCCGTTGAGGCAGCGCCTCATGAAGCCGACGCACGTGGATGCGCTACATGCGGCCGTCCGAGAGGTGCTGGGGCGTAAATACGAGATCCGCTGGGAGACCGCGGCACCACTCCAGTCACCAGCCGAAAAAAGCTCGGCCAGAAGGACTTCGATCCAGTCGGCGCTGCGATTCGATATCCAAGCCTCACACGTGGAGGATTTCGACAGGATCTTCGACCTTCTCCAGTTGGCCGGCGCCAGGTACAAAGGTGACAACCGCGAGTTCGTCGTCGAACATTCGACATTCACCTTCGCACAGGTCTGGGCGTTGATCGAACTGGTTCGACACCCCGAACAACCCGTCGTGGAAACGCTATGGCGACCACAACCCTGAGGAGGAAGCACAACCAGGTGCTTGGCTGGTTAAGCACGCCGACCAGAACCGGCCCTGCACCCCCGTACGGCCTCTCTAAGCATGCTCCGAGGGGATCACAGCCAGCTTCAGCCGCGGTCGAAGGCACCGTTGGTGTCGGTCATGCGGGCTACCTTGAGATTTCGGCAAGTCCGCCTAGCCCGTCGAGGGGCGGTTCGATCAGGAGGGGCGCGTAGTGACCGGTGACACGGTTGGTGATCTGGCGGCGGCATGGGGAATTCGCGACTGCACGGTAGCGGCAGACCGATTTCTCCAACCCGACTGGTTGTACGAGGAGACCCTCGCCACCACATGCCCGCAGGGCCACTCCACACTGCATGCCGTCCGGAAGCCCTACGAGAACAACGGAAAAACGCTCCGCTACACAGCGCTGATCTGCCCCGAATGCAAGCACGCCTACGAGATGCGCGACCTTGGATACAAAACTTACGCTGAGCTACGCAAGGCTTCTGAAGGCCAGTCCTGCAGTCCCCCGATACCAGCAACGGACAGACCACGTAGGAACGCAGCCTCGACTGCGGCACGAACACAACTCACGCCCACCGCAGAGCAGCAGGCCATCATCGATGCCGCACGGGCACAACAGAACCTGATCGTGCAGGCCGGTGCCGGTGCAGGAAAGACGAGCACCTTGGAGATGGTGGGCCACGCCCTTACAGGCAAGAAGGTGGCGTACATCGCCTACAACCGGACCACCAAAGACGACGCCAAAAAACGCTTCCCCGACCACGTGCACTGCTACACCGCCCACGGGCTCGCCAGATCCTTCATACAGCGCTATCGACATCGCATTGAGAACGCACAGCGCCAGCGGGCCGACGAGCAAGCGCGAATCCTCAATATCCGCCGCACGATCGAGCTCACCTCGACCGTGCTGATGCCGCGCGATACTGCCAGGATCGCGATGGAAATGGTCACCAGATACTGCCACTCCGACGACGCGGAAATCGGCCAACACCACATCCCACACCAAGTCGGCATCGACGACGACGAGCTAGCCTGGCTCGCGGACGCGATTCTGCCGTACGCCCATCTCGCCTGGGCAGATATCCGAAACATCGACGGCCGGTTGAAGTTCGATCACGACCATTACTTCAAGATGTGGGCGCTGACAGAGCCACCTCTGCGCTACGACGTCATCATGCTCGACGAAGCCCAAGACACCAACCCCGCCCTCGCCAAAGTGATCGCCGCCCAGGACGCACAGCAGATCCTGGTCGGCGATTCGAACCAGCAGCTCTACTCGTGGCGAGGAGCGATCGACGCACTCGACAACTGGAACGCCGATGTCCGCCTCCAGCTACGCCAGTCCTGGCGCTTCGGACAAGCCATCGCCGAAGAGGCAAACCAGTGGCTCAGCGTGATCGGCACCGAACTACGGCTCGTCGGCAACCCGACTCGGAACTCGACAGTCGGACGAGTCAGACAACCGAAAGCGGTCCTGTGCCGGACCAATGCCGAGGCCATCAAGCAAGTGATGCGGATCCTCGAAACGGGCCAGCAGCCCGCACTTGTAGGGGACGGCCGCACGATCAAGACACTCGCCGAAGCAGCTCTCCAACTCAAAGGCGGCAACCGCCCCAGCCACCGCGAACTGTTCGCATTCCGAACCTGGGGCGAGCTGCAAGACTACGTCGAGAACGACAGCGGCGGGCGAGACCTGAAGCCGTTCGTCGACCTCATCGACGAACACGGCGTAGAGGCGATCCTGCAGACCGTCGACCGACTCGTCCCTGACGACCCCGCCGCTGAAGTTGTTGTATCCACTGCGCATAAAAGTAAAGGGCGAGAATGGGATACGGTCGCGATAGCCGAGGACTACCGCGAACCAGCACCAGATGACGACGGCAGCCCCGGGCAGATACCACCCGCAGACGCGATGCTCGCCTACGTCGCTGTTACCCGCGCAAAACAGCGCCTCGATCGCGAGGGACTTGCCTGGATCGACAACTACCTCACAAGGCGAACCGCACCCCAACGCCGCGGACCGACAACAGCAACAGCGCCTATCCGTTCATCAGTTCCGGCCGCCTCGCTATGCGGTCCCGAAGCGACTGTGCACGAGGCCCTTCCATCTGCACAGGAGCTGGCCGAGCATCTGCATCAGCACGCCGGAACCATCATCGACCGCATCGAATCACGCGACATCTCCGGAAACACCATCGGCTACACCATCCTCGTCTGCAGCCACGCTGCTTACCCCATAGTCACTGTCGCCACGACAGGACTGCGGTTCAGCACTCCCCGACCCGACACGGAAATCGCGATCACGGCCTATAGCGACCAAGTCGACCTTGCACGTGCCCTGCTGGACGTCACCGCGATGACAAGTCTGGCCAACTCCTACACCCTCGACACCGGACACCGAATGTTCAGCCCGGAACCGTTGGTGGTCGGCACCGATATACACGGAATCGTCGCCGACCACCACCCGTACTTCGGAACCGAATTCGGCGTTGTACACGGTCAATCCGGCCACGAACTCATGCGGCTTGTCACCCTGCTGCCACTCGTTGGCGACGAGGTGCAGTACGTACGCAGTTTCGGACCGCAGACTTTGAGTGCCCTGTGGCGGAACAACAAAACAAGGCTTCCCGACCTAAAGCGTCGCAGTGCAACGTGACCCGGCCACGTGTCAATAGGCCCTGCGGGGACCGAGCAGCGCGCCAGCCTACGACCTCCTTCCGCGACAACAGCCCAACGCCAGCGTGAGCACCCGCGAGCAATATCGCCCCCGACCCAACCTTTTGACTCTCGGGAGCCCTTCAGCTGTAGAGCACCGATGACAACCGATGGGATCGAGGGCGTATGACCGTAAGCTGGCGCAGGTTTACGAACTTCAGTGGATGGGGCATGTGGAGTTATCTGACCGCACGAGTTCACGGACGCACCGTGATCGAACTCGAGAAGGAGCGGAATCGGGGAACAGCCGAGGCCATCCGCTCCGTCCCATACGGCGGGGAACTCATCGAGAATGAGCCAGGTGGACGCTTGCGGATCATCCGGATGCCTGGGTGCACACCCATCTCACCTCCGATCATGGACTGGGCGGTCGTGCAGCCCGCTCTGGGCCAGCCTCCCGATACGACAGCCCCTGGCTATCGCGCCCAAACGGAGGATCGATTCGCCGAATGAGCGGCAACACAGACCTCGATGACGACTTCCGCGGCTTCGTCCAAGAACACTGGCTGAGATTGTGCGGCTACATCACCTCGCTAGGCGCCCCACCGGACGTGGTCGACGAAGCCGCGCAGGACGCCTTCCTGGTAATGGCGCGTGAGTGGCACCGCCTACGCAGCCAGGCACCGAAGGCGTACCTCTTCGCTGTCGCCCGCAACCGCGCGATCAGGCTCATCCGCAAGCACCGCAGCTACGCAGCGATCACCGAGTCCCTCGAAGCGGCTGGCGTCGAGCTGATCGACCCTCGCTTCGACCTCGTCCATGTCATCAACCGAGAAACACTCATCAGCATGCTCCGGCGACTCCCGGCGCGTCAGCGGCAAACAGTTGAACTGCGCTATATCCACGAGTTCAGCATCATCGAGGTGGCCGAGATCATGGGCGTTTCAGTGGGCACAGTGAAACGCAATGCCTACGACGGAATGCAAGCTCTCCAGAAACTCACCGAAGAGGGAAAGGAAGTCCGATGACCCTCGACGAGAACCCCCCCAACATCGGCGAGGCACTGATGGCTCGCCGCCTCGCAGCACTCCGCCCACCCAAACTGAACGAAGCCGAGACCACCCGCGTCTATGCCGAGATCCTGGCTGCGTCCGCAGATCTCCATCGCAACCCCGGCCGGGCAGCAGCACTCCGCGAAGCAACGGCTGAAGTCGATCGCGACCGACAACGCACCCGAGGCAACCGCATCCAGCGGCCCCGCGCAACACATAAACCCACACCCCCCGTAGGCAGCGAACGCAGGCAGGCAAGGCGAACCAATGCAAGTCCGCGGCAGCGACCCAATCGGGCGGCTCAGCCGCTACGCCGAATGTTCAGCTGGGCGAGCGAAACCGCAGAAAATGGTTCGGCGACGGCCTCTGCGATGTTGCTTCCGGGCACCGTCACCATCTTGTGGATGCTCCCTGCGAACATCGCACTAACAATTGTGGTGGTGATCGTGCTGGCCTCCGCCATCGCATGGGTGTGCCTGCTCTGCCTCGCGAGGACGCGTCCCTCGTTTAGCGAACGACGACAGATAGTACGGGACCTAGGAACGGCCCTGCGACGAAACAGGCGGGATAAGGATGAGCCTGTAGCTTGACGGCCGCCAAAATACACAGCGCAAACCTCGCGCGGGGTATGGGAGCCACCTTCGCTCTCCCGCCAGGTCGAATGACTCAGGTTGGGCGTTGACCGCGTCAACACCTGAGCCTAACGTTTGCGTTGTCAGTAGCGCTGAATCAGGCTGAATTGCAACGAGTTTCGCTGGTCGCACGACTTTCCTGCGGAAATGGATGGGTTCAAATCCCCTATCCTCCGCCACGAAAAGGCCCTGATCACTTGATCAGGGCCTTTTCTGTGTCACGCGGTCGTTGAGTTCGATGCCGGGCGCAGTGCGCCTCGGCACGGGTCTGCCAGCTAGTTCAGCAATTCCCGGACACTGAGTCGTTCGCCGGGGGTCAGCGAACGAAGCCCCGGTGCCAGTGCGAGGTGGTGGTCGCGCAGGAATTGGCGGACGCCGCGGCCTGCGGCGCGATGCCGGGTGACCGACCAGGTCACGGTGTAGTCGGAGTTGCTGCCGCATCCTGCGGGCGAGTCGGAGCCCGGGTAGCGGATCGTCTGGCGATAGGTGGTTCCGCCTGCCGTATCGATGGCCTGGTCCCAGCCGGCTTTCGTCTTACCGACGCTGCCGATCGCGACGAAGCCGTCGCAGTCGGGGAACAGGAACGACCCGAGGCGGACCAGCGGGATGTACTGCAACCACGATCCGTCTTTCCATTCGATGCCTGCACCGTTCAGGGCAACGCCGCCGGAATCCGGGTAGCTGACTTCGGGGCTCGGCCGTCCGGCCTGCTGGACGAAGTCCAGCGCCTTCTCGCCGAGGATCTCGTTGGCCGCGGCCAGCCCGCCCGCCAGCTTTCCCGTGTTCCCGTTGTAGATCGTGTAGTTGAACACGAGCGGTGTCGCGCCGTCGGCGACGACCACGGAGGGGAAGATCAGGTTGACTCCGTGGTCGCCGTCGTCGACGTCGCCCGCGTAATGCGACTGCGTAGGGAAGGACCGTTTTCCAGCCCTGAGTCCGAAGGCCACCGTGTTGGTGTCGTCGTTGCGGGAGCGGGTGGTGTCGATATGGAATTGCTCCAAGGTGACGCTGTAAACGGCCACGATTATCTCACTCCAAGTCGCAAAACGGAGCCGACCTATTGCTCGGCCGCACCGCGGAGGCAGCGAATTACCCTTGCCGCCTGCATTTCCGATGCGAACCGCGATCTCATCCCCTGTTGCCGACCAGCGTGGCAGATCGACGCCGCGTCTCGCACCTGCTCGTTCCGCTGAGCGAACCGCAGTTGCCTGTGGACGTCGGTTGGACAACTCGGAGCCGGATGCGACTCCCGCCTAGGAAGCGAGGTTCGGGATCACCGCGGCAGGATGGGGATGGGGCTCGGCTCGGCCACGGTCACCAGAACGACGACATCGGCGTAGGGTGCGTCGCCGTGGCCGAGGCGATGAGCGAACCGCGCCATGGGGATTCGCCACTTGTACTTGGCGGCGATCTCCGACTCCGCGTAGGGCAGGAGCGTGCCCGCGGTCACTAACTGGGCTTGGCCTTGCCGCTGATGGGAGCCGAGGGCAGGGGTACCCCGCCGGTCGCCCGGCTGGACGAGCACCCGGCCGTCACGCGCCAGCTGTAGGGCCTCCTCCGACTGGGACGACACGCGGAAAGCGAGCTGAGTCTCACCGATCGGGATCACCAGTCGCGGCACAGTCATCAACTGGCGCGGACCGGTAACCCGGGTCACCAGCACCGTTTTGGCGTCCCGCCACACCTTCGCGTTGTCCGAGCGTCCACCACTCCACCTCTGCGGGCGGACATCTGGGCGCGCAACCTGCCTGCTGTCGACCGTTAGGTCGACGAGGGTATCTGTCATCGCGTTCGATCCTTTCCCCTGAGGAATCCACTGCTCGATCGGGTTCGGGCGCCGGCGAATCGGACGGGCCCGCATTCAACGGCCGTACCCCGGCAGCCGTTGCCCAACCTTCTTCGATCACTTCCGATTGTCCGGGTGGTGGCTCGGCGCGCAACAATGGACAAAGCGGCCGACGTCGCCCGATGCAGCGAGATGCACTGCGGCTCAATGACATACGATCGCGCCGATCGCCTCAGCAGGAGCGTGAACGTGACCTACGGAACTCGGCGGAGTACTCGCACTGAGCCTCGGCCGTGCCTGGCTCTACTGCGGTGCAGGGAGCGACTCCGTTCACCGCGGGTACTTCCGCAAGATGCGGACCAACGAAGCATGGACGCCCGAGGTGGATGCGGCACTACCCGCCTGGCCGCCGAACGACCTGATCAAAAGGTGTAAGCGTCGACCTCACCCAGGTAGCGGGCACGGGTGTGCTCGTCGATGAACGAGGCTTCGAAGGAGTTGCGGGCCAGGGTGCGGAGGTGGTCGACACTGAGGTTCAGGGCTTCTCGGATGCCGTCGAAGTTCTCTTGGACGTAGCCACCGAAATAGGCTGGGTCGTCGGAGTTCACGGTGGCGACCAGGCCGAGTTCGAGCATCTGGCGCAGGGGGTGGTCGGTCAGCTTGTCGATTACGCGCAGGCGCACGTTGGAGAACGGGCAGACGGTCAGGGGGATTCGCTCTCGGACCAGGCGTTGCACCAGCGCCGGATCGTCGAGCACGCGGATGCCGTGGTCGATGCGTTCGACGTGCAGCACGTCGAGGGCCTCGGCCACATATGCGGCGGGTCCTTCTTCACCGGCGTGTGCCACGGCGCGCAGCCCGAGCTCGCGAGCGCGCTCGTAGACGGCGGCGAACTTGGCGGGCGGATGACCGACCTCGGCCGAATCGAGGCCGACCGCGACGATCCGGTCCAAATACGGCTCGGCGGCGGTGAGGGTGTCGAGGGCAGATTCGACCGACAGGTCGCGCAAAAAGCACAGGATGAGCTTGGTGGTGATGCCGTAGCGCCGCTCGCTGTCGTGCAGCGCCTTCCACAGGCCGTCGATGACGGTGGCGAAGGGTACGCCGCGAGCGGTGTGGGCTTGGGGGTCGAAGAAGATCTCCGCGTGCCGGACTCCGGCCGCGCCGGCGCGGGCCAGGTAGGCCTCGGCCAGGTCGGTGAAGTCCTGCTCGACCCGCAGTACATCGGTGAGCCGGTAGTAGAGGTCGAGGAAGGACTGCAGGTCCTCGAATCGGTAGGCGTGGTGCAGCTCGTCCACCGAGGCGAACGGCAGTTGGGCGCCGTTGCGTTCGGCCAGCGCGAACGCGAGCTCGGGTTCCAGCGTGCCTTCGATATGCAGATGCAGTTCGGCTTTCGGTACGGGCATTCCGCGGATCCTAGCCGCGGGGCGCTCGAGGCCTGCGTCACTGCCAGGGGGTGCGGGCGAAGATCTCCCGCAGCGTGGTCTGGTTGCGGGTGCAGAGGTTGTCGGTGTCGGTGGGGGTGGCGGTGGCCGCGGTGGTGCGCTGCCGGAGCAGCACGGTGACGGCCCGGTTGCCGCTGTAGCCGACGAAGGCGGCGCAGTCTTCCACGCCCGCTTCGACGGGATTCTTGCCGAAGCTCAGGTGGGCGGGGTGACCGAGTTGTTCGGACATCCACTTCGAGGTGGCGTCCTGCCCCTGCTCGACGCCGCCCAGCTGGTCCCGGAGCTGGAACGACACGGCCAATGGATCGAAGCCGTCGACCAGCCAGCTGCAGGTGTCGATGGTCGCGGCGGCCGACATGTCCGGGTGCATTCCGCCGTTGCGGTTGGGCCGCGGATCGGGTTTGCCGGACAGGGCGGCGGCCTCGGCGGGGGTGGTGATCGAACAGGGGTCGAGGCCTTCGAAGGCGGCGGGTGGCTGGTATCCGCCGGCGGCGTCGTGGTGATGATCATGATGGTCGCCGGTATGGGCCGCCGAGCCGTCGTCGCCCGCGCATCCGGTGGCAGCCAGCGCGGCAACGGTGATCAGCATGCACCCGGTGGTGATAACTCGGTTCATGGCTAAATCCGATCCAGGAGTTGATATTTCGATGTGGGTCAGCTGATGGTGTAGATCCAGATTCCGGGGGCGGTCAGTTGGCCGTTGTCCGACCAGCGGTAGGTGCGGGCCAGACCGTTGCCCTCGTAGCCGCGCAAGTAGGTCAGCAGGTCGGCGCGGGTGCGATGGCCTGCGGCGATGCCGTTCAACGCGATGGTGGCCAGATCGTAGGCTTCCACCGCGTTCCAGCCCGCCCCTTGGCCGTTCAAGGCGCGGAAGTCGAAGTAGAACTTTCCGGCGACCGGGCCACACGAGCAGGTCAGTGTCGCGCCTTGTGCCGAATCTCGCGCCTGGGCAACGAAATCCACGCTGAGCGCGCCTTCGGTGGCGACGAAAGCTGCTGTGACGCCGCCCTGTTTCAATCGTTGAGCGAAGGCGGCGGCTTCGGCGCTGTACCCGGAGTAGAGCACCGCGTCCGGCGCGGCGGCGGCGACTGTGCCCACCACCGCGGCGAAGTCACGCTCACCCTGCTTGACCTCCACCCGGCAACCGGGGTCGGCCGCGGCACCGAGGATGGCGATGACGTCGTGCGCCATCCCCTTGCCGAACCCGCTGTCATCGCGGACGACGCAGATCCTGCGGAAGTGGGCAGTGTCGAGCAGGTACTTCGCCACGGCACGGCGATAGACGTCGTCGGTGGCAACGCCGCGGAAGAGACTGCGCCAGGCCGTGCTGGTCGGATCGACGGGCGTAGTTCCCGGAAAGAGGAACGGCAATCCCGCTTCACTGAAAATGCCACCGGTGGAACGGATTTCGGACGACAGCGGACCGACCAAGGCGACGATCGACGGATCGCCCACGATCTGCCGCGCGACATCGGCCGCGGTCTGCGGGAATCCGCCGGTATCGAACTCGCGCACGGCGACCCGGCAGCCGGGGTTCGCCCTGGTGAACTGGTCGACGGCCAGCTTCACCCCACCGATCAGACCGCGCGCGGTTCCGGCGTTGTTACCGGTGAGCGGCGCGGTGGACGCGATGGTCACCGGTTCGCAGGTGGCCTTGCCGTCGCCGGCCGGGCTGGCCGCGGCACTCGGCCGAACCACCTCCTTGCCTTCGGCATCGATCTGCGTCAGCGCCCGGAAGGGTGCGGGTCCGGTGGTCGTCCCTGGCGCGACGGCACCGGACCAGTCGATCGGCTGCTGCGCATTAGGTCCGGTGCGGACGGTGGTCTTCGTCGTGGCACGGTCGCCCTTCGCCCACAGGAACCCGGCCACCAACACGATCACCACCCCGAGCACCAACCCACCGATACGAAGTGACCGCTTCGTCGCAGCCCGCGCGTCCTGCTCCTGTGAAATCGCCTGCGGCAGAGCCGGTATCTGCGGCTCCGCCAAAGCTTGCTGCGCCGCGACCGCGAATTCCGTACACGACGCGAATCTTTCGTCGGGCTGCTTGGCCAGTGCCTTGACCAGCACAGCGTCCACCTCGGACGGCAACGTCTCGCGCACGCTGCGCACCGACGGCGGCGCGTGCTGCAGATGACCGGCGATGATCGCGGCGGGACTGCCCGCCGCGAACGGCGACGAGCCCGTCAACAGCCAGAACAGGCTGCACGCCAACGAGTATTGATCGCTGCGGTGGTCGACCGGGGTGAACGACAGCTGCTCCGGCGACGCGTACGCCAGCGTCGCGGCGAGCGCTCCGGTTTCGGTCAGCTGCCGGGACTCCTCACGCAGTCGGGCAATACCGAAGTCGGTCAGCAGCACCCGCGCACCCTGTCCGGCGGTGGTGCGGGCGAGCAGGATGTTGGCAGGCTTCACATCGCGGTGCAGCACTCCGACGGCGTGGGCGTAGTCGAGCGCCTTCGCCGTCTCGACGATGATCTCCGCCGCCCGCTCCGGCGGCACCGTGCGCGGGTGGATGCCGGCGGCGTCGACGCCGTCGATGTACTGCATGGAGATCCACAGCAGGCCCTCGTCGAAGCCGCGGTCGTAGACCTGCACGATGTTCGGGTGGTCCAACCGCGCCACCAGCGCCGCTTCACGCTCGAAGCGGGCCCGAATCTCGTTGTCGGCATACAGTTCCGGGTCGAGCAGTTTCAACGCGGTCAGTCGCGGCAATCGCGGGTGCTGCGCCAGGTACACCGCGCCCATGCCGCCGCGACCCAGCCGACGCTTGATCACATACCCGGCGAAGACCTCACCAGCGCGCAGCATCCAGCCCCCTCAGGCCTCGAGTCCGCCGTACCGCTCGACCGAGTTCGATGCCGACCGCGGGTCGCACCGACGGGCGGGCAGCCGACCGCCGTATCGGTACGAATGCGGCGTCGCCCGTCGCACCAATACTAGCTGCGAGATCATCTGCCGGACTGGGGAATCGACTGTGGCTCTGGTGTAAGGTATGCACCCGACAAGTTCCGAAACAGCCTGAAGTGCAAGCGAACTCGCCGAATAGCGGCGTTCGGCCACATGTTCGGGTCGCGGTCTTCCACCATCGACGAGGCCTCGATCATCGCAGGTGATCCGGGACTTTCGGGCAGCCCTGACCGCAGGGCCTGCGGATCCACGGGAGGGGATCGCATGCTGATCGAGTTGGCCGTGGGGGACGCGTACGGCGCCGGGTTCGAGTACGCGGACCCGGGGCTCGTCGCCGAGCACAACACGTTGGCCGGGTATATCCAACATCCGACACATCTCGGCGTCCGCCCGGGCGCTTACACCGATGACACCCAAATGACCTTGGCGGTAGCGGAACTGCTGGTGTCGGACGAGCCGTGGGAACCGGCCCGGCTGGCCGAGCATTTCGTGCAGGCGTATCACCGTGATCCGCGCGACGGGTACGCCACCCGGTTCCAGCAGTTCCTCGACACCGTGCACACCGGCGCCGACCTGCTGCGCCGCATCGACCCGGCCAGCGACAAGAGCGGCTCCGCGATGCGGGCCGGGCCGATCGGACTGCTGCCGACCGTCCGCGAGGTGATGCAGTACTCGGACGTGCAGGCGCGCGTCACCCACGACACTCCCGCCGGAATAGCGGCGGCCCAGGCGGCCGCGCTCGCCGTGCACTACTGCCACCGGCAACTCGGGCCGGTGGCCGAACTCCCCCGCTGGATCGGCGATCGGCTCGATCCGAGCTGGACCCAACCGTGGCACGGCAAAGTCGGATCCAAGGGCTGGATGAGTGTGCGCGCCGCGCTCACCGCACTCACCTCGAGCCGCAGTCTCAGCCAAATCCTGCGCACCGCAGTGGCTTTCACCGGCGACGTGGACACCGTCGCGGCCATCGCCCTGGCCGCCGGATCCCGTTCGCCGCAGATCGAACAGGATCTACCGAATGAACTGGTGACCGGTCTCGAGAACGGCCCCTTCGGCCGCGACTATCTGCGCACGCTGGACGCGCAGTTGCTCGCTACCTTCTCCTGATCCTGCGCGAACGTGGGGTGCCGCCGGACGACACCCCACGCACAGCAACCTACTTCGTCAAATACACCGGCAGTCGGCGGTGCCCGTTGGAGACGAAGCTGCCGACCGGCTGCAACTCTGCCGGATCCACTGCCAACCTCAGGTCCGGGAAACGCTCGAACAAGGCGGGCAGCGCGATCGCCGCTTCGAGGCGGGCCAGCGGGGCGCCGATGCAGTGGTGCGCGCCGTGGCCGAAGGAGAGATGGTCCTTGTTGGTGCGGTGCACGTCGAACCGGTCGGCGGTTGGACCGTGCAGGTTCGGATCCCGTCCGGCACCGGCGTAGGAGGCAAGAATGGCCTCCCCCTTGGGAATCCGGATATCGCCGATCTCGATGTCGTCGACGGCGTAGCGCAACGGCAGGTGCGCGACGGGCGCCTCGTAGCGCAGCGTCTCTTCCACCACGTCCGACCAGGGCACCCGGCCTTCGACCACATCGGCGCGTTGTTCAGGGTGGGTCAACAGCGCGAAGATCGCCTGGTCGAGCAGGTTGACGGTGGTCTCGTGACCCGCGTTGATGACCAGCATCAAGGTGTCGACGAGTTCCTTCTCGGCCAGCTGTGCGCCGTCCTCGTCCTGGGTCGCGATCAGCACGCTGGCGACGTCGTCACCGGGCGTCTCGGTGCGGTAGGCGACGAGTTCGCTGATCAGCCGGTACATCTCGAGATAGTTGGCTTGCGCCTGCTCGGGCGTGAACGAGGTATCGAAGAATCCGTCGACACATTTGTGGATGGCGGCGCCCAGATGTTCCGGCACGCCCATCATCTCGGTGATCACCTGGATCGGCACCGGGTAGGCGAAACCCGCACGCAGGTCTACCGATTCGCCCGGCAGAGTGGCTGCCAGCGCGTTCAGCAGGTTCTCGGTGATCGCCTCGATCCGCGGCCGCAGCGCCGTGGTGCGGCGGTGCGTGAACGCGGGCGAGACCAGCTTGCGGAGTCGTCGATGGTCGGCACCGTAGGCGGTGAACATGTTGTCCACCGCGACCCAGGGCAACAACGGCCAGGCTTCGGTGATCTCGCCGTTGATGAACGCAGACCAGTGCTGCCGTGGATCCTTGGACACGCGCGGGTCGGCAAGGAGGCTCTTGAGCACGGCGGCATCGGTGGCCGACCACGCGGGCACGCCGCCGGGTAACTCCACCAGGGTGACGGGCCCACGCGCGCGGATGCGCGCGGACTCGCCTTGGATGTCGGCACCGGTCGTGTCCAGCACTATCGGTTCATGCTCCATCGGACGCTCCTTTTACACCATGTTCAACGGAGGGGACTTGGGGAAGACGACCGGCAATGCCGCGACCGCACGGTGGAACGGCCCTGGCCGCCAGACCAATTCGTCCACCCCGACGGCCAGTTCCATTTCGGGGAGCGCGTCGAGTAGCTGATCGATCGCGTCCTGCACGACCATGTAGGCGACGGACTTGGCCGGGCAGGCATGCGGCCCGGCGGCCCACGCCAGGTGCGAGCGGTTTCCGGTGCGATCACCGCCGCGGATCTCGGGATCGTTGTTGCAGCCCGCGAGACTGATGAGCACCGGCTGGTGCGCGGGCAGCCAGTTGTTGTCGATCAGGATCGGCTGGCGCGGGTAGGAGGTGCAGAAGTTCGCCATCGGCGGGTCGTTGAACAGGACCTCGTCGAGCGCGTCGCGGGTGGACATGCTGCCGCCGAGCACGTCGCCGCCGAAGCGGTCGTCGGTGACCATCAGCAGCAGGGTGTTGATGATCAGGTTCTGCTGCGGTTCGATGCCCGCGCCGTAGAAGCTGATCAGCTGGCACAGCATTTCGGTGTCGTCCAGGCCGGCCGGGTGGTGCGCTAGTCGGGAGGTGACGTCGTCGCCGGGGTCCGCGCGCCGCAGACCGATCAGCTCCAGCAGGGCCTCGCTGAGCATCTGCATGCCCTGGGCGGCGTTGACGGTGTCGAACAGCGCGGCCATACCGGTGGCGACCCGCTGACCCAGTTCGGCCGAGCAGCCGACCATTTGGTTCAGCACCTCGAACACCAGCGGGAACGCGTACTGGGTCACCAGGTCGGCGGAGCCTTCCTCGCAGAAACTGTTGATCAGCGGGACGGCGATCTTCTCGACGGTCAAATGCAGGGCGTGCAGGTCGATTCCGTCGATGGCGGCGGTGTAGGCCTGTCGATAGCGCGCGTGTGCGGAACCGCTGTTGCGCAAGGCGTTCGGGTACCACTCCATCATCGGCTTGACGGGTGAGTCGTCGGGGATGTGCTGCTGCCAGGTCCGTGGGTCCGCCGGAAAGTGCTCAGGGTCGTTGAGGATTCGCAGCGCCGCCTGATAGCCGACTACCAGGGTGGCGGGCACGCCGGGGGCCAGCTCGATCGGCACCAGCGAGCCGTACTTCCGGCGCATGTCGGCGTAGGCGCGATGCGGGTCGGCGGCGAACTCCGCGGTGTGCAGCCGCACGCGGGGGCCATCGGTATCGATCGGTGAGCCGTGCTGGACCGGGCAGACCCCCGGTGTGGCGGTATCGGACACGGTGAAGGGCGGCGTGGTCAAAGACGAGACTCCAGACGGTGTGAGCGCGGGCACGTGCCTCGGTCACGTGCATCAGGAATGGTCGGAGGTGTATCGGGACCCAACCGACCATAGGTGACCGCGGTGACGGGATGCACGTCGAGGACCGGAACGCAGTGCGGCGACTGTAAATTCACCGTGCCCCCCTCACAGTCCCTGCAGGACGCGGGATTTCGGCGAGCGAATCCGGGCTGTCCTGGCAGCCGTCCGGAACATGACGGCGCACTCACGGTAGCAGCATTGCGACAAAGTCTCTCTCGATGTGGCAAGGCGCTACGGCGTGCAAATATGCTGGGCTATCAGGGAATAGACCGATGCTGTCCGGTGTTTGCGCAGAAACTTCGGTTACCCGCGCAGGGCTGTCTCCGCCCACCGGGGGTTGCGGCCGGTGATGGCGACTGTGCGATCGATCAACGGGGCATTGTCGGATGTCTGGACGGCGGGACCCCACAGTTCGGGGACGGGAGCGTTCGGGACGAAGTCGGCGACGTGGTCGAAACAAGCCTGCAGTGTCGCTGTGGGCAGGGCAAAGGGGCGGCCGGTGGCCACCGCGAGATCCCAGCCGTGCACCACCATCTCGGTCAGCGCGATCTTGCCCCACAGCTCGTTCGGCAGTTCCAGTCCCGCCCTGAGTTCGGTGGCGCCTTGCCAGGCTGCCGGGTCGCCCCAAGCCTGGTCGAGGAGACGGACCGAGACGGCACCGGTGCGGCGGTGGTCGGCACCGCCATCCGGTGCTGCGGCTTCGCCGGTGTCCTTCCGTGCGATGGCGGCGAACGCCTGCGCTACCTCGTCGATGTGATCGATGAGTTGGGCGACGTTGTACTCGCTGCACGGGGTGGGGCGGGCGAGCTGATCGTCGGAGGTGCCGAGCAGCAGCTCGATCATGGTGTCGCAGGCCGGCTTCAGGTCGATCATGACGGTCTCCTCTGGTCGCGCACGCGTCGTGCGCCTCTCTTGTCGAGACGAGGAAGCGGACCCGAATTCATCGGTGCGCGGAAATCATTACCTCGCAGGTAATCGCTTCTGGTCAGCGAGGTTTCGATACTTGACGGACTGAGATCGACTCGGTGCGGACCAGGAGGCTTACCGACATGCTCTACATCACCACCGGCGACGATGTGCAGCTGTTCTACAAGGATTGGGGTTCGGGGGCGCCGGTGGTGTTCACGCACAGCTGGTCGTTGAGTTCCGCGATGTGGCAGTACCAGATGATTCCGCTCGCCGAGCAGGGGTTGCGGTGCGTGGCATACGACCGGCGCGGGCACGGGCGGTCCGATCAGCCTTGGGATGGATACGATTTCGACACACTGGCCGACGACCTCGCGGCCGTGCTGGAACGGCTCGACCTGCGCGGTGTCACCTTGGTGGGGCACTCCACCGGAACGCCGGAGATCGTGCGCTACCTGGCGCGGCAAGGATCCGAGCGGATCGCCAAGATCGTGCTCGTCTCCTCGGCGCTGCCCTTGATGCTGAAGACGCCGGACAACCCGGATGGTTTCGAGGCCGCTGAGCTCGAGCAGATGCATGCGTTGTGGCCCATCGACTTTCCGCGGTGGGTGCGTGAGGTGTCCGAGCCGTTCTTCGGGGTAGGACTGCCGGGCAACGAGATCTCCCGTGACCTGCTCGAATGGAGTGTGGCAGACACTCATTCGGTGTCGGTGCGAGCCATGATGAGCCTGGCGCACCCGGTGACCGAGACCGATCATCGCGACGATCTACGGCGAATCGATGTACCGGCGTTGGTGATCCATGGCGAAGCGGATGCGTTCAACCCGGTGGGGTTGTGTGGGCGGCAGACGGCGGCACTGATCCCGGACAGTCGTTTGAAGGTGTACGACAACGGTCCGCACGGGCTGCACCTGACGCACCGCGAGCAGCTCACCGGCGATCTGCTCGAGTTCATCAAGCAGTGACGCGAAGTCACCCAGCTGGTCAATTGACCTTGTAGAGCCAAGTATGGGGAGCGGCGAGTTCGCCGGTGGTGGACCAGCGGTAGGCGCGGGCGAGGCCGGTGCCGTCATAACTGCGCAGGTAGTCGACCAGGTCGGCGCGGTTCGTGTGACCGTCGGCGATCCCCTTCAGAACGATCGTCGTGAGGTCATAGGCTTCGGCGGAGCTCGGGCCTGGAGCGTGGCCGTTGAGAGTCTGGTAGTCACTGGCGAACTGGGCGACGACAGGGCCGCACGAGCAGGACAGGATCGCGCCCGCGGCCGAATCACCTGCCTGGGCAACGAAATCCGGCGTGACCGTGCTTTCCGCGGAGACGAAGGGGGCGGTTACACCTGCTCGTCTGAGCTGCTGGAGGAGCGTGGCCGCCTCTTCGTAGAAGCCGGAGTAGAAGATCGCGTCCGGCTCAGCGGCTACGACATCGGCTGCCAGCGTGGTGAAGTCGCGGTCTCCCTGTGCGATGTCCGCAGCGCAGTTCGGCGAGGCCGCGGAACCGAGGCTGGATACGGCGCTGCCCGCCAGGCTTCTGCCGTAACCGTTCTTGTCCTGGATGACACAGATCTTGCGGAAGCGAGCCGTGTTGACCAGGTACTTCGCCAGAGCGGTACCTTGGGCATCGTCGGCGGCCAAACCCCGGAAGAATGTGCGCCACCCATTGGTGGATAGTGCGGGATCGGTGGCCGACGGGGTCAGGAACGGCAGGCCCGCTTTATCGAAAATCTGTCCAGCGGCTTGGGTTTCGGCGGAGAACACCGGGCCGATCAACGCGACGATCGACGGGTCGTTCACGATTTGCGCGGCCACTCCCGCAGCCGCCTGCGCGCCGCCCGCGATATCGAATTCACGCAGTGCGACAGGGCATCCCGGGTTCGCCTTCGTGAACTGATCGATGGCCAGCTTCACGCCACCGTCAGCACTGCGACCTGCGCCCGCGTTCGGACCGGTGAAAACGGCTGTCGTGGCGATGGTTACGGGCGCACACCTGGCCTTGCCATCCCCAGCCGGAGTACTGGCGGCACCGGGCTTGCCGACTTCCTTACCCAGCGCATCGATCTGAATCAGCGGCTCGACGCCTCGAGGTGCACCAGCGGTCCCGGGAGCAATGGCACCCGACCAATCGATCGTCTGCGTCACACCGGGCCCGGACGAGGCCGGACCATTCGAAAACGATCCCGCATTCGCCCAAAGAATCCCCGCCACAACCGCTGCCACGGCAACCACCGCCGCCCCCGCGAGCCCGGCATTGCGCGCGGTCCGACCGGGACGCCGTGCCAGATCAGTCCCAGACGCACCCTCCCGCACTCCCGCCCGCTGCTCGCGCTGGTCCGCCGCCGGTGAGATGCGCTCACTGAACGCCGCTCCCCGGCGGGTATTGGTTCGCTCCTGCTGCCGAGTCCGCTCGCCCTCCGCGAGACCTGAGGCAAGACCGCCCGGCTGTTCCCGCTGGGTGGGCTCGCCCGGCGCCGCGCCTGTGCCCACGTCGCTCGACTGGCCCTGCCGTGTGCGCTCGCCAGGTGCCAGGCGTTGTGCGGATTCGCCGAACGCCGACTGCGCGGCTCGCTCAGTCGCGGCCGAACCTTGGGCGGATACACCCGACTCGGCCTGCCGAGTCCGCATGCTCGGAGTGAGCGGTTCCGCTGATTCGCCCCGCCGCGCGTGCTCGTCCGGCACTGGTTCCTGCGTGCCCTCACTCGGTTTCGCTTGCCGTCCGCCCGGAGGTGCCCACGGCTGCGGCACGGTAGGTGGTGCGTGGCCGGCCGATGCTTGAACACTCGGCGGTTGACTCTCCGGGCCGGACTTCGTACCGGTTGCTCCCCCGGGTACACCGGTCAGTGCTCGGCGCGCTGCGGTGGCGAGTTCCGAACAGGAGTCGAATCGGTCTGCGGGTTGCTTGGCCAGGGCCTTTGTCAGTACCGCGTCCATGGCGGGCGGCAAGTTGGGGTTGCGGGTGTGTATCGACGGTGGGGGTTGGTGGAGGTGGCCGGCGATTATTGCGGCCGGGTTGTCGGCGGTGAAGGGTGCGGTGCCGGACAGCAGCCAGAAGAGGGTGCAGGCCAAGGCGTACTGGTCGGAGCGGTGGTCGACGGACGTGGCGGACAGCTGTTCGGGCGAGGCGTAGGCCAGGGTGGCGGCGAACATTCCGGTTCGGGTCAGCTGGTGTGCGTCGTCGCGCAGGCGAGCGATGCCGAAGTCTGTCAACAGGACTCGCTCGTCCTGGCCTGCGGTCGGGTGGGCCAGCAGGATGTTGGCCGGTTTGACGTCGCGGTGCAGGACGCCGACGGCGTGCGCGTAGTCGAGGGCTTTGGCCGTCTCGGCGATGATGTCCACCGCGCGTTGCGGATCCACCGAGCGCGGATCGAGGGCTCCGGCGTCGGTGCCGTCGACGCACTGCATCGAGATCCACCGGATACCGTCGTCGACCCCGCGGTCGTACACCGCGACGATGTTCGGATGGTCCAGTCGCGCGACCAGTTCCGCCTCTCGTTCGAACCGGGCTCGCATCTCGTCGTTGGTGTGCAGTTCCGTGCTGAGCAGCTTCAACGCGATTCGCCGAGGCAAGCGCGGGTGCCGCGCCAGATACACCGACCCCATCCCGCCGCGACCGAGCTGGCGCTCGATCACGTATCCGGCGAAAACCTCACCAGCGCGCAGCATCCCGTCCTCTCAGACGTCGAGTCCCCGACCACATTCGCTCGATCGATGCGCTGCCGATCCCGACGCACCTACGCGGTCAGGTTGACCACCCGGTTCGACCGTGCCCGTCGTTCGGCCATCGTAACCTGCACATTTGCTATGAAGGACGGCCGAATGCGCTGGCTCGGACGCGCTGGAAGCGGGCAGTCATGCCACCAGGCACGGCGACTTCCTGCTACCACAGCGGAATTCCGTTGACCAGCGCCTGGCCAGTCGACCAGGCTCGACGCCGTGCACAGGAATACGGAACCGGTCAGGCTCGAGCCGCTGACGGAAGGCAACCTCACGTTGCTGCTCGACGCGGCGGTTGCCGATGCGGATCCGCTGGAAGTGATGCCGCCGGTGGACGGCGAGCCGGGCTGGAATGCGGCCCGCCGGCAGGCATTTCTGGACTTTCATCGCGGGCGGGCGCTGCGGGCGGAAGACCCCGTGGAGTACACATACGTGATCGCGGTGGGTGATCGGATCGTGGGCGCCGCCCGATTGCAACCCGGCGAGGACGGACCAGAGGCGGGGGTGTGGATCGGCCGCTCGGATCGTGGGCGTGGGGTCGGCCGCGCCGTTGCCGAACAGCTACGGGCACTCGCCGCGGAGATCGGCGCACACCAAGTCGTGGCCACCACCACCGTCGACAATTCGGCAGCGCGCAAGCTGCTCGACGCGGCGGCATCGACGGTCGACGGCAGCACTGTCACGGCGAAGCTGGCGCTCGACTGACACTCCGAAAACCTGTGGCAGAGTGGGGATTGATGTTCGGACTCGAATGGGATCACAACAGCTTCTACCACCGGTTTCTCGTGCGGCAGCTGCCGAAACCGTGCGCGCGGGTGCTGGATGTCGGCTGTGGGGCGGGAGCCTTCGCAGTCGAACTGGCGCGGCATGCCGACCAGGTGGATGCCCTCGATCGGTCGCCGGTGATGATCGACGCCGCGAAGCAGACGACGCCCGACAATGTGACCTGCCTCTTGGGTGACGTCCTCGAGCACCCGCTGCCCGCGAACGCCTACGACGCGATCGTGTCGATCAGCACGCTGCACCATATGCCGCTCGACGAGGCGTTGCCGGTGTTGGCCGCGGCGCTGCGACCCGGCGGGGTACTCGCGGTCATCGCGCTGCCGCGCGCCGATCTCCCGCGGGAGCTCCCGGTCGAACTCTTGGCGGCGGTCGGTCAGCGGGTGCTCGCGATCGGCTTCGCTGTGCTCCGCACACTAGGTCGCGGCAACTGGTATGCGAAAGGACAGAACCACGGCGACATGCCGGTGGTGCTGGATCCGCCGCTGACAACTCGTCAGGTGCGGCAGCAGGCGGCCGCGCTGCTGCACGGTGCACGAGTTCGGCGGCTCGTCTACTGGCGGTACGCACTGGTGTGGCGCAAGCCGAACAACTAGAACTGCCGGTCACTCGAGTTATCCACAGGTCGAATTGCGCTGTGGTGCAATCACTTCAAGCTGTGCACTGTTTCCGACAACGCGGCGCGCAACAGCTCGGCGTAAGCGTCGATATCCGGCAGGATCTCGGCATCGGCATGCAGCGAGATCGTGACGGTCTCGCCGAGTCCGTGGACGCCGTGCGTCAGCCGCATGACCGCACCGACGGCCGGAAAACCCCCGGTGAAACGGACCGGACCGCCACCGAAGGCGAGGTCCGCCGGACCGCGGTGGACGCTGGAGACCACGGTGTGACCGGCGATGGAGTCGGGCACCGTATCCAGCGGGTAGCGGGCGATGTCGCGGCGGAGCAGCGGCGCGGGAACAACAGCGGTGACCCGATCCTGAGCTGTCAGTAGCGGATGCTGTGCCCGGCGGCGACGGTCGGCCAGCGTGGCAGCGATCTTGTCGGCGCGGCGACGGAGCTCGGGTTCATCGATGAACAGGTCGACGCTGAGGCTGCGATAGTTGTTGCGCGCGTGCGCTGCCTCGGCATCCAGTGCCATCGGCACCTGCGCGCCGAGCCGCTCGACCGACGCGCCCCGACCTTTCAGGTAACGGGCGAGCGCGAGCGACACGGCGGTCAGCACGACAACCGTCACGGTCCGTCCCGGAACGCGCAATTCTGTTGCCGCACACACGATCAGCCGCACCTGATGGGCCGAGTCCGTGGTCGGTCCGGCCCGGTTGATCAGGCTGGATGGGAAGTCGGGTCCAGGTGGTGGCAGCTCCCCCGCCGTGGTGAGCTCGGCGAGTTCCCGCTGCGCCCGAAACGCCAGATACCCGCGAATTACCGTCCTGGCCAGGCGAATCGGCAGCTGTGCCAAGGCGAGCGCCACGGCAATCGGCGGCTGCTCGGAAATCCGTTCCTCGACCGACCGTGCCCACGTCACCGCTGCGGCAACAGGGGCGGAGCGCACCGCCGCATCCCGCGGGTCGGACCACGACTTCACGTCGACCGCCGCTGCCATGTCGGCGCCGGACAGCCGATTCGCTGGGGCCGCTCCCCCAACAGTTTTCGAAGCGGCGTCGTCTTCCTCGTTGAATAAAGCCCGCGCAATCCGAGCAGCACGCCGACCGTCGGCAAGCGCGTGCGACATCTGCAACACCACTACGAGCGCGGGCCCCGACTGACTCCCGGGCGCATCGGCGATGCCGCGAAACACATGCAACCGCCACGGCCGGACCGCCGCATCCACACCGGTCCCGACCACCGCACCGACCGCCGCCTGCAAGTGCGCCCAATCCGGTTCGGCCAGCGCATGTTCGACGAACTGATCGTCGGCGAACTCACACGGCACCCATGACGGATAGTCGAGATCCCCCGGCACGGCACGCGCCCGGACCCGCAGATCGGGGATGCGCGCGCTGCGCTCGGCAACGAAGGCGCGCAGTTCAGCGGACGGCCGCCCACTGTCCGCGAAGCAGTACAGCAGGAACAAATCGTTGCGGGTGCGGCCCGACAGCCAATACATCGTCGCATCCTGCGCCGCCATCGAGCTCACCCTCCGACAGTATCGAACCTGGCAGCAGCCCCGGTGCCCGGCGCCGAACGGGACGTAGCGGCGCCGGATCACGACCCATCTCGCACCCGCCGCCATCCGCGAATGATCTTGATCTGCAAGTAGATCGGCGAAAATCTATCGATTACAGCCGGACTACCTGCTACCGTCTGTAGTAGAACGCATACCACTCTCCAGGGGCGGGGTGTCGACCATGGCAACTCGAGTCGGTCGCAAGGTCAGCGCGCAGGCGAACTCCGCCGACGAGCGATATCAGGCCGCCAATTTCCTCAAGCGCTCGATCAACAAGGTCTTCCCGACGCACTGGTCGTTTCTGCTCGGTGAGATCGCGCTGTACAGCTTCGTCATCCTGTTGCTGTCCGGTGTGTACCTGACCTTGTACTTCGACCCGTCGATGACCGAGGTCGTCTACAACGGGTCCTATCAGCCGTTGCGCGGCGTGACCATGTCGCGGGCCTACGAGACGGCGCTGAACATCTCGTTCGAGGTGCGTGGCGGACTCTTCGTGCGACAGGTACACCATTGGGCCGCACTGCTTTTCGCGGCGTCGATCATCGTGCACCTGTTCCGGGTGTTCTTCACCGGCGCGTTCCGCAAGCCGCGTGAGGCGAACTGGGTGATCGGCTCGCTGCTGCTGATCCTGGCCATGTTCGAGGGTTACTTCGGCTACTCGCTGCCCGACGATCTGCTGTCCGGCACCGGCCTGCGGGCGGCGTTCTCCTCCATCACCCTCGGCATGCCGATCATCGGCACCTGGCTGCACTGGCTGATGTTCGGCGGCGACTATCCGGGCACCATCATCATTCCGCGCCTGTTCATCGCGCACGTGCTGCTGTTCCCCGGCATCATGCTCGCGCTGATCGCGGCCCACATCGCGCTGGTCTGGTACCAGAAACACACCCAGTTCCCCGGCCCGGGCCGGACCGAGCAGAACGTGGTCGGCGCGCGCATCGTGCCGGTGTTCTCGCTGGACCAGGGTGCCTTCTTCGCATTCACTCTCGGCATCGTCGCGATCATGAGCGGCCTGTTGCAGATCAACCCGATCTGGAACATGGGTCCCTACAACCCCTCGCAGATCTCCGCGGGTTCACAGCCGGACTTCTACATGATGTGGACCGACGGCATGATGCGCCTCATCCCGCCGTGGGAGCTGTATCTGGGCCGCTACACGGTGCCTGCGCCGGTATGGGGCGCGCTGATCATGGGCTTGGTGTTCACGGTGCTGATCGCCTATCCGTGGATCGAGAAACGGCTCACCGGCGACATCGTCCAGCACAACCTGCTGCAGCGACCGCGAGATGTTCCGGTGCGCACCGCGATCGGCGCGATGTCGATCGCGTTCTATGTCGTGCTCACGCTGTCCTGCGTGAACGACATCGTGGCCTACAAGTTCGACATCTCTTTGAACGCGACGACCTGGATCGGCCGGATCGGCATCCTGCTCGTGCCGCCGCTGGCCTACTTCGCGGCCTACCGGATCTGCTTGGGCCTGCAGCGCTCCGATCGGGAGGTGCTGGAGCACGGCGTGGAGACCGGGGTGGTCCGGCGGCTACCGCACGGCGAGTACATCGAGATCCACCAGCCGCTCGGCCCGGTGGACGAGCACGGCCACCCGATCCCGCTGCCATACCAGGGCGCGCCGGTACCGAAGAAGATGAGCAAGCTCGGTGCGGCGGGTAAGCCGGGCACCGGCAGCTTCTTCCGGCCCGATCCGTGGCAGGAGTCCGAGCGCAATCACGAGGCCGATCACGCGGAGGAGCGCAGGCAGCTCGCGGTGCTACGGAAATATCAGGAGCGCGGCAACGGCTCGCACGGTAACGGCTCGCCGCCTACGTCTTAATCAGCAGATGGCAATACTTGTTTGGCTTTCCAATGCGCAAGCTGTTCCTCAGTAGCAAGGACGTCGGGATGATCCGGCCCTACCAACCGCAACCGGTCCGCCAGTAAGTCCGAAAAACCGGTGACTGCCGCCGCCACATCTCCACTCCGTCCACACCACGATGCAAGGTTGTGACGTGCACGGAGTGTGTCGGGATGATCGGGTCCCTGAACCCGTAGCCGATCTGCAAGTAGCTCCTTATAGCCAGACACCGCGCCGGCCAGATCCCCACCTGCGCCTCGCCATGCGGCGAGGTTGCCCCGTGCTGCGAGAGTATCGAGGTGGTCCGGTCCGATCAGACGCGGAAGATCACTCAGCAGTGACTCGAATTCACGCACAGCCTCCTCGAGATGCCCTTCGTGCGCACGCAGGTTCGCGAGGTTCTGACGAGTGTTCAAAGTAAGCGTGGCGTCGGGTCCAAGTACCCGAACGCAGTCGGCGAGCGCCAGTTCCAATCCTTGAATTGCTCCAGCCCGATCCCCGCTCGCCCCCCGCCAGTACGACAGGTTGCGCCGAGTTGCGAGAGTATCAAGATCATCTGGCCCTAACACCCTCAAACTGTCCGCCAGCAATTCCTCGTACTCAGCGACCGCCGCGACGGAGTCTCCACTCTCGCCTCGCCAGTCCGCCAGGTCGTCACGGACGTCGAGCGTATCCGGGTGGTCGGGCCCCAAAACCCGTACGCAATCCTCCAGTAGGCTCTCGAATTCTCGAACCGCTTCACCAGGATCGCCGCTACTGCCACGCCAATGCGCCAAGCTGCCTCGGATGAGGAAGACCTCGACATCATCGGGTCCATTCACCTTTACGCTGTCGTCAAGCAGGTGCCCAAAACTTGTCACGGCAGCGTTCAGTTCGCCGTGGGCTGTCCCGGGTTCTTGTCCGCCGGGTCACGAGAATCAGGAGACCGATTGTAGATGGCGGTTGGTCTTCTCGAACTCCGATGGGGTGAGCCAGCCGAGACTGGAGTGTCGTCGTTGGCGGTTGT